>JAFUQQ010000003.1 GCA_017472285.1 Clostridia bacterium | reverse complement strand
TCGATTTACTCTGGCAGAGTGTTTTGTACAGGTACAATGTGTTCAATTTGCTCGGACAGAGTGTTTTGTACACTTCTATTTGGAGTTTAGTTTATCATTGTTGGTGGGGGAAGTACAGACACGCTTTATTTGGCGCTTACTATCAAACATGTGGTCAAAGCTAAAAATCTAAGAAACACAATAGATAAACGAGAAAAGAGAGCATTAATAAAAAATATGCAAAAAAGAAAACGTAAATCATACATTTTCTGTGTTCTTGGCTCGGGTAGTCAAACTTAATCTTGCTGTCTTTCTCACTAACACGGATACATATTTTTTATTCTCTCACGTGATCCGCAATTATACAATTTTATTTCAGACCAAACCATACGGTAAAGATAACCGAAAGGAGATTTCCTCTATGAAAAATCAACGCATTACCGTACGTCTGAATGAAAAAACCGCTGCCATATTGGCACAAGAACACGCGAGAGGGATCAGCACAACCGAGCTGGTCAACCACGCGCTGATCGGGATCGAAACCAACCCGATCATGGAACGGCTCAGAGCAAGGGGAGCAATGGCACCGCTGAGCCGGCTGGAAACACTTCTGGAGCATGCCAACGAGCCACTGAAAACCCAACTGCGAAAGGAGTTGCAGGAGCTATGCCGAACCTTAAGCAGGTGAAGAACAACTATACCGAGCGTGGCGCTACCGAGCGACTGATCCGATATGTCTACCGCAAAGCGCTTGCCACCGGCGGTTACTCGGTAGATCCGCAGAATGCTGCGTATCAGATGGACGTTTGCCGTTTGCTGTGGAATAATGTGCAAGGAACCCAAGTCGTGCATTATGTCCTTTCCCTCAACGATGAGGAATCAGCTAAAATGTCTTTGCAGGATATGCGAGAACTGAGCTATGCCGTCTGCCGCTGTTTTGCGGGGGGATATCAAATCGTGTTCGGCGTCCACCACAACTCGAGATGGCACGTTCATTTTATCATGAATGCAGTGCGCTACACGGATGGCAAACGATATCCCGGGAGGAGAACTGATGACGAGCAGTTAGCGGCATATATTGGGGAAATGATGGGAGTCTGGGTGGATGTGGTGTATTAAAGCATACCTATCACCATAAAAACATCGCGCATTGCCGTAATAGGTAGGGCGATGAAATAGTCACAATCCGTTAAAAGCATTATAGCAGATGAGAATAATCGAAAGTTAACGAGGGCATAATAAAAATAATTATAATTTTACCCTCGTTAACTTGATTTTTTCCTTCGGCTATGCTATACTAATACCGTACAATAGAGGAAAGGAGAATTGATGATGAATCGCAAAATCTACACAAGACAATATTATATCGATAAAATCCGCGGCTTTTATCATACCGATTTGATCAAGGTCATTACAGGCATTCGGCGCTGTGGGAAATCCTGTTTTTTGCTCTCCGTGATGGATGATCTCAAAGCCTCCGGTATCGACGAAAAGGATATCCTGTATTTGAATCTTGACAAGCGCGGATATCGCCAGATTAAAACACCCGATGCGTTGGAAAAGGCAATCGAAGCGCTAATCACCGACGATCATTTCAAGTATCTCTTTATCGACGAGGTACAAAATGTTATTGGTTTTGAAGAGGTCATCAACGGTTTCAGAGAAGACGGCAATTTCTCGATCTTCATCACTGGCTCCAATTCCTATCTGCTCAGCGGTGAGCTTTCCACCAAGTTGACGGGACGTTATATTGAAATTGAAATGTTCCCCTTGAATTTCCGTGAATATCTGGAAATGAAGGCTTTTTGGGGCAAACAGATCAAAGATAATAAAGTCGAGGAATTTAATGAGTATATCCGATTTGGCGGATTTCCAAAGGCACTTGAATTTGATGATCCGATCGATAAGGATAAGTATATTTCCGAGGTTATTTCTCAAATACTGGATAAAGATGTCATCAAGCATCGAAAGATACGCAACCGAAATGTCTTTGATAAAGTGATGACGTATGTCATCAATAATTTCGGTGCGACAATGAGCCTTTCCGGTCTGGCAGAGTACTTTGAAAAGAATGAACATATCCATATCCGAACGGAAACACTGAACAATTATTTGCAAATCCTTGAAAATGCAAAGATTATCTATAAATGCCCGCGTTTTGATGTGAAATCCAAGAAATCGCTGCGCGGTGAACAAAAGTACTATCTTGCAGATCTGGGTATTTATTTTTCCCGTAATGTAGATGCAAGGATCAATTACGGTCCCGTGCTTGAAAATATTGTCTACACCTATCTGTCGGCCAAAAATTACAAAATAAGCGTTGGACGTATTGGGAAACTAGAATGTGATTTTATTACACGAGTCAAAGATGAGTACCGATATGTTCAGGTTGCGATGACAATTATGAATCCTGAAACAGAGGAACGTGAATATAAGCCTTTTGGAATGATCCGAGATAACTATCCAAAATATCTGCTTACAATTGATGCACTTTTGCAAAAGCGCGATGGCGTGCTGCACAAAAACATAATAGAATTTATTTCGGCAGATGAAGATCTTTGATCCAACGCAAAAGAAAATGGGCTTCATCCATCTCGCTTTTTCACCCCATCTTTACCCCTAACCAGATAAGTTGAATTAGCGGCAATTAGGCGCACCGGCAAAATTGTGCTCTCTATATGTGCCCAGATCCCGCTTTCCAGGCCGATTTATGCGTAGATTATTCCATAACTGGATATGTCGTTCCCTCATAACCCGGAGGTCGTGAGGTTCAAATCCCACCCCCGCAACCAGCGAAAAGCCTTGAAAACATTGCGTTTTCAAGGCTTTTTTGTTTTTCATCCGGGGCGCTTTTTTCGCCCCCAAAAGCGGTTTTGGGGTGAATTTGGGTAAGCGCCAAATAAAGCGTGTCTGTACTTCCCCCACCAACAATGATAAACTAAACTCCAAATAGAAGTGTACAAAACACTCTGTCCGAGCAAATTGAACACATTGTACCTGTACAAAACACTCTGCCAGAGTAAATCGA
>JAFUQQ010000035.1 GCA_017472285.1 Clostridia bacterium | reverse complement strand
GCGCTTTCATTTTTGCAAGCACTTGTTTGATTGCCGCTTGCAGAACGGAAGCGGTCAGCTTGGTTGTTTTGATTGAAACGGCTACCACTTTTTCGTTTACCTGGTCTTGCATTGTGTTCCTCCTTTCACGGAATAAGATTTTGTGTTAGGGCGGTACCCCCGAACGGTACGGATTTGTCATACGGTATCCCCCCCTTTGGTTATTCTTTCTTTGGGAAGCCCGCCGCCATATCGTGAGCGACAAGGGCGGTATAGTAGTTGTCTATGGTGGACGGTGCATTAAAGAGTACAGCCCGTAGATACTGCTTGATGTTGCGTACCTTTGTTGTGTTCTGCTTCATACAATCCAAAACAAACTCTATATGCGAGCTATTCAGCTTTAAAAATTTTGACTTGACAAGCTCGGCGGGGTAATCGTCGCCTGCTATGCGTAGCGTCTTTCTTGCGGTGCATACCGTTTCAAGAATGAGATCCACGATCTCGTCAATACGGTCGGTGTCAAATCTGTTGTCGTGTAGGAGAATGTCATAGTCGATATTGTCCTTGATGATCTCCCGATATATTTCTACTGCGCTCTCTGTTGCCGTTTCTTTTCCTTTCCGTTCCGTCGGCTCTGCCGCGTCCTCTCTGAAAGGAAAGGGCTCTTGGGAAAGGATAGGAATGGAATCGGTATTTGATAAATCCGTAATTGATTTTTCTTTTTTCGGTAAGTTAGTATTTAATATATCTTTATTTATTTGCGTTGGATTTTCCGATGTCGGTTTATCCGATGTCGGATTTTCCAATATCGGATTATCCGTTGTTGGATTTTCCAATATCGGTAAATCCAATAGCGGCTGTGGCTGTTCGTAAATGACATATTCAATCGCCGTCATTTTGCCGCGCTCGTCGCGCCCTTGATACCGCTTGATATATCCCGCTTTTTCAAGCTCCCATATCGCGGTACGGATTGCGTCAACGCTTTCGCGGTTGATGTAGGACAGCCCCGCAAGGGTATAGTCCCAATCTTCGGGTAGGGAGAGCATTTGCGACAACAGCCCCTTTGCCTTTAAGGTCAAGTCTTTGTTTCGTAAGTGGTGGTTGCTCATAACGGTATATCCCGCGTTTCGCTCCACCCGAAAAACTGCCATTGTGTATCACTCCTTTGCTTTTTTGGCTGTAACGCGATAGTACGCCGTTTTCGGCTTTGACGGGAAAATCCCTTGCCGTGTCGCCGCCGCGTCCCAAAACGCATTGTGGCGCGTCTGGGTGTACCTCTCGCATTACTTCGGGGAAAAGAAAAACGGCGTTCCTATCTTCCCGTGTGGGAATTAGTAAACGCCGCTTTTACGGTGTTATTGAATTTAAGTAACAGCTTGATTTATCTTTCGTGCCTTTCTTGGTATGCTCACATTCGTACATTGCTTATTTTTTTATTCTTTTATGATTGCGCGGGTGTGGGCTTTCCGCGTTCGGAGATTTACTTGATAGTTCCCGTTTCGTTTCACCGAATCTTTGGAAATGATTGATTTCTCTCTGACGGAGGAATTTGATCGGATCGCGCACGTCGGGATCATCAACAAGACGCAAGATATTGTCATAAGTGACACGTGCTTTTTGTTCGGAAGCGAGGTCTTCATGCAGATCGGCAAAAAGATCGCCTTTGACAGCGAAATAAGCCGCTGTAAACGGTACACCTGCCGCAGAAACGGGATAAATACCTGTTGTATGATCGACAAAATAGGTATCAAAACCTGATTTTTTAATTTCTTCGGGAGTCAGATTTCGTGTGAGCTGATAAAGGATGGCGGCGATCATTTCCATATGTGCAAGTTCTTCTGTACCGACAGAAGCAGGATCGTTTTTTACTTGGCATATTTTCCTTCTTTTCTCAATATATTAAAAATATAATTTTGATCTATCGGAGAATTTCATGAAAGAAAATATCAAACGTGTTGCGGCATATTGCCGTGTTTCCACGGATAAAGCAGATCAAGCCAATTCTTTTGAAAGTCAAAAACGGTATTTCCGTGAATATATTGAACGAAATTCAAATTATTCTCTTTATCAGATCTATGCGGATGAAGGTATCACAGGAACGACCGTTAAAAACCGAATATCATTCAAAATGATGATAGAAGATGCAAAAAACGGGAAATTTGACTTGATTTTGACCAAAGAAATTTCCCGTTTTGCTCGTAATCTTTTAGATAGTATCTATTATACCCGTGAACTCAAACGGTATGGTGTGGGTGTCTTTTTCATGAATGATAATATTTATACGATGGATAGTGATGCTGAACTTCGTCTTGCTATTCTCGCAACGATCGCACAGGAAGAAAGCCGACGCACTTCGGAACGTGTCAAATGGGGACAAAAACGCCGTATGGAACAAGGTGTCGTATTCGGTAGAAGTATGCTTGGTTATGATATCAGAAACGGACAAATGACAATCAATGAAGAAGGTGCGGAGATCGTCCGAAGGATTTTTCATTTATATACAGAAGAAAAAAAGGGGTATGCCGAGATCGCAAGAGATTTGGATGCCTCCGGAATCCGACCAATGCGGGCGGAAAAATGGAACGGAACGGTCATTATGCGTATCCTTCGCAATGAAAAATACATAGGCGATCTGATTCAGAAAAAAACGTATACGCCCGATTATCTTTCTCATGAGAAAAAATACAATCGCGGCGCAGAAGACTTGGTTGTGCTTCATGACCATCATGAACCGATCGTCAGCAAAGAGATATTTGAAAAAGCGGCGGAACGACTTTTCCATCAAAACAATGAAAAACTTGACAAAAAAAGCTGATATTGTTATAATAAAACTGAAAAAACAGAAAAGAAAGGAACAAAAAATGAAATCAAAGGTCTATTTTACAAAAAATATCACGCCCGAAGCTGTTTTGAAGCTTTATGAAATGCTTGGTGCAAATCTCAAAGGAAAAGTCGCTGTCAAACTCCATTCCGGTGAAGTCGGCAATCAGAATTTTTTGCGTCCCGATTTCTTTAAACCCATGATCGATGCCGTACAAGGTACCGTTGTTGAATGTAATACCGCTTATGAAGGGAAACGCAATACCACGGAAAAACATCTGGAAACCTTGAAAACGCATGGTTGGAGTGAATATTATCCTGTTGATCTTCTTGATGCGGATGGAGATGATATCGTTCTTGATATTCCGAATGGTGCTGTGATTCAAAAAAATTATATCGGTAATCACGCTGACCGTTACGATTCCATGCTGGTGCTTTCCCATTTCAAAGGACATCCGATGGGTGGTTACGGAGGCGCGCTGAAACAGCTTTCCATCGGTGTAGCATCTTCTTTCGGAAAAGCATATATTCACGGTGCAGGCGAACCCGAAAAGATCTGGACTGCCGATCACGATTCTTTTTTGCGTTCTATGGCAGATGCGGCAGGTTCCGTGATCGCTTTCTATCACAATGATTTAGCTTATATCAACGTCATGAAAAATCTTTCCGTTGACTGCGATTGCTGTGCGGTTGCGGAAGATCCCTGTATGAAAGACATCGGTATTCTTGCTTCGCTCGATCCCGTTGCACTCGACAAAGCTTGTCTTGATCTCGTTTATGCTTCAGATGACCCCGGACGCGATCATCTGATCGAACGCATTGAATCCAGAAATGGTGCGCTTACGATCGATGCGGCGGCAGACCTTGGTTACGGTTTCAAAGAGTATGAATTGATCGAAATCTGATTTTTTTCATGGGAGACCTCCCCGAACCCCAACGCAAAAACTTTTAAATGTGGCACCCTATATGAATATTCTGCAAATGATAGGGATTTTCAAGGGATAAAGTCCATTGAAACGGGGTGCAGGGGCAGTCAGCCTTGCAAAAAGAAAACCGACAGATTTTTCTGTCGGTTTTTTCGTATTAAACGGTTGCTTCGGCAACGGCTTCTTCTGTTTCTGCGGGAACTTCTGCAGGTTCTTCGGGGAGTGTATAGAAAAGAACGCCGAGCGTGTTGGGACCGCAATGGCTGGAGATGACACCGCCTGCTGTTGTGATATTGATTTCTTCAAAATATTCGAGTGCCGCGATCTTATCATAGATTGCTTGAACGGTCGCGTCTTTGCAACCTGAATGGGTGATGAAAACGCGTCTTTTATCTGCTGTTGCGAGATCTTTTTTGAGGTCCTCGACGTATTTGCCGAGAGCAACATCGATTTTACCCGTATATTTTTTGGTAACGCCCATCGTGCCGTCACGGACAACGATCATCGGATGAAGGCGGAGCGTATTTGCCATGAGTGCGGTGAGGGCTGTGCATCTGCCACCGCGCGCGAGATATGTAAGGGTATCGATAACAAAGCTTGCGCGGACGTTATCTTTTCTGCCTTCGATATCGGCAACGATGTCTTCTGCGGAAACGCCCTGTTCGGCAAGATCTGCCGCGCGGAGCACCTGAAGTCCGATACCTGTAGAAAGGTTATAGGAGTCAATGATGAAGATACGGTCGTATTCTTCCTGTTCGCGTAAGATTTTGATGACACCGCAAGTACCGCTCATTTTCGTAGAGATACCGAAGAAGATGATATCATCGCCGTTATCTATAAAAGGTTGCATGATTTCTTTTGCTTTCGTGATGGAAGCGGCAGAAGTTTTGGGTGTGGTCTTATTTTTGTTTGCCCATTCGAAAATTTCGGGGGGGGTTACTTCAACGCCGTCAAAATAGCTTTTATCGTCCATGATGATGCAGAGCGGAATGATCGCAATATTATATTTTTCGATCAATTCTTTAGAGAGGTCACAGGTGCTGTCTGCGACGATCTGAACTTTTTTCATATCGATTTTCTCCTTAATGATAAATTTTGATGAAATCTGACAAAGCGAAATCTTAATTATATTTTATAGAAAAGAATGAATTTTGTCAAGTATTATTGCAGAAATTGACAAAATCGAATTTATTTGTTATAATAGGTATATATTGATATGAAACGGATGGTTTTGCATATGATGAAATGGTTGATTGCATCGGATATTCATGGATCGGCATATTATTGCAGAGAGGTTTTACGTGTTTTTACGGAAGAAAAGGCAGACCGTATTTTATTGCTCGGTGATATTTTATATCATGGACCGAGAAATGATCTGCCAGAACGGTATGAGCCGAAAACGGTGATATCGCTTCTGAATGAACGTAAAAACGATATTCTTTGCGTGCGCGGCAATTGTGATACGGAGGTCGATCAGATGGTTCTGGAATTTCCGATCATGGCGGAATATGCGATCCTGACGGAAGGGAAACATATGATCTTTGCGACGCATGGACATAAATGGAACGAAACAAATTTGCCTCCGCTTCATGCGGGAGATATTCTGCTTCATGGGCATACACACGTTCCTGAATGTAAAGACTTGCAGGATTATACGGTTATGAATCCCGGTTCGGCAACGATACCGAAGAAAAAAAGCCATCACGGTTATATGACTTTGGAAAACGGTACGTTTCTTTGGAAAGATTTTGACGGAAATATCATCAATACATATCAGATCAAATGAAAGGCGGAATTGAAATATGACAAATAAAGAAAGATTTTTGCAGATTTGTAAAACGGAAATCAAAAGAGAAGGGCTGGATAAGCTTTTGGATTGGTTGGAAAAAAGCGATTTTTATGAAGCACCGGCAAGCACAAAATATCACGGCAATTATGCGGGCGGACTTTTGGAACATTCGCTGAACGTATATGATTGTATCAAACGCATTGCCGCAAATTACGAAGATAAGAACGTTTCAGCGGAATCCCTTGCCGTTGCGGCACTTTTTCACGACGTTTGCAAAGTGAATTTTTATCAGAAAGGTTATCGCAACGTCAAAGATGAAAACGGTAAATGGGTACAGAAAGAGATCTATGAGATCAATGAAAGATTCCCCATAGGTCACGGCGAAAAGAGCTGTATCATCTTGCAATGGTTTTTCAAGAAATTGGAGGTTCATGAGCTTCTTGCCATCCGTTATCATATGGGTTCTTTTGATGCGGCTGTCAAAGGCGGCGATTTCGGTATCAGCAAGGCCTATGAAATGGCACCTCTTGCCGTTATGCTCCATCTTGCAGACTTAGAAGCGACGTATCTTTGGGAAGAAATTCGCACAATTTGAGTTTTTCGGACAAACCTCGTCTTGACACCTGACGAAAAATGTGATAGAATGAAGAAAAAGACAATCGGGATTTTATGATGCAACGCTGATAAAATCCGACAGAATGTTATTTGGAGGTTACACTATATGAGAAAAGAAGAAATTGCGCTTGAGCTTTATAATTCCGCGAAGGATAACGGTTTTCTTGATACGATCCACGCGGTCATCGGATCGCGGGTAAACGTCAGTATCGCATTTACAAAAAAAGCTTGTGAAACCAATATCGATGATATTGAATTTTCCGTACGTGCGAACAATGCTCTGAAAAGAGCGGGATATTTTGTGGTCGATGACGTTGTCAATGCACTCGCTAACGAAACGCTGATCCATATCCGTAACCTCGGTAAAAAGACTTTCAATGAAATTCAGACGAAGATTCTCGTTTTCGGTTACGAACATTTGACGGAAAACGAAAAACAAAAGTTTTTCGTTGACCTCGTTGAAAGAAATTTTGATTCCTGATAGCCATTCTTTTTCTGCGTATTATGGCGCGGGCTTTTTGCCCGCGCTTTTTTCATTGCATAGGAAATTGCGCAAATTAAGCCCCTGCTTCTGTACCGATATCGGTAAGAATACCAATGATATCGCCGTACGGCATCGTATATCGTTGATTTAAATAACGCATTGCTGCTGCGGTTTCACCGTCCGCTCCGCCGAGCTGAAAAAACTGATAATCAAAAAAGCACCTTGAGATGCTTTTTAAATATAGAAGAATAGTTCGATTCTTTTTTCCGGTTTGTAGAGAATGATTTTTTGTACGATGGATTTTAATGCTTGATTTTTAAGTTCGGGTGTTGCGACGTTACTTTCAAGAATGAATATGACGGAGGATACGGATTCTGCAAATTTTTTCAGGTCGATATTGGAATCTTGCAAAAGGGAAGTTTGTTTTTCTTTTTGCAATTTTTTGATTTCCCATTCGATTTTTATTTTTGCTGTTTTATACTCTTGCAATGAATCGACACCTTCTTGATAGGCTTGCCGTGCACGTTCCAATTTCAATCGTTCGGTGGCAATCAAAGAATCATAATTGATGGTATTTAAGGCAGGACGTATTTGTTTTTGCGTTAGATCTTTGATATTAAAGTCAAGAGTTTGTACGGAACGCTTCATTTCTTCGATAACCATTTGCACCAGAGAAGATTCTGTTATACTGTGGGATACCGGGCAAGCACCTTTGGAATATTTATGACATTGCAGTGATTTGACTTTGGGTTGATAAATTAAAGTTGAGCCGCAAGAATGACATTTAACGATTCCGCGAAAGATATATTCATGTTTGGTTGCGTTTTCGTGCATATATTTACCTTTTATTTTATTTCGTTCTTCCATTTTTTCTTTTACTTGTTGAAACGTATGATCGTTGATAATCGGTGAATGTTCAGCTTTTTTTAAGATATCTTCGGGATTATGATAATTTCTTGCAGATGCAGAACGTCCGTTGGGATTCCATCGGACATATCCGATATATACGGGATTATTTAACATATATTCAACCGTACGATTTTCAATGGGGTTCCCATGTTTTGTTTTTATCCCCATTTTTGAAAAATAGGATGCAATCGTACGGATCGACATTCCATCCAAAAACATTCTGAAAACTTCTTTAACGATTTTTGCTTCTTCTTCGACGATTATGTATCTTCCGTTTTCCATTTTATAACCGAACGGCGGAGCTGCGTTTGGAAGTCCTCGCATAGCTCTTTCTGTCATACCGCGTCTTACTTCATCTGAGAGCCGAATGAGATAATATTCATCCATCCATTCGATAATACGCTCGATCAGACCGCCGAACGGATTATCTTGAATCGGTTCAGAAATAGAGATCACATCAACACCGTTTTTACGGAGCAATGATTTATAGACGATGGATTCTTCTTGATTTCTTGCAAAGCGGGAAAACTTCCAGACAAGGATTATTTGAAACGGTTTTTCTTTTTGTTTTGCCAGTGCGATCATTTCGTTGAATTGTTCACGTTTTTTAACGGATTTTGCGGATATGCCATCATCATAAAATATAAATTCTTCCGGTAATATGATATCGTTTCTGTTACAATATTCCCGAATCAATTTTAATTGTGAATCGGGAGAAAATTCATCCTGTCTTTCATCGGAAACGCGGATATAAGCAGCAGCTGTTTTCATGACTCATACTCCTTCTTTAAAAGAAAAGGCAAACGGAATGTTTGCCTTTTTGCTGTTTTATAAACTTCAAAATAAATCGCTGTGGGTACCTGTGCGGATAAGCTGCAAGGTCAAAATTTCTTTTTCGATCTTATAGATCAAAAGCCAATCGGGTTCGATATGACATTCTCTGACGTTTTTATAATTTCTTGAAGTAACGAGAGCATGATCGCGGTATTTTTCGGGTAAGGTTTGTTCGTTTGCAAGAATCGTAATGACTTCTTCCAAATGCTTGGGATTACAGCCGCGTTTCATCGCCAATTTATAATCTTTTTTGAATTGTCCGCTGAATTCGATTTTAAGCATTCAGCGCCTCCATAACGGACTTAACATCGTCAAAGGGACCGTACATATCGGTATGATTTTCTGTGTTTTCAATGGCCGCGATGGTTTCTTTGTTCGGAACATCACGGCTGATCGTAAATGGAATTGCGTTTTCACGAATCATCTGACGAAGGAAAATATTAACCGCTGTGGAAAGATCGAGTCCCAGATCTGCGAGAAGCTCCTGCGCTTTTCTTTTTGTTTCAGCATCAAGGCTGATATTTGTTGATACTTTTGCCATAACAACACACTCCTTTCATGCTTATTATATCATAATTATATTGTAATGTCAATATAATATGCACAAACCTTGGTTTTTACATACCGATGACGAGGATCGTTCATGCGGAGATTTGGTAACGGAAACGATTCCTGCCGATCTGCCACCGATGGTGGAATTTAAGGTCAAAGCGGATGCCATTATCAAAGAGCGATACGGCATTGGCGTGGAGCATATATTTTGAAAGCCATGGGTATTTGTTTACAAACAACAGCACAAAACGGAGGAAATTATGGATTACAGAACAGCACAAAAATTATATCTCGATTCTCTCACTGTGGAGGGGAAAAGCGCGAACACCATCAAGGGATATTCTCGTATTCTTGAAGATTTTGGAATCTTCACGGATGGAAAAGAGATCATGCCGATCACGGTTTCCGATTGGCGAACGGCAAAATATGAAAACGGAATCAAGGGTGCGACGATTGCGCGCTATATGACATTCTTTCCCGCGATCAGATTCAGACCTTGATTTCTTATAAGGAAAAAAGCAAAGGGTTCTTTTGCAAAAAATAATCTTCGCAATCGTGCCATTGTGCATATGCTACTTATGACGGGACTTTGCAACAGTGAACTTCGTGCGCTTACGCTTCATGATCTCGATTTTAAAAACGGTATCGTTCGTGTCATCGATGGCAAAGGCGGAAAATCCCGCTCTGCGCCGTTTCCCAAAACGGCAAGGGAAACATTTGCCGAATATCTTGCAAGCGGCGTACGTCCCGAAAATCTCACCGAAAATGATCTTCTTTTCGGTACGGATGCCGATTTCCGCTGCCGCGGCACAGAATATTTCGGCGGTGATGGATTGCATGTAAGAAAGGAGTACATATGGGTCAAATCTACCTCAATGGCGAACCTGTGGATAAAATTCCCGAAGAGGCTCTGAAAATTATGTCTGAACGGCTTTCCGAAACGGTCAGCAGATATTTCAATGCACATCCGGACGAATACGAAGCCTTTCTCAAAGAACAGGCGGAAAAGAAACGGCTTGCCGGACAGAGCGAAATAAGAAAGGGAAAAAGAAATGCTGACGGAACAATTTGAAAATTTTCAAAAGGCTCGTTATATTGTGAATAACGGCGCACATCCTTGGTGAAAGGAGAACAGATATGACAGAAAAAGAAAAATTGATTTATTTACTCAAAAACGCTTCGGCGGCGTTTGATTCGTTGGAAGATGCGGCAGTTTCCAAAAAGGAATTTATCGCCGACTTTCTGATTGAAAACGGTGTGATCGTGCCGCCGTGCAATGTGGGGGATAAGGATAACATTTCAAAACAAGCACAAGCGGCTCTTACGGAAAGGAAAAAAGAAATAAAAAACTAAAAGTGAGGTAAATTTTATGGCAAGTGCAAACAAAGTAATTTTAATGGGAAATATGACAGTGGATTCCGAACTCCGTCAGACACAGAGCGGGAAATTCACTTGTTCTTTTTCCCTTGCCGTTAACAGACGTTTTGGAAAAGCAACGGATTTTTTGGTATTGATACATGGAATCAGACCGCAGAATTTGTTGCCAAATACGGCAAAAAAGGAAAACAGCTTCTTGTGATCGGAGAACTGCAAAATCAGAGCTGGACGGATGCGAATGGGCAGAAAAAATATAAAACTGTCATCGTTTC
>JAFUQQ010000034.1 GCA_017472285.1 Clostridia bacterium | reverse complement strand
TTCCAATCATCCTTTGGTTCACGAGTTGTACGCTCCGTTTACTATTGATGTTATACAAACCAAACGCCACATTTCTTGTAATGGTAGTACAAGAAAAGGTGAAGATGTAATTGTCACTATTCCACCAAAGCAGCAGACTTTGCAAAGACTTGAACCTCAGCCGTTACCACAGCAGGTTTCAGCATACCCACCCACTCGTTTTATGGGTTCCAAGAGCAAGCTGCTTTCTGAAATTTGGTCGGTTGTTTCTCAGTTCAATGTTAATACAGTTGTGGATCTGTTTTCCGGATCGGGTGTTGTTGGCTATATGCTTAAGGCGCAAGGTAAATCAGTTGTCAGCAACGACTATATGGCTATGTCTGCGACCTTTACCAAAGCAATGATTGAAAACAATACCGTTACGTTGCCTTTGGAAGATGCGAAAGAACTTCTTGTTGTGCATAAGGAATCCGATCATTTTGTTGCAACAACTTTTAAGGGCTTGTACTATTCCGACGAAGAAAACGATTTGATCGATACGCTTCGCACAAATATAGCGGCAATGAGAGATCAGTATAAACAAGCAATAGCAATGACCTCTTTGATTCGCGCTTGTTTGAAGAAGCGTCCTCGTGGAATTTTTACTTACACCGGATACAGATATGATGATGGTCGTCAAGATTTGAAGAAATCTCTTGCTCAACAATTCCTTGAATCCGTTGATGCAGTAAACAAGTCTATATTTGATAACGGTAAATCAAATTTCTCCAAACACGGTGATGCAATGGACTTAAAGGTTGAAAATGCTGATTTGGTTTACATTGATCCGCCATATTATTCTCCTTTGTCGGATAATGAGTATGTTCGTAGATACCACTTTGTAGAAGGTCTTGCGCGAGATTGGAAGGGTGTTGAAATTCAAGAGCATACACAAACTAAAAAGTTTAAGTCATATCCCACACCGTTTTCTACACGCAAAGGCGCGGCAGATGCCTTTGATAAGTTGTTTAAGAAATTTGCAAATAGTATTTTAGTTGTTTCTTATTCCTCTAATAGTCAGCCGACACAAGATGAAATGGTTGCTATAATGGCAAAGTATAAGGAACACGTAGAAGTTATCCCGATTGATTATAAGTATTCCTTCGGTAATCAAGGAGATGCAAAAACGCACAGAAATACCGTTCAAGAATATTTGTTTGTTGGATTTTGATGGAGGATTGTGTTATGAATGAAAATATTGATATTTGGCTCGTAGGTAATACGGGCTTGCGAAATCCTAATCGAATCCAAGAAGGATTTGCGGTATTTGCGAACTCAGTTTTTGTCGGAAATCTTCACGGCAAGGAAAATGAGATTGAGTTTATGAAGCTTTTGGATGAGAAAGGTATCATTCAAAACGAGGAAGGAAAAGACGAATCGGGTAGCCACGCGAGAAAATGGCGGTTGATGTTTGCTAAAAACGGCTTTATCTATCCGCAGGTGAAGAAAAAGGACGGCAACCAAGATGATTTGGGTGCATTGGATGCACTCACGCCGTTTGGTAAAATGTTTTTGAAGGCAGATACATATCCCGCTGTTCAAGAATGTTATCTCAGATCAATGAGTGTTGAGCAGTTTCCTTTGCCCGATGGTGTTCGCTATTTTTCTCCGTTAAGATGGCTCTTGGCAATTATGCTTGAATTGGAGAAACGGACGGGCTCGTCTGAGATCAGCAGAATTGAATTTGCGCTTTGGGGACATACGACAAACCCGAGTTATAATGTATCGGATGTTGTTGACAGTATTCTCGATTTAAGAGCGCGCAGAGCCGTTGCTCCCGCTAAACGTCCTTTTGACAAGCAGGAAATTCAGAAGCGCGGTGAGCATTATGACAAGAAGCCAGAGAATTTCTTGGACTATACCGATATGAATATGCGTTATCTTCGTATCTCGGGTGTTTTACAACGCAAAGGACGAGGACTTGTCATTGTACCTTCCAAGCACGTTCTCGCTGAAAAATTGGCAAAAAGCACTGCAAGCGAAGAATCTCTGATGCAGGCATACAAGAAGCTTTGTAATGGTGCACCTTTGCCTACCGATAGTATGGACGTAGCGAAAGCACTGCTTGACGATTTGATTAAGCAGATGAAGGAAAGGCATATCGTATTCGATATTTCCGATCTTCCGCTTACAACTCCTACCGAGGTCAATATTGCAAGACAGCGACTTGAAAATCTTATGGCTCAAACCGATGAGATCAAGTACGCTGAAGATCAACGCAATCAATGGAAAGAAATTTCCGATTATATGTCGTTACTTATTAAGGGCGGCGGCAAGCTCGTTTACGACGAGGATAATGCCATAGAGGTTCCCAAGGATGAAACTCCTGCATATCTTGAATGGGTGCTTTGGAGAGCAGCTTTGGCTATTGACCATATGGTAAATAAGCCATACGAAGTACGCGGCTTTAGATTGGATTCCGACTTCTTGCCCGTTTCTGCGGCAGGCGGTAGAAAAGGTGACTTGTATTGCGAATTTAACGATTTTACCATCTTAACCGAGGTAACGATGTCCACATCTTCAAGGCAAGAAGCTATGGAAGGTGAGCCGGTAAGACGTCACGTTTCTGATGCTGTATTGAAATATGATAAGCCTGTTTACGGTATGTTTATTGCGGTGCGCATTGATACAAATACCGCTGAAACGTTCAGACACGGCATTTGGTATGCAAAGGGTGATGTTAAGCAGCGACTTGATATTGTTCCGCTTACATTGGCTCAATTCCAAAAGTATTTCGTGGCAATGTTTGAAGCAGATAAAGCTCAACCCGAACATTTGCGCGATCTGATTCTCACTTGCGAAACAAGACGTGACATTTTGGAAGCTCCCGCTTGGAAACAGTACATTGATACGACGGTGAGCGAAAAGGCACTTAGCTTTGTTGATGGCAGAAAAACATCTGCAACGAAAGAGATTATTGTTCCCGCAGGAGCTATTATCCGTCACGCTGTGTTTGGCGAAGGACAAGTTGTTGGAATGGCAGTAAACTTCCCTGAGAGTGCTACGAAAACAATGGAGTTGCCATATCTGCGTTCTTTGCCAGATGAAGTGAACTTTTGCACCGATGGAAGGTGTTTGTTGCACGATCGTTTTGGCGAAGGGACTATATATGCTTATATTGTTGTTTTCAAGAATCACATAATGTCACTTACATACCCTGCATCATTTGATGCCTGTGAAGTGATCGTGGAGTAACCATATCCCGTTTCTCTTAGAAAAACAAAATTTATAAATCGAGGACAGTTAATCGAAATATGAAAAGGTGGTGATGGTGTGAGACAAGCGGATAGCACGATAAAAGGATATGTATATCAGTTCAATAAATCCATTTGTGAACTTCTATCAGCTAATGATGATGACGCTGTCACATTAGAAGGAGTTATAGAGGATATAGATATTCATTCGTCTACGGGAATAACCACAATTCAATGCAAATATCACGAAGATGGCAAATATCAAATCTCCAGTGTGGCAACGCCTATTCTTGAAATGCTTTGTCATTATTGTGAAAGTGCGTATTTAGGCAAGAGCGTTTCTTATATTTTATATGCTTACTATGCAGAAAATGTTGATGAAGTGGATATGGATTCTTTTTCTAATTTTCTTGAAACTACAGTAGATAAAGACATTTTATGTAAGTATTTTCATAGAATTTATACCATTTCCGATCCCAAAATGCTGAATATAGCGAACAAGCAAAAAAAGACCAAAGCGGAAAAAGAAGAACTCCTCAATTATTACAAGAACAAGCGAGATACTTTATCTTTAAGAGTAAGCATCTCTGACTTTTGGAATTGTTTTACATATCAAAAAGCAAAACAATTTGCGTTGTTAGAAGAAGAGGTTGTTAATTTGCTCTGTGATGTTACAGATGAAGAAACAGCAAAATCGCTTTATTACCCAAATGCTTTTTCGTTAATAGCGATTCTTTCCGCCAAGCATACGGAACAAGAACGCACTATAACAAAAAATGAATTGCTCTCTTTTTTGGAAGGACAAAAAACACTTTTAATTAACAAATGGACTTTGGAAGCTCTTGATAGAGAAAAATTATTAAAAGCAAAGAAACGCCATTTGTCATCAATGTTTTCATCAAATGCTGATGTTCGTGCGTTTGTCTTTACGGATTCATTTTTGAATCAGAATGCAACTGAGATCATTTCATTTATTCAAGAATATATTAGCAAATACTTCAAAAAACCAAGATTGCAAAAACCGCCAATATTCATATTTGGAAACAATCATTCAAATTTAATGCAATCTGCCATCATCGAACTATATAAATATCAACGTTCGGTTAATAATGGTCTTGTGGGAAATGTATTTGTAGAAGATAGTTTTATACATAACAAAAACTGCTCAGCAGATTTCGTATGTAAAATGTCAACGCTAAATAATATTACAGTAGGTATATTAGAGCAATGCCAAGTTAATCAAGTGTTTATAGTTGGAACGGGAGATATCTCCTTGCAAGGCGTAAACTATATTACCGAGATGTTAGATGTTGACAATGTAAACACTATTAGATATTTGGTCGATTTGGTTAAAACGTTGGAGGTGTAAAAAATGATTGAAATCGGAAAAGTTATTAGTAGTACACCGGGTACTATTCTTGTTGCAATAGAAAATGTTGATATTTTTGAACGCAACAAATCAAAAATCAAAATTTCTCGCTATGTTTCTATTGAGGATGGAAATGATCTGAAGATTTTAGCTTCTATTCAAAATGTTTCGGCGGTTCAATCTTCCGATGCTACAACAATTAGTTATACAGTAGCTTGTTCGCCAATTGGTTGCTATTCAGAAAGCGAAGATGGCATTCAGTTCCGTCAAGGAGGAGTGAATTTGCCTTCCCCCACAGAACCCGCATATTTGCCTGATGATGAAACAATCAATGCAATTTTTAGTAGCAATGATAATTTTTCGTTCTGCGTAGGACATCTTTCAAATAATCAAACTGTAAGTTACTTTGTTGATGGCAATCGTTTCTTTGGAAAGCATATTGCAGTAGTTGGTTCTACTGGTTCGGGAAAATCTTGTGCTGTGGCGAGATTGTTGCAGAACATTATGAAGATTAATGGAGGACATAACCAAAATGCTGGACAATTGAAAAATGCTCACGTTATTATTTTTGATATACATTCTGAGTATAAGTCGGCATTTACTCTTGCTGAACAAGAACAATTCAATTTGAATTGTTTGGATGTTGAAAAACTTTGCTTGCCATATTGGTTGATGAATGCACAAGAGCTGGAGGCTCTTTTCATCGAAAGCAATGAAATGAATTCTCACAATCAAATTTCGCAATTCAAAAAAGCTGTTATACTTAGTAAAGAAAAACACAATCCCGAAATGGAACACATTACTTATGATACGCCTGTTTACTTTGATATCTTGGATGTTTATCGTTACATTAAAAATAAAAATTCCGAAGTTATCAGTAAAAAAGAAGGTGAACCACATCTTCCTAAGAAAAACGATGGCTCTTTGATAAACAATGCAGATGAATTATACTTAACGGAAGTTGTAGAATTTGCAGCAACAAGTCAAGCAGGTGCTACCAAGGCATCAGTTGGTCCATACAACGGAGAGTTTGAAAGATTTATAACCAGATTGGAAACTAAACTTTCAGATAAACGTTTGAAATTTATCACAAAGCCGGAAAAAGAAGAAGGGGTACCATATACAACTCAAGATTTTGCAGAAATTCTAAAACAGTTTCTTGGATATATAGATAAAAGTAATGTAACTATTATTGATTTGAGCGCTATTCCATTTGAAGTTCTAAGTATTGTTATCAGTTTGCTTTCAAGAGTTATTTTTGATTTTGCTTTCCATTATTCCAAAATTAGACATCAAGAAGGCTTGGTTAATGATATTCCGTTTATGTTAGTTTGTGAAGAAGCACACAACTACATTCCTAAAAGCGGAGGTGCAGAATACTCGGCTTCAAGACATTCTATCGAACGCATTGCTAAAGAGGGGCGTAAATATGGGTTGAATCTAATGGTTGTCAGCCAAAGACCTTCCGAAGTATCCGAAACAATTTTCTCGCAATGCAATAATTTTATTGTGCTGAAGTTAACTAATGTCAACGATCAGAGTTGTATAAAGAATCTGCTTCCAGACAATAATGCTTCATTGGTCGATATTTTACCTACGTTAGCTGCAGGAGAGTGCTTGGTAGTTGGTGACGCTGTTCCTTTGCCCGCTGTAGTTAAAATGGATATGCCAAATCCGATACCTAATTCAAGCAATGTTAATGTATATGATGAATGGAGCAAAGATTGGATTGACATAGCATTTGATAATGTTATTAGACGTTGGCGAAAAGAATAATAGAATACGTGTGATATATTTTCACACACATAAAGCCGCTATCAAAGCGTGATTACCACGCCGCGATAGCGGTTTTTTCAAAGAATTTTTCTGATAATATCTCCATATTTGTTTTGTAAAATTACAGTTGATCGACAAATTTCTCCTTGACAAGCCCACAACGATATGATATACTAACACTCCCAAGACGAAAGTTTGGCAGACCTCTCCATTATGAGTATTGCCCGCCGAGCTTATTCTTATACAACCTAAAATAACATATTTTACGTGAGGAATCTCACGGGCGAAAGCCGTTACATAACAAGTACAGACAGAGAAATCTGTGATCTGTGCCGTTGTGTAACGGCTTTTTTGTTTTATTTCGGGCGTTAAATTTTGAAAAAGATAGCCCCTTTTCGTATTCCTCGGTGTTGTTTTGTTATGAAAGGAATAAGAGCTATTATTAAATTTTTTCGAGGAATACCCCCCAAGAACTCCATTCTTGTGGCTATTAAGTGAGGGGGATACACAAAAAACCTCATAAAGTTTTGCAGAACACCCTAAAAAATTGCCGTTCCCGTGGCTTTATTATGAAGAGAAATGTATTTTCGTATGATACGTTGTTACTTGTAAAATTATTTTTGAACTCAATCTCAAACGTTGAGTTCTTGTCGAAAGGCTCTTGGTTGAAACGCCTTGTTTTCTCCTTTGAGGCATACGCGAGAGCTACATACTTAGGGAATTCCCATATAGTCCAATCGCAAATTTGAGAGAAAGGAGCAGAGTTACAGACACGTGAATCGGCTATCGGGGAGTGGAAAGAGGGCGTAAATATTGCTGAAATTGTTTCGGCATAAGCCGATTACGGTACCAACTCGTTTGGTACCACAGACAGCCCTTGGGGCTGTCTGTCAATCGGAGCAAGCACTGCGTAATGGTACCAATCGAGCTTTGACCGCCGTCGCTTCGCTCGGCAAGGTCAAGAATTGGTACCAACCCGCTTTCCTTTAGGGGATTGCCCCTAAAACCCCAACCTAATATAACATACGAAGGAGAACGTAAAATGAAAGATTTAAGTTTCAGAAAACATTTAATCAAAGCCTATCTTGACGATAGCGAATACGAAAAATTTACTCGCATAGCCAAATGCTCCAAGCGCAGTAACAGTCAGCTTGTGAGAGATATGCTGGAAAAAGCGATATTCGTTGAATATCCGCCCGCAAAATACGATGATGTTTTGTACGAGCTTCGCAAAATCGGAATCAATCTCAATCAGTTGGCGGAAAAGGCGCATACGTTTGGTTTTATCGACAGTAACGATTATAGAAAGAACACCAACAGATTATGGAAAGCTCTTGCGGATTTCGCAAGAATATACGTCGAGTGCGGAGCGCAGATCGAAGAAGAAAAGGAACGTCAGAAGGAGGAGCAAAATCGGATATGAAAAATTATGAGAAAAGAGAAAATACGAATATGAGAACGGAGGTTGTTTCTCTCCCGATAGCCAGGCTCCGCCAATTTGAAAATCACCCATATAAAATTATCGACAACGACGAGATGGCAAGTCTTACGGAGAGCATCAAGACACAAGGAATATTAACGCCAATAACCGTCCGTCCCGTCGGCAACGGAGAGTATGAAATCGTTTCGGGACATCGCCGTGTATTTGCTTGCGAGAAACTTGGCATAGAAAAGATACTTGCATTTGTAAAAGAGCTTACGAGAGAGGAGGCAATCGTCGTGATGGCTGACTCCAATCTTCACCGTGACGGTCTGTTGCCGAGTGAAAAGGCGTTTGCCTACAAAATGAAGCTTGAAGCAATAAAACGACAAGGAGAAAGGACGGATTTAACTTCTGACCATCGTGGTCAAAAGTCGCTGACCTCGGTGGAGCGAATTGCCCTTGAAAGCGACGAGAGTAAGTCGCAGGTACAAAGATATATTGCCCTCACAAATCTCATTCCCGATTTTCTGCAAATGGTGGACGAGGGGAAAATGGCTCTTACCCCCGCAGTTGAGATTTCAAGATTTCCCGAACATACGCAAAAGGTTTTGCTTGATGTTTGCGAATTAAACGAGTGTATGCCATCCTACTCTCAAACTGTCCGTATGCGAAAGCTCTCGGATAGAGGTATGCTCGGAGAAAACGAGATAGAAGAAATAATGAGCGAGGAAAAAGCCAATCAAAAGGATCGTATCGTCATATTTACAGACGAGCTAAAACGATTCTATCCAAGAGGTACACGCCCAAAGGATATGGTGGCGGATATAATGAGATTGCTTGAAAAAAGAGAAAGACAGAGAGAACGATGGAGGGAGGACAGCCGTTGAAGATAAATATTTCCGAAGATACTGTGCATTACCGTTTTAACGGTGTTCTATACCACGTAACCCCACGCTTTCAAGAGAAAGGAGATGATACCTTGCGCCACCGATTCGGCAGAATGATCGTAAATTGTTGTCCCGCACATTTGACACACGATAGCAACGATGATAAAATAAAGGCGGAATATGTTTTGGATACTGCCGGGAAGGAGGATTATGCAGACCAAAACGAAACAGAATAATCAAAATCAAGTAGGTATTACCGCCTTATATTGCCGTCTGTCCCGCGACGATGGGATGGAAGGCGATAGTAATTCGGTGGCGAATCAGAAAAAATTGCTCGCTAAGTATTGCAAGGAAAACGGCTTTGATAATATCAAGTATTACGTTGACGACGGATACACGGGAACAAACTTCAACCGTCCTGATTTCCAAAAGCTGCTCGATGACATTGATATGGGATATATCTCCACGATTATCGTCAAAGATATGTCACGACTTGGCAGAGATTATCTCCAAGTCGGATATTACACCGACAACTATTTTCCCGATAGAAATATCCGCTTCATTGCCATTAACGATTGTGTAGACAGCGCGGACGGAGAAAACGAGTTAGCACCTTTCCGCAACGTAATGAACGAAATGTACGCGAGGGATATTAGCCGCAAGGTCAGAAGCTCTCACCGCCTGCGAGGTAATGCGGGTGAACCGTTATCTCAACCGCCTTACGGGTATATGAAAGCTCCCGACAACCCGAAAAAATGGATCATAGACGAGGATGCCGCAAAGGTAGTCCGTCAGATCTATGCTTGGTGTATTGAGGGCAAAGGAAACGAAACCATATCCCGTATGTTGCAAGAGAGCGAAACGCTCGTTCCTATGGCTTATTGGCAGAGCAAAGGATTAAACCGTGGCGGCAAGAAAACGCAACCCAATCCGTATAAATGGTGTAAGACATCGGTGGCAAAGATACTTTCGCTCCGAGAGTACACGGGTGATCTTGTGAACTTCAAGACTTATTCCAAGTCGTTCAAGAACAAAACGAGGTTAAGGAACGATGAAGAAAATACCGTAGTGTTCAAGGACAAGCACGAGCCGATCATTGACCGTGATACTTGGGAAAAGGTGCAAAAGCTGATTGCAACAACAAAACGCCGCGCTCCAAAGAAGGAGAACGGTGAGAAGAATATGTTTTGCGGTTTGCTGTATTGTGCCGATTGCGGAAGTCCCTTGTGGTTTAACGTCAATCACCCAAACAAGGCTATTCAGTATTTCAACTGCTCCAATTACAGATCAAACAGAGGAACTTGCCCGACCACGCACTATATCCGAGCAGATTCGCTTGAACAAATAGTCCTTTGTGAATTGCGGAGATTGGCAGAATACCTTACCCACGATGAAGAATCCTTTGCAGACCTATTGGAGCAAAAAACGAACAAAGACTTACAAAGGGAAAGAAAAGCTACCGAGAGTACCTTACAAGCCGCCATTGTCCGAAACAACGAGGTATCACGACTTTACGAGCGTATCTATGAGGACAACGTAAACGGCAAAGTCACTGACGAGAGATTTATGCAGTTATCCCACAAGTACGACACCGAGCAGAGCGACTTGAAGAAACAGATCCTTGCTCTGCGTGAACATCTGAGCGAGCTTGACGGAATGAAAACCTCTAAGGACAACTTCATCAAAGCGGTGCGGAGATTTATGGAAATGCAAACGCTCACACCCGCAATGCTCCACGAACTAATTGACAAGATTGAGGTTCACCATATCACGGGAACGGGAAAATCGAGAGTGCAGCAGATCGTCATTCATTACCGCTTCGTCGGTTGCGTGGAAATACCCGATGCACCGCAAGTCAAGCACACTCTTGATACAAGGCAAGGCGTTTCCGTGACCTACCAAGCAATCGCGGTATAAAGAAAAAAGAGCAGAAAATCTGCTCATAAACAACAAAATATTTGAAAACTAAGGCAAAAAAGTATCGAGTGTTCATCACTTTCGTTATGAACACTCGATATGGTCGGAGTGACAGGACTCGAACCTGCGGCATTCTGCTCCCAAAGCAGACGCGCTACCAACTGCGCCACACCCCGATGGTTATGAAATTATAACAAATACATTATATATGAGGTTTTTCTTTTTGTCAAGAAAAAATATTTTATTTTTTAAAAAATTTTTGAAAATTTTCAAAAAAAATCAGAAAAGGTATTGACATTTTGAAAAAGATAGTATATAATAACACTCGTCGTAAGGCAAACGCAACAATAACTCAATATGCGAGAGTGGCGGAACTGGTAGACGCGCACGTTTGAGGGGCGTGTGGTATCACCATACGGGTTCAAGTCCCGTTTCTCGCACCATGATGACACGCAAACGCGTGTCGTTTTTCTTTTTCTTGACACCAATATTCCCGATATTGTTTTTATGATGAATGAGGTTTAGAAAGAATGAATTTATATATTAATTCTCCTTCATATTATACGCAAGTATATGGTGTTCTTGATGAAGTATATGATATGTGTTGCGTGATTTCTCAAAAGATAGATATCACGCGATATACTGATGTACTTGATACCATTGGAATTACACCGATTTTGGCTCCAAATTCCGAAAAAGAAAAAGGGCAATGGTTGGATTATCAGAAAGTCAGTATGAAGGCGCGCATGGCTTCTATTTCATTGGGCGCGGATTATGATATATTTTGTGATGCTGATATGGATATGAAAAAATATATGATTCTTGAAAATATATTACGTTCATTATATGTTATTAAAAAGAAATTGAAGAATAAATTTGATTATGAGTGTATGAAATTTGATATTGTCACCATTGCGAAAGCGTGGATAGACTCAGATTTTGATTTTTGAATCATAAATTCAGAAAGGTGTGCTTTATGTCATTTATGCAGTATATTGATACACATTTGCTTCGTAAGATTACGATTGGAAAAAGCGGTGCCAATGTTTATGAATTGGATCACGGTTTGATAGCAAAACATATATATCGAAATATGTTACCACAGGATTCTCTTTGGGATTCCTATGTCAATGAATATATGTTTTATAAAACGTATCATTCTGAAAATATATCTTTTTTGCCTGAAATCTATCATTTGTATCAATCAGACCATGAAATTCAGATGATTATGAAAAAATATACACCTTTCAATAAAAAAGATATGGATGATAGGTTGTTTCGAAAAATGATATCTGTTCTTGCAGAAATTCATTGCTTATCGATTCCGAATTTTCTGCCCAAAAAAGAGATCATACCTTTTCAGCTTAATGATGCAGAGCTTGCAAAATCTTTTATGGGTTGGCTTGAAGTAACCAGAGAACATGGAGAAATATTTTCCGAATCCGATTTGAAAATGGTTGCCAAAAATATTAACACGGTAAACCAACGATTTTATAACACAAAGCAATGGTTTTGCCATGGAGATTTTCATTTTGAAAATGTATTGGCTGATGATTTGGAGAATTTAATTGTTTGTGATTGGCAAGGAATTCATAGCGGGCATATTGCGGGTGATATCGCTTTTTTTATTAGCAGATTATGTGCGGACGGATATAAAGTCAATGAGGAGAAGGTGATTTCTATGTATTGCGGCATTTCCGATGTTGACATTACAGAAAAAGAACTTGCGATACAAATGAAATTATCAAATGTGAATACTTCATTTGTGTTTTGGCATGAGTATCTTCACAGATGTTCATCAGAGAGAGTTCGTAATATTTTTGAAAAAATGATAAGGGATATGGAATATCTTTATCAATATTGAAGTATTTTGTTTGCCCCGCTTTTGCGGGGCTTTTTGTATCATTGAAAAATTTTTAAAAAATAATTTAACCGAAATCATCGTTATGGTACTATATAAATGAAAGCTTTCAAAACGACCTCAAAGGAGAGATGAAGATGCGACAAAATGAAGTTCGGAAATTTATTGAAGAAAATATCAAAACGATTTTTGCTTATGCACTTTCCCGTGTTTCCGACAAGGACGATGCGGAAGATTTGGCAAACGAGATCGTTCTTGCGATCTTACAAAGTGCGCCAAGGCTCAAAGATGAAAATGCATTTTACGGCTATATCTGGGCGATTGCGGGCAATACATATAAGAAATTTTTGCGTAAGAGAAGGCATTTATCATTCGCTGAACTTGATGAATCCATTCCGTCAGATGCGGATTTTTTTGAGGAGATGCAGAAAAGCGAGGACATTAAAATTCTTCGCCGTGAGCTTGCGCTTTTATCCAAAGAATACAGGGAATGTACGATCGCTTATTATTTTGACGGACTTTCTTGTGGTGAAGTTGCGGAAAAACAGGGAATCTCTCCGGAAATGGTCAAATATTATCTCTTTAAAACCAGAAAAATTTTGAAAGAAGGTATTGGTATGGAACAGATATTCGGTGAAAAAAGTTACAGACCTGCGGATTTTCATTTCGTTACGATCTTTTCGGGAAAATATAATGCGGAATACAGAAATTTATTTGACAGAAAGCTTCCCGGCAATATTTTGCTCAGCGCATATTATACGCCGATGACGATTCGGGAGCTTTCCATGGAGCTTGGAGTGTCTTCCGCTTATATGGAAGATGAGATCGCTTTGCTTGAAAAATACGGATTATTGCTGTCTTTGCCAGGCGGAAAATATCAGACGAATCTTTTGATCTTTACAGAGGATTACACGAATGAATGGCACAGAATGATTGAAAAGGAATGTACCAAAAAGGTTGGGATGCTTCTTTCGCATTTGAAAGAAAAGCTCTCTTTGATACGAAAGATCGGTTTTATCGGTGCTTCTCTCGATGATAACCGCATGATGTGGGGACTTTATTGGATGTTGATGCGTAAAGGTCATGCACTTTTTGAAAAGGAAAACGGTAATATGACGGCGCGTGATACGATTTATCAAGGCGCAAAAGGGATCAATTACGGTCTGGATTACGATGCATATGCGGGGGAATACAGCGCGGATGCTTTTGCGGGTTATGTGAAGATCAATGAATGCTATGCGGCGGCATTTGCCGATTTCGGTATTTTACCGCAGAAAAACCGATTTTCTCAATATACGGTTCCTCTTGAAAAAATGCTTTCGGAAAATCAAGTCGGTGATGTTTTGCCCGAATTTATGATTTTTACGAAATCGGAAATATCTTCGGTTGTTTCAGCACTTTCCGATGAGATCAGAGAAATGCAAGGGATTTACACATGGTTGACAGAAAGGGCGATCTCTTTGATGCAAATTCATGCACCGGCACATACGAAGGACATGATCGGACACATCATTGCAAGTACGATTTTTTTTCCGTTCGGTTGGTATTCTCGGTGTTTGTGCTGTTAGAACCAATATGCTTGTGATTCCCGAAGATGAAAAGCCGATTGCGTTTTACGTTTATGAGAGGTAATAAGGA
Organism: Clostridia bacterium; assembly: GCA_017472285.1. GTDB lineage: Bacteria > Bacillota > Clostridia > Oscillospirales > CAG-272 > QALR01. The sequence continues at coordinate 135,216 of JAFUQQ010000034.1, read as the reverse complement.
TATATTTTTGTCTGAAAACAGAAAAACTGAATTTCCGCAACATTAGGCTCAACTGAAAATTGAATCAACTTAAACCGTTTATTTATTGTATAAAAAGGCTATGCGTGCTATGATATACAAAAAAGGGGGAATTTTGTGATGGATTTAAACGGAATTATTAGATATCATTTTCATGCTGAAATTTCGGGGACCCTTTGAATGAACTGGCATTTATCAGTTTGGAGTGGACATACTGGGATATGTTTGACGCTCTTTTGGACGGATATAAAAGTGTTTTCGATATAGATATTGAAAATGAACTTTTTGATTTTTATGTCTTGGGACGTTTGAGCGAAACGCTGGATATGCACTTTAATTACGGTTGTTCCAATTGTTTTACAGACTATTTTTTGGAAAGATTCAACCGTATCAAGAAAAAAATTATTTCAAGCAATAGATTTATGCGAGTTTGATTTTTATCTTTTACATATAGTTTTTTCGACAGTCCGGAAACCCTGCTCATGCGGGGTTTTTTTGATGCAGATTTTGTCGGAATATGAATTTGACATCCGCTGTCGAATATAAAAAATGGTGTCGGGGGTTGTGAAGGAATGTTTTTTGCCGTCTATTTATGGATGGTGTCGAATTGTCGAAAGGGAGATGCTGTCGAAATACGGGAAATGTCGGAATATGGATATTGTCGAAATGATGGAAGTGATTCGGCAAAATTCTGCAAAAACGGAAAGCACAGGCAGAGAAATGAAATCACGAACAATCGTTCTTTTGATTTATTGACAAACAAATGTTCGTGTGATATAATGGCGGCACAGGGAACAAACAAATTACTTTGAAAGGAGGGCGGTCTGATGAAGACGACTATACCAAAAGAAACGTGTATTTTTTCTTATTGCGATCATTGCGGTTTTGCGATCTATGAAGCAAAGGATGCTGTGCGTGTTCATGCGACAAGAGATGTGATTCATACGGAATGTTGGGCGGATTATTCTTGTGAACATATGTTTGAACTCGTTCAATCTGTCTGTGAATCGAACGGTTTTGACCGCGGGGGTTGAGATGGCACGTATCAAAAAAGAGATCGATCCCGCGGATTTTGCGAAACGGGCGGCAAAATATTTTCAGGATTGCGACAGAGGTCGCGCAACGGCGGCTTGCGGAAAATGCGATGCTTCCTTCGGAGATGAAAAATGCGCGGTCTGTGAGAAAAAAAGACAAAAACCGTATACGGTTTCCGGTCTTTGTCTGGCACTCGGTATCACCAAACGGGGTTTTGCCGTTTTGAAAAATGATAAGAGCTTTGCGGAGGCTGTGGAAATGGCTCTCCTCAAAATCGAAGCTTATATCGAAGAAAACTGTATTTCGGGCGATATCGGCGGTACGCTGGCATTGGCTTTGCTCAAGGAACATTTTGGTTGGGGTGAAAAAGACGATACTCCCGATACCATTACCGTTCTGATGTCCGAGGAGGCGAACACACTTGCAAAATGATGCTTCCGTACCTTTTATTCTGAATTTTTCTCCGACGGAAAAACAGCGTGAATTTTTTCTTTCCGATGCGAAATTTACGGCTTACGGCGGTGCAAGAGGCGGCGGTAAAAGTTTTGCGCTGCGATACAAACTCATCTTGCTTTGTCTGGCATATCCCGGTATCCGTGTGCTTCTAATTCGAAGAAGTTATCCTGAACTCCGAGAAAATCATATTCGTCCGCTTTGCGAGATCCTTTGCGGCAAGACACCTATCGCAAAATACAGAGAACTCGAAAAGGCGTTTGATTTTTTCTGCGGTTCGCATATGTTGCTCGGATATCTTTCTTCCCATGACGACTTGCTTCGCTATCAAGGCTTGCAATTCGACATCATTGCCGTTGACGAGGCAACACAGATCGATGAGGAGATGTTTCTTGTGCTTTGCGCTTCGCTGCGCGGCGCGAATTCGTTTCCCAAACGGATGTATCTTACCTGTAATCCCGGAGGGATAGGACACGGTTGGGTCAAAAGACTTTTTATTGATCGGATTTACCGCAAGGGAGAGAATCCCGAAGATTACCGCTTTATTCCCGCTTCTGTTTATGACAACAAGGCGTTGATGGAACAGGATCCCGATTACGTGAAGCGATTGGAAGCTCTTCCCGAGGGGCTTCGCGCGGCTTGGCTTTGCGGACGGTGGGACGTTTTTTCGGGGCAATTCTTCTCTGAATTTGATGAGAGGAAACATGTGGTTTCTCCCATATCGTTTCCGAACGGAACGAGATTTTACGCGGCGATGGACTATGGTCTTGATATGTTGGCGGCACTTTTTATTGCGGTTTTACCCAATGGCCGCGCTTACGTTTATGATGAGATCTATGAATCCAATCTGATCGTGAGCCGTGCGGCAGAAAAGATATATGCCAAATTAAAGCCCGATATGACTGTGATCGCGCCTGCCGATCTTTGGAGCAGAAGCAAGGACAGCGGTCGTTCCGTTTCCGATCTGTTTGCAGATGGCGGTGTATATCTGACAAAGATCGTTCCGAACCGTATCGACGGTTGGCTTGCACTCAAGGAATGGCTTGCCGATATGGACGGAGAACCGAAGCTTCGCATTTTTCCGAATTGTGTCAATATCCTCCGCACGTTACCGCTTTTGCTTTATGATCCGAAAAACCATGGTGATGCGGCAACGGAACCGCATGAGATCACTCACGCGCCCGATGCGCTCCGTTATTTCGCTTCTTATTGCCGCGGAGGAATGACGGAAGATTCTTCTTTGTTGAGAAGAAAAAATCGGTTTGGGCGAAGATAAGGTGAATACAAAAACAACGGATTTTGTCCGTGAAAGGATGTGACTATGAATTTGAAATTTTGGAAACGCAGTGACACGGTTTCCGAGCCGTTTTCGGATGTGGATATGCGCGAGCGTATCATTGCCGAAAACATAAAAACGGCGCGTACTGCCAGAAGTTCCATGGATGCATATTGGCAGAGGATGCGCGCTTATTATGACGGTACGCACGATACGGCAAGGCAGACGGATGAATTTCTTAGTTCCTTGGAATTGCCTTGGCGACCTTGCACAGTGCCCGACGGATTTTTACACGTGGAGGGACAGATCGAAGCGACACCGCCCGATTTTGAGTTTTCCGCGCGTACAGGGCATGAAAGCGATATGGCAAGACAAAGAGAAGCCATCGTGCGTTATGTCGTTCAGAACGGCGATATGACAGCGAAAAACGCGGTTAATGAACGTAGGCTTAATCTTTACGGCAGTGCGGTCTGGAAGCTTGCCGTGACCTGTGATGCACAAGGGGAGGCACAGATCGCCATTGAAAATCCTCCGATCGAAACGGTCTTTCCCGATCCTTTCGGCAAAACGGTCGATGATTGCGAATATATCGCTTGTGTTTACCGCATGAATACGGGCAAGGCGGTGCGTATTTTTACGGACGATCTGCAAGCGCGCGGTCTGACGATGGAAGGCATCATGGCGGGGAAGCATCGCGGCAAACGCGATCTTCTCGGTCTTGGCGATACAGTGGAGATCACGGAATATTGGTTCCGTCAGGCTGACAGTGGAGAGATTGCGCTTTCCATTCTGATCGAAGGGAACGAAGTCCGCTATCTGCCGAAATTCTGGTCGAAAACTTCGTATGATTCTTATCCGTTCGTGATCTACGCAAGGATTCCGACCGAAAATATGATATGGGGTAAGAGTGAGCTGGAGCCCATTATTCCTCTCATCGATGCGGCGGACAGACAGCTTCTTTTTGCACAGCTCAACACGGCTTTTTTTGCCAATGATATCCTCGTTTATGAGGAAAATGCATTTGCAGGCGACAGTTATCCCGAAAACCGTCCCGGTGCGGTCTGGAAACTTCGTCCTGGTATGATGGATAAAGTCAAGCGTCTCGGCGGTCTTTCTTCCGATAACATTGCTCATTATGAGATTGCGGAAAAATACCGTTTTATGATGAAAGAAACGCTTGGCAATTACGATTTCATGCAAGGGGACAGCTCCACACAGGTGACGACGGCAACGGGGCTTGCGCTTCTCGGTGATTATGCTTCCAAACGCACGAAGGCGAAAAATATCTGTAAAAAAGCGGGTTTTGAACGTCTTTACCGTTTGATTGATGCGATGGTGCTTGAGATTTTTTCCGCGGAAAGACTTCATGCCATCACGGATTGCGAGGGGGCGTTCTGTTTCGAGGATTATCAGAAAACATTCGGTTTCGTTCCGATGGTCGACGTGTCTATCCACGTTGGAGAGGGTTTTGAAAATTCTCGTTCCTTTACGCTTTCGGCTCTTTCCGAGCTTTGCACGATGGATATGAACGAAATGAATTACCCGATCGTCCGCGCTTATATCTCAGCACTCGGTATTCCCGAACGTACTGTTCTTACGGAAGCTCTTGATAAAAAATTTGAGAACGGAGAGATGACACATGAATGAAAACGAAAATATAAGTGCTGTTCCCACAGAAGATGTGGAAAACAAGGACACGCCTGAACAGGAACAGACCGAAACGGAACTCGCTGCATCGGAATCTGCCGAAGATGCGCTTTCGCATCCGATGTTCGCGCATTTTGCGAAAGGCAAACGTGGTAATATCGAAGATATCTGCCGTGATTTTAAAAATATGCTTTCCGCGATGCCGAAAAACGATATCCATAATATTACAGCAAAAATGACACCTTCCGTTTCGGCAAATGCCGCTCCCGATCTTGCGCTCACGGAACGTCAGCGTATGATCGCACGTGCCGCGGGCATGAGTTACCGCGAATATTACACACTTGTCAATGATATTCCCGCAAGACGCGGAAAACATTGACGCTTCAAAAAATATAAAACCAGAAAGGAATTTTAAATAATGATGACAAATGAAATGTATACATGGGCAAACGATATGTATCCGCTTGTGAAAAAGCGTTTTGAAGAACGCTATGCTTCGAGAATGAATCTCATCGGCAATATTGCGGGTATCGTCAATCAGAACGAATTGAATTATGAACTCCAAGGTCTTGGCGGTTACGGTGAGCTTCCCGTTTATGAAGGCGGCGAGCTTTCTTACGCGGACGGTACGAAATCCTTTATCACGACTGTGACTCCCGTTGAACGTGCGCTTGCGCTCCCCGTTTCCTATAAAAAAGCAAAGATCGATATGGTCGGTGAAGCGGACAGAACCGGTCTTCGTCTTGCAGATTCCGCTTATATGACCGTAATCAGCGAATTTTACCGCGTTTTCGGCAATGCGTTTACCTCAAAAGGTGCTGACGGTGAGGCTTGGGCTTCCGATGCACATCCTGTCGATACGGATAAGACTGCGACCTTCTCCAATCTGATCACCGATGAGCTTTCCGTTTCCGCGATCTGCGCGGCACAGGCAAAAGCCGCTTCTTTCGTGACGGCGGACGGTCTTCCTTTTATCGCAAACTTTGATCTTCTTCTCGTTTCTCCCGAATTGGAAGCGGTTGCAAGAGAGATCTGCGGTGAAGATGCGCTTCTGACTCCCGCGTGCGGTCTTGGCGGTCAGAACGGTATGAAATATATGGTCTGCGGCGGCGGTTCTCTCGGTCTTACGGGCAAACAGTGGGCAATTGCGGATTCCATGCTTCTTCCCGAAGTTCTCAAGCTCGTTTACATCACGGAGCCTTCCGTCGTGGTTTCTCCCAGAGAAAATCCTTTGATGACGGATTACATCGCTTACGTTGATTTTGCTTTCGGCTTCGGCGATGCAAGACCGATCATCTTTGCAAATCCTGCCTGACCTGTTTCAAGGGTGATTTTTACGAAAAAATCACCCTTGAAAATCCCTAAAAACGTATATTGGGTACAGAAAGGAGTTTATGATGACATACGGTGAATTGAAAAAAAGAGTTTATTCACTTTTGGATGTTGATGGCAGGGAAGAAGATGCAGTTGGCAGTCTTGCGTATCTTGTGAAAGATGCTTTGGTACAGACGGTTAACAGTACGGCGCGCAAGGCTGCCGTTTATCTGAAAGCGATCTATAAGACAGAAGTGCTTTATTTTGAAAAACATGAGTTGGGTTTACGTACCGTGCTTCCCGAAGATGTGGTTCTGGTCAAGGAAATTCTGAAGGAGAAACGGCGTTACGGCGCGGTCAGTTTTGAGAAAGCGGGAAACGTACTGTATTTCTTTGGTGCGAAAGAGGGTTTTTATACGGTTGGTTATTATGCTTATCCGAAAGCACTCGGTGCACACGTTCGTGACGGTGCGGTTCTGGAAGCGGAGGATGGCTTCTGGGATACGGTGGCATACGGTATCTGCGCGGAGCTTTGCTCCAAAATTTATCCCGGCGATATGAAACGCTATATGCGTCTTGCTACGGAATTTGACGAGAGGATGACGGCTTCGTATCCGTCGGCGGCGGATACGCGCGTGGTAGACCGTGTTTTCTCGAAACAACGCGGTTTCGGTTAAGGAGGTGGATATGAGTCAACGATATGGTACGGCGGAAGCTTACGACCGTTTTCTGTCTTATGATGAAGCGCCGGAAATGCTTGTGATCGATGATTTTTCGAGCGGTATGGCAAAAGATACGGCTTTGCTTCTGAATATGGAAGTAAAGGGGAAATCTTTGATTTCCGTTGCGATGCCCGAAGATGCTGTATATGAAGGAGGCTTTGCTGAGGGTTCCGTTACGGATGCGGCATATGCAGACGGTGTTTTTCTTTTTCGCAAGGGAAGAACACTTTATGCGTTGAAAGACGGTGCCTTTTTCGTTGTCGGCACGGAAGGGATGCTGACGGAAGATCGCGGCGCGATCTATGATTGCGATCAGCGTTTTTACGTGATCGACGGAGAATATATTTATGTTGTGGAAAGGGGACTTTCCATAACGCTCATGGAACAGAGCGTTCCCGTTTGTCTGACGGGACTAAGCCGAAGCGGTGCGTATTATACGGAAGTCGCGCCGATGAATCCTTTTTGCCGTTATATCGATATGTGGCTTTCCGATGAGGAGGGAAACGAGCAATTGTTTCCGCTTTCTTTTGCTGTGGACAACACGTATGCGCGTGCATGGCACAAGGATGGAACGGAGGTTTATAACGGTTACGTCATGCTTCGGGAGGACAGAGTCATTTTTGACGGTGACGATGCGGCGGGATGTCGGCTTCGTTTGCGTCTTTCGGATTCGGAGGATGCTTCCGTATATTCGTTTTCATCTTCTGCGGAATACAGGGAGATCGTTGGAAAAAGCGGAACGGCGTTTCCCGTTTCGCTTTCGGACGGTACGGTGATGCTTCTGACGGCAAACGGTACGGAAATCATCGGGGTATCATTGCCGGATGGATTTGGCGCACATTCCACGCAAAATCTTGTCCGATACGATTGCTTGCAGGACATCACGGATATCGTTCCGTTTGACGATGGCTATCTTGTATTCTTTGAGGATGCTGTAAAGAAGCTCTCGATCAAAGACGGGACGGATGGGATTTCTTTTTCTGTGACTTCTTTTCAGAATGATTTCGGTTCGGATATGAAAGGCAGTATTGTTTGTTTTGATGATAAGATCGTTTTTGCAAGCGCGAAAGAAGGAATCTTTTGTATCGATCGTTTCGGTATTTCCGAAAAGGTTGGGCGCAGAAAGATCTCCGCCAATATTGAGGAAGGAGAATACGGTTTCTTTTCCCATACGGCAGAGGAATATGAAAGTGCTTCGGGTTTTGCGGCATTCGGAAAATATTATCTTTCGGTCGGGGCGGTGACTTACGTCTGGGATCACAGGGCGAAGCTGCCGACGGGGACGCAGACACACGCACATGAAGCGGCGATGATCTGGTATCTGACCGACACGATTCGACCTGAAAAATATCTCGCATTTCTGGCGGGCGGTCTTTATTATACGGAAAGAGATACGGGAAAACTTCGTTATCTTAAACGCTCGGGTGGTTCCGTTGCATCAAAAATGCAAACGGCAGAGCTTGATCTCGGTTCATGCGGAGAAAAGACTCTGATCGGTTTCGGGATGCGTTATCGCTCGTCGGGAACCGTTTCGGTTTCGGTGATTTGTGACGGAAAGGTTTTTCCCGATACTTATCATTTTCCCGCTTCGGAAAATTTTGTTTCAAGGGAGATTCGGACTTACGGCAAACGCTTTGAAAAAATTTCTCTTTTTACGGAATGTGAGGGGAAGACGGAGATGGATGCGATCATTTTCCGATTTTTGTTATAATTCTTAATAATTTTTATGGGAACAGCCGATTTTTATGGAAAGTCGGTTGTTTTTTTATGCCTGTTTGTGTTATAATAATAAAGTTAACGGTTTTTGTATCGATAACGTGCAAAAAAATATTTTTAAAAAATTTTTTGAAAATTTTAAAAATAAATGTGACCTTTTCAGGTTCTCATGCGTTTTACATACAGGAGGGACAAAAACGTGATCTTATCCCGAGATAAAAGAAACGACCTTGCGGCTGTCTACGACAGGTATGCCGATATGCTTTACCGTCTTGCTCTTTCTCATACGCAGAGTAAGGAAGACGCGGAAGACGCGGTGCAGGACGTTTTTACCAAATATATCACCGTTTCGACGAAATTTTCCGATATGGAGCAGGAGAGAGCTTTTCTTATCCGCGCGACCGTTAACCGTTGCCACGATCTCATGCGGCGCAAGAAGATACGAGAGCATGATTCGCTTGACGACATCACAGAAATTCCGTCTGACGAAAACGAGGAGGCAAAAGACATTATGAAAACGCTCGCGCAGCTTCCTGAAAAATATAAAACGGCGATCGTTTTGCATTATCTCGAAGGATTTTCCGTTGAGGAGATCTCGGGAATGCTCGGTATCTCACTCTCGGGCGCGAAAATGCGTCTTTCCAGAGGCAGAGAACTGCTGAAAAATTTAATCACAGACGAGGAGAAAAGCGATGTTTGATGAAAAAGAGATCGAGGCTTACCGAAAGATTTCGGCACCCGACGGTCTTCGAGAACGGGTCTTGTCCTCATGCGCGGAATATCCCAAGGCAAGAAGAAATCTGCCCGCTATGCTCCGCACAATTTCGAGCGCTGCGGCTTGTCTTGCTCTTGTCGTCGTCCTTTCCGTTTTCACGATGGGACGGTTCGGGGATGCTTCCGTATCCGTTTCGGGTGACGCTATCTTGCCCGAAAGCTCCGTTTCGGTTTATCCCGAACACGGGGTTGCGCCTTTGAGCGCGCAGCCAACGGGAAAAAGTATTCCCGCGGTTTCATTCCCCATTGCGCTTTCGCTCAGCGAAAAAACGAAGATCACCGTTTCCGCAGGCGAAATGCAAATGACGGATGACACCGACGAGTCCGTTTCCTTCGGTTCCGCTCTGACGGCGGATGGGGAGATCCTGATCCATTGGTACGTGAACCCGAACGACACGGAAAATGCTTTTGTTATGACGCTTCGAGGCGCGCTCAAAAGCGAGACCCTTACCCTTGCTTATAACGAGATCAACGATACATGGACGATCTCACGCGGGGAAAACTGATCTTGTGATCACAAAAACAAAAAAGAATTTTAAGGAGAAAAACAATCATGAAAAAAATTATCACGGCTATGCTTATCGCAGGTATGATCCTTTCCTTCGCATCCTGCAACAACAACAATAACGAAGACACCTCCGATACTTCCGCTTCTACAAGCGAAACTACCGAAACCACTGAAACCACCGATACTACCGATACTACCGATACCACAACCGAAAACAACGGCGGTGAAGTTGTTGCTTCTGCTGACGCAAAGGCGACCCTCGAAGGTCTTTTCGATACCTTCCACGACAAGCTTGCTCCCGCTTTCGGCGTTGAATCCGGCGCAGAAATCAAGGGCGCTTACGTTGGTATGGATATGGAAACCGTTACCGAAGTTGACCCCGAAACAAACGAAGAATTTTCTTACGATATGCCCAAAGCTGCTCCCAGCGCAATCGATCTTTCTTCTGAAGAAAGCCCTCTCTACATGACTTATTTCCCCGCAGAACTCACCGATAAGCTCGACAGTGCAGCTCTCTTCTTCAGCATGATGAACGCTAACACAAACGGTACTTTCGCTGCTTTCGAAGTAAAGGATGCCGCTGACGTTCAGACCATCGCTGACGCTCTCAAGGAAGCTCTCGCTAACAATATGTGGATGTGCGGTTCTCCCGATGCTTTCTATATCGCTGAGGTAAACGGTGTTGTTATCTCCGCTTTCGCTGGTAACGATCCTCTCAACGCTTTCAAGGATGCTGTTGCTGCAACCTATGAAAACGTTAACGTTCTTTACAACGAAGCAATCGCATTTTAATTGAACATTAGTAATTCGGACTGAAACAATCATTTTAAAAAAGGAATAAAAATCATGCTTTTCTCAAGTATACCTTTTCTGTATTACTTTCTTCCTTGCGTGATTTTGCTGTATCTGATCGCTCCGAAAATGCTGAAAAACACGGTCTTGCTTTTAGCAAGCCTTGTTTTTTATGCGTGGGGTGAACCGAAATACGTCGTGCTGATGGTTGCGACCGTCTTGCTCGGCTACGTTCTCGGTCTTTTGATCGAACGCTTTCAGGGGAAGAAACTTTCAAAATTCTTTTTAATTCTGTCCCTTGCGATTGACTTGGGCTTTCTTGCTTACTTCAAATACGCTGACTTTTTTATCACAAATTTCAATGCCGTTACGGGTCTTTCCGTCGAGCTTTTGAATATCGCGCTCCCTGTCGGCATCAGCTTCTATACCTTCCAGATTCTCAGCTATACCGTTGACGTATATAGAGGCGATGTAAAGGCGCAGAGAAATCCCATCAACCTTGCGACGTATATCGCGCTCTTCCCCCAGCTCATCGCGGGGCCGATCGTTCGTTATTCCGATATCGCGCTTCAGCTCGATGAAAGAACGCACAGCTTTGAAAAGATCGCACAGGGTACGCGCCGATTCATCATCGGTCTTGGTAAAAAGATCCTCATTGCCGATATGTTTGCGGGCTTCTGCTCCACATTCCTCGCTTCCAACGATAAATCCGTCGTTTTCTTCTGGCTCTATGCCATCGCATATTCTCTCCAGATCTATTTCGACTTCTCGGGTTACAGCGATATGGCGATCGGTCTTGGCAAAATGTTCGGTTTTGACTTCCTTGAAAACTTCAATTATCCCTTTATTTCCGGCAGTATCACTGAATTCTGGAGAAGATGGCATATGTCCCTTGGTACTTGGTTCCGTGACTACGTTTACATCCCGCTCGGCGGTAACCGTGTTTCCAAATGGCGCGGTATCTTCAATATCTTCGTCGTATGGATGCTTACAGGCTTTTGGCACGGTGCTTCCTGGAACTTCGTTCTCTGGGGTCTTTTCTTCGGTATCCTGCTTCTCATTGAAAAACTCTGGCTTCTCAAATACCTCAAAAAAGCAAAGGTATGGAACCATTTCTACGTGCTGATCCTTATCATCTTCAGCTTTGTTCTCTTTGCTTCCGTTGATCTCGGCGACCTTGCGACCAACGTCAAAGGTATGATCGGTCTTGGCGGCGTTCCGTTCATTTCCGCGGAAACGATCTATTATTTGCGTAGCTATGCAATCATTTTCATTCTTGCAATCATTGGCGCGACTCCTCTTGTCAAAAAAGTCGCAATTGCCGTTCAGAACAGCAAAATCGGTTCCAAGATCCTTGCCGTTGCAGAACCGATCGGTCTTGCCGTGCTTTTGCTCGTGATGACGGGTTATCTCGTGGACGGTTCTTTCAGCCCGTTCCTCTATTTCCGTTTCTAAGGAGGTGCTATGATGACAAACAAAGTAAAAAATATTACAGTTACCTGCTTCATGGCAGTGATCCTTTTCGGCCTTGCTTTCTGGACCTGGTTCAAGCCCGCGGATGATTTCTCCACGAGTGAACGCCGTCCTCTCGATCAGTTCCCCGAGCTTTCGTGGAATACCATCTTCCATGAAGACAGTGAAAAGACGTTCATGAAGACTTTTGAATCTTATACACTCGATCAATTCCCCTTGCGCGATACCTTCCGTACGCTCAAATCCATTGCTTCTTTCTACGTTTTCGGCAACAAAGATAATAACAATATCTATATCGAAGACGGCTATGCGGCACAGCTTGAATATCCCATCAAGGAAGATTCTCTCGACTATGCAGCGGGCAAATTCAAAGAAGCTGCAAAATATTTCGGCGCGAATGCCAATATGTATTTCTCCATCGTTCCCGATAAGGGCTACTTCCTCGCGGAACAGAACGGCTATCTTTCCATGGATTATGAACAGTTCTTCTCTTTGATGGCAGATAAGATGGATTTCGCGGAATACATCGATATCACAGGTGAGCTTGCGCTTGAAGATTATTACAAAACCGATACGCACTGGCGACAGGAAAAAATCCTTGATGTTGCGAAAAAACTCGCTGAAGGTATGGGCGTGACACTCGTTTCTGAATATACCGAAAAAACGCTTGACAATCCTTTCTACGGTGTTTATTATGGTCAAAGCGCACTTCCGCTCCCCGCAGAAGATATGAAATATCTTACAAACGATATTCTTGAAAATTGCACCGTTTACAGCTATGAAGACGGCAAAAATATCGACGTTTACGATATGGAAAAGGCTTACGGCAAAGATCCTTATGAAATGTATCTTTCCGGTAACCTGACCGCTGTGAAGATCACAAATCCCAATGCAATCACAGACAAGGAACTCGTGATCTTCCGTGACTCTTTCGGCGCGAGCCTCAGCCCGCTCCTCATCGAAGCATATTCGGAAATCATCATCCTTGATATCCGTTACGCTTCCATTGCCGTTATCAATAGTTATAGAGATAACAACGGCAGAGCCATGGCACTTGATCTCAGAACTGCTGATGACGTACTTTTCATTTACAGCTCTCTTGTTCTCAACAACAGCTCGACACTTCGCTAATAAAAAAACGACCGATTTTTCGGTCGTTTTTTTTGTTTGGATAAGATTTTTTGCCGTAATGCGCCCCGCCGTCGCACAAAAGCTGAAATTCGCACAAATTTGAGATACGGCGGAAAAGGGGGGCGGCACCGTGCCGCTTTTGCGGTGGGGTTCGGGGAGGTGCTTAAACAAGCATCTCCCTGAAAACATCAGGTTGTGGCAGAAGCTTCGGCTGTTTGCTGCACTTTCTTTTTGGTGAAGATGCCGATCAGCGCAAAGCTCGTACAACAGAGAATGCCGATCAGTACGGAAACGATCGCGTGTGTCGTAATGATGCTTGCGGCGCTGTCCCATGTGGTGATAATCACGTCACGCATTGTGGATTCAAGGGAATCGCTGTCAGGCATAATTATTTCCGCTGTAAGCTCTGCGAGGGCATCGTACGGAATGGGCAGATTCGCAACACCGATCAGAAGTATACCTGTCAGGATCGCGGCAATACCGATCAGGAGAAGCGGACGCTTGAAGCTCCATGTAAAGAGCGCTGTAATCAGGAAGAAAACGAGGAGCAATGAAAGGAGCGCAGCATAGATACGGGGATTTTTCAGGATCGTGAGAACGGACGAGATGGTTTCCAAGGTGGATTGCGCTTCGTCGATCTCCGTTTCGGAGGGGGCTGTGATGGAGGGAACTGCCGTTAAGACAGGCATGGTATGGATCGCATAGATTTGATCTGCACTATCGGAAGCGGGGAGAAATTGTTCGATTACACCTTCGATCAGAGCATCAATTTCTTCGCTCTTATGACCGAGGATCGCAATGGCAACAGCCGTATAGGATGCACCTTTTTCGGGAATCGCAAAATCGTTCTGTTCCGCTAATTCCTTTGCGATATCATAGAAATCGTCATACGTCAGATTACATTCCTTTATAATGTCTTCGATCTGTATGTTAAATGCTTCGGGATTTTCGGCAAGCATATCTTCAATGCTTTGCGAACAGGAAATATTATGATTTTCTTTTTGTTCGATGATCGCCATTGCATAATCTGAAACGATATCGCTGAGAGTGTCCTGTACTTCGGGCATATTCAGGATTTCCGTGATTTTTTCTTCGGTTACCTGAATCACGGTTTCGGGGGATTGCTCGGTATTTTCATTGCCGTTTGTCGTATTGCCCGTACTCTGTGAGGGATTCTGAGGTGTGCTGTTCTGGTTTTGATTCTGATTCTGATTCTGTGTCGGCGGTTGCGAGGGCTTCGTGCTGACGATGTTTTGTAGCATATCTGTCAGAGCGGAAGAAATTTCGGAAGAAATTTCAGCTTGCACATCCTCATTGGAAAGAACGGTTTTCGTGATATTGGAAATGGTATCTTTGGAAACGGCTCTTGCCGCGCTGAGAATCAGCAGGGAAGCGGTGAGGACGATCACGAGTATCAGCATGAATAGTGAGCTAAGGATCGTGCCGATGGTGCGGTAGATTTTCATGATGAGATTCCTTTCAGATGATGATAAAAAATTTTGATATTAAAAACCCTCCTTTTAGGAGGGATCAGCCTGTCGAAAAACCTATGTGGAAAAGACGGAAATAAAAAGTTGCCAAAACTCAAAAAGACAAGTATCATAAAGGCTCGCCCTTTGGGAGAGCTCCCGACGAAAGTCGGGTGAGAGGGCGGTAATATATGCTGAAAACGCCCTCTCCGTCAACTACGTTGACACCTCTCCCGAAGTGAGAGGCCTTTAAAAAGTTTTTCTTTTGTTAAAAATGCCAAAACCAAATTTTTAATCCGACTTTATCGACAAACTGAACCCTCCTTTTAGGAGGGATTTTTGCTTGGGTGCTATCCGCTTATTTTCTGCGGCTACGGTTATATTCGGATTTCGGATTCCAGATCTCGCGCCAATCGAGGTCACCTCTGTCGAGCGCGGTGATGATGGCTTCTGCCGTTGCGATGTTGGTCGCGGTGGGGACGTTACTTCTGTCACATTCGCGCATGAGAGCGGCATCCTTGAGCATCGCTTCGGGATCGTCTGTGCCTTCTCTGAAATACAGAAGTACGTCGATCTCATTATACGCGATACGGGATGCGATCTGCTGTACGCCGCCCTGATTGCCGGGGAGGAGCTGTTCAATTTCAAGTCCCGTTGCTTCGGATACGTTTTTTCCTGTCATTTTTGTCGCGCAGATATTGTGCTTTGCGAGAACTCCGCAGTAAGCGATACAAAACTGTACCATAAGCTCTCTTTTTGTTTCCGATGAGATAAGTGCAATTTCCATAAGCGTGATCCGGCATTACCAAAGAAGGCAACGCAATCCTTTCTCTATTATTTTAATTTACGGAGTCGTTTGATGCCGGCGAAAAGTCTTCTTCCTTCGCCGAGTGTTCTTGCGGCTAAATTGTCAAATGCATTTGTGACGTTGAAACTCAGCATCTCATCGATCAGGATGCCCTGGTTTCCGGCGGAGATCAATTCGGGGTCATAGGGGATTACGCCGTGTAATTTGACGGATGTTGTGTCAATGATCGAGATGATTTCTTTCTTGGCTTTGTTCACCGAACCGCCTGTGAGTTTATTGACGATCAGTCGTCTTTTTGCGATACCTTTGCGAGAGAGAAATTCCGATGTTCTCTCTGCGGCGCGGATGGCTGTACGAGTTGGTTCCACAACAATATATGCCGTATCCGCAACGCTTGCGGCGAAAAGCAGAGGCTCTCCGATGCCGCCCGGTGTGTCAATGAAAATGAAATCAAAGCCATCTTCCATAGCGATGAGCTTCCGTATGGCTGAACGGAATGCAAAGGTATTCATTCTGTTATCAAACCCATAGGGTGCGGCAAGGAAAAAGAGATTTTCCGAACGACTGTCCTGTATGATCGCGCGTTCTCCCGAGATTCTGCCGAAAGCGATATCGCTGATATCGTAAACGACTTCATCCGAAAGCCCCGCGACGAGATCCAGACATCTGTTGCCGAAATCACAATCGACAAGCAGAACGCGTTTGCCGCGGCGCGCAACCGCCATTGCTAAGTTTGCGCATACCGTGGATTTTCCGACACCGCCTTTACAGGAGGTGAAAAGGATCACTTTCGTAACGAGAGGTGTGGAATTCATGGTTTCCTCCGATTGCCTCCTTTTACAGAATTGATTTCATAACATATTAATTTTACCATTTTCACTTGATTTTGTCAACTGTGTTTTTTTATTCCTTATGGAATTATGACAACTTTGTGAAAAATAACGAAAGTTTTTCCGCCTTTCTTTACGGAAAGAAAGGCTTGGCGAAAGAAACGCTCTGTGGTTCCTTTTGCTTTATTTTGGTCAAGTTTTTTATTGTTTTACTTTTTGCGGAATAAAGTCAGAGGGCACAATTGGATGCAGGAACTCCCTGCCGTTTCTTCTTTGCTTATTTTTGTACAGAATAAAGGTGGAGGCACCACAGAGCGTTTCTTCTTTGCTTACTTTCTTCTTTTCGTAAAGAAGAAAGTAAGTTATTTGCGGCCGACGACGATGGTTTCGAGTGTTGCGAAGGCTTCGTCTTCGAGCGCCTGTACGTCAACCTTGGCTTCTTCGCGTTCCACTTTGAAAAGTTCGGGACGTGTGCGGGGGTGGCGGGGAGTGAAGACGGTACAGCAATCTTCGTAGGGAAGAATGGAGGTTTCAAAGGTGTCGATCTCACGGGAGATACGGATGATCTCCTCTTTATCCATACCGATCAGAGGACGGAATACGGGACATTCCACAACGCTGTTGGTAACGCCGAGTGCCTGCATGGTCTGGCTTGCGACCTGACCCAGACTTTCACCTGTAATGAGTGCGTCACATTCGTATTTTTTCGCGGTTCTTTCCGCAAGACGCATCATGAAACGGCGGAGAAGCAAGGTGAAATAGTCTTCTTCACAGTTATCGCGGAGAACTTCTTGAATCTGTGTCACGGAAATCACGTGAACATGGATTTCACCTGTAAATTCCGTGAGCTTTTCCGCAAGAGTGAGCACCTTTTCTTTTGCGCGTTCGCTCGTGTAAGGGAAGCTTTCAAAGTGCATTGCATCCAGACGTACACCGCGTTTTGCGATCATGAAACCTGCAACGGGGCTGTCGATACCTCCCGAAAGGAGAAGAAGTCCTTTGCCGTTGGAACCGATAGGCATACCGCCGATGGCACGTTCCTGTCCTGCGCAAATGTATGCTGCATAGTCGCGGATTTCCACGCGCACGGTGACCTCGGGATTGTGTACGTCCACGCGCTTTCTGCCGTGGGTTTCTTCAAGGATCACGCCGCCGACCTCTGCGGAAATTTCGGGAGAAGTGAGCGGGAATTTCTTGTCGGAACGCTTCGCTTCGACTTTGAAGGTACGCGCGTTTTCAATATAAGGCATGAACTGCGTTCTGACGGTATTCAGAATTGCGTCCATATTCTTTTCGGTTTCGATCGCGCGGTTGATCGCGGAAATACCAAAAGTATTTTTTGCGATACGGTATGCGCTGTCGATATCCGCTTCTTCATCCAGCGGTTCGATATATACGGTGCTTTGCATGGAATAGATTTTAAAATGTCCGTAGGGAGCGGTTCTGCGCTTCAGGATATCACGGAGCATTTTTTCAAAATACGAACGGTTTGCGCCTTTGAGCGAGATCTCGCCGTATTTACAAAGTATGATTTCTTTCATTATATGTGAATCCTTTCTTTTTTTCTTTTGGAAACGTTTTTTCTGAAGTCATTTCCTGTGAAATTGCGGGAAATGTCTTGCGATTATTCTGGATTTGTATTATAATATAGAGTTGTAAGACTTACGATGGAAAGTCTCATTTCATTATACGCTTTCTTTCGTATAAATTCAATCCTTTATGCCAAAATTTTTGATGAGAAAGGCAGAATTTTCCCCATCGGAGATTCTGTTGTAACGAATATGAAACCCGAACTTCTTGCTCCCGCAGGTTCGCCTGCTTCTCTCGAAGCTGCACTTTGTGCCGGTGCGGATGCCGTTTATTTTGGCGCGCATAGCTTCAACGCGAGAAAAAACGCGAATAATTTCACAGAAGAAGAACTGAAAAATGCCGTCCGGGATTGCCGTTTGTACGGTGTCAAGACCAATATCGTGCTCAATACCCAGCTTTATGGCAATGAACTCGTGCCCGCCATCGCCCTGACCGAACAGCTTCTTTCTTTCGGCGCGGATGCCTTCATCGTTGCGGATATCGGTCTTGCCAAAGAACTTATCCGTATTTTCCCCGGTATCGCTCTGCACGCAAGCACGCAATGCACGGGACAGAACGCACTTTCCGCAAAAGCACTTGCCGGGATCGGCTTTGAACGTATGGTCGCACCGCGCGAACTCCCTCTGCGCGATATCGAAACGCTTTGTAAACAGTCCCCCATCGAAACGGAAATTTTCGTACACGGCGCGCTTTGCGTCAGTCATTCGGGACAATGCCTGATGAGCTCCGTTATCGGCGGAAGAAGCGGTAACCGAGGCGAATGTGCCCAACCTTGCCGTTTGCCCTATAAAACGAAAAATCCTTACGCGCTCTCACTGAAAGACCTTTGTCTTGCGGAATATATGCCGAAACTTATCGATGCGGGCGTGGCTTCTTTCAAGATTGAGGGACGCATGAAGGCCCCCGAATACGTATACGGTGTGATCTCTACTTACCGCAAGCTCATTGACGAACACCGCGGCGCGACACCTGATGAAGTCCGCCGTCTTGCCGAGCTTTTTTCCCGTTCGGGTTTTACCGACGGTTATTATCACGAGAGAATTTCGCGCGATATGCTCGGTATCCGTACCGATTCCGATAAACAGACCACAGCCACTATCCTTGATGCCAAAAAGACCGAAAAATTCCAGACACGCCGTATGCCTATGTCCGTTTCCGCAGAATTTTCCGTCGGTAAGCCCGCGCATATCATTGGTACGGTCACGCGCGGAGAAGAAACTTTTTCTGCTGAAGTCTTTGGCGATCTCTGTGCCAAAGCTGAAAAAACACCTACGACCAAAGAACGTCTTGCGGAAAATCTCTCAAAGCTCGGTTCGACTCCCTTTTATCCCGAAAATATCACCGTGGAAACGGATGAAGTCAACATTCCCATCTCTGCCGTCAATGCACTCCGCCGCATCCTTTGTGAAAATCTAACGGAAAAACTCATCGGCGATGTCAAACAGTATCCGAAATTCGATGGCAAATTACCGCGCGCATCGGGCTTTATTCCCTCGGATGAAAAAAGCGCGTATTTTTCGTATTTCAAATCGATCACACCGAAAGCTATTCTCTATTTTGACCGCATCTTCCTCCCTTTGCCCGAATATCTTTCCCACGCGGAAAAACTGAAAAAGCACTCCAATATTGGTATCACATTCCCGCCTGTTGCCTTCGATCATGAGCTGGAAACGGTGCGCGAAATGGCAAAGAAAGCTTATGAAAACGGTGCGAAGATCGCGCTGATTCCGGGCTTCTGGCAAGGGGAAATGGCGGATGAGATCGGTTTTGAAAAGCACGGCGACCTCAGGCTCAACCTTTATAATTCCTCGAGCGCAGCCATCTACGGCAAAAAGGATTTTTCCTCCGTCATCGTTTCTCCCGAAGTCGGCGTTTCTGTGACCGCGGGCCTTGCAACACCAATGCCGAAAGGATATATCATCTACGGCAGACTTCCGCTTATGACGATGGAAAAATGTATGATACGCGACAGCTTCTCCGGTAAAGACGACAGAGAGTCTTGCCGTTATTGCGATACCCACCCCGTAAATAAACTCACCGACCGCACGGGTGCGGAATTTATCGTGATGCGTGAATATCCGCACAGAAACGTGATCTTCAACAGCGTTCCCACCTATATGGCGGATAAACCGCTTCCGAATCTCTTTTCTCACGCGATCTTCACCGATGAAACTCCCGAGAAGGTCGATACCATTATCACACAGATCGAGAAAAAATTACCCGCAAAAACAAAATTCAAAAGACTTTGATTCAGATAAAAGGAGAAAAATATGTCTACACTAAAACCTTTGAGAGAAGTATTCGCACCCGTTCACCGCACGAACGAATTTACTGAAATCCTGATGGACAATCTGGACGTTTACGCAGGTTTTCCTAAGGAAAATATCAATTTTGTCGATATATTTCCCGTGTTCCGCAACCAATATCTGATGAACGGTATGGCTTCTGCGTTCAGAGATGCGATCGAAAAAATCAAGCCTATCGATTCCGTAACCGCTGTAGCCGCTCCCGAATCCAGAGGCTTCTGTTTCGGTTTGCTTGTTGCAGGGGCTCTCGGTGTGCCCTTCATTCCTTTTCGTAAAGCGGGCAAGCTTCCCTGTGAAGTGGTTGTAACTTCTTACGATCTGGAATACGGTTCCGCTACGTTGGAGCTGCCCAAGGGGGTCCTTACTTCTCATGATAACGTGCTGATCGTCGATGATTTGCTCGCTGTGGGCGGTACGATGAAAGCGATGATCGATACCATTCAGATGCAAACCGAGGCAACTGTCCATTCCGGTGTCACTCTTGTCAATCTGGCAGATCTGCCCAAGCCCGAATTTTCCGTACCCGTCGTTTCGATCCTTGATCTGAAAGATATTTGATGCTATGAAGATGAAAAAGAAAAAAATTGATATCGTTTTAGCATCGTCTTCTCCCCGAAGAAAAGAAATCCTCACATCCATCGGCATGGATTTTCGCATCGTCACATCCGATACGGATGAAACGCTCGAGGGTGTCATGATACCCGATGCCGCCGTTTGCGAGATTGCCAAACGAAAATGTGAAGACGTTAAAGAAAAACTTATAAACGAAAATAACTTAACCGATCAGACCTTAATTATCGCTTGCGATACCGTCGTCGTCTATGAGGGAATGTTGATCGGTAAACCGCTTGATGAAGCACACGCAATCCTGACGCTCGGTATCCTTTCGGATTCATGGCATTCCGTCTATTCGGGACTTGCCGTTTATTATAAAGGTAAAACCGTTTGCCGTGCCGCACGAAC
This sequence comes from Clostridia bacterium, assembly GCA_017472285.1. GTDB lineage: Bacteria > Bacillota > Clostridia > Oscillospirales > CAG-272 > QALR01. The sequence continues at coordinate 114,391 of JAFUQQ010000034.1, read as the reverse complement.
GGACGTGAAATTCCGTGAGCTTTCCGAAGCGGAGATCAAAGCCTATGCGGAATCGGGTGAACCTATGGGAAAAGCGGGCTCTTACGCAATCCAGATGAAAGGTGCATCGTTTGTCGAACGTATCGAAGGTGAGTTCAATAACGTCGTTGGACTCCCCGTTTCGACTTTACTTGCTCTTTTGCGAAACGAATTTTCGCTCGATTCTATGGATATTTTGCATTATAATCAATAAAAGGATGGATGGAATCATGACAACGGAAGAAAAAAAGATTCGCGCGGAAAAGGTGGTCGTATCTTTGAAAGAACGCTATCCCGATGCCGTTTGCGCTCTGAATTTTGGCGGTGATCCTTGGCGGCTTCTCGTCATGGGCAGACTTTCTGCACAATGTACTGATGCACGCGTCAATATCGTCTGTGAAGAATTATTCCGCCGCTTTCCCGATGCGCAAAGTATGGCGGAAGCACCCGTTGCGGAAATCGAAAAGCTCGTTTTCTCTTGCGGGGTTTATAAAGTAAAAGCGCAAAACATCAAGGATTTTTCTGCGATCATCTGTGAAAAATTCGGCGGGAAAGTTCCCGATACGATGGAAGACCTTCTGACGCTCCCCGGTGTCGGCCGCAAGATCGCCAATCTCATTCTCGGCGATATCTACGGCAAACCCGCCATCGTTGCCGACACACATTGCATCCGTATTTCAAACAGACTCGGTCTTTGCGACAGCAAAACACCCGAAAAAGTGGAAAAAATTCTTGTTTCGCTCATTCCTCCCGAAGAACAATCCGATTTCTGTCATCGTCTTGTGATGTTCGGCAGAGAAGTTTGTGATGCGAAAAAGCCAAAATGCGCTGACTGTCCTTTCAGAGATTTCGGCTGTATTCTTTGATGGGTACGGCCACCCCTCCGCAAAAATTTTTCTCTGTGGCACTCAGAGTTTATTTTGTTCAAATTTTTTTCTGCGTGTAAGAAGTACAAAATAAAAACCTGTGCAAAATAAAATTAGAGGAACCACAGAGCGTTTCTTTAGCCAAGCCTTTCTTTTCGTAAAGAAAGGCGGAGAACACGTATTCTTTTGAAAGGAAGATTATTATGCTGCAACAACCACTTGCGGACAGGATTCGTCCGCTTTCTTTTGAAGATATGGTCGGTGATCCGAAACTTTTCGGCAAAGATGGTATCTTCAGCAAAATGCTGGCGGCAAAACATATTCCCAATATGATCTTTTACGGCCCTTCGGGGACGGGCAAAACGACAGCGGCAAATATTCTTGCCAATGCAGCGGGAAAAACACTGCATAAACTCAATGCCACGAGCGCGGGACTTGCCGACGTAAAAGCTGTTATTGCGGAAAGTACGTCTTTGCTCGGTGCGGACGGCGTTTTGCTTTATCTCGATGAAATGCAGTATTTCAACAAAAAACAACAGCAATCGCTGCTCGAATATATCGAAAACGGAAGAATCACGCTGATCGCTTCCACGACGGAAAATCCTTATTTTTATATTTATCCCGCGATCATTTCCCGTTGTGCCGTTTTTGAATTTAAACCGATCGGTACGCAGGCTTTGAAACATGCCGTCCGCAGAGCAACTTCTATTTTTAAAGAAGAAACAAATAGGGAAGTGCATCTGACGGAAGACGCGCTTTCCATGATCGTTTCCGCAGCGGCGGGTGATGCCAGACGCGCTGTGGGACTTTTTGAAAATATCGCTTCCGTTTATGAGGAGATCACAGAAGAAACGGTGAGAACTTTTCTTCCCGAGGTCATGGGCATGAGCGGTTTTGATAAAGATGGGGACGGGCATTACGATTTGCTTTCCGCTTTTCAGAAGTCCATTCGCGGTTCCGATCCCGACGCGGCACTTTTTTATCTTGCCAAACTGCTTGCAGGTGGTGATTTGATTTCCGTTTGCCGACGTTTGCAAGTGACTGCGAGTGAAGATATTGGACTTGCTTATCCTCTTGCGGTTTCGGTCGTGCGTTCCTGTGTGGAAAGCGCAAGAGAACTCGGACTTCCCGAAGCACGTATCCCTCTTGCCAATGCCACAATCTTGCTTGCGACTTCTCCGAAATCCAATTCGGCGGAAAGTGCGATCGATGCGGCAATGGAAGCGGTTTCTGCCGGAAAAGGTGCGACCTTTCCGAGATGTTTGCAAAACGTACATTTTGATGGGGATAATTCCTCTCAAAAAGGTCAGGATTATAAATATCCGCACATTTATCCAAATCATTATATCCCGCAACAATATTTGCCCGATGATCTGAAAAATGCGAAATTTTATACATACGGTGATAATAAGACCGAACAGGCGGCAAAAGCATATTGGGATAAAATTAAAAAATGATCTTCTCTCCACGGGGAGGGGGCTTATAGATGGGAATTTAAGAAAAACAACGTTTCGCCCGACACCGAAGGTGTCATCCTTGAGCGTACTTTCGATATGAAAGTAGCGAAGGATCTGGTCGAAAAGGCTATTTCCCCGCGAGATCCTTCGGTCGACTTGCTCCCTCGAGGATGACGCGCGTTTGAGAACATCTCTTGCAAATCATAAAATTTAATTAAAATCAAAACAGAGGCGGCATAGGGGTGCAGGCACTGCCTGCCGTTTCTTTTGCCAAGCTTCTCTTTTTACTAAAGAAAACGGTAAGGGAACCATTACCCTACGAAATAAAAAAATCCGAACAAAATAAAGACAGAGAAACCACAGAGCGTTTCTTTTTGCCAAGCTTTTTCTTTACGTAAAGAAAAAGCGGAAAGGAAAAGATGAAAGTTGTACAGATTGGGGCGGCGGGGCATTATGCTTATGCGCTCGGGACGATAAAAAAATACGGTATGGATTTTGCGGCGATCTGCTATCCCGATGCGGAAGACGGCGCGGCGCGCGCGGCGAGAAATTTGGAGCGGTTTGGTTTTGCTCCGCGTGTTTATGAAGATGTGGAAACGATGCTGCATGAAGAAAAGCCCGATATCGTGATCGTGAATACGGTCATGTATAAAAATTCGCAGTATGCGGAAATGGCACTTTCAAGGGGATGCAGTGTGTTTTGCGAAAAACCAGTTGCAACGGAGATGGACAAGCTGGAACACCTTGTGTATATATATAAGGAAGCAAAAAAGAAAGACCCGAGCATTTGCTTCTGCGGAATGTTCGGAATCGATTATCTGCCGCATTTTGAAACGGCTTACCGTTTTGTGAAAGAGGGCGGTATCGGTGAAGTCATGCTTGCCAACGGACAGAAATCTTATCGCATGGGCAACCGTGAGAAGTTCTATTCCGACAGAGAAAAATACGGCGGTACGATTCCATGGGTTGCGATCCATGCGATTGAATGGATCACACGTATCGGAGGGTTGCGTCCCGTGACAGTGACTGCTTACGGCAATACGGCTTGCAATGCGGGCAACGGTACGATGGAGGCAAGTACACTTTCGGTTTTTGGGTGCGAAAAAGGAAAGATGGCATCTGTTTCGGCGGATGTGATGCGTCCTGCGAAAGCACCGACACATGATGATGACAGACTTCGCCTTGTCGGTTCAAAGGGGATTCTTGAGGTTCGTTTTAGAAAAGTATTTGTGATCGACGGCGAGGGAGAACGAGAGCTTCCGCTTGTCGAAACGGAAACGGAGCTTTTTGAAGAATTTGTTCTGGAGATACAGGGAAAAGGGAAGTGCCGTGTTTCTGCAGAAGATGCTTTCTTTGCAACGCGGATCGCGCTTGCCGCGAGGGAATCTCAGGATACGGGAAAAAGTATTGAAATTCTTCCAATATAATTATATAAAAAGGACATACTAAAAATGAAAAAAGTAAAATTATATACGGACGGCGCTTGTAAGGGAAATCCCGGTCCGGGCGGATGGGGATGCATCCTTGTTTATGGCGAGATCGAAAAAGAGCTTTCCGGTGGTGAAGCCAATACCACAAATAACCGCATGGAGCTTTCTGCGGCGATCGCGGGACTTTCCGCATTGAAACAGCCTTGCGAAGTGGAGCTCTGGTCAGATTCCAAATATCTTGTGGATGCTATTACAAAAGGTTGGGCAAGATCATGGAGGGCGAAGGGCTGGAAAAAGGGCGACGGAAAACCTGCACTCAATCCTGATCTCTGGGAACAAATTCTTTCGCTTCTCGATATGCATCAGGTAACTTTCGTTTGGGTAAAAGGTCATGACGGTCATGCTTATAATGAGCGTTGCGACAGACTTGCCGTTGCGGCAGCGGAAAGCTACCGATAAAGAAAGGTTTTACGGTATGGAAAAGAAAAAAATATTACTTGGTATGAGCGGCGGCATCGATAGTACGTATTCCGTTGTTGCGCTTCGCAGACAAGGCTATGAGGTTTACGGCGCATTTCTCCGCATGAGTGATGACAGCGACATGGCATCGGCTGAACGCGCAGCGGCATCGCTTGACGTTCCGCTTACCATTGTGGATTGCAGAGAAAAATTTGGGGAGATCGTGATCGGTGATTTCCTGAAAGAATATTCCGAGGCAAAAACGCCGAATCCTTGCGTGATCTGCAACCGTTACGTCAAGATCGCTTCTCTTTGCGAAACTGCGAAGAAAATGGGAATCGAACGCGTTGCGACGGGGCATTATACGGATATCGGCTTTGATGCGGAAACGGGTCGTTATTATATCCGTAAGGCACGTGATGCGAGAAAAGATCAGAGCTACGTTCTCTGGCGGTTGACACAGGAACAGCTTTCTATGCTGATGTTTCCTCTTTGCGAGCTTGATAAGGCTTCGATCAAAAAAGAAGCCATAGAGCTGGCGCTTCCCAATGCCGACGCGCCCGAAAGTCAGGAGATCTGTTTTATTCCGTCAAACGATTACGTTTCTTATATTGAAGAACGGATAGGGAAGTTTCCGAAGGGGGATTTCATTGATGAGAACGGCAAAAAGATCGGAACGCATGAGGGAATCATTCATTATACGATCGGACAGCGGAAAGGGCTTGGGCTTGCGCTCGGAAAACCTGCTTTCGTGACGGCGATCGATCCCGCGGCAAATACCGTAACGGTTACAGGGGAAGATAAGGTCTTCACAGATCGCTTGGTTTGCCATACGCTGAACTTTATGGCACTCATGCCAGGGGATTATGACGGGCTTTATGCGGATGGAAAGATACGTTACACGGCAAAACCGGAACGCGCGCGTATCTGCATTACAGGCGACAGAGCGGAAATTTTCTTTGAACATCCCGTCCGTGCGGTGACTCCGGGACAATCCGTTGTATTTTATGAAGGCGATAAAATCCTTTTCGGAGGAATCATAGACAAGACTTAATGGTTTCTAATGAACATGAAGCAATTGTTTTGATTTTCTGTTTATTATTAGAAAAAAGTCTGTGTTTTTGATCTAAAAAAATGACTTTGTCGTTTTTTTGGCATAATGACTACAAAGTAAAAAAACGGGCTTTTTGTTTGTGAGAACTGCACAAAACCAAAAGCACGTTTTTTATTCTCTTTTCAAATCGGATATTGAATGCTTGTTAAATAAAATTTACTATCATGTAATCACTTTGCGGACTATTGAGAAAACGAACCCAAAAACCAAGCAATATCAATACTTTTTTTGCTTTTTCAGAAACCTTTGGTAAATCTAAAATACGCTTTTGAAATTGCTTTTCTCTTTCTCAAAAAATCAAATCTGTTTCCTATTAGTTATTTATATTGAAAAAACTTGAATTTGGGTCAGATTTTCTCCTTTTTTTCGGAAAAATAAGAACAAATTGTTAAGAATCTAAAAAAAGTGGGTTACAAACTTATTGATTTTTTGTGAATGAAGTGGTAGTATATTAAAGTAATAAGCGCTATGTGCCGTTCGGATAGGACGGCACGGGTTTTTAGTCTGCACATTGCAAATTCCGTTAAGGAGGAAAAACTATGGAAAACTCAAAGCTGAAAAGAGCTGTCGCATTGGTGCTTAGCGTACTTATGCTCTCCGGCATCGTTGTTATGGCGAACCCCGCTTCGCTCGTAGCGGCAAAGGCAACGGAGACCGATACGTCTACTACCAATGAGGCCCTTGAAATTCTCGGTGACGACAAGTGGGCCGAGTACAAGGCAAAACACTCTGTTTATCCGAATTATGAAGGCGATGCGATCGTGATTGATTCGGATGACATCACCTCTCTCCCCAAAGGCGCGGAGACCGGTGTTTCTTACGACGGTAAGAACAACGTCGTACTCATCCCCGATTCCGGTGCTGCTACGTGGACGGTCAATGTTCCCGTATCCGGTCTTTACGCGATGGATATCGTTTACAACTATCCTACCGACGAAAGATCCAAGGCAACCGACATCGAAAGAACTCTCCGTATCAACGGCGAAGTTCCTTACACCGAAGTTCGTAACCTTATCATGACAAAGAAATGGGTCGACGTTCTCGATAACATCCCCGTGATCTATGACGAGGTCGGTAATATCACCGATATCGAATACGACAAGGACAGCTCGGGCAATGAACGCCGCCCGGCAAAAGTTCTCGAAGCTCAGTGGGCTGAATACACCGTTTCCGACCCGACAGGTAACTATAACGGTGAGTTCTGGTTCTACCTCGAAGAAGGTGAGAACACCATCACTCTCGAAGCGCAGAAAGAATATATCTATATCGATACCATCACTCTCCGCGCAAGAGAAACTCTTATGTCTTATGAAGCATATCACAATATGCACGTGGCTGGAGGCGCGAAACCCGCTTCTCAATCCTCCGCTGTTCGCTTGGAAGCTGAATTCTTCACATCCACTTCTTCCCGTACCATCTACGGTCAGAACGACAGAACTTCCGCGATCACAAGCCCGCAGCATGCAAGCTACTCCTGGATCAACGACGTTGGTGGTCGTAACGGTTCTTACAACTGGGCATCCGTAGGTCAGTGGATCGAATGGACCTTTACGGTTCCCGAATCCGGCTTCTACACCATCAGCTCCAGATTCCTTCAGGACTCCATCGAAGGTCTTTTCGTTTCCCGCCGTATTTATATCGACGGTGAAGTTCCTTTCGAAGAAGCGAACAACCTTCAGTTCCTTTTCGATGACTCCTGGCAGGGCGGCACGTTTGGTGACGGCGAATATGAATTTGAATTCTACCTCGAAAAAGGTAAACATACCTTCAAGCTCGAAGTTAACTTCGGTAACCTCGGTGAGCTTATCGCGGAACTCCGTGACTGCGTAACCAGAGTCAACGCGATCTATATCAAGATCCTTGCGATCTCCGGTAGCTCTCCCGATCCCTACATGGACTACGGTTACTACAAGAGAATTCCCGACGAGATCTCCGAAATGGGCTCCATCGCGAAGAGACTTTACGCTGTTTCCGAAAAGATGCAGGAAATCAGCGGCGGTGAATCCAGCTCCAGTACCGCTTCCGTTGAAAACGTAGCGCGCGTACTTGAAAAGATGGCTTCCAACTCCGAACGTCAGATTGCAAAGAACTTCACACAGCTCAAATCTTATATCGGTAACCTCGGTACATGGATCAATAATATCAGCCAGCAGGCTCTCATTCTTGACTACTTCGTGATCCAGCCCGCAGGCGGCGAGCTCCCGAAAGGCGAAGGTAACTTCTTCGTGAACGCTTGGTACGAAATCCAGATGTTCTTCTATAGCTTTATCCGCGATAACTCCTCCTTCGGCGACATTGAAGGCGGCGACGGTATTACTAAGGTAGATGTTTGGACCACAGTATCCCGTGAATACACACAGATCATCCGTAATATCATCGACGAAGACTTCGCAAGAGAACGTCCCGATATCGCGATCAACCTCAAACTCGTTACGGCAGGTACGCTCCTTCCCGCAACCCTTTCCGGTGTAGGTCCCGACGTTATGATGGACGTAACTTCTTCCGACTGTATCAACTATGCAGTTCGTGGTGCGGTTCTTGACCTCAGCGGCTACGACGGCTTCGAAGAAGTTCAGACTTACTTCCACGAATCCGCTTGGGTTCCTTTCACTGTTTCTCTCGGTGAAAAAGACGGTACCGGAGACATCGCTGTTTACGGTATTCCCGAAAAACAGAGCTTCAACGTTATGTTCTACCGTAAGGACGTATTCGCTGAACTCGGTATCGAAGTTCCCAACGACTGGGATGAATTCAACGCGATCATGCCGATCCTCGTCAGCCAGAACTACGACGTTGGTATGTCCCACGATATCGGTATCTTCAATACCTTTATCTATCAGAACAATGGCTCGCTGTACAGCAACAACGGTTCCACGATTTCCTTCGATGAAGACGTAACACTCGATGCTTTCACTCAGCTTTGCCACTTCTTCACAACTTATAACTTCCCGCTTACTTTCGACGCTGCGAACCGTTTCCGTTCCGGCGAAATGCCGATGTTCATCGGTGACTATATCACTTACTACAACCAGTTTACCGTATTCGCTCCCGAACTGAAAGGTCTTTGGGGCTTCACAACCGTTCCCGGTACCGTTCAGGAAGATGGCACAGTAAACAAATCCATCGTTACAACCATGAACTCCATCGTTATCATGATGGACGCTGCTGACAGAGGCACCGACCAGGCTGGCTTCGACTTCATCAAGTGGTGGATGAGCGGCGACATTCAGGGTCAGTACGCAAACGAACTTGTAGCCCTCCTCGGTCCCGCAGGTAAATACGCAACAGCTAATATGGACGCGTTCAACGATATGTCCTGGACAGCTAACGAACTTCAGGAAATTCACAACCAGTTCGCTAACCTCAAAGGCGTACCGGAAATGCCCGGTTCCTATATTATCGCTCGTAACGTAGAATTCGCGTTCCTCGATGTTTATAACAACGACGCGATCCCCAGCGAAGCACTTCAGGATTACACCAATACGATTAACTCTGAATTTGCAAGAAAGCGCGAAGAACTTACCCGTGAGTTCTATATCCCCGCAAACACCAAATAATTTTTAGCAAAGGAGAATACGGACATGTCAGAAAAAGCTGTTGGAAAAAAACAGACCGCGCCGAAACCCGTCGCGCGTAAAGAAATGACCAAGTGGCAATGGACATGGAAAGAAATGAAAAGAAACTACACCGCATACCTGATGTGTGCGCCGTACTTCCTCATCTTCTTCACATTTACCGTTTTGCCTGTTATTCTTTCGGTATTTTTCAGCTTTACCGTCTTCAATTTGATCGAGCCGCCGAAGTTCATCGGTTTGAGCAACTATATGCGACTCTTCCTTGATGACGAAATCTTTATCCAGGCTATCATGAACACTCTTATCTTCGCTGTCATGACGGGACCGGTTTCCTATATCCTCTCCCTTTTCACAGCGTGGTTCATCAATGAACTTCCTCCGAAGATCAGAGCGGTCGTTACTCTTATTTTCTACGCACCTTCTCTTTCCACAGGTATGACCTTCATCTGGAAAATCCTCTTCGACGGTGACTCCTATGGTTATGCGAACTCCATTTTGATGCGTCTTGACATCATTCAGACGCCGATCCAGTTCTTCAAGAACGAAACTTACGTAATGCCCCTTTGTATCGTAGTTGCGCTCTGGACATCTCTCGGTGTATCCTTCCTCTCCTTCATCGGTGGTCTTCAGACCGTTCCGAAGGATCAGTTTGAAGCTGCAGCCGTTGACGGTATCAAGAACAGATGGCAGGAACTCTGGTACGTTACTCTCCCGAACATGAAGCAGCAGATGCTCTTCGGTGCGGTTATGGCGATCACCCAGTCCTTCAACTTCGGTTCTGTCGTAAACGATCTCGCAGGTTTCCCCAGCGTTAACTATTGCGCGCATACGATCATGCACCATCTTCAGGACTACGGAGGCCAGCGTTTCGAGGTTGGTTATTCCTCCGCGATCGCGGTTATCCTCTTCGTCATGATGATCGGTTCTAATATGCTTATTAATAAAATTCTGAACAAGGTGGGACAATGATATGTCAAAGAAATTAAGAACAAGAAATCATAAAGTTGTCCTCAACCGTTCCGCGGGAGGCGACTTCGGAATTTCATTATTCCTTATCATTTTCGGTGCTTTCATGTTTATTCCGCTGTACTACGCTGTTGTACAGTCCCTCAAGCCCCTTGACGAACTTTGGAACTATCCTCCGAAATTCTACGTAGTCAGCCCGACTTTCGATAACTTCGGCGATATGTTCAAGAGTATGTCTTCCTCTTGGGTTCCGTTCTCTCGTTACATCTTCAATACCGTCCTCATCTCCGTTGGCGGTACGTTCGGTAACTTGTTCCTCGGTTCTCTTGCAGCTTATACCGTATCCAAGATCAAATTCCCCGGTCGTAACCTCATGTTCGGCGCGGTTCGTCTCTCCCTCATGTTTACCGCTACCGTTACCGGTATCGTTAACTACATGACCATGAGTACTCTCGGTCTTGTTGATACTTACTGGGCTCTCATCATTCCCGCATGGGGCGCAACCCTCGGTATGTTCCTTATGCGTCAGTTCATGGTATCCGGTATCTCCGACGCGGTTCTCGAATCCGCACGTCTTGACGGTTCCAGCGAGCTTCGTACTTACTGGACGATCGCGATGCCGATGGTTAAGCCCGCTTGGCTGACCCTTATCGTGTACTCCTTCAAGGATCTGTGGAACACAGGTGCTTCCACTTATATCCAGAGCGAACAGCTCAAAACCTTCAACTACGCGATTTCCCAGATCGTATCCGGCGGTATCGCCCGTGCGGGTGTCGGTGCGGCTTCCGCGATCGTTATGTTGATCGTTCCTGTAACCGTATTCGTTATCACCCAGAGTAATATCGTTGAAACGATGTCTACTTCCGGTATGAAAGACTAAGAAAGGGAGGATGTAATTTTGAAAAAAATATCCAGAGTACTTGCGCTGCTTATGTGCGTCGTCCTCCTCGCTGGTATGGCGTTCCAGGTATCTGCGGCAGCAGCTCCTTATGAAACTTACACCTATTCTATCGATGGCTTTATTCTGACATCGCCTCACGCATACACCCCCATCGATTCCATCGACTCCTACGATATGAACCTTTCCACTCCTCTCAATGCTCCGAAGGATATCTTCGTTGACGAGGATGGCAACGGCAATATCTATATCGCGGACACAAAGAACAACCGCGTTCTCGTATTCAATCCCAACTGGGAACTTCAGTACGAAGTCGGCGCGTTCGTCAACGAACACGGCGTACAGGACTCCCTCAAAGAGCCCAACGGTCTTTTCGTATTCGACGATATCCTTTACGTTTGTGATACTCTCAACTCCCGTATCGTTCTTTTCAATAAGGCAGACGGTAGCTTCGATTCCATCGTTGGTGCTCCCAACGCGGATATCATGGGTTCCGATACCGTATTCCGTCCCGTTGCGGTCGGTGTTAACAAGTCCGGCACAATGTATATCGTTTCTGACCAGACTTACTCCGGTATCATCGCTCTGAACCCCGACGGTTCCTTCCAGGCGTTCCTCGGCGCGCAGAAAACTTCCGTTTCTCTCGCAGTCCGTATCCGCCGTATGATTTTCCCGACCGTTACCACAGAATCTTATATCTCTACTCCTTATAAGAATCTGACAATGGACGATGAAGGTCAGGTATGGGCAACCATCGTCTTCGGTACAGACGAAGAAAAAGACCTCACAACAGCGATCCAGTCCCTTTCTACAACGAGCAACTATGCTCCGATCAAGCGACTCAACGCAAAAGGTGACGATATCATGGTTCGTAACGGTTTTGCGCTTCCCGCAGGTGAAATCGTATTCTCCGACCTGAAGGCTATGACCAAAGAAACAGGTCCTTCCACCCTCGTTGACATCGCTATGGGTCCCAACGGTATGTGGTCCGTCGTTGACTCCAAGCGCGGTAAGATCTACACATACGATAGCGAAGGTAACCTCCTTTTCGCTTTCGGTGATAAGGGTAAACAGCTCGGACATCTTACCACTCCCACCGCGATCACCTATTGCGGCGGCGACATCTACGTACTTGACAGTACCCTCAATTCCGTAACCATTTATAAGAGAACTGACTACGGTGATATCATCGACCAGGCTCTTATGCACAATACCAACCGTGAATATTCCGCCGCTTATCAGGACTGGCGCGATATTCTCAAGAGAAACAACAACTTCGACGCTGCTTACGTTGGTATCGGTAAGAACCTTTACCGTCAGGGTAACTACGAAGAAGCAATGCAGTACTACAAAGATGCTTACGAAACGGAAAACTACTCCATCGCTTTCAAGGCTTGGAGAAAAGCAGCTACCGAAAAGTATGTTATCTGGGTTATCATCATTGCTATCGTTGCAGTCGTTCTGATTACGAAAGCATTCGGCTATATCGGCAAGAAGAACAAGGCAGGTATCGTTAAAGTTGGCAAACGTACCCTTTGGGAAGAATTCCTTTACGGCTTCTACGTTATCATGCACCCGTTTGACGGCTTCTGGGATCTGAAGCACGAAAAACGCGGATCCGTACGCGGCGCGCTCTGCATCGTGGCTCTCACCGTATTTTCCATTTTGTATCAGAATATCGGTTCTGCTTACCTCTTCGGCGGTCAGACCGGCTATGTTGATTTCATCGGTCCGATCGTAACCGTTGTTCTCGTTCTCGCTCTTTGGTGCATCGCTAACTGGTGTCTTACCACATTGTTCGATGGCGAAGGTAACCTCAAGGATATCTTTATCGCAACATCCTATGCGCTCCTTCCCATTCCGCTCATCACCATCCCCGCAACCCTCGCAACCAACATCTGCTCTCTCTCTGAAGCAGAATTCATCACCCTTGCACTCGGTATCGCTTATGTATGGACCGGTCTTCTCATCTTCTTCGGCTCGATGACAACTCACGGTTACAGCATGGGACGCAATATCGCGATTTGCTTCTTCACCATTATCGGTATGGTATTTATCATGTTCATGGCAGTATTGTTCTGGAACCTGATCACACGAATGGTATCCTTCGTTTCCGATATCATTACGGAAATTTCCTACCGTGCGGATTAAAACAGGAGGTAAATATATGAGAAAAATCAGAATTATTTCAGCGATTCTGGCAATTCTGCTTGCTTTTTCGGCTGTGAGCCTGCCTGTTTTTGCTGCTGTTGACATTGTAGACTATCCCACGTTCGATGATTATATCGCGCAACAGCTCAAGGTCGACTCCATGACCCTCAAATATGAGGACGACAATTGGCAGATGTACTTCGACGAGCAGTCCGCAGAATTTGCTCTTAAGAATAAGGCAACCGGAGAATATACCTTCTCCAACCCCTATGACATTGCGATCAATCAGCCTTTGGCTTCCACAGCTGCAACGGCTGACGGCAATGAGGACCCGATCAGACAGGCACTCCTCTCTCAGATCATCCTGACTTATGAAGACGTTTCCACAGGTACGATCTACACCATGAAGAGCTTTACCGACGCTGCTCTCGCAGGCGGTCAGATCGTCTTCAAGGATATCGATAACGGTATCCGTGTTGAATACGCGATCGGTACGGTTGAAACCAAACGTCTTATCCCTCAGTGGATCGAAAAATCCAGATTTGAATCCCAGATTCTCAACGTTCTCGCAGCTCGCACAAGCGAAATGACGAGTGACGAAATGCAGGTTTATAACGCGATCACAAACTCCAGCGCGTTCTATACCTTGGTTGGTCCTGCTGCAGCAGATGCGGTTTATGACCCCCAATCCACACCTTCTCCCGAAAAACCCGAAAGCTACGAATACCTCGTCAACACCGAAGGCGCGCGTATGTACGTTTTGATGGGTATCGGTGAACGTGCGAAGAAAAACATCGAATCCCTTATCCGTAAATATTGCCCCGAATATACCTATGACAAATTGGAAGAAGACCATGAAATCACAGGTTACGAAGGCAACGAAAAAGAACCTCCGCTTTTCCGTCTTGCTATTGAATATACGCTTGACAAAAACGGTCTTACTGCAAGCATTCCCGCAAAATCCATCCGTTTCAATGAAACACTTTACCGTTTGAACACCATTGCTATGCTTCCTTACTTCGGTTGCGCAGCTCCCGGCGAAACCACCGGCGGTGCGGGCGATACCTACGGCTCTACCGTAAGAACAGACGGTTACGTATTCATTCCCGATGGCTCAGGTACACTTCTTAACTATTATAACGAAGACGGTACTCTGAAGACTGGTATCCAGGGTGGTTCTCTCTATGGTTACGACTACACGATCGAAACCATCGAAGCAACCGATGCAAATGCGGAAACTTACCGCATCCCCGTATTCGGTCTTGTTGAAGAATACGAAATCTCCAAGAGCGTTTCCCGTGGCACATATAAGCCTGTTGTAGGTAACAAGATCGTTACCACAGAATACACTCGCGGCTTCGTTGCTATCATCGAAGAAGGCGATGCGTTCGCTTCCGTTCGTGCAAACCTCAAGGAAATGGGCTGGGCAGGTGCTTCCGGTTCCACCATTTACAACACCGTATTCGCTCTCTTCAACGTAAAGCAGAACGACTCCGTTAACATCGGTTCCTCCATCGGCGGCGGTAACTCCACGATGACTGCAACCAACGATACCAAGTATATCGGTAATTACACCATCCGTTATACCATGCTCTCCGACCCCGAAACAGCAGAGAACGCAGACTATAAGAGCTACGCTCCCTCTTATCTCGGCATGGCAGATGCATACCGCGATTACCTCATCTCCAAAGGTGCGCTTCAGGAACTCACCACAGGTGAAACTGAACCCTCCATTCCGCTTTATATCCACTCTTACGGCGCACTCGATGCACAGGATACATTCCTTTCCATTCCCGTGACCGTAGAAAAACCCCTTACCACGTTTGAAGATGTCATCACCATGAGTGAAGACCTCAAGGGCGCAGGTATTACCAATCTCAACTTCATTCTCGAAGGCTTTTCGAACGGTAATATGTCTAAGCCTTACTATCCTTCTTATGTGAAATGGGGCAAGGAAGTCGGCGGTGCTGACGGTCTTGAAAAACTCCTCTCCTATGCTAACGAAAGCGGCATCGGTGTATATCCCGATTTCGATTTCTCCACAGCATACTGGGTAAAGACCTTCTCCGGCTTCTCTTACCGCAAACACGCTGCAAGAGCAATGAGTGGTCGTTATACAACCAAGCGTGACTACGATTACGTATTCCAGGTAATCTCTCAGTTCGGTATGGGTAACGTTGTATCCTCCGGCGCATATCTCGACCTCTTCGAGAAATTCGCTGAAGACTATGACAAATACGAAGTTGGTGGTATTTCCGTTCTTTCTCTCGGTACCGACCTCAACTCCGACTTCAACGAGGATTACTCCATCACCCGCGAAGATTCCAAGGTGAACACGATCGAAGTTCTTGCTGAAATGCAGGATAAATACGGCAATGTTGTGATCGAAGGCGGTAACGCATATGCGCTTCCTTACGCAACCGACGTTCTCAATATCCCGCTTGATAACAGCCGTTATCAGATCTCCTCTGCATCTATTCCGTTTATCGGTATGGTGCTCCACGGTTATATCAACTATACCGGCGGTATCATCAACACCGCGGGCGACGTTCAGTACGAAGTATTGAAGTCCCTTGAAAACGGTGCTGCTCTCTACTTCCTACTCTCTTATCAGAACTCTAACCAGCTCAAGAACGCTTTCGCAATGGGTCTCAACGAAAACTACTCCGTTGACTACACGACATGGCGCGATGACGTTGTTAAGTATTACGATATGCTCAACGACGCGATCGGTTCTCTCCAGACAGCAATGATTACAGATCACGGCTTCGTTCCCGCTTACCGTGTGGATGCTGAAACCGCAAACTTCATCTTCACACAGTCCGGTGTAACCCGTCAGAACCTCATCGATGCTACCGTTGCTTACGAAAACGTAATGGAAGAAGTTGATAAGCTCCGTTTCCAGTCCAGAGAAACCGAAGCAAACCTCCTTCTCTATGGTGACGCGGCTCGTCCCGCAACCGATCCCGTAAACCTCAAGAGCGAAGTGACGCTCCGTAACAATTACAACACAGCTACGGAAAGAGCAGACCTCGAAGCTGCTTTCTCCGATAAGTATGCGGTTGATAACGTCGTTTCCGTTACTTATACCGAAGATAACGGCAACAAGACTGAGTTCTATATCAACTACAACAGCTATGACGTTGCGATTGAATACGATGGCGGTATCTATATCCTTGGCGCAGAATCTTTCATCGATACCAAAGATATCGTTGCTGCAGACATCGCAGACCTCAAGTATGAAGCGATCAGCGCTTTGATGCCCACCGCAGGTCAGCTCGTTAACTATCAGAATGCTCAGGAAAACTACAATAACGCAGTTCTTTCCGGCAATCAGACGCAGATCAAGAGAGCTGAAAGCTCCCTTAACAAAGCGATCAATGCTATTACAAGAACCACTGTTCACGTGATTAAGATGACAGGCGCTGACGGTAGCGTTGGCTACTTCAACTACACAACGAACACCGTTCTCGTTCCCGTATCCGCTACGGAATATACCATTGTTGCTTCTCAGTCTTATGTGATTGATTAAGGAAAGGAGAGGTGAAAAATGACAAAAGATACAAAAATGAATAATTCTACCCTCGCTTCTTCTCCCGCAAAGAAGAAGAAGCGCAGGGGCGCCTCTCTTATCGAAAGACGAGATAGGCTCGGCTGGGTGTTTATACTTCCGTTCCTGATCGGTTTGGTTTTCCTTTACGCAAGCGTTATCTGGGAATCCTTCACGTATAGCTTCGCAAAGTATAACACGATCCCCGCTATCCGTGGCGGCGGTTATTCGCTTACGTTCGTAGGCTTTGATAACTTCGCTTCTCAGCTCATGAAGACCGTTGACTCCGAAGGTAAGACCTTCCTTGAATTGATCTTCACAAGCTTTGCAACTCAGATCGTTGATATCATTATCATCATCATGTTCTCCCTCTTCATCGCGGTTCTTCTGAACCAGAAGATGATTGGTCGTACCGCTTTCCGTGCGATCTTCTTTATCCCTGTCGTTGTTGGCGCAGGTATCATTGCAAAGATCGACAGCACTGCAAGCGAAATCCTCGATGCGATGTCCAGCCTTGAAGGTATCGATATGGGTACCGCAAACGGCGGCGAAGGTGCTTCGGGACTTGTCAGCGCGATGGACGTTAATATGTTGCTCGGCAGTTTAGGCTTGCCTTCAACCTTTACGGACATCATCATTACTCTTGTACAGAACATTTACGAAATCGTAAACCGTGCCGGTGTACAGATGCTTATCTTCCTCTCCGGTTTGCAGTCCATTTCTCCCGCGATCTATGAGTCCTGCTCGATCGACGGCGCGACTGCTTGGGAAACATTCTGGAAGATCACCTTCCCGATGCTCAGCCCTATGATCCTCGTAAACGCTTTCTATACCATCATCGACTCCTTCACAGCGGAGTCCAACGAAGTTATGCTCGCCATCATCGAGATCTCTCCGAACGGTGTTCCGAGCGGCGAACAGTCTGCGGCAGCTTGGACGTATTTCGGTCTCGTTATCGTATCGCTCTTGCTCGTAGCGTTCCTCTTCAGAAACTTCGTATTCTATAACCGCAGAAATGACTAAGAAGGGAGGAATAAAATAATATGAATAACAAGCAAGAATCCAAACCTATGGTAGTAAAAGAAACCAAAAACAAAATCAAAGCTGATTTTGAAAGAACCTCCCTGAAAGAGAGAATGAAAGCGAAATATCTCAATAGCTTCTTCTATAAGAAATTGGCAGTTGCTATTTTCCGCTTCGTTTTGCTCCTTGGTATTTCGTATATCATTTTGTTCCCGTTTTTCTCGAAGATTTCGGCTTCCTTCATGAGCCCGCAGGACTTTATTCAGTCGGACGTTAAGATGATCCCGAAATTCCCGACGCTCAACACGTATAAATACTTGATTATTGAAAACCAGTATTTCAAAGCAATGCTCAACTCGTTCATCCTCTCGGGTATCTGTGCGGTTATCCAGATGTTCGTTGCTGCATTCGTTGGCTACGGCTTCGCGAAATTCAAATTCAAAGGTCGTAACATCGTGTTCCTTTTCGTCATGCTCACGATGATCGTTCCTCATCAGATCCTTGCTTCTTCGTTCGTTCAGAAGTTCATCTATTTTGATATCTTCGGTATCTTTGAAGCAACAGGTCTTTATTCCGCACTCGGTCTGACACAGGGTATCTATAATACCTACGTACCGCTCATCCTCCTCTCGCTCACAGGTCTTGCATTCAAGAACGGTCTCTTTATCTTCTTGATGCGCAGCTACTACCGCGGCGTTCCGGATGAACTCGAAGAATCCTCCTTCATCGACGGTTACGGCGTGTTCAAGACATTCTTCAAGATCATTCTTCCGATCTCCGGACCGATGTTGATTACGATCTTCATCCTTGCTTTCGCATGGCAGTGGACGGATATCTTCTACGTCAACACATTCCTTCCTTCTTCGGAAAATCTCCTTCTTACCAGCAACCAGTTCTGGTCTGTAATGCCTGATACTCTCGAAGTGCTCAGCACAGGCGCAGGTGCAAACGTACAGACGTTTGAAGTTGCCGTTAAGAATACAGCAGGTCTGCTCGTAGTTCTTCCCTTGATCATTCTCTACATCTTCTGTCAGAGATACTTGGTTCAGGGTATTGAATCCTCCGGTCTTGCTAACTAATATTGATCTGAAAAGAGCTTTCGCAAAAGCGAAAGCTCTTTTTTATTATATGAAATTGCTCAAAATCGACCTCACCGTTTTGCTGTACTTGGGTACTGAAAAACTGCAAAAAGGCGAGAAATTGGGAGCGGCAACTCGCCGCTTTTTTTCGGATATAAGTTGAAAAATCAGATTTTTTGTGATATACTGTTATCAAATACAGGAAATTTTGAAAGGAAAACAGAAAATGATCGCTAATTTTCATACACATACTTACCGTTGTAATCACGCGAGTGGTACAGACAGGGAATACGTGGAATCCGCTATCCGTGCGGGTGTCAAGGTCCTTGGCTTTTCCGATCACTCGCCCTATTGGTTCCCGAATGATTATTATTCCACACACCGCATGAAACCCGATCAGATCGAAGATTATGTAGGTTCCGTTCTTTCTTTGAAGGAAGAATATAAAAACGATATCAAAATCCATCTCGGATTCGAAGCGGAATATTATCCCCTTTATTTTGATAAAATGCTTGAAATGATCGCGCCGTATCCTTATGAATATCTGATCCTCGGTCAGCATTTTCTTGAAAATGAAAAATCGCATATCCATGTCGTCAAACCCGGTCTCGGTTACGATGCGCTTTCCACTTACGTCAATGAATGTATCGCGGGACTTGCAACGGGGAAATTCTTTTATTTTGCCCATCCCGACGTGCTGAATTTCGGCGGTAGTCCTGAGGCTTACCGCAGTGAGAGCCTCCGTCTTTGCCGTGCTGCGAAAAAGATGAACGTACCGCTTGAAATCAATCTCCTCGGTATCCGTGAAAATCGCGCATATCCCCGTATGGATTTCTGGAGAATCGCCGCAGAAGTTGGCAATGACGTTATTTTTGGTTCGGATTCTCATAAACCCGATGCAACCGCTCTTGCGGATGATATCGAAGCGGGCATGAAGATCGTCAATTCGCTGGGGCTTCATTTGATCGAACCTTGGGAGCCGAAACTCTGATAAAAAGCAGGCTAAGCCTGCTTTTTGTTGGTTTGCCGCTCAAACCTGCTTTAAGAAAACTTTTGGAAAAAAAGTTTTCTTAAAAATCTTTCAAAAACTTTTATATGTTGGATCGTTTGGATAAAAAAGTAAATCTGCTAAAAAATGTTGACATTCTTTATGAAAAATAGTATAATATTATTATAGACGTTAATTTGGGGTTATTTTGTTAAAAAACTGTTCAAATTAAAAATCAAAGGAAATGGAGTAAAAAATATGACAGATATCAGATATGACGTTGCCGTGATCGGCGGCGGTGTTATCGGTTCTGCGATTGCCAGAGAGCTTTCCCGTTATGAGCTTTCTGTTTGTGTGATCGAAAAGGAAGAAGACGTTTGTTCGGGCACTTCCAAAGCGAATAGCGCGATCGTTCATGCAGGTTATGATGCAAAACCCGGCAGTAAAAAAGCAGAACGCAACGTAAAAGGTAACGCCATGATGGGTGACCTTGCGCGTGACCTTGAATTTGAATTTAAGAGAAACGGTTCGCTCGTTCTTTGCTTTGCGGATGAAGATATGCCCAAGCTCGGTGAGCTTTATCAGAGAGGTCTGAAAAACGGCGTTGAAGTCAGCATCCTCAGCGGTGATGAAGTGCGCAAGATGGAACCCAATATCACCAAAGAAGTCGTTGCGGCACTCTGGGCACCCACAGGCGGTATCGTATGTCCTTTCGGTCTTACCATCGCGCTTGCGGAAAATGCTGCAGATAACGGCGTTGAATTCATTTTCAATACAGCCGTTACCGATATCAAAAAAGATGCGGAAGGTTACGTTCTCGTGACCAATAACGGTGAGATCAAAACGAAAGCTGTCGTCAATGCGGCGGGTGTTTATGCCGATACCATTCATAATATGGTCAGCGAAAAGAAATTGCATATCACACCCAGAAAAGGTGACTATTGTCTTCTCGATAAAGAAGCAGGTGGTCACGTTTCTGCAACCGTATTTCAGCTTCCCGGTAAATACGGCAAGGGTATTCTCGTAACACCTACCGTTCACGGAAACCTCCTTCTCGGTCCGACAGCCGTTGACGTGGAAGATAAAGAATATACCGCGACCACAGCGGCAGAAATTGCTGACGTTGTGAAGAAGTCCGCAGTCAGCGTCAAGGATATTCCGTATCGTTTGACGATCACATCGTTCTCCGGTCTTCGCGCACATGAAGACGGTGATGATTTCGTCATCGGTGAAGTCGCTGACGCGCCGATGTTCTTCGATGCGGCGGGGATCGAATCTCCCGGTCTTTCTTCCGCACCTGCGATCGGCGTTGAAGTTGCTGAACTTGTTGCAGGCAAATTCGATGCAAAGAAGAAAGAAAACTTTATTGCAAAGCGCAAAGGCTTTGTCAAACTCGCTGAAAAATCCTTTGAAGAACGCGCGGCTAAAATCAAGGAAAATCCGCTTTACGGCGTGATCGTATGTCGTTGTATGGATGTCAGCGAAGGTGAGATTGTGGATGCTATCCACCGTACGCTCGGCGCAAGATCGCTTGACGGTATCAAACGCCGCGTACATCAGGGTATGGGACGTTGTCAGGCAGGTTTCTGTACTTCCAAGACGATGGAAATCCTTTCCCGTGAAACAGGCATTCCGATGGAAAAAATCTGTAAAAACAGCACCGGCTCTGAAATGCTGTCGAGAAAGATGTGAGGTGGGACGATGAAACAGTATGATATTGTTGTAATTGGCGGCGGTCCTGCAGGTCTTGCGGCAGCGATCTCCGCAAAAAAAGCAGGCGTTTCTGATCTTTTGATTCTCGAACGTGATGCGACCCTCGGCGGTATTCTCAATCAGTGCATCCATAACGGCTTCGGTCTTCACACATTCAAAGAAGAACTCACAGGTCCCGAATATGCCGCTCGTTTTATCGAACAGGTAAAGGAAATGGAAGTTCCGTATAAGCTCGGCGCGATGGTTCTTTCCATCTCTCCTGAAAAAGTCATCACCTATATGAGCAAGACCGAAGGTCTTGTGCAGATCTCCGCAAAAGCCATCGTTCTCGCGATGGGTTGCCGCGAACGTCCCCGTGGTGCGCTCAATATTCCCGGCTTCCGTCCCGCAGGTATCTATTCCGCAGGTACGGCACAGCGCCTGATGAATATTGAAGGTTACAGCGTTGGTAAAGAAGTCGTTATTCTCGGCTCCGGCGATATCGGTCTTATTATGGCGAGAAGAATGACGCTTGAAGGTGCAAACGTCAAAGTTGTTGCCGAGCTCATGCCCTATTCCGGCGGGCTGAAACGTAATATCGTTCAGTGTCTGAATGACTTCAATATTCCTTTGAAACTCAGCCATACCGTTGTCGGTATCGATGGCAAAGACCGTATCACAGGTGTTACGATTGCGGAAGTTGATGCAAACCGTCAGCCCATTCCCGGCACGGAAATCCATTATGATTGTGATACGCTCCTTCTTTCCTGCGGTCTGATTCCCGAAAACGAGCTTACCCGTGAGATCGGTGTGGAAATGAATCGTGTAACATCTGGTCCGAATGTTGACGATAAGCTCCAGACAGGTGCTCCCGGCGTATTCGCTTGCGGTAACGTACTTCACGTTCATGACCTAGTTGATCACGTTTCTTCCGAAGCGGCTCTCGCAGGCGAAAATGCTGCTGCTTACGTTCTTGCTGAAAATCAGACGGAAAAGACGCATAAAGTCACACTCAAAGCGGAAAATGGCGTTCGTTATACCGTTCCTCAGACTATCGATGTGGAAAATATGCGTGATTCCGTGACCGTTCGTTTCCGTGTTGCTGATATTTATCACAATCGTGCGATTTCGGTATATTATGATGGTCAGAAGATTACGAGCCGCAAAAAACGTGTTCTTGCGCCCGGTGAAATGGAACAGGTCGTTCTTAAAAAATCGAGTTTTGCTGAATATCCGGATCTCAAAGAGATCGTTATCTGCACGGAGGAAGTATAAATGGAAACGAAAAATCTGACTTGTATCGGCTGTCCGATGGGCTGTTCGCTTACAGTGTCCATTGATGGCGAAAACATTACCGTAGCGGGCAATACCTGTCCCGTCGGTGCAAATTATGCAAAAAAAGAAGTCACGAATCCCACGAGAGTCGTTACTTCTTCCGTTCGTGTGAACGGCGCGGACATCGCAAGAGTTTCCGTAAAGACCGCTTGTGATATTCCGAAAAACAAGATCTTCGATTGTATGAAGGAGATCAGCGCAGTTGAAATGACAGCGCCCGTTTGTATCGGCGACGTTGTGATTGAAAATTGCGCAGGTACGGGTGTTGCCGTTATCGCAACGAAAAACGTGCCGTGTGCGGGTTGATTATTTTCGGATAATCCCCTGCACTGATAGAGAACCGATCCCGCCTACTTGCCGTCAGACCTTATCGGAATAGGATATGGCGGCTTTCGGGATCGGGGTATTTTTATATATCGAAAATAAAAGGGGGATTATTATGTTTTTGGTAAATGCTTGGGAGTGGCTTGTTGAAACGGTTTCCGAATGGAGTATGTTCAGCATTACCGTCCGTCTTTTGCTTGCGATGGTAGTCGGTCTTGTGATCGGTATCGACCGAGAAATGAAAAGACGTGTCGCGGGTATCAAAACCCATATTCTTGTCTGTGTCGGTGCGGCGATGGTTATGATCACGAGCCAATATATGTTGAATACATTTGGTACAGGCGATCCCGCTCGTCTTGGCGCACAGGTCATCAGCGGTGTCGGTTTCCTTGGTGTCGGTACGATCATCGTTACGGGCAGAAACCAGGTGAGAGGACTCACGACGGCGGCGAGTATTTGGACTTGTGCTTGTCTTGGACTTGCGGCAGGTATCGGTTTTCTTGAGGGCGTTACCATTGCGCTGATCTTCATCGTCTTTACGCTGAAGGTGCTTGGTAAATTGGATAAAGTCGTACAGAAACGCTCCAAAGAGATCGATTTCTATATTGAATTTGAAAACAACGAAGGTCTTACGAAATTTTCCGAAAAAATGAAAGAAGACGGCAATCACGTCGTTCGTATTCAGATCGGCAAATGTGAAGGGGAAGAAGAATATCCCAATGCGCTCGTCAACGTCCGCGTCAAAGACCGCGATAGACTCGAAGTATTCTTCGCGGAGATCCGCCATCTTTCCTACGTTCGTTTTGTGGAAGAATTGTAAACCTTTTTTATTTTAAAAAGCTATCTATATATAAGGACTTATAAAACTGCTATGAGAATTGTAATCAAGGTCGGAACGTCCACACTTGCCTATCCGACCGGACTTTTAAATATTCGCCGTGTGGAAGACCTTTGCCGTGTCATGAGTGACCTCAAAAATGAGGGCAATGAAGTCGTATTGATTTCCTCGGGCGCGATCGGTATGGGGGTTGGTAAACTCGGACTCGGTAAGCGTCCCTCCGATATTCCCACAAAACAAGCTGCTGCTGCTGTCGGTCAATGTGAACTCATGTATACATACGATAAGCTGTTCGGTGAATATAATCATACCGTGGCGCAGATTTTGCTCACGGGTGAAGACGTGGAAAATGAAAAACGGTGCACGAATTTCCATAACACCATGTTCCGTCTTTTAGAACTCGGCGCGTTGCCCATTATCAATGAAAACGATACCGTCGCGACCGATGAAATCGTTATCGGTGACAACGATACCCTCGGCGCGATCGTTGCAAAAAATATCGATGCCGATCTGCTCGTTCTGCTTTCTGATATCGACGGTCTTTATACCGCCGATCCCCGCAAACACGCGGATGCCAAACTGATCCCCGTTGTCGAAGCCCTGACACCCGATATCCTTTCTCTCGCGGAAGGAAAAGGCTCGGATCTCGGCACGGGCGGCATGAAAACAAAGCTCCGTGCGGCGCAGATCGCAACGGAAGCGGGTATGGATATGATTATCGCCAATGGTCAAGATCCGATGATACTCTATAAGATCATCGACGGCGAACCCTTCGGCACCCGTTTCATCGGCACGAAGAAGGGGTAACGTCCACCTTTTCTTTACGGAAAGAAAAGAGTGGAGCCAAAAGAAACGCTCTGTGGAGCCACATAGTTTTCTGAGTGCAGATTTTTGGGGACACGGACTCACTTTTTCTTTACGGAAAGAAAAGAGTGGAGCCAAAAGAAACGCTCTGTGGTGTCACATAGTTTTCTGAGTGCAGATTTTTGGGGATACGGACTCACTTTTTCTTTACGGAAAGAAAAAGTAAGCAAAAAGAAACGCTCTGTGGTGTCACATAGTTTTCTGAGTGCAGATTTTTGGGGATACGGACTCACTTTTTCTTTACGGAAAGAAAAAGTAAGCAAAAAGAAACGCTTTGTGGTGCCTCGTGGTTTATCAGGGCAAAAAAATTTACCCATACGAAAAGTTTTTGGGATTTTTAAGGTGATTTTTTTAAAAATCATCTTAAATCGGGGTTTGGGGCGGAAACCCCAACATAGTTTAACACCGAAAGGACTCAAGTCAAAATGACTACTGCTGAAATTTTAAACAGCGCGAAAAAGACGAAAGCGGTGCTTTCGTCTTTTTCGGCTCATGAAAAAAATAATGCGCTTCTGGCAATGGCAGATGCGCTTGTGAATGAAAAAGAAATGATACTCGCGGAAAATGCGAAAGATGTGGAAGCGGCAAGAGGTGTTGTTTCCGATGTGATGATTGACCGTCTTTTGTTGACGGAAGCGAGAATTGAAGGGATGGCTGACGGTATCCGTGCCGTTGCGGGATTGGATGATCCTGTGGGTAAGGTTTTGGATAGAACGACAAGACCGAACGGGCTTGTGATCGAAAAAGTTTCCGTACCGCTTGGTGTCGTTGCGATCATTTATGAAAGCCGTCCGAACGTCACGTCCGATGCGGCGGCACTTTGTCTGAAAAGCGGAAACGTCTGTGTTCTCCGAAGCGGCAAAGAAGCATATGCTTCCGCTCATGCGATCGTGGAAGCGATGCGGAAAGGTTTGAAATCTGTTGGATTTCCTGAAACTGCCGTCAATATTTTGGATGATACGTCCCGCACGGGTGCAAATGAATTGATGCGCGCGCGAGGATACGTGGATATGTTGATTCCCAGAGGCGGTGCGGGACTCATTCGTGCCTGTGTAGAAAATGCGACCGTTCCTTGTATTGAAACGGGCACGGGTATTTGTCACATTTATGTGGATAAAAGTGCAGATTTGGAAAAGGCGGTTTCCATTCTGGTCAATGCGAAAACGAGCCGTCCGTCCGTTTGCAATGCGGCGGAAGTTTGTCTGGTTCATGCCGATATTGCGGAAACATTTTTGCCGATGTTAAAAAATGCGCTTTGTGATGAACGGAAAACGGGTGGCAAACAGCCTGTGGAACTTCGATTGGATGAACGTGCTGCGGCAATCATTGACGGAACAAAAGCGGGTGAACGTGATTTTGATACGGAATTTCTGGATTATATTCTTGCTGTTGCCGTTGTGGACAGCGTAAAAGAGGCAGCTGAACATATCGTTTGTCATTCGACGGGACATAGCGAAGCGATCATTGCCGAAGATGAAAAAGCACAGAAAGTATTTCTTTCGATCGTGGATAGTGCGGCGGTCTATATCAATGCATCCACACGTTTTACCGATGGCGGTGAATTCGGTCTTGGTTGTGAAATGGGTATTTCCACGCAGAAATTACACGCAAGAGGTCCGATGGGACTCATGGAAATGACTTCATATCAATATCGTATCACAGGTAACGGACAGATCCGTTAAGGAGGGAAGTTTGAATATGGCTACGTTTGGTTTTATCGGTGTTGGCAATATGGGCGGCGCATTGGCAAGAGCCGTTTGTCAAAAGATTTCGCCTTCCGACGTTATGATTGCAGATTATTCTGCAGAAAAAGCGGAAGCATTTGCAAAGGAAACGGGGGCTTTGCTTTCTGATAATGAAAGTATCGCCGCTTCCTGCAAATATATTTTTCTCGGAGTAAAGCCGCAAGTTTTGCCGTCTGTATTGACAGCACTTCGTCCCATCCTGAAACAAAGAAAACACGGAGATTTCATTCTTGTGACGATGGCGGCTGGAATTTCGATCGCAA
Organism: Clostridia bacterium; assembly: GCA_017472285.1. Classification (GTDB taxonomy): domain Bacteria; phylum Bacillota; class Clostridia; order Oscillospirales; family CAG-272; genus QALR01. Next base: position 87,756 of record JAFUQQ010000034.1, on the reverse strand, counting down.
CGATCGAGTATATTTTGGACTACGCACTTCCTGTGATTCGTATTATGCCCAATACGCCCGTTTCGATCGGGGAAGGTATGATTCTCTATACCTCCAACGAATTCATCACAGAGAGCGAATTTGAGGTCTTTACGGATGCGCTTTCTTTTGCGGGCAAGCTTGCAAAGATCAAAGAAAAACGTATCGATGCCGCAAGTGTGATTTCGGGATGCGGTCCTGCTTTTATGTATATGTTTCTGGAAGCGATGACGGAAGCGGGTTATAATCTCGGTCTGGAAAGAGAAGATGCGCGTCTTTATGCGGAACAGACGATGCTGGGCGCGGCAAAGCTTGCGATGTCTTCCGAAGAATCTTTGGAATCGCTTCGTATTAAGGTTTGCAGTCCGGGCGGTTCCACGATCGAAGGTGTAAAATCCTTTGAAGAAAACGGTCTTTCCGATACCGTTGAGAAAGCTTTGATGGCATCCTTTATCCGTACCAAAGAGCTTGGTAGGGGATAAATTATATTTATTTTTTTACGCTCTGTTCATAAAATATCCAATCTTTCATGTTATACTAATGACAAAGAAGAAAGAGAGGTTATATGTATGAAACAAAAGCTGGCTTCCTTTATGTACGGCAGATACGGCGCGGATGAACTTTCCAAAGGGATTTTGATCGTGTATCTCCTGCTTGCCGTTGTGATGCTTTTTATTCCGAATACGATCGCAAGGACGGTTCTTTATCTCATTTCGTTTGCGCTTTGTATTTATATGTTTTTCCGTATGTTTTCAAGAAATATTCCGAAACGTACGGCAGAAAATCAAAAATATCTTCGTGTGAGAAGAAAGATCAAAGAATGGTTTCTTTTACATCGTAATAAATGGAAATACCGTAAAACACACGTTTACAGAAAATGTCCGTACTGTAAGGTGCAGATCCGTTTGCCCAAAGTGAAAGGTGAACATAAATGTGCTTGTCCCAAATGCGGAGATTCTTTCGATATCAGCATTAAATAACGAAAAGAGCAGAACTCAAAAAGTTCTGCTCTTTTAAGTCTTCTCCTCAAGGGGAAGACTTTTATTCTTCAACTTTAAAAGTTTCGGATTCGGGCGCGATATAGATATGTTCACGGCTCTGACCGAAATAGAGCGTGCGTTCACCTTTGAGATTGTGCATCATAGCAACGATACCTGCGGGAGGGGAAGTATAGTCGCCGAGCCCTGCAATGATCTGTGTTTTCTTATCGATATATTTTGCACGGAGCGTGAGATCGAAGAAGCGGATTGCATTGCCCGAAAAATCTCCCCAACCGCAAAGTCTGCCCGTACTTGCCATAGAAACGTCACAAAGCCACGGTACGAAAATATCAATGAAAGTGACTTCGGGAACGAGCCATGATGCCTGCATTGCCTGAACACCTCCCTGACTGCCGCCTCGTGCTGTGAGATTTTTGCCATCCCATTCGGGACGAGTCATCATATAACGGAGTGCCTGACCTGCGCGGAGCATCATATATTTGAAATAACAGGTGTGAGGATTTACATTTTGTTCTTTATCGAAGCCATAACCGGCAAGTCTGCCTTTGGCGAGATCATCATAATAGGATTGCGGTTCGAGATTATGGATACCGTGGGCATTGATACAAAGAACCATTTCCGTTTCGGAGAAATTGATCCATGCACTCTTGACACCATAGCCTTGATAAACGACTTTTGCGCCAAGTTTTTCTTCACTTTTTGGAATAGTGAGGATGCCCGAAACGGGAATACCGCCGGGGGCTACGATACGGATATCATAGATATCATGATTCGGATGGTTGATATCTTTTTTGACGGGGACGATGGAAATGACTTCGGGATCAACACAGTAAAGTTCTTTTTTTGCGGTTTCCCAAAATTTCTGATAACCATCGGGTTCTTCCGTTACGGATGTGATCTTTTCAATTTCAAAGCCGACACCACCGTAAAATTGATCGGATTCGGGCAGAAGTGTGCCGTTTTCATCGACAGCTTGTGCCGTAACGTAAACAAAACCGGGTTTATCCATGGTTGCGGTCAAAGTAAATTCACCGTTTTTACCGTCAACGATACCTTCATCTTTGAAACCGAAATCCGCCGCGATCTGCCATTTGAATCTGGGAGCGGAAACAGTTTTGCCTTCATTGCGGAAGGAGAGCGTCAGCGTTGCGATTTCACCACAGCGGTAAGTATGCGGTGCTTTGTCTGTTTTACAAGCAAAATAATTGTTTGACATAACGAATTCCTTTCTTTTTTTGGATTGTGTTCATATGTATTCTATCACAAAATACCTGTGAAATCAAGTAGGAAAACGCCCTCTCTGTACGAGAAGGCGTTTTGTATTCAGATCGCTTTGAATTTGATGTTATTTTCTTTTGCATACCTTTCCGCATAACTGCCTTTGTTTGCGTACACAGTCATTCCGGGACAACCGCAAAATGCACTGTTATCAATTTCCGTCACGCTGTCAGGTATGACGATACTTTTTAAGCTGATATGCCGATTGAATGCCAATATTCCTATTTCTTTAATACCGTCAGGTATCACGGGGGAGTTTCTTTTGCCTTTATATTGTATTAAAACACCATTCTCAATGATAAAATTTTCCATTTTTGTCCTCTGAAACTGTTTTTGATACATTTATTGTATCAAATTTTCCTGTTGCTGTCAATCGGATTTTTGAACCATAAATTTTAAAATAGAATGTCATACAGCCTTCTGCTTTCATATGATAGATTGACGGGGAATATACTCGTCAGTAAATGCTCAGGAGAGGTGATTTCTGTGGGGAAAAAAGCCGTGAAGTTTGGTGGAACTTCGCTTTGTAATGCGGCTCAAATGAAAAAAGCCGCGGAAATCGTCCGTGCGGATACGGAAAGACAGCTTGTTATCGTATCTGCGCCGGGAAAACGAATGCCGCAGGATGAAAAAATAACCGATATGCTTTTTCGTATGCAAAAAGCGGGAAATTTGAATGAACGGAAAGAGATTTTCAAGGCTGTGCAAAACCGTTTTGATATGATGATTCATGAGCTTTTACTTCCTTTGGATTTTTCAGAGGAATACTGTTATATTGCAGAAGAAGCAAACGGAGATTTTTTGATCTCCCGCGGGGAATATTTTTGTGCAAAAATATTTGCAGCCTTGCTTGATTTTACCTTTATTGATGCCAAAGACGTGATCTTTTTCAAAGAAAACGGGATGATCGATACGGAAAAAACGAGAAAAATGTTTGCAGAAAGGCTTTCAGAGAATGAAAAAGCTGTGATTCCGGGTTTTTACGGTTCGATGCCGAATGGCGATATCCGATTGTTTCCGCGAGGGGGCTCGGATATCACGGGAGCTGTTGTCGCAGATGCGATTCATGCGGATATTTATGAGAATTTTACGGACGTTTCAGGTTTTTTGCTTACCGATCCCAAGATCGTAAACAATCCGAAAACAGTACCGACGTTATCGTATGGAGAACTTCGCAGATTATCTTCGATGGGCGCTTTTGTTTTACACGCAGATACGATCTTACCGCTTTATGAAAAAAAGATTCCGATCGTTATCCGTAATACCAATGATCCGAACGGTGCTTGTACATGGATTATGTCACAGAAAACAGAAAACGCTGTCGGCGGTATCGTTGGACAAAAAGGATATACCTTGTTTTCGGTTTCAAGAACGGGCATCGGTGAAGATATTGCCGATTTCAAAGAATTGCTTTCATTGTTTGAACGATATACTTCTTCTGTTTATTCCACGCCACGTACCGTGGATGCTTGCGGGATTCTTGTGAAAAGTGAAGATATTCAAAATGAAAAAGAAAAGATTCTTCATGAGATCCATACGTATTTTCATGCGGAATCGGTCGTTTTGACCGAACGTATGGCTTTGCTTTCGGTTATTTCCGAAGGCTCGGCTTCTCAAAATACCAAGATTATTTTGCAAACGATGGAAGAAATCGGCGCGGTTCCGCTTTTATTGGATGGTGGTGCGGATATGCTCGGTGTGACGGTCGGTTTTGATGAAAGTTATCTTGAAAAATTGATCGTTCGTTTATATGAAATATTTGAAAAGGATCTGTAATCATATCTTTCCGAGAGACTGACGGTTTCTCGGAATTTTTTGTTTCTTTCTTGACATTCTGCGTTTACTGTGCTATAATATCTAAAAATATTAAATGCGGGCGTGGCGGAATGGTAGACGCGCCGGTCTTAGGAACCGGTGGATTCCCGTGCAGGTTCAAGTCCTGTCGCCCGCACCAAACAGTAGAAATCCGAACCCAAAGCCGGTAGGCGAAGGGTTCGGATTTCTTTTTGTGTTCGGTGATATGTGATGTCAATCCACTGTTATTGGCATCACGCACGAGCACCGCCTAAGTAAATATCCTTGATAGTTGATGCCAAACCAAATGAATTTTAAGAAAGGATATTTACAATGAAAAACGAAATTACTTATACCGAACATAACGGGCTTTACTACCCCGATCTTGCGCTCCCCGAGCAAACCAATTATCCCCTTGGCAAGTATGCCAATTTGCGACTCGACTTTATGAAGAAGCACCGTCGTGGCACTTACACTACCCTGCTCACCGAAGGAAGATTAAATGAATATCTACATAACATTGATATTCAAGCTCACGAATTGCTCGATGACATAACTCCTCGTCTTACTCAAGAACGTGGCATAGACGAAATCCTAAAGGCTCACAATGCACTCCTATGGACTGCCGAGATGAATAACGTCAAAGCAAGCGTCGAAGAAATCATCTTGCAGGAGGTGGTCTATCAATGAGATCTATCCTTGAAGAACTGTTTTACGGAAATATTTGCCCCAACACTGATTGCAGAAGCTATGACAAAGAAACAAAGCAACTTATGGGATACATTGCCGATCATCATGATAATCTTCTCTCAATGCTGAACGATCAGCAGAAAGAAATTCTTGAAAAGTTCGATGATTGCTATAACGAACTGACCGACATCAACGAGCGTGAGATCTTCGCGTATGCTTTCAAACTTGGTGCAAGAATTATGCTTGCAGTTGTGATCCAAAGAGAAGAACTATAAACCAATTTAGCCGTGTGGACAAAAGTTCCACACGGCTTTTCAATGTCATCATTGTCACGCATCAAAGCTATTTTCTGACTTGCGCCATAAGACTTTCTGAATAAGTTTTTCAGTATGGTAATATGTTAGTTCGGAACACTCAAAAATGCGGTTCAGAAGCGTGACACATGTGGAAAAATAGAGCGTTAAAAAGGCTTATTTTACAAGGCTTTTTGAGATCGTTTTTGGGGGTGGTAAGGTATTTATACCTACACCCTCAATTTCGCATTCTATTTGTCTACACACGATAGACACAAAAAGCCAATTTTAACGATGAAACTCGTTCTAATGATATAATTATAGGCGATAGATAGCATAATAATTTTGCTGCCTATCACCATTTTTATATTAAAGGATGTGATGAAATGTTATACAAAGATTGGCTTTGCGAGTGGCTTAAAAACTATTTACGCCACTCGGTGAAACCTAAAACTTATGAACAATACAGAGAAATTGTAATCAAACGGCTAATCCCAACATTCGGATGTTATGAGATGACAGCAATATCACCTCTGCAAGTACAAAAATATATTATCGAATTATTGCAAAACGGGAATCTGAATACGGGAGAAGGACTATCTGTGAATAGCGTAAGTTTGATTATTTCTGTCATACAAAGTTCTTTTGAAACAGCACTTGTGCTTGGAATTGTTAATGAAAATTCTATGGATAAAATAAAACGCCCGAAGAAATATGAAAAGCAGATAACTTGCTTTTCTTCCTCGGAGCAAAAAATGATAGAACAAGCAGTCCTTAACGATAAGCGAGACAAGATGATTGGTATCATGATATGTTTATATACAGGACTGCGAATTGGTGAATTACTATCGCTTGAATGGACGGATATCGATTTCAACAAGGCTGAATTAAAAATCAGCAAAACCTGCTATGACACTAAAGATGAAAACGGAAAGCATTTGCGCGTAACAAATGCCCCTAAAACACTCACCTCTTTGAGAACAATTCCTATTCCCAAGCAGTTGCTGCCATATCTAAAGACTCTGCAAAAACAAAGCAAAGGCAACTATGTAATCTCAAACAATAGTGAATATATTTCGATACGATCTTACCAAAGGAGCTTTGAATTGCTTTTGAAAAAGCTTAATATACCACATCGCGGTTTTCATTCTCTGCGCCACACCTTTGCGACACGTGCACTCGAATGTGGAATGGACGTAAAAACACTGTCGGAGGTTCTTGGGCATAAGAATCCGACAGTGACGCTTTGCAGATATGCTCACTCAATGACAGAACACAAGCGAGATATGATGAATCAATTAGGCAGGTTGATTTAACAAAAAAGACACCTATTAGTAGATTAGGTGAATTTATACATATAAATTATACCACTTTTTCTCTAAAATGTCAAGCAACGAGGGAGACCTCTGAGAAATTTTTACATTTTCCTTTACTATAGGTGAAAAAATGACATGCCTTTGTTCATCTAATCTACTATTAGGCGAACAATATTCGTATATAAAAATTCATCTATATGAAAGGAATGTATTATGAAAAGAAAGTTGTTTATGATTCTGCTGCTTGTACTTCTTCTTTCCCTCACGCTAATTTCTTGTAACGATTCATCAAGTATTGATACATCCAATACACAAGATGGTGATAATGTAGGAAACGAAGAAACTAACTCTGTTGTGTTTGATATTACACAATTTGCTAACATATCAAGTCAACAGCTTATAAAAATCATGGGAAATCCTGATGATATAACAGAAACAGAATATTTGGGATTTGCTGAATTTCCCTATACTGTCTATGATTATAATAATCACGAACTGGGCGCTATTCAATTTGATTTAATAAACGACAAGGTAACAGCATTTACAATCATAGGTGAATTACCGTACAATAGCGGCAATATCCTTGAAACTCTCAATGTAAATATAACAAACGAGAATAATATATCTCAAGGTGAACTTTACATAAAATATGAAATTCCTACGGAGAATATTGATTTAATTCACGCCACTCTGATTGACGCTGAAAACGACACTTATAAACAGTTGTCAATCCAATACGATAGTCGATACTACACGGAATGGAATTTGCCTATTTATGCGGGCACGATCTCTCCCGGTGAATATCGTGTAATGGTAGAAGATCTCATAAAATCCATGTGCTATTCTCCAAAATCGGCTGATTTTCCGACATTTGATTGGGAATATGCAAGAAATGACTATTATTTTTGCGTAGAATCCTATGTTGACGCCAAAAATGCTTTTGGAACAGAGGTAAGACATTATTTTAGTGTTGTCTATTACAACGACACCTCGGCTATTGTTTATGCAATATTGGATGGTGAAGTTATTGTAGATAATGGATATGTTCCTACCGCTGATATTATCAAATCCTTGGTCGAGGGGAATGGAAATAATACAGAGCCTCCCATTAACGATCCCGATGATCCTAACATGGATTGTGAATTGTATACCGAATTTGATCTTCCTATAACCTTGACTAATGCCGACGAAACAATCACTATCAATCAAATCACATATTACCGTGAAACGAATGGAAATACTTGTGATCTGTTTTTCACGGTATACTCAGATAAAACTTTTACGAACGACTTTTATTTGGAATATACCCTATATGGTGATAATCCATCCAACATCATTGAGAAGCGGGACTTAATCAATACTTATGGTGAGGATGATGTGGATGGAAACTGTATATTCAGCATAGATTTACCCAGCATCCCCCTTGATAATTACACTATTTCTTTCGGAGATTTTACATTGGGCGAGGAAAATCCTGTTGTTGATGAATGTGAATTATATACCGAATACGATCTTCCTATCAAGATAAATAATTCAAACGGAAGTGTAACCGTACAAGGTGTTGACTATATGTTTGTTGATATCGATAGTAATAAAGGAACATTCTTTATCAGCTTCGATTTAATTAGTGATTCCTATGTTGAAAATTTCTGTTTGAACTTTTCTTTAGTAGGAGAGCAAACGGGAACTACGCGCGAATATTCCGTTGATGAAATTAACGTATATGGAAGTGATGGTAACTACATTAGCTTGGACGGTGATTTTATTGGAGAATTACCGCTTGATAATTATACTATTGTTTTCCCCGTTGATAAAGGATGCGAGCATAATTACGGAGAGTGGCAACAAGAAACACCTGCAACTTGTACTACAGACGGAGTATATGGACACTATCAATGCTCCAAATGTGAAAAATATTTTGATACTTCCTATAACGAAATTCCTAACATAGTGATCAATAAGGAACATAAATACGAAGAAAATTTTTGTTCTCTTTGCGGCTATGTGTTTTATAGTGAAGGACTTAAGTTTGAGATTAGTGATACAAGAGATTACTGTACCGTGGTAGGTATCGGAACGTGTACGGATAAAATAATATATATTCCTCCCACATACAAAGATAAACCCGTTACGCGTATTGGAGACTCTGCTTTTTCGAGCGCAAATGTTGATAGTATCGTTATCCCCGATGGCGTTACCCGTATCGGATTTCACGCCTTCGGAATGTGCAAGATGAAAAATATAACCATTCCCGATAGCGTAACATACATTGATAATCAGGCGTTTTCTAATTGTAGCAATCTTGAAAGCATTCGGATTCCCAAAGGTGTAACTGATATATACGGACGTACTTTTTTAGGTTGTGCCAATCTGAAAACCGTTGTAATTGAAGAAGGAATAAAATATATCAGCAGTGAAATGTTTAGAAGCTGCAATAAGCTTGAAAGTATTTCCATTCCGAGCAGTGTTACAGAAATTGGCGAGTATGCCTTCTATGATTGTGAAAAACTCACACGTATTAACTTTGATGGAACAAAAGAAGAATGGCTTGAAATAAAGAAGTATTCAAGTTGGGACGCTTATAGCGGGGAGTATATGATTTATTGCACGGATGGGTCATACTAATTCGTAACGTTTACAAATTATTTACATTCTTTTCGATATACTAAAATGTTTCAATACATAAACATTAAGATTACAATTGTGCGCATTATGTTAACAAGATGGTGCGCTATGCAACTCAAACAACACATTGGGCTCGAAATTGAGCAATATTGACAAAAGACAACACCTTTGCTATAATATAATCAAGTTCAGCTGACTTGAAAAAATATTATATCAGAGGTGTGTTTTTAATGAATTTCATGTTCGATAATTGTACGTTCAATCGCTTAGGTATACATCAGATTTCATTAGCTTTTTCAATAGCACCTCAAAAGAGGATCAATACTATTAATAACATTAATAACGGACAAGCGCAGGAGGTATAATTATGAGTAATTGGGATTCATTGGATGGGGCATATAAATTTCTTGAGGAAATGAAAACATCTCTTTCTTGGGTTAATGATACAGTTTCTTTATGGAAAACAAATGGAAATTGGTATAAAATCGAGAAGATGAATGATGAATTGCAGAGATCTATTCAACAACTAAAACCACAATTTGATTATGCTGATAGAGTGTTTCGTTCCCCTATCATACAAGAACAATTAGCTTTGTGTAATCAATTAGGAAAATCAATGTCGCAAGCAGTTTCAGTTTATTCTAAAATATTTGATTCTCCTTCTATGAGAAGCTATATGACAGAAATACAAGAACTAAAAAAATCTTTTGTGCTGTTTGAAGATTCAGTATGGAGAAAATTAATTGCCTCAATGGATTCGGTTATATTGGAGCAGCAAGTAGAGCGGACTATTCCTATTTTATCAAATTTGGATTCATCAGTAATAGAAGCGGCTCGAACCTTTGATTCTTCATCAGTACAAATTAATTCTGAAGGCGATATCTCTTTTGAAGGCAATAAATATTCTGGCGAAGAAATAATTGCCGAATTGGATAATCAAATACGCCAAGCTCAACCGGAAAAACTAACTTTAAAAGAAAAATTCGAAGAGTTACAGAAGAAATTTTGGTTATTGATCTTCGTTATTAACATTATTATTGCAATCCCCGACATTCCCGATAAGATTGAATTTTATCGAGATATAACAAATCAAGTAATATCTATTACCCAAGAGATAGATCGTATTGCGTATACAATAAGGGATTACTCTTACTTGCGAAGTGAACCCAACGCTAAATCAACACTTATTATGGTATTGCCATACGATTCATATCTTGAAATAATTGAGGATGCTCCACGTTGGTATAAAGTTAAATTTATCAATGAAAATGGAGATGAAATTGTCGGTTGGATTTCAAAAATTAGTGTTGAGATAGGGCAATAGATCAATACAATTACTTAATCCTCGAAAATCAAAAAGTGATTTGACATGAGAAAATATGAGGGCGCACAAAAAATGCGACCTCATATTTTTTGTCCCAACCCCTTGACAAACTATTCTTCATATGCTATAATTACTACACGGTACAATTGTACCTTGTATAATTTGGAGGCATTTATGAATAAGTGGAGTCCCGAAAGAGCGGAGGCGATCCGCCAATTTATAGACGAATATTTTATGAAGAACCGCAAGTCCCCAACGGTGCGCGACATCGCGGCGGGTACGGGTATCTCCAAAACTTCGGTGCAGAGATACCTCACTGATATGAAAGAGCACGGAGCGATCGAGTACAACGGTCGTCGCAGTATCGGCACAAATCTTTCGCGCAATATGCTTGAAACCACGCCCGCCATCCGATACGACTCTACTGTGTCCTGCGGGTTGCCGAGTGAGCCGAATGTGGAGGAAGCAGAGATCATTCCTCTCCCCACTGCGCTCGTCGGTGACGGAAAGTTTTTCATCCTTACCGCGAAAGGTGACTCTATGACAGGCATTGGAGTTAACGATGGCGACCTCGTTATCGTGCGAGAGCAGAACACTTGCAGGGACGGTGACTATGCTGTTGTCCTTGTCAACGAAACTGAAACGCTACTCAAAACGATAACCTATCTTCCCGACAAGAAAGCATATTTACTTCATGCCGAGAATCCTGATTACGATGATCGCATCGAGCGCAATGTGCAGATTCAAGGAATTGCTACGCAAGTAATAAAGAAACTTTAAGAAAATAACGCCGTCTGTCAGTCTTAGCAAGCATCGCGGGTGTGTACCACTCCCCGTTCTTGCCGTGTAAAAATGTCCGTCACTTTTAGCAAGCACTGGCACTTGGTACCAAATGCCGCTTTTTGAGGGGATAGCTCCCCTAACACCCCATAGATTTTACAGTAAAGGAGGTTGAAAATGGAGAAGCAAGTTCAACAAAAACTCAAGCCCGAAGAACAAAAACGCCATCTGATAAAGGCGTATCTTGATGATGAAGAATATGAAAAGTTTCAACTTTTTGCTAAGGCTTGTAATTGCACTAACAGCAATTTTGTTCGTGAGCTTTTGGCAGGGGCGACGCTTATAGAATATCCGCCAAAGGATTATTGGGAAATAAAAAATCAATTGTATAGAGTGGCGATCAATATCAATCAAATAGCAAGAATTGCGAACTCGGAAGGTTATATAAACGCAGATGAATACCGTCAGCAAGCAAGTCTTTTAATGAAAATTGCAGCGGAAATGTCAATGTTCGTTAGCTATTGTGGTGCACAGCTCAATCCGCGACTGTATGAACCAAGTCCGTTTTTAACCGAGCTTTTGAGAAAATATGATTTAGAAGCAAAGGAGGCGCGAAAGAAAAAATGAATATCAAAGAAATGGTAAATAGATTGCTTGATGTGCTCAAGGACAAGCACACTACGTGGTTTTATGTAGAACTTCCCACAATAAATACAGAGTCTTTGCGTAAAATAATCATAGCGATCTTAAGGGATAAGCAAGGCGGCATTGGAAAAGAATTGGACATTCCCGATGATGAAATCGAAGCACTTGCCGACGTACTTTTGCCCGGAATTATAAAATTCTTTTCTTCGGACAATTGGCGCGCCGAGCTTGATGCATGGAAGAAGGAGCAAGATACGCAAAATAAATTATTAGAGTTAGCAAATCACAAGATTTCGTATAAAGAGGATTAAACAGTTATGAAAAGTATGATTTATTATCCTGGTTTCGAAGTGAAAGATGAAACATGGTTGAAATTTGCTCTATTATATTTTGAAGAATTGCGTCCTATCATTCCGTATATGTGGGTCAAAGAGGATAAATATCTTTCGCAAACTGCGATAGAAGTAATGAATGGCACAAATCTAATTCGTCCGTATAACCCAGAGTATGAAGAAGGAAACATTGCTTCAATTATAGCCTGTGAGGAATTTGAAAAATATTTAAATCATCCCGAAAGATATTTATCTTTCTTTTCAAGTTCTAAATCTTCTGACTTGATTAATAATTGGAGGAGTCCACAATTTCAAAAATGCCGTTTGTATGAAGGTAAATTTTCTCCGGTGTTTTTTGATTTTTGTTTGGAAAATAGGTTGGCAACTCGGTTCGATTACGGAATTCTAATTTCAAACGATTTAGCTTTTGCTTATATGAGTTTTTTGGCTGATGTAATTGCAAAGAGACAAGAGCTTGAAATGTTTACAGATGTTAGCAAATACAACACCCTATTAGAAAAGAATGATAGAATAATTTGTACATCTCAAAAATTGCATTATAAGATTGCAAAAACTCAAATAGAATTTGCGATTCCATGTAAGATCAAAGATATTCCCATGAATCAAATTATAAACTTAAGACAAAACAAAGACTTTGAAAATTGTCGAAGAGCTTATACCTACGAGATCGAAAAGTACTTAAAAGTTAGAGATGATGACCCTAATATATCATTTGATTCTCAATTAAAAATTCGCGCAGAGATTGTAAAAATACTACAATCTCTCGGCATTGCCACTGCATCGCTCTTCCTCTCTTGCTCAAGTGTTACTTCATTGCTTAATGGAAGTGTTGAACCTACTGCGGCTTTCGCTACCGCCTTTTTGGATGCTTTGTCAGTAAAAGAAGTGCGTACTGTGCCTCAATATTTAAGAGAGATAAGAAGGAAAACTCAAGCTAACAGATATTTTGGCAAAATCCGAAATAATGTTCCCTCAAATTGTTTAGGAAGGAGGAATTGAATGACAGGAGTAATATACGCTCGCTATTCCTCGGACAATCAGCGAGAGGAATCCATTGAAGGTCAGCTTCGTGAATGTCAAGCCTTCGCCAAGAAGAATGACATCACTCTGCTTGAGCCATACATAGACCGCGCCCTATCGGCAAAGACGGACAACCGCCCTAACTTCCAAAAAATGATCAAAGACAGTGCGGCGAAAAAGTTTGACATTGTTATAGTATGGAAGTTAGATAGATTTTCCCGTAACCGTTTCGACTCCGCGCATTACAAAAACATTCTTCGCAAGAACGGTATTCGTGTAATCTCCGCAACCGAATCGATCTCCGAAGGCGCGGAGGGTATTCTTCTCGAATCTATGCTCGAAGGTATGGCTGAATACTACTCGGCAGAGCTCTCCGAGAAGGTTGTGCGAGGTCTAACCGAAAACGCACTCAAATGCAAATACAACGGTGGCACACTTCCTATTGGATACACTATTGATGAAAACCAATTCTTCCAAATCGATCCCGTCACCGCTCCTGCTGTGCTTGAAGCATTCAAGAAATATGCAAAAGGTGCAACGATGCAGGAGATCACGGACGATCTTAACATCAAAGGTATCCGTACATCCAAAGGAACTAAGATCAGCCTTAACACGGTAACGCGAATGTTACACAACCGTAGATACATCGGTGAGTATCAGTATCGTGATGTGATTGTACCAAACGGAATACCCGCTATCATTCCTGCCAAGTTGTTTGAGCAAGTGCAAGAGCGAGCCGCTGCGAACAAGAAAGCACCCGCCAAGCACAAAGCCGAGGACGAATATCTTCTTACTACAAAACTGTTCTGTGGTTACTGCCAATGTCTGATCACGGGCGAAAGCGGAACAAGTCATACGATGGAAGTTCACCGCTATTACAAGTGCAGAGGAACTCGCAAGGGCGGAACGTGTAAGAAGAAAACCATCAAGAAGAAGTGGATTGAGGAAGTTGTGATCCTACTCATTCAAAAGTTCATCTTCGACGATGCGCTCCTTGATAGACTTGCCGACATGCTGATTGCCAAACTCAATGCCGAGAGCAGTGCTCTACCGATTCTCCGTCAGCAGCTTGCAGAAATAGAAAAAGGCATCGACAATCTCATCAATGCCATTCAAGCGGGAATCATTACCGCATCAACCAAGCAACGTCTTGAGCAACTTGAAGCCGAAAAGAGCGAGATCTCGGTGCAAATTCTCAAGGAAGAAATTTCAAAGCCTACGGTTACAAAGGAAGATATTATTTTCTATCTCACCAAGTATCGCAAGCTCAATATGAAACAGCTTGACCACCGTCGCCGTCTGATCGATAGCTTCGTCAATGCAATCTATCTGTTTGACGACTACTTGGTCATAACATTCAACTATAAGGAAGGCACAAAAACAATCACTTTTGCCGAAATTGAAGAGGCATTTGGTTCGGATTTATCATCACTCACTGCACCACCGGCAGTGTCGGCTCCCAATGATCGGGTGTCGTCAATGCTGATTTTTTTGTTTATCACACGATGGTGGAGTCCTGTATCGCTATTCGCACTATTGACAACGTAAGTTCAACCGAAAGGTTTGATTTACGTTGTTTTTTTACTCAAAATGAAAAAGGGAGAGAATTTTATTTCCCACCCTTTGAAAATATTTAGTTTTAATTATTAAATCCGCCCAAACTGAAATGCTTAGAAAGTTTTTATTGATTAAGGTATAAATGGGATATTATCTTCATCAAATAAGCCATTATAAATAATCTCATAATATTGTTTTCCGTAATCTCCACCATTATTAGAGGCCCCACGATACTCATAAGCAGTATAAGAATACCAATGATTGTTCGCTTTTAATGTTTCTTTTGTAATTTCAGCAAAAGTGCTCATTGCTTCATATTCGTTAAATTCATCAGCTAGGAATACAAAATAATCATAAGTTTCGTCACCTAATACGGATTCATAGCCAAAGTTCTTTGCGGAGATAACATGATATTGTTTTTTCATAATCTTTTTCCTTTGCTGTATCTGTTGATATTCAGCTTGTTTCGCAGTATTAGTATAGCATATATTTCAAAAAAATTCAATCTCTTTACGTTGTTAAAAGCAATAAAAATGAACTAAAATTTGCTTATGGAACTACGTCGGAAAAAGAAAAGGTAAGTATTCTTACGGCGCTTTCCAATCAAAAATAAGTTCTTGATCGGGGAAAGGCAACTCGAAGAAGCGTTCATCGGGTTTTTCATCGCAAAGCTTTTGTTTTATGATATTGACGAGCATTTCCACGTCATGCAAATGATGGTAATGTGTACCGGGACGGAATGACCAGAAAAGATTTTCTTCTGCCCCGAGAAAACGGAAAACTTCTTTTGCGGCAAGCGTTGTCTGCCATGAACCGATGGGATTTGCCCAAATATCGCCTGCCGCTTCGGAAATATAAAGGGTACGGGGCGCGACCATCGCTTTGAGCATATGGGCATCGAACGGCAATTCTTCTTCTTTATCCCTATATTTTGCCATATCTTCCCCCATCCAGAAATCAAAATAACGGAGAAGATCGTCAAGCGTTTCGCTTCGTTCGGGGTTTTCACCGAGATAGGATGCTTTCATATGGATACGGTAACAACCACAAGCACCCGCACAGGTTTCATTGGCATTGACGATGGATGCGCGTTCATCCAATGCGCCCGCAAGCGCGGCTGTTTTACCGCCGCGGGAATGTCCTGTGAAAGCAATATGATTCATATCAGCAAAATCAAGCACTTCCAATGCATCCACACAACGAGAATATCCCCATGCCCATGCGCCGAGCGCACCGAAGGTATATTCGGGATAAACCTCATAAAGCGCACCTTGTCTTCTGCCTTCGTATAAAACGTCATGCGCAAGCTCCGTGCGGTCAAAAAATACCCAACCGATTCCTTCTTTCAAAGCGATATTCAGAAAATCTTTATCAAAAGAATAAGGGAAACAAGCATCACCATCCACGATCACGGGTAATTTTTCAAATTTGTATTGTGGCGGGAAAAAGACTTGCATACGGAAAGAAACCGTTTTTTCTTTTGTGCCTGCTATGATACGGTAAGAATTGGCGCGACCTCTGCCGCCTTTGTAAAGTGTTTCCACGTGAAAAACTTCTGGTTTCGGTGGGATCGTACCGTATTGCAGATCAATGACGGTCTTATACATTTCTTTTTTGCGTTTTTTCCAATCTTCTTTCGTTTGGACGCGTGTGCCGTCATTGAATAAAAACGGATCGGGCAATTTGCCGAAGACTTGATATTCCTTGATATCCAACATATCTTTTTCAACAAAACTCATAGTAAAATCTCCTTTTTGGCAGATCAACGGAAGATCTGCATGATGGGATATGCTTTTTTACAATCACCGATCAAATCTTTTTCAAAAACAGCTTCCAGACTGATACGCTCATCATAATCGATCGAACGTAGGGTATCAGCCCATTTCCGACATTCCGCAAGATCTTCGTGAGCGGGAATTTTTCTGTCGGGATTCGGACGGGCAAGATGGGCATGGATGATATATTTTTTTGCATCGGGAACGGTCGCAAGAGATTCGCCATTGCTGTAAAAATGGAAGAAATCCAAAGTGATACCGACGTTGGAATGTCCCGCGTATTCACAGATCTGAGCGGCATCCGATAAAGTATTGATGAAATTCGTTTCCCCGTAACGCAAAGGCTCCAGAGCAAGCTTCATACCGTTGCGTTTCGCAACGTTGCCTAAAAGACAAAGCACTTCCGCAAACCGTTCTTTTGCGCGTTCTTTTTCCATACCTTCGGGGATGGCGCGCGCCGCACCCGAACCGAATACCGTGATCTCACCGCCGAGCAGTTTTGCTCGGTAAAAACCTTTATCCGCATACGTTTCAATGATACCGTTGGTTTCTTTACCTTCATAAAGCGGAATATCTTTCGCGAAGATACCGTTGACAGCTTCGACGGGGAGTTCCGCTTCTTGCTGATAACGGTGCATTTTTTCAAATTCCTCGTCACCGGCGATTGCAATTCCACGGAAATATCCTTCCGCATAATCATAACCGAGTTTTCTGATTTCTGCCCAATATTCGGGCGCACCGCAGATTCCGATCTTCATAGATTTTTGCTCCTTTCGTGATCCGATCAAATTTGGATTTGCACTTATTATATCATAAATTTCATGAAATGCATAGACTTTTTGTGAAAAATATATTATAATAAAAACAAATATCCCGAAACCTCATTTTTTTCAATGAAAGGAGCTTGCCATGAAAAAAATCAGATTTTTGCTTTGTTTGTTCGTTTTCTGTCTGCTTTTTTCCGTGCAGATATTTGCCGCAGAAAGTTTTTCTGTGATACAGATATTGCCGGATGGAGAAACGGTTGCGGTCTCTCATACACAAGGCATTTTTTATCTGCCTTCTTCTGTGGATATCCGCAACGTATCGCTTGATTTTGAAGGGACACTCGCATATACCGTCAACGGAGAAACGAAAACGCTTTCCAAAGGAGAAACGCTTGACTTGACATCCGCAAAAACGGTCGATGCCAGAGGTGCTGTATGTTATATCTTCACGTTCAGCCACAACGGAAAAAATGAAATTTTTACGTTTTATCACGGAGAAAATCTTCCTTCCGTATTCGTTGCGACTTCAAAAGGCATTTCTGATATCGATTCCGATAAAAATAACCGTGACAAAGAAGCAAAGATCGTGATGCTTTCTGCCGATGGCAATGTCGAATACAATGACCGCACAGGCGATACCAAAAGCGAGATCAAAGCGCGCGGCAATGCTACCTTTACATATCTGAAAAAGCCGTATCAGATCAAGCTCGGTGAAAAAACAGCCATCTTCGGTATGGAAAAAGCAAAAACATGGATCTTGCTTGCCAATTATACCGATCAGACCGCGATTCACAATGCGCTTGCCTTTGAACTTGGCAATGCACTTGATATCCCGTACAACATCGATTACCGATTTGTCAATCTTTATATCGACGGGGAATACCGAGGTCTTTATATGATAACGGAAAAAGTACAGGTTGATAACAACCGCGTGGATATCACCGATCTTGAAAAAGCAAATGAAAATGCCAACGAAGGAAAAGCGGGCGACGAATTTTCGATTGCGAAGCAAACGGGCGGAGAGGTCGTGGAACGCTCGATCCTTTCGTATTATACTTACGCTTCGGGTATGAAATCCCCCGAGGATATCACGGGTGGTTATATCGTTGAATTGGATACCAACCGAGGTCTTTCTGAGCCTTGCCATTTCGTGACGGAAAACGGAAACGTCTATACCGTCAAAGCACCCGAATACGCGAGCCGTGAAGAAATGGAATATATCGCAGAGCTTTTTGCCGATATGGAAGAAGCGATCTTCTCCGCAGACGGTTATAACCAAAAGGGTGTTCATTACAGCGAATATATCGATATGGAAAGTTTTGCGGGTATCTATACCGCGCAGGAGCTTCTCAAAAATTGGGATGCTTATCTTTCGAGTATGTTTTTCTTCAAGGATGCCGATCAGGACGGCGAACGCGCAAAGATCTATATGGGGTCCCTCTGGGATATGGATAATACGCTCGGCAATATCAATTTCAATTATGAATTCGGTCAGGATACCGCATATCTTTGGGCGCAGAACGGTGTCTTTCAGGACTTGAAACGTGATTTCGCAAAAAATCTGATGTGCCATGAGGATTTCCAAAAAGTTGTGGAAAATACGTATGCGAAAGCTTATCTTGCTGTTACGGATTATCTTTCCGAAGGCGGATGGCTTGAAAAAACGGTCGATATGCTCTTGCCGTCCGTGACGATGGACAGAACCAGATGGAAATTATACGATGCTGATTCCTGGCTTTTGAATCAAGCGGGGCGTAAATCTTCCGTCAAATTCGTGCAGTTCAAGGAATATGGAACGGCACACGATGAAACCAAAGATACCGCACTCGGCTTTATGCGTTATTATCTCACTTCGCGCATGGATGCGCTTCTTCATTTGATCGGCAGCGGAGAAGTGCCGACACCGCCCGAAATCACAGAAACCTCCGGAACATCGGATACGATACAAACAACGGAAACGCAACTCTCGGAGCATACGTCAACTTCCGGAACCGAAACAGTTAATACCACAGAACAAACCGAAACTTCGGAATCTTTGGAAGAACCGATGGACTGCGGAGGTATCTTTTCTGTCGTTTATATTTTCGTGACGGTGTTGGTGCTGATAGCGGCAGTCGTGATTGTCATTTTGATTTTTGTTATCAAAAAGAAAAAATAATAAAATTTTTTAAAAGAGGTGCAGTATGAATTTAACCATGAACATTTTCGGTTTGGAAACAAAGCTTGGTCTTGAAAAAGCACTTTCCGTCATCAAGACGGCGGGATTTGATTCCATCGATTACAGCTTAGAGCCGATGCTCGATCCGAAATTTATTCTGAACGATGAAACGAAGTACCGTGCGGAAACGGAAAGAATCAAAGCACTTGCCGATGCGGCAGGACTTCCCATCACGCAAACGCACACACCGTTCTCTTATCAGAATTGGAAAGATCCCGTCGTTTATGAAGAATTTATTCTTCCGTCCATCAAGCGTTCCATTGAAATTTCCGCCATGCTCGGTGCAAAAGTGGCTGTTGTACATCCGCTTCATCATTGGACGTATAAAGGTCATGAAGAAGAAATTTTTGAGAGAAATATGGTTTTCTACCGCTCTTTGATTCCGCTTTGTAAAGAATATAATATCAAGGTCGGTATCGAAAATATGTTCCAGCGCGAGCTTCTGCGCGGTCAGATTTCCTTTGATACCTGTAATCAGATTCCCGAATTTATCCGCTATGTAGATACCCTTGACAGCGAATATATGATTGCTTGTCTGGATATCGGACACGTCGGACTTCCCGTGCGCGACGATGAGGCGTGGGATTTCATCCGTGCGCTCGGTCACGACCGCCTGCAAGCGCTTCACGTTCACGATAACGATTATCGCAATGACCGCCATGCGCTTCCGTATCTCGGCAAAATCGATTGGAATGAAATCACGAAAGCGCTCGGTGAGATCGATTATCAAGGCGATTTTACGTATGAAGTCAATTTGAATACGTTCGCTTCCAATGCGATGAACGAAGAATTCATTCCTACGGCGATGCGTTATGCGCATGATGTTGGCAGACATCTTTGCGCGCTTGTCGATCGTGCAAGATCTTAAAAGAGAAACGAAGGGGAGGTTCCCCTTTGACCCCACCGCAAAAATTTTTGGCAGTAAAAAACTGACAGCTCATGGGCTGTCAGTTTTTTGTATTTATTAAGGGACAATGATATAGCCATAGCCTTGCAATTCTGCAATGATATCATCGGAGATTTCAGCGCCTTCGCCCAAAAATTCGAGTTCATAAACAGGGGCTTGAAGAGGCGCAGATTCTTGGATGACAAGAAGACGTATACGAACACAGTCGCCGCTTTTCAGAAAGTCAAAATCGATGCCGGACCAATCGTTTTTCATACGTATGGGATCATGATAGAAAGATACGTTTTCATCTTCTGCAACGAAAAAATATGCGGATTCGGTTTTAATGACATAACCCGTTGTATAAAAGTAATCGATTTGATTGGGATCATCGGTTTCGCTTGACGAAGAATTTGCGGAAGATGTTTCTTTGATATTGTTCGTATTGCAGGATATAAGAGTAATAAGCATCGCGGAAAGCAAAATAAGGGCAATCAATTTTTTCATAAATATTTATCCTTTCTCAATTGATTATTAATCATTAGTCGAAAAAAGAGGTAGATTGTCTCACCGATTTGAAGAAATTTTTTTATTTATTTGATCATATTATTGAAAAATACTCTCATTTTTGCTATAATAAAATCATCAAAACGAAAAAGGAGCGAACCGATATGCAAGAAATTTTGAATAAAAAAGGTTTTATCTGCGATATGGATGGCGTGATTTATCACGGCAGTCAGATTTTAGACGGTGTCAAGGAATTTGTGAATTGGATGATCGAAAACGATAAAAAATTCGTATTCCTCACGAACAGCCCTGAAAGAACACCGCATGAACTCAGTATGAAGCTCGAACGCATGGGACTGACCGTGGATGCCGATCATTTTTATACGAGCGCGATGGCAACAGCGGAATTTTTGCATAGCCAAGCACCCGGTTGTACGGCTTACGTTATCGGTGAAGCTGCGCTTGCCAAAGCAATGTACGATCAGAAAATTTATATGAATGACGTGAATCCCGATTACGTTGTTCTCGGTGAAACAAGAACGTATTGCTTTGAAAAATTGGAAAAAGCCATTGAACTTGTCAATAAAGGTGCAAAACTGATCGGTTGCAATCCCGATACCATCGGTGTAACGGAAAGAGGTATCATGCCCGCAACAGGTTCTCTCGTTGCTCCCATTGAAATTGCAACGGGTAAAAAAGCATATTTTGTCGGCAAACCCAATCCTCTGATGCTTCGACATGGTCTGAAAAAGATCGGTTGCCACAGCTCCGATATCGCGTTCATCGGTGACAGAATGGATACCGATATCATCGCAGGTATCGAATCCAATATTGATACCATCCTCGTTCTCAGCGGCGTGACAGCAAGAGAAGATATCGATAATTTCCCGTATCGCCCGAAATACGTTCTTGACGGTGTGGGGGATATCGTGAGATCGAAAGAATAAATACAATAAAAAGACAGAGCTTTTCGTTCGATGTCATTAAGATAAGACATTTGAAGGCTCGCCCTATGGGAGAGCTGTCAGCGTACGCTGACTGAGAGGGTATAATTTTCTTAGATATCAGCCCTCTCCGCCTCGTAAACTCGGCACCTCTCCCGAAGTGAGAAGCTTTCAAAATCAAAAAGAAAGTGACGTTGTGGGCAATTATGATTTTACAAGCACTTCCGATACCAATGTCGTTAATCACAATTTTAGGTTCTATTATTTCAATTGCAAACATATCTGTTATGATAGAACAATCTTTGTTTGTCACTATAATTGCAACGGTGTCTATGTACTTGCAGGTACATATACCTTGACCTATCTTTTCTCTGCAATAAAGACATTTCGAAATAAAAAATAAACATTATCAGCTTTTTACCGATTATTCACATCATTATAACAGTAGGATTTTTTGCTCTGTGGATCATAAGCGAATAATAAACAAATAGGCAACTTGTTAAATCGCAAGTTGCCTATTTTGTTCATCCTTATGAGAAGTAGTCCTTCAGCTCTGTCTTTTCGTTTTTTTAGATGAATATGAAAAATTTTGACTGACAACAAGTCAGAGAAACACAGAGCGTTTCATTTTGTACTTTATTGCTAAAGCAATAAAGTTAGCTTTTCTTTCCGTAAAGAAAAGCGGGAAACTTACATAATACCCTTAAGGGTTTCCATAACGTAGTTGCCGAATGCTTCGCAGGTTGCGCCCGTATCTCTGCCCGTGATGACGAGCTTCTTTTCTTCAAAGGAGCAGATATCAAGCGCACGTTCGAGCTTGTCTGCGCGATCCTGAAGACCGATATGAGAGAGAAGCATGACACAAGCACGGAGCATGGAGCAAGGATCTGCATAAATGCCTCTGCCTTCGGTAATCATACGGGGTGCAGAACCATGAATGGCTTCAAACATCGCATATTTCTTACCGATATTGGCACAACCCGCTGTGCCGACACCGCCCTGAAATTCTGCGGCTTCATCGGAAATGATATCACCATAAAGGTTGGGGAGGAGAAGGACCTGGAAATCACGGCGGCGCTTCTGGTCAACGAGCTTCGCTGTCATGATGTCAGCATACCATTCGTCTGTTGTGATTTCGGGATAAAGATCGGCAACCTTGTGGCAATCTTCAAGGAAGTTGCCGTCTGTCGTTTTGATGACGTTTGCCTTGGTAACGAGAGAAACACGGGTAAAGCCGTTCTTCTTTGCATAATCGTATGCAAGTCTTGCGATACGGTCGGAGCCTTGTTTTGTGGTGATCGTGAAGTCAACGGCGAGGTCTTCCGTTACGTTGAAGCCGCTGGAACCGACTGCATAACCGCCTTCGGTATTTTCGCGGAAGATTGTCCAGTTGATGCATTCTTCGGGAACTTTGACGGGACGGATATTCGCAAAGAGGTCAAGTGCTTTGCGCATGGCGACGTTTGCGGATTCGATATTGGGCATACCGCTACCTTTCTGCGGTGTGGTCGTCGGGCCTTTGAGGATGATATGACAAGCTTTGAGCTGTTCCATCACGTCATCGGGAATTGCCTGATTATGTGCGATACGGTTTTCAATGGTCAGACCGTCAATGGTGATGAATTCCACTTTTCCGCTTTCTACGAGGTCTGCAAGCATAAATTCAAGCACACGTCTTGCTTCTGCGGAAATGATTGGGCCGATACCGTCGCCGCCGCAAACACCGATCTTGATGGTGTCGAGTGCGCTGTAATCTACGAAATCGCCTTGTGCTTTCATGTCTTCCACACGAACGAGCTGTTTGCGGAGAATTTCTTTGAATTTGCGCGCCGCTTCTTCAAGAGTCGCTTCTTCTTTGATCTTATCCATGCTCTTTGCCGTTGTTTCTTTTACTTTTTCAACACCTTTTGCGGTATTTTCTTTGACAAATTCAACACCCTTTACAGTGCCTTCCTTGATCTTTGCGACACCTGCCGTCACAACGGTTTCTACGGCATCCAGTGCGTCAACGATCTTTTCTTTATAGTTCTTGTTTTCGTTATTTTCCATGGGGATTATCCTTTCACATATAAAAGTTTTTGCAGAGGGATTCGGGGAGGTCGCCCCGAAAAATCATCCGTTTGCTCTTGTGTAATTGAGCAGACCGCCCGCGCCGAGAATGGCTCTCTGACGTTCGGTTGCTGTGAGTACGAGCGGAATTTCAATACCCTTTGTGGTATCCTTGAGGATGAGCTTGTCGGAGGTTGCGACACCGTTTGCAAAGCCTGCAATTTCGAGTGCATCACCTTCGTTGATTCTGTCATAATCTTCGGGATTTGCAAAAGTCAGCGGAATGATACCGAAATTGATGAGGTTGGCGACGTGGATACGCGCGAAGCTCTTTGCAATAACAGCCTTAATGCCGAGATAAAGCGGAACGAGAGCTGCGTGTTCACGGGAAGAACCCTGACCGTAGTTGACACCGCCGACGATGATACCTCCGTTTTTCGCCTTTGCGCGTTCGGGGAATTCTTTATCGCAAACGGTGAAGCAGAATTCGGAAAGCTTCGGTACGTTAGAACGGTAGGGCAGAATCTTCGTGCCTGCGGGCATGATATGGTCTGTCGTGATATTGTCACCGACTTTAAGAATGAGTTCACAGGAAAGATCTTCTGCGGGTGCTTTGCCGACGGGAATCGGTTTGATATTCGGACCACGTTCTACGGTGATTTCTGCCGCATCTTCAGCGGAAGCGGGCATTTCAATGAGATTATCGTTGATAACAAAATGCGTGGGAACAGCAATTTCAGGTGCTGTGCCGAGTGTTGTCGGGTCTGTGAAAACACCTGTGATGGCGGAAGCCGCCGCTGTTTCGGGAGAAACGAGATAAACCTGTGCGTCTGCTGTACCACTGCGCGCGAGGAAGTTACGGTTGAAGGTACGGAGGCTGACACCTGCGGATTTCGGGGAGAAGCCCATACCGATGCAAGGACCGCAAGCACATTCGAGGATTCTTGCGCCTGCTGCGATCAGATCAGCAAGTGCGCCGCACTGTGCGAGCATGGTATAAACCTGTTTGGAACCGGGGGAGATGGAAAGGCTCACGTCGGGATGTACGGTCTTGCCTTTGAGCATTGCCGCAACGGTCAGCATATCGAGCATGGAGGAGTTTGTGCAGGAACCGATACAAACCTGATTGATCGGCATTCCCGCAAGCTCTGCGACGGTTTTTACGTTATCGGGGCTATGAGGACAAGCCGCAAGGGGTTTCAGCGCGGAAAGGTTAACGGTGTATTCCGCGTCGTAAACGGCATCTTTATCGGGGAAAATCGGAGTAAAATCTGCTTCTCTTTCTTCTGCTGCGAGGAATGCGCGTGTGGTTTCATCTGCGGGGAAAATAGATGTTGTCGCACCGAGTTCCGCGCCCATATTCGTGATGGTCGCTCTCTGGGGAACGGAAAGCGTCTTTACACCTTCGCCGCCGTATTCCACGACAGCACCCACGCCGCCTTTAACGCCGAGCAGACGGAGAACTTCAAGGATCACGTCCTTTGCGCCGACGTAATCGGAAAGCTTGCCGATGAGATTGATATGAATGATCTTGGGCATCGTGATATAATACGTACCGCCGCCCATCGCAACGGCAACGTCAAGACCGCCCGCGCCCATCGCAAGCATACCGATACCGCCCGCGGTGGGTGTATGGCTATCCGAGCCGATCAAAGTCTTACCGGGAACAGAGAAGCGTTCGAGATGTACCTGATGGCAGATACCGTTACCCGGACGGGAGAAACGGATGCCGTGCTTTTTGGTTACGGTCTGGATATAACGGTGGTCATCGGCATTTTCAAAGCCTGCCTGCAAGGTATTATGGTCGATATAAGCAACGGAAAGCTCTGTCTTGACTCTTTCGATGCCCATCGCTTCAAGCTGAAGATATGCCATCGTACCCGTTGCGTCCTGTGTAAGTGTCTGATCGATACGAAGTCCGATCTCTGTTCCGACCTTCATTTCGCCCGAAACGAGATGGTTCTTAATGATCTTTTGTGCGATTGTGTAACCCATATTGGTTCTCCTTTTATTTTTATAAAAGATTCTCTAAAATTATTCGCTATTCGATATCTGAAAGTGCGGTCATCATATTGGCAAGCGCGTGTTCGATATGTTCACAAGTGAGTCTGTCAGCTTCCTCTGCATTGCCTTCAAGAATGGCATTCAGGATCTCACGGTGTTCTTCCGTTGTTTTTTCGAGTCTGCCCGGAACGGCAAGTGCGATACGGCGATATCCTTTTGTATGCAGATGCAAATCGGAAAGGATGCGTGCAATCGTTTGGCTACCGCTTGCTTCATAGATCATGCGGTGAAACGAGGTATCCAATTCCTTGAGATGTTCCGTATCGTTTTTTTGCAGATAAAATTCCGAAAGCTCCACAGTTTCCGTCAATTTTTTCTTGTATTCATCCGTTATCGTTTGCGCTGCCATGGCGGATGCAAGTCCTTCCAGACGCATACGGATTCGATAAATATCAAGGATATCTTCCTTTGTAACGCCAAGGACGACCGCACCTCTGTTCGGAACGATCTTGACAAGACCGTCCTCAGAAAGTCTTTGCAATGCGCTTCGCACGGGTGTTCGGCTGACACCGAATTTTTCGGAAAGGACGGTTTCCGTCAGAGCTTCGCCCTTTTTGAACTGTTCGGAAAGGATGGCATCCTGTAATTCGATATAAACTTTCGCTTCTAAAGAAGCGTTTTCTTTATGGATCATAGCCACCTCGCTGATGTTTGAAAATGAGAAATGTATTCTTGTATACAATTACATTAACATTATAGTGATATACGCGCCGTTTGTCAAGAAATTTCCGATATTTTTTTGATATTTTTTCAAAAAAGCGCCGAATCGCCGCTGACTTCCGAACTGCGTCAGCATTTCGGAGTGCTTGCCTTTTTGTAGTTTTTCAGTATCAAAGTACAGCAAAACGGCGAGATCGATTTTGAACAATTTCCTATAAATAAAAAAGAAAATCCCGCCGAAGCGGGATTTTCGCAGAAATATATTATTTCCCGAAATATTGTACGGCTTCGATGCCCTCGATATGTTTGGCATCATTCATGAGTTCAAAACGGGGAAGTGTAAGCTGACCGGTTTCACCGTTCAGCGTCACGATGGTGATACCCGTATAATTGGCACTGAACATTGCCGTTGCAAGCGGAAAAGGTACGGAAAAGAGATGGGCAAGTGCGGCACAGGAAGCACCGCCATGGCTCGTCATGATGACGTTTTCCGTATTCTTCTCTATGACACGGTAATAATTGCCGTCGCGCTGATAGCCAAGGGATGAAAGCCATTCGTCAAAGCCTTTTGTGACTCTTTTGACGTGAAACGTGACTTCATTGTTGCGAAAATATTCATTCTTTTCCCAATCGGGATCATGGAGATTTTCACCGTTTTCGATCATGGCATCGATGATAAACCAAGGATGTCCGTTCTGAAAGAGCGGTGTACCGTCAACAGAACCCCAACCGATCTCACGCATGAAATCATATGTGATAACGGGAAGATCATGTTTTTTTGCGATATGTTCTGCGGTTTCTCTTGCCCGTCCACAAGAGGAAGAACAAATTCTGTCGATCTTTTCATGAGCAAGACGTTCTGCAACGGCATTTCCTTGCAGATGACCGATTTCGGTTAGGCAATCCAATCTGTAATTGGGATGTCCGTGGCGTACAAAGATGATTCGCATAGGGTATCCTCCTTATATGATTTCATCAATCGTAGATTCATTCTTATTATAACATATATCAAGGAAAATAGCAACCGTCAAAAATAACAGAAGTATAAAAATATTTATATCGGTAGAAATGCGGCGATGACAGCAAGGAGGATTGCGGGAAGCATATTGGCAACGCGAATCTTTTTACCCCAAACGAGATTGACACCGACACAAAAGATCAGTACCGAGCCGACAAGTGAGAGATTGGCGAGTGCCTCATCCGTCATCAGAGGACTTAAAAGACTTGCAAGAAGCGTGATACTGCCTTGCAGAACAGCGACGGGAATCAATGAGAAGATACAGCCTTTTCCCATCGCGCAAGTCATAACGGCAATGATAATCAGGTCAAGAATCGCTTTCGTCATCAGGATGGACGGATCTTTTTCAATACCGTCCTGAATCGAACCGACGATTGCCATTGCGCCGATACAGACCGTCAGAGAAGCTGTTACAAACGCCTCCACAAAGCTCTTGTCTTTGGCATTTCCCGTTTTCTTTTTGAGCCATTCGCCAAAACATTCAAATCCTTTTTCAATATCGATCAGTTCACCGACGAGCGTACCCAAAGCAAGACAAATGACGATCAACATCGAACCGCCGCTTCCGATAGCACCATTTTTACTGACGGTCAGCATTTTTTCAAGCGCACCTGATATGGCAATAAAAAGCGTACTGATACCACAGACCTTGGTAAGCGCATCCTGTATATTTTCTTTCATGAAACGCCCAAAAATAAGACCGATGATTCCTCCTGACAGAATACCGAGGCAATTGATGATTGTTCCGATTCCGGGCATAAAAAATCCTCCGTTGTGTTTGATATGCTGTTAATCATATCACTTTGCGGAGGATTTTTCAAGAGAATTTTTGGAATAAATTTTAATATAACGGCAGTTTTCCCGTGAGTTCATCGGCAATTTCAGCAGGCAGAGGTTCAAGCGCAAGACAGGTTTTCGTCGGAATACCGTGAAATTCCGTCATACCTGCATCGGTGATGACGGAGGCAATGATATTTTTTTCGTTTGCTTTTTCCGCGATCGCCAATAATTCTTCTTCGGAATCAACATATACGCATATTTTCGCGCAACCGTAATGAAACCATTCTGTCAAAGGTGTTTCATCCGGATTTTCGGTGTGCAAGTCCATGCCATCGTCTGTCATTTCAAGATCATTCAGACGGTCTTCTTTTTTCAGCGCGGTCAATATCGCGTCGATACAAGCGTGTCCCGCTTGTGCGGCGATCTTGCCTTTGCGCATTTTGAGGTCACGGCGCATCACGATCATCATTTTGGCTTTATACATAGAGATACTCTCCTTCATTCTTCAAAGCAATCGTATTTTTCAAGGATGCATTTTCCAAGCTCATAAAGATAGCGTTCAAAGGCATCGCGCAGCTCGATAGGCACTGTTGCCAGACGGGTATCGCGGGTATACTGCCGTCTTTTTTCGGCAGGCGTAAAGAAACTTCCGACCTCAAAAGTAAAATAGCCGTTATATCCGATGTCGAGAAGCCCCGTCATCACCGCATCCATATTCATCGTTCCGAGAAACGGAACGAGATGGCTGTCCTGATCTTCCATATTATCTTGAATATGCAATGCACGGACGTGATCGCCAAGCATACGGAGTGCTTCATCCTGCGGCATCTCCTGCATATTGGCATGACCCGTATCCCAAACGGCATGAAATAACGGATGGTCCACACATTCGATCATGCGGAGCAGATCGGGTGCGTTATCGATCCAATAAAGACCGTCCACACACATTTTATTGAAATTTTCAACGAGGATATTTACGCCGTATCTTTCCGCACGTTCCAGCAAAGGCATGAAAAATTTCTTGTTTTCTTCAAAGGTTTGTTCGGGGGAAAGTCTGCGTGTATAGCCGCTGTGTACGACGAGATTGGGGATATTCCATGCGCCGCAGGCATCCACACAGCGAAGCGTATCGGTAAGCAAAAGTCCGCCGTCCGTTAAGGGTTTGCCCATCGGTGCGTGTGCTTGGATCAGTTTGATATCCAATTTTTCGGTCGTTTCCCGAATCTGTGCAAAATAATTTTCATAATCATCGGAATAAACGCCGTTTTTTAAATTATGATCAGAACCGAAATTATAGTCTGCATAGCGAAATCCTGCTTTGCGGATATGTGTGAGAGATTCTGCTTGAGAATTTGTGTAGGCAAAAAAATCGCCCGTTGTGGTTGCAAGTTTCATGGAAATTCCTCCGTTTCTGTATGTCAGGATTCTGAAGTTTTGCGTTTGTTTTTCCAGATGAAAAGATAAATAAAAATACCGATGAGAGGGAAGACCATACCGCAGAGCATACCCATTTTCATGCCTAACTGTTCGGGTGTAAGGGCAAGCTTTGTGGCAAGGTCGATCGCGTCAGGATTGGCTATGACAGCATCCGTAATCATTCCTACAAGCTGCGGCGCAACCGATGCGCCGAGATCGCCGCCCGCCGCCATCATCGCATAGATAAAGACACCGCCTTTTGGAAATCTGTCCGAAGCAACGACAAGGTTTCCGGGCCAGAGCATGGAAACGCAAAAGCCTGTGAATGCACAAGCGATAAGACCAATCCAAGAGATGCTTGAAACAGACGCTGTGAAATAGCAGAGCGTTGCACCGACAGCACCAAGTGTGAGAACTTTTCCGATATTTTTTCCGATCTTCGCATAGAGAGAACGTCCCAAACCAAGCATGACGGAAAACACCGCGACACCGAAAAGATCACCCCAAAGCTTCGGGATTCCCAAGGCTTGCTCCAGATAACCCGAACTCCATTGCGCCATTGTACATTCAGCCGCGCCGCCGAGAAAGATCGCAAATACACAAAGCCATACACCTTTATTACAAAGCAATTTCCATGCGCCGGCGGTCTGTGTCGGTGTTTCCATATGCGGAATCTCGCTCTTTGCGAAAAGAAAAGCTGAAATCAGAGGAATGAGCATAAAACCGAGGGCAAGCCATTGCCAATTTTCATTTCCCGCCAAAAGTAAAAATACCGTGCTGACAACGATCACGAAAACAACGCCCCAAGCATAGACTGAATGAAGCTTACTCATTTCTCTGTCGGGATCATCAGAGGGAATTGCCGCGATCACGGGACTGATCAAAACTTCGCAAAGTCCGCTGGCAGAAGAAAATACGATCGTTCCGATCACAAGACCCGTATAAACCAGATCGGGCAGAAAATACGGCCAAAGGGCATAGATGAGAAAACCGCAAACCGAGATCAACGGAATGGATTTTACCGTTTTGGAGATATTGAATTTATGTGAAAAGAATGAAAAAATCAGATCAACGATCAATTGTGTCACAAAATTGATGAGGACAAGAAGTCCCAACAATGAATAGGATATTCCGTATAAGGAACGAAACGTAAGAAACAGAACGGGGGAAAGATTTCCGACCACAGACATCGTTACGTTTGCACTGTAACAGGCATATTTCAATCTTTTGATTTTGTTGTTCATGATATTGCCACGCTTTCTGTATTTTGATGAACATATTATAACAATTTCCGCATACGTTGTCAATGAAAATCCTTTATAAAATAATAATGGAGACTTCTCCAATGGAAAAGTCTCCGATGATTTCTCAATGATTATTTGCGGTGGTTTGGATGATTGCAGTACCAGATGCCGCTTTCATAAGACATATGTTTGCAATTTTTGCATACCCACGCATCTTCATCCATCACGAAGTCACAATGGTTCATACGGGGATGAGCCAACCCCCATGTATATGCATTCGGGTGGTCAGCAGGATATTGCCAATCACGGACTTTTACTTTGGTAAATTCACGTCCGCATCGAGCACAGGTCCAGTCATCACAAGAATGTAAGATCGTAACGATCAATCTTCCGCCCGAACCGTAACAACCGCCGCCGGATACGTCGTTCAGTTCGTCATCGGAAAGCTCGCGCATCGTGCGGTTGAGCTGCAGATAATAAGCATTTGCTTCTTCTTCGGTCATTTCAATGTTGTTTTCTTTTGCCAATGTCAGAAGTTCTCGTACAGAGCCGATTGCTCTTGCTTTTTCGATCATTTCGGGAGTAAAGTTTTTCATGCGTTTTCCTTCCTTCTTGTTTTATTTCGCTTACAGTATAACAGATATTTTTTCAAAATACAAGCGTTTTGACTCGAGTGGTATAAAAATGACTCAGTTGGTCCAAAATTTATGGTTATTTTGAAATTTTATCTTTTAGCAAATTGCAAATATAAAATATCAAACCGGAAATCGTGATTTCTGTACCGATCACGATCAAACAAAAATACAGTTTAAATGCAAATATATAACCGATGGAAACCGTCAAAAAAATGATAATACGCAAAATAATACTTCCCAAAGTCCATTCGCTTTTTCTTTTATCGAAAAACAGAACAATGGTATAGCCCAAGAAAACAAGGGCAATTTCTAAAGTCCATATGCGGATATCCGGCAATAAGATCGCAAAAACGATCAGATTGATGATAAAAAACTGTTTGAAAGCAGATGTATCAGACATTTATCATTGATTTTTGGATTATTTTGCGGAGAGATATATTTATCGTAATCTTTTTTCATCACTTTACTGCCTTTCTGGTTTTTAGATTTTTTGACTACGGAAACGGCATTACCTGTCAATAGAAGATCAGTTACTTCAATTATTCATCAGCGAAGCGACTTCAATATTCATTATTCATTAAGAAAAGTCGCGAAGATAAAATGAATAATGAATATTGAATAATGAATAGTACAAAAACAAAAATCGCGTACTTTCGTACGCGACTTTTCTTTTTGGTTGCGGAGACGGGATTTGAACCACGCGACCTTCGGGTTATGAGAAATGGAAAAGAATGTCAGAAAATCCAGCGCTGGCAAGGAGTTTCGAGAATTTCTTTGACGTCTGTGCCGACCAGATGACGACTTCTCTCTAAAAACAACACGAAATAAAGCTGTCTTTTTTCTGCACTCAAACGGGATTTGCCATAAAATTTCCCACAGTTTTGGGGTAAAACCATTGCCTGAAATCCTGAGAAAATCCAAGCAAAAAACATCTTAAAATCCTGAAAACCCCAAAATCCCGCTTGTTCTGCAATCGTTGCAAAAAAATAAAAATAACATAAAAAAACAGCAGATTCCTCATTCTCTCTCTGTAAAGAAGAATGAGGAATTTTTGTTTTTGTTGGGACAAACGCAAGGACTGCGGGACTTGCGAGGTTTGTCAGAATTTGTTAAAATCAATAATAGAAAGGATGTGCTTCAAATGGATACCAATGAATCTGAACTTTTTAATGATGTCTACCGTGAGATAGGTGCAGCATTAGGAATGGATACAGCAATCGCTATCTATCAAATGTATAAGGGTCAACAGATTACATTCCCTATCCATTTGTTTAATGCAAGACGGTTACAAACGAATGTCATTAAAGAATATGATGGCACAAATATTCGTGAACTTGCAAAAAAATACGGTTACTCTGAAAAAACGGTCAGAAGGATGATTAAAGATAGTTTGGAGGAGTAAATCTAAAAATAATTAACGAAGAAGAAAGGTGTGAATAAAATGGCAAGTGAGATTTTACTATTCGATGGTGATATTATTCATGCAGATGATGTAGTAGGTCTTGAAGAAAAAAAGGTTACTTTTTCAGTAAAGCATACGAAAAAGAATCCTCAACCTAAACCAAGCGGTTTTTTTGCTCGACTTAATTATTCTGATACAATAGTAACTTATACAGAAGAAAGCTATTGTTGCTGGATTTTAAAGGTTAAGGGTAGTATTCAAAAAATTAAAAAAACTGATGATGATGGCAGAGAAACAACAAAAACGAATCAGTTGTATGATTTTTATACTATCTATAACGATAAAAAACTTATAGATCGGGTTAGAGAAGATATTCAAAATGGTAGTACGGATAAAGTTTGTGAAATAGGTAATTTTTTCTGTTATTTTGGAATGTTGAACTATCCTGATTATATAGAGACTAATACATTATATGATGGAACTGTAAGAAGCAAGAAAGATGTTAT
This sequence comes from Clostridia bacterium, assembly GCA_017472285.1. Taxonomy (GTDB): domain Bacteria; phylum Bacillota; class Clostridia; order Oscillospirales; family CAG-272; genus QALR01. Next base: position 54,191 of record JAFUQQ010000034.1, on the reverse strand, counting down.
TGAAAAATACTTAATGTAAGAGGTGGTTGCTGTGGGATTATTTGATTTCTTGTTTGAGGTTGCTGATGTTTTTGGCGAATTACAGGGAGACAAGCGGTATACGGCAAAATGTGAAACTTTTGAATTATTTGAAATCGGCTCTACCTGGAGAGGAACAGCACGTGTGAAAGGTCCGGGAAACCATCTTGAAACCATTGAAATGAATGTTTCAAAAGAATTGGAACTTCCCCACGAAGGCACATCTCAGTATACACCACGTGGCTTACTTCGTAAATCTTTTCGAAAATGGATCGGTGAAAATTTTGCCTACTCTGGCAATATAGCAAAAGAAATGGTCATACTTAACGATGACGAAAGCTGTCTAAGCGTTGATGGCTATGTAAAAAAAGTAGGCGGAAAGTGGAAATTGTTAAATAGTTCTTCTGGTGCTACTCATTACGGTTCGTTCAAAGTATTTGTCTATGATAGAAATGGCAATATAGTAGGACACGAAGACTTGTCTTATCTTTTCCTTGAAGATACATTGGGCTATGTTACAAGTGTTGATGTAACAGATGGTTTTTAATTATTTCGAGAAAGGATTTTGATTAAATGTCAGTAATCGGTACAGGCAATAAAGTGCCTCAATCAGGAATCTATGAATGCATTATGTGCAGAAATAAGGTTACTTGTGTGAAGGGCGATAGATGTCCTCCTTGTAGAAAATGTAATTGCACTTTTTTCAAATTGGTTCAAGCAACTAAATAAAAAGGAACACACAAACCCCTATGGTTTTCTATGTTCCTGAGTGAAAACTCCTCACAGCCCAAAAACTGTGAGGAGCTTTTTCTTTACTTTTTTGCGGAAGTTTTTCTTTTTTTGAGTGGATTTTCAATGGTAGTGATCGCATCACTTTTCAATAATTCCTTGATTGTCATATCTGATAAATACCAAGTACGGACAGATGGAGATAAGGGATGTTGAAAACGGGAAGTACCATCTTTACTTGATAAGCACTTCAATTTGTTGGTATACGGAATCAATGATTCTAAAATCTGATTTTGCCGTTTGATAAAGCTTTTATTGGTAGCTTTGCCTACACCTGCGGCATAGATCAGAGTATCGACTTCTTTTGCCGTTTTAACGATCATTTCAAGATTTTCTTTGTCAGTATCTTCTGCTGATTTCAAATTAAAATCGCCAAGTGTTGCGAAAAGATTAAGAATATGGATACTGCCATAACCTAAACGGGAAGCATTATTCAAAACGAGTAAGGTTGTGGTATCAAGTTCAATTCCCGATGCTTCACTGGGTACAAGCATAATGATTGCAAGACTTGGTTTTTGACTATCCCAAACTTTTTTGAGAAGATAACGTTTTTTGCCATCATCGGAAAATACAGCGGTGGTTGTCAGTGTTGTTGAAATCGTATTCATTATGAGTCCTCCAAAATTTCTTTGGGTGTAATGGTTTTGTGAGCAATCAAAGTAACCGTAAAATCATTATTCAAGAGAAATAAGATAGAGATATAGTCATCAATAGCGTAATGCCATTCACAAGGATGTGCTGTGTAATCTAAAATCTCATTCTGAAACTGAAAAATATCTTCACGGGTTTCTGCAAAAATAATATAACCGCCTACATCATAAAAATCCCGCTCTTTGCCATAAAGATTATCCAGTCCTTCAATGACATCGGAAATCTGTTTCAAGACAAGAGCGGGAATTTTTTCTTTGATTGCTTGCAGTTGACGGTGAGTGCCGATGGGGTAAAGCATGGTGAGCCTCCTATATAAAAAGTGATACAGAATGAAATCCTGTATCCATTAAAGAAATAATATATATCTAAAATTCTGAAAAAAACTTTTTTGATGAAAAAATTATGATTGTGCAAAATGCACAAAAAATTCATGACTCTTTCCTTGATAAAAGAAATGCGTAACCCGTTTTGGCAAGGATCGTCATTCGACTTCTTGAAAAATTTTTGGTTTTTCTGCGAATTTACAATGAAAATCGGATGTGATATACTGAAATTGCAATAGGGCAATAAGCTACTATGGCAAATAAATTTAAATTCAGGAGGACATTCAAAATGTCAAATATCTCAATCCAAAATGGTTACTATGGTAAACTAATCACAAAGAAAAACGGCAATACTTTTTTTGATCCCATCGGCAAGGCGGTAAAGCTTGAAAAGATTGTAAAATCCGTTGAAAAGGTTAAGTATGATTTTGTTCTTGGCTATGATTACGGCATGGAACCCTTAACTTATACGATCTCTCGTGGTAAGCTTAGTGATCCCAACTCATGTACTGATCTTGCTACTGCTGGTATGGATGTAGAGCGCAAGGAATACTCTGCCTTCTGTAAGAGCATTACGCAACAGGAAGATGAGGTTCTTCAAAATTTTGGCATCCATTATTCTTACGAAAATTTAGGCTGGCTTCATACACCAAGAGTCAGCGATGACGGTAGTATGATTTTGTGCTATCGTTCTTGCTCTTTAATTACGGAGAATAGGGTTCTGAAAGGTGAATATACAGGTAATTACTTCATTACTCCTAAAGGAACTCTTGCAGATTGGGTTACGATGGCAAGGGAAGAAGTGCTACCCCATACCCCTCTCTCCATTGTACTGTTGTGCTCAATGTCAGCAATCACAGCGGGTATTCTTGGTTTTAAATATCCGCTTGGTAATGGCATTATGCACCTCTGTGCTGTTTCAAGTGCAGGTAAAACAACGGCGGCTTTCTTAGCGGCAAGCGTAGCTGGAGATCCTTTTATGGCGGCAAAAACCGTGTGGGAGAATGGCAATTCTGTGGAAAAAATCAGTCTTTTGCAGAGCTTCTCCAGCACTGAAAATGCACTCATCGGTAAACTTTCTGGTAACATCGGTGTACCTATCATCATCGATGAACTCGGAAAGTACACAGGGGATGATCTCACGCAGACGATCTTTAATATGTATGATGGCGGCAGTAAATCTCGATATAATGATAAGATGCAAGTTTATGAGCAAGCGGGATTCAAAGGCACGATTATTACCACAGGAGAATTTTCTCTGTTTGAAAAATGCGGCAAAAAGCTCGAAGGTCTTTACAACCGTGTTCTGAAAATCAAGGATAAGCTCACCGTTTCTCCTGAACATTCTGATAAGATTAAACAGACCTGTATGAAGAACAATGGCAGAATTGCACCCCGTTTAGCGAAGTGTATTCTTGATAATGGCGGCATCGACTATGTAGTTCCCAAATACGAACATTGGAAAAGAGTGCTTCGTGAGATTCTTCCTACTGTAAGTTTCAAAGAAAAGTTTATTGATACGTTCCCCGCACTATATTTGACTACTGCTGAAATCGCAAAAGAAGCCTTGAATCTTGAATTTGATGTTGAAGGTATCGTAGAGTATTTTTGCAATTATCTGGAAGATACTGACAATAACATGGAGGTTTCTCTCGATAGTTATGATTACCTGATGAAGGAGTTTTTTGCAAATTCTGCCAATTTCTATCAGAAGGGCAACTCCAATGATATTCAAACGCATTTTACTGTGTGGGGAAGATATGAGAAAATCGAAGATGAACTTTATTCATCAGGTAAAAAAATCGTTGGTAAATATCTCGTACGTCAGAATATCGTTAATGATTTACTCAAAAAAGGCGGATATACCAAGGTGCAATGCGTAGCGGTATGGAAAGAGAAAGGCTTGATTGATTACGAAAAAGGCAGAAATACTCGCACTCGAAAGATTGACTTCACAAAGAAATCAGAAGAGGTATTCGTATTTTATGTCTTTGAGTCCAAGGAGGAAAGCCACGATGAATGATTTTCCTACCTTACTTACCGCCGCTGATATCTCAAAAATTCTCAAAATCTCCTATCATTCAGCACTTGATTTCATTAAATATAGTGGCATTGACTACATAAAAATAGGCAATCAGTACCGTGTGTCAGAGGAGAAATTCCGTGCATTTATTGCTCAAAAGGGCAAAAAAATCATTTCTATATCATAAACAACGTGCTTTTCTTTTCTATAAATATATATTATAATTACACTTACTATAAAGGAGGAATTAAAATGTCGACAGGACATATCCGCAAAAGACAGACGAAAGATGGCAAGAACTCGTATCAGCTCATCGTAGAGTCAGAAAAAGACCCCCTCACAGGCAAGCGTCAGCGTTTCTATAAGACCGTTAACGGCACAAAAAGAGAAGCAGAGGCTGTACTTTCCCGTATGAAAGCTGAAATTGATGGTAGCGGTATCATAGCAAAACCATCAGCATTAAAACTCTCTGACTGGATGGCTGAATGGCTGGAACTCTATTTGCCTAACATAGAAGCAACAACAAGAGCAAATTACGTTGAAAGAATCCGTACAAAGCTGAACCCCTATCTCGGTAGTACCCCTTTGAAATCCTTGCAAACATCGATGGTTCAGCAGTGGGTGAATGCACTTTCCAAAGAAGAAAACCTTGCTCCAAAGTCAGTAAAAAATGTCTACTTAAATCTCAAAGCGGCGTTAGATAAGGCGGTATTACTCAATATGATACCCCAAAATCCTTGCACAGGCGTGGAACTTCCGAAGCTAATAAAGTATCAGGCGGAAGTCTACGATGACAAGGAAATCGAACATCTCTTAGAGGTATGCAAAAATACAGATATGTACCTTTTTGTAGTTCTTGAAATTTCTCTTGGACTTCGCAGAGGTGAAATTGCCGCTTTGGAATGGTCTGATATAGACTTTGAAAAATCCGTGATTCACATCACAAAAAACCGTGTGATAGCGGGTGGTGATAAGATTACAAAAGCACCTAAAAGTCAAGCAGGACTTCGTGATCTCTACTTCGGTGAACATCTGCACACCTTGCTTTCAGAAGAATATGAACGCTACAAGGCTGATAAAAAAGCGATGGGTGGGGACTTTATTGACAGTAACCTTGTCATTCGTCAGAAGAACGGCAAAGGATTCAGTCCTGATTCCTTGACTCAAAAATGGATTCGTTTCCGTAAGAATCACGGCTTAAAAGAAATCAGACTCCATGATCTACGTCATACCTGTGCGACAGCAATGTTAAGTGCGGGTGTGAGTCCTAAAGTCATTCAGACAAGACTTGGTCATTCTGATATCAGCGTTACTATGAATATTTACACTCATAGCTTACCCAGTATGAACAGAGATGCTGGTGAGAAGATCGACGGTATCTTGTTTAATTAAGTAAAAAAATAAAGCAAGCTTAATACACTTGCTGTTGAAAATCATAATATAAGATGATTCACACACCGCCTGAAAAACGGTGTTTTTTCTTTGCCCTAAAAAAGGTACGCCGTCATCTTGCCGTCAAAAAAGTATAAGGCGAGCAAGAAAAGGTGCATCAGTACAGGGAATTTCAGAAAATGACCATCGGTCATAGATACAGAATGACAAGAAAGGAACAGAAAAGAAAATTTTTGTTTTTGCTCACTCTGCCAAAAAGAAGCGGGAATTTGGGGTTTCTGAGGAATTTTCCTTGACGTAGTTGATTTTTCTGATTCCCGTATTCAAAAAAATTTTTGGGGATTTTCCGTTTTGCTATTTTTAATAGCGGGGAATAGGGAAGATTTTATTTTCATGACGACCGAAAATGACGACGGCGACGACTTCGTTTTCAGAAAAAATTTGCATTTTCGCCGTCATGACGCCCAAATGACGCCCAAAAAGACGGAACGAAACGGCATTACCTGTCAATAGACGGAAAATAGGCTGAATGATGACTGAACGGGAAAAACCTTGTTACTTGCTTGATTTTTAAGGAGAAAAAAAGAAAAACGCCTCAACTGAGACGTTTTGGTTTGGTTGCGGAGACGGGATTTGAACCACGCGACCTTCGGGTTATGAGCCCGACGAGCTACCAAGCTGCTCCACTCCGCGATATATGGTGCCGGAAACCGGGATCGAACCGGCACAGGATGTTAGTCCCGCGGGATTTTAAGTCCCGTGCGTCTACCAATTTCGCCATTCCGGCTTGGTGGCGCCCCATCGGTTGCCTGCTCATACATAATAGCACATTGTTTCGAATTTGTCAATACCTTTTTTGAAATTTTTTGAAAAATTTTGATATTTTTTTAAAATGCATAAAATCTGTATCAGAACAGGGTGTTTTTGTTGACATATTTTTATTTTTAGGCTATAATTATTATAACAATAATCAATACTTAAAAAGAAAGCTGGTATTTGATAATGATAAAAACAGAAAAAATTCTTTCAGCAATAGATCATACGTTGCTTTCTCCCACAGCCACAAAAAATGATATTTTAACACTTTGTGATGAAGCATTACAATTTGGTGTCGCATCGGTTTGTGTTCCGCCGTCTTACGTTGCACTTGTAAATAATTACGTCGGCGGGAAGATCAAAATTTGTACGGTAGTCGGTTTCCCGAATGGATATTCTTCAAGCGCAGTTAAAGTATATGAAACCAAAGAAGCAATTTCACGCGGCGCGGATGAAATTGATATGGTTATCAATCTCGGTTGGGTAAAAGATAACCGCTTCAATGAATTATTATCTGAAATCAAAGCTGTCCGTAATGCTTGTGAAGGCAAAATCCTGAAAGTCATCGTTGAAACCTGTCTTTTGACAGAAGAAGAGAAGATCCGTATGTGCGGTATCGTTTCAGCGGCAGGTGCAGATTATATCAAAACAAGTACAGGCTTTTCCGGCGGCGGTGCTACGCTTGCAGATATCAAGCTTTTTGCAAAACATAAATCCCCGAATTTAAAGATCAAAGCCGCAGGCGGTATTTCTTCTTTGGAAGATGCGGAAATGATGCTCAAAGCAGGTGCGGAACGTCTTGGCACAAGCAAAATCATAAAAATGATGAAAGAACAAATCAAAGATATATAAGAAAGGAATTTTGAATTATGGCAACACCTCATATTGCAGCAGAAAAAGGCGATTTCGCCAAAACCGTTTTAATGCCGGGCGATCCGCTCCGTGCGAAATTCATTGCAGAAAAGTATCTTGAAAATCCCGTGCTCGTCAATAACGTCCGCGGTATCCAAGGTTATACGGGTACTTATAAAGGCGTAAAAGTTTCCGTGATGGCAAGCGGCATGGGTATGCCTTCCATGGCAATTTACAGTTATGAACTTTTTAAAGAATTTGACGTTGAAAATATTATCCGTATCGGTACGGCAGGTGCGTTTTCCGATGAACTCCGCCTGAAAGACGTTGTGGTCGGTATGGGTACTTGTACCAATTCCAATTTTGCATCCCAATATCATCTTGCCGGTACGTTTGCTCCCATCGCAAGTTATAAACTCCTCAAAACAGCCGATCAGGTTGCGGAAAAACTCGGTATTCCGCTTCATATCGGTAATATTCTTTCTGAAGATAATTTCTATCATGATGATCCGAACGTCAATGAAGGCTGGATCAAAATGGGTGTTCTTGCCGTGGAAATGGAAGCGGCAGCACTTTATATGAATGCGGCACGTCTTCATAAAAATGCACTTGCGATCTGTACGATCTCCGATCATCTGACCCGTCATGAATACGCAACCACGGAAGAACGCAGAACCGCTTATACGCAAATGATGGAGATCGCACTCGGTATGGCGGTAGAATTGGATGCATAAAAAGATATTGTAAAATAAAAAAATCAAACAAAAATAAAGTCAGAGGAACCACAGAGCGTTTCTTTTGCCAAGCTTTTCTTTCCGTAAAGAAAAGCGGGAGGGAGTTTATGAGAATAATTGATTTGATCGAAAAGAAAAAACAAGGATTTTCACATACGAAAGAAGAACTTGCATTTTTTATCAATGGGGTTGTGCGCGGAGAAATTCCCGATTATCAGATTTCCGCATGGCTGATGGCAGTTTGTTTTCAAGGAATGAACGACCGCGAACTTGCCGATATGACAGAGCTGATGGCACGCTCAGGCGATATGACCGATCTTTCTTCTCTCGGAGAAACGACGGTCGATAAACATAGTACGGGCGGTGTCGGAGATAAGACGACACCGATCGTTGCACCACTTGTCGCGGCTCTCGGCGGAACCGTTGCAAAAATGTCGGGCAGAGGACTTGGATTCACGGGCGGTACGGTCGATAAATTGGAATCCATTCCCGATTTTCAAACGGAAATTCCTATGCATGATTTCTTTGCGATCGTCAAAAAACACGGTGTTTGCGTCGTCGGCCAATCGGGAAATCTCACCCCCGCTGATAAAAAATTATATGCACTCCGTGACGTGACTGCAACGGTAAATTCCATTCCGCTCATCGCTTCCAGCATCATGTCAAAAAAATTGGCAGCGGGCGCAAAATCTATCGTCCTTGACGTAAAAGTCGGAGGCGGTGCCTTCATGAAAGAGATTCATGAAGCGGAAAACTTGGCAGAAAAAATGGTTGCCATTGGTAAAGCAAACGGCAGAAATATGAAAGCCGTGCTTTCCAATATGAATATCCCCCTCGGTCATGCAGTCGGCAACGCTCTGGAGATCAAAGAAGTCATTTCCGTCCTGAACGGAAAAGGTTCTTCCGATCTGACCGAAATTTCACTCGTTTTAGCTTCCCAGATGCTTTCTCTTGCTTTGCATGAGCCTGTGGAGATCATGAGAGAACAATGCGAAAAAGCACTTTTTGATGGAGCTGCATTACAAAAATTCAGAGAAATGGTTTCCGCTCAAGGCGGTGACGTTTCGTATATCGATCATCCCGAAAAATTCCCGACTGCCGCATTTCTCCATGAGATCAAAGCCGAATCCCACGGATATATCTCCCATATGGATACCGAAACCATCGGTAAGACCGCAACGATGCTTGGCGCGGGCAGAGAGAAAAAAGGAGATATCATCGATATGACAGCGGGCATCATACTTATTAAAAAAACAGGTGATGCCGTGCAAAAAGGCGAAACCCTTGCCGTTTTGCATACCAATCGAAAAGACAAAATCAAGGATGCCGAAACGATGTTCCGCAACGCACTCTCTTGTTCCGAAACACAACCCGAAAGGGAAGCACTTGTTTATAAAATCCTATAAAAACAAAAATCTATAAAAACAAAAATCGCCCATCGGGCGATTCAGCCTGTCGAAAAAGCTATGTAGAAAAATTGAAAATAAAAAGTTGCACAAAAAACTCAAAAAGATACCTATTATAAAGGCTCGCCCTTTGGGAGAGCTCCCGACGAAAGTCGGGTGAGAGGGCGGTAATATATGCTGAAAATACCCTCTCCGTCAACTACGTTGACACCTCTCCCGAAGTGAGAGGCTTTTAAAAAGTTTTTCTTTTGTTAAAAATGCCGAAGACAAATTTTGAAACCGACTTTATCGACACACTGAATCGCCCATCGGGCGATTTTTTGACAATATACGATATGACGAAAGGAGTACATATGAGCGATTTTGATTTTCCATATATCTGGATCGAGCGCAAATACTGCTCGGAATGTTTGGAATATTCAGCGCGCGCAACGGGAATACGGATTACTTACGCTCAAACGATCGACCCCTTACTCCGCGAACAGATGGATCTGCTTATCCGATATCTCAGAAAAATTTATTACTTTCCCATCAGAGTCAATATTACCGTTACTGATCACAGAAGATATCATTCCGAAAAAGATGGGCATATCTATTATGGCATCTTTTATGACAATGAAAACCTCTATGCCAAAAAGAAAGTGTATCCGCAGATCGCGGTCGCGGGATAGATATGGAAACATTGGCAGACCGATGACGTGCTGTTGACGCTTTTGCATGAATTGACACATTATTTTCAATGGTTTTTTGCAGAGGATAAAAACCGAACGGACCGAAGCCTTGAAATAGAAGCAAATTGGTGGGCATATGAGATTCTGGAAGATTTTAAATGCCGGAAGGATTGCACCACATCGGGTTCCAAGGGATAAATATCTCTTGGCAGGTGCAGGGCAGAGTTCTGCGAAAAATCAGGAATCAAATAAATTTTTCAATGCATTGGCGATACAAAACGCTAAGTTTACGGGAACGGCATTGCCGATCATTTTATATCCGTCTGCCACGTCTGTATAAATAAATTCAAAAGAATCTGGAAAAGTCTGTATACGAGCACATTCTCTTACGCTTAACCGACGGTACAGGGCTTCTTTTCCTTTTTCAAATTCACGCTTATTTTTATCGATCATGACCATTTTAGGTGCTTGCGGATGAATGGGCGCATGACGACCGCCTGCTTGAATGGTAAAAGATGGTTCTTCCCATGAACGCACTCTGTTGCGTGACATATAAATCGTTGAAAATCCACCGATCATATATTCATGATTGCTTATTTTACAATTTGTACCATTGGTTTTATTGGAGGGCAGGGCGGGGATCGCCGTATCCTTTAGATTCCAGATCGCATTTTTCAACGTATAGCTAGCTTTCAGCGGTTGCGGAAACGTAAAGGTGATATTCAGATCTTTGCGGATTCCGACATAAAATACTCTTTTACGATCTTGTGGAACACCGTAATTGACGGCATTGACAAGCGTTACGGATACGTTATATCCTGCATCCTCAAAACTTTGCAAAATATTTTTAACGGCATCCCGATGGATATCCGCAAGCATACCGGATACATTTTCGGCAACAAAAAACTTCGGTTGCTTATCTTTTAAAATGCGGATATATTCATAAAATAATTTTCCGCGGTCATCATTAATTCCGCGTTGAGCACCTGCTTCGCTCCAGCTTTGGCAGGGCGGTCCGCCGATAATGCCGTCACATTCGGGGATTTCATCGGAAGGAATTGATCGGATATCTCTTTGATCCAAAGGAGCGTTATGATTTTTCCGATATGTCGCCCAGATCGATTTATCAAATTCATTTGCAAAAATAATTTCAAATCCGGCTTTTTCAAAACCGAGATCCATGCCGCCGGCACCGGAAAACAAACTGACAATTTTCATTCTTACCTCGCAAACGTAATAACAACTACGTCTTTCATAACGGCGGGATTGTTGGGATTCTTGAGCATTTTGTGTTGTATATGAAGCCCTTCTTCATTTTCGATCTTGTCTTTATCTTTCTGTGGGAAAGCTCTATATTTTTCAAGACCGATGACAGCAAGAAAATTAAATGCTTGGGTCGTATCAAATTCATAAAGATATTTGAATACACGGAACGGATTTTCGATATGCCACATACCTCGTAAACGCAGATATGTGATTCCCAAAGGATCGACACGGTTGACACGTCCCAATTCATTGGTTTCTGCAAATTCGATATCAGGAATTTCTAAAATTCCGTTTTTGATTTGTGTTTGAATTCTTTCATAGATTGCCTTATCGGCAGCATAATCTTCTCCGTATACGAAACACAAGTGCTTGATATTTGTATTTTTGACGACACCAACTGCATAAATAATATCTTTTTCTTTCCATTGTCCTCCGTCACAATTTTTACAAGCGGTGGTAAGCATGGTGCTGTCACGATATACTTTTGATTTCGGATAAGAACTGTTTAAAGCGAGTGCGGAATTTGGAGATTCAATTTTCTTTACTTCGATCGCATCGCCATCCTTTAAGATGGCATCCGGCGGATTATTCTGATTGCCGAGATAGGCAAAGGTTTCCGAATGTGCTTTCATAGCACTTTCTTCATCCAGACCGTATGAACCGGAAAATGAATCTTTGATAAAATATTCCAACGCATCGCCCATGCTGTTGGCTCTGTTTTTAGAAGTATAAAGCGTTTTCGTGTTATAATCGGGACATTTATAAACGTTATAAATCGCTTGAATGATATTGCTCATGCTGATGACCCTTTCTTGGATATTAGTAACTCATCGAAAATAAACGTAATACACGATAATGGTACGCATTTCGCCGCCTCTTTCGAGGTCGGGTGCGGTGATGATCGCGCCTTCTTTACTGAGAAGTTCAGAGGCTTGCATATCTTTGATATTGCAACGGAAAACGACGCGATTATCTGCGGAAACGATAAATTCATCGTTGCGGATATTGAAGCCGCCGTCACGTCCGATGATGAGATCGGTTTCATCGATACGTTCCGTTACGTAACGAAGACGGTGAAGCGCGATCTTTTTTGCCATTTGTACGCGGAAGGCTACGGTATCTTCCGCTTTTTTCTTTTTAAAAATATCAAAAAATGCCATAATTTATGAAAATCCTCCTCAGAATGATGAGATTTTTGATAATAAATTCCGACTATATATAGTATAGCCCCTTTATTATAGCATAGTTCCGAAAAAATTTCCACAAAATTCTTAAAAATTTATTTATTTACAAAATATCTGTTCACAAAATGGAATTTTCGTGCTATACTATATCCAAATTCTCTTTTATTTCAAAGAAAGGAAGGTAAATTTCATGAATCCCGATCAGGAACATATTTTACATCCGGAAAATGAAGCCTCCGTACCGAAAATTAAAACCAAAAAGAAAAAGATCAATCTGAAAAACTTTGAAGGCGCTTGTTATATCGCTGCTTTTCTGATTCCTTTTCTGATTATGCTCGGTGTTTACATCTGCCTTGAAAAACATCCCTTCGGTAATAATTCCGTTCTGACACTCGACTTACAGGCGCAGTACGTCTATTATTACGAAGCCATCCGCCGTTTGCTGACAGAAGGTGGAAGCTGGCTCTATTCATGGGAACGTACGCTCGGCGGTGAATTTATGGGTATCGTTGCTTATTATATGGCAAGCCCTTTCAATCTCATCCTCGTGCTTTTCCCGAAGGATATGCTTGCGGATGCCGTCATGTTTATCCAGCTTGCAAAAGTTGGCTCGATGGGTCTTACGTTCGCATATTATCTCCGTAAGACGAGAAAAACCAACGATATGCAAACAATTTCGTTTGCCGTGATGTACGCACTCTGCGCTTACTCTGTCGTACAGCTCATCAACCTCATGTGGCTTGACGCAATGGTATTTCTACCGCTGCTCGTCCTCGGTATCGAATCCATGATCCGCGAGAGAAAATTCATTCTCTATACGGTATCTCTCGTTACCGTCTTCTGCACGAACTATTATATGGGCTATATGTGCGCGATCTTCACGTTCTTCTATTTCCTCTATTATTATTTCCTCGTGCGTGACGAAATTCCGCAGAACGTGACTGCAAAAAATGGAGGAAAACTCAACCGTTTGCTTCGTTCCCGCGGTTTTGAAACTTTGATGCGTTTCGGTGTCTTTACCGTTGTCGCTTTGATGATCTCCGCATTCATGCTCCTTTGCGCATGGAATTCTCTCCAATTCGGTAAAACCGAATTTTCCAATGCGAATTTCTCGCCCACACTCCGTTTTGATTTCCTCGATATCTTCGTCAAGCTCCTCCCCGGTTCGTATGACTCCGTTCGTCCGACAGGACTTCCGATGATCTATTGCGGTATGCTTGCGCTGATTGCGCTTCCTCTTTTCTTTATGTCCCCCGCGATCTCCAGAAAGAAAAAAGTGCTTTCCGCTTGTATGATCGGTCTTTTCGTCGTATCCTTCTCCGTCAATACCATTGACCTTGTATGGCACGGTTTTTCCGGTCCGAACTGGCTCAACTACCGTTATTCTTATCTGTTTTCCTTCTTCCTCCTCCTTCTTGCCTGTGACGGAATCCGTACGATCGGTAAGATTCCATTCTCTAAGATCATGACGGTCGGCGTTTTCATGGGTGTTCTGATCCTGATCGTTCAGAAACTCGATTACGTTTTCCCGCAGACCGAAACCCGTGACAAGACTTTGGATGATGCCAAATGTATCGTCCTCTCTCTCGCTCTGCTGATCGTTTACGTCACGATCCTGTATTTCATGAAACAAGACAAGATGGAAAATGCGGGTGCGTTTGCGCTTGCCGCCGTCGTCTGTGTGGAAATGTTCGCAACATCCCTGATTAATGTGACCGACGTACAGATGGACGTTGGTTCCGTCCGTTACGGAAACTATCTTTCTGAAAGCGGTAAGACCGAATATTATGACGGTTATCTCGGCGCGATCAAACGTCTGGAACCCGTCGTCGAAGCGGTCGAGGAACAGGATACGGGCTTTTACCGTATGGAAAGTACCGTATACCGTAGAGCTGGTGGTGTCAATGAACCGATGGCTCTCGGCTTTAACGGTATCTCTCACTCGACTTCCACGCTCAATGCCGATGTAATCAAGCTCCTCGGCAAAATGGGTTATGCTTCGCAATCCCATTGGTCAAAATATCTTGGCGGTACACCCGTTACGGATGCTTTGCTCGGTATCAAATACGTCATTACCAAAAATGATAAATTGGACAGCAATTTCTATACCGTTGCGGCAGAAGCACCCGAATATTACAAGTATATCCCCAATAATAACACCATTTACGCAATGCAGAATACCAAAGCGCTTTCGATCGCGTACGGTGTCAGCCCCAACGTCCTCGCGGAGATGGCAGGCTTTAGCGACCCGCCTTATAATACCGCTCTGGAATTGCAGAATAAACTGATCAATTCCATGCTTTCTGACGTGATGTCTTCTCCGAACGTGCTCCGCGGTATTTATGCAAGCGTGGATGCGGACGGCTGTTCTCATTCCATCTATACCCATACGCATGAATATACCGATGCGAACGGCGAAAAGCAGGAAGCCGAAAATAAATATTATGTCATCGAAGATTCCTCCGACAGCAAAGGTACGTTCATTTTCTCCTTTGATGCCAAAGCGGACGGCGATATTTATATGCATCTGCCCGGTGTTCGTTTCTCGGATATGACAAGCGATTGCGATGTCTATGTCAACGGTTCTTACGTCGGTGATTATTTCACCAATGAAACGTGGACGGTCATGAATATCGGTACGTTTGAAAAAGGTGATTCCGTCAGAGTCGAACTCCGTTTCAAAGGAGGTAAGCTCTATATCTCCCGTGCTTCCACTTATCTTTTCTATTATATCGATTACGATGCGATGAACCGCGCTTTTGATGAGCTTTCTTATGCTTCCATGTACGTACAGGAACATGGAAACGATTATCTCAAGGGTACGATTGAGCTTCCTGAAGGTCAGGAGCTGATCTTTACAACCATTCCTTACGATGAAGGCTGGAAAGTTTATATCGATGGCGAAGAAGTTGCTTATGAAAAAGCACTTGGCGCGCTCATTGCTGTTCCGTCCACAGCAGGCTTCCATGAGATCGAATTCGTATATCGTCCCGATTGCGCGGTATACGGCGGTATGATCGCCCTTATCGGTATTGCAATTTTCGTACTCCTGATCGTCTGGAGCCGTTGCCGTCCTTTGCGTAAGCTCGTGAAATGCGACAGCGATATTCAGAAGCATTTCTTCTACTACAAAGGCGATTCCGTGGGCACATGGTTGCAGGAATCTGTGGAAAGCGAAGTATGCAATCCTCCGAAACCCTCGGAAAATCCTCCTGCTGAACCGATAACCGAACAAGCGATTTCTTCCGAACCCCAAGCGGAACAATCCTCCACGACTACGGAAGAGAACGCCGCAACAGAACCCGATCAACCCCAAGAAACCAATGAATAATGTCAAGGCTGTGCTTGCAAGGCAGGCACAGCTTTCTTGCGGGGAGGGTGATTTTTGTAAAACGCACCTCCCCGCACCCCACCGCAAAAATCTTTTTATGAAAGATAAGGAGTGATATCACTGTTGAAAACCGTATTATTTGCATTGAACGGTTCTTATTCCCATACCAATCTTGCCGTTCGTGCCATCGGTGCTTCTCTCCGTGATGCGGGAGAGGATACCGTCATTATCGAAAAAAATCTGAAAGATACCCGTCTTTCCGTTCTGAATACGCTCGTTTCGGAAAATGCTGATGTGTACGGTTTTTCCGTTTATATCTGGAATGTCACGGAAATGCTTCATTTTGCTGCCGAGCTGAAAACCCTTTTGCCCGATGCCGCCATTGTTTTCGGTGGTCCCGAGGTTTCATTTGCCGATGAATCTTTTTTTACAGCGTATCCTTACGTTGATCAGATCATTGCGGGAGAAGGCGAAGATGCGTTTCCGAAACTCTTGCATGACCTTTCTCTCGGTTATTTCAAAAAACACAGCATCATCATGGCAACACCCTATCAAAATTTTACCCAAAGCGGTATTTATTACGATACCATCGGAGATACTCCGCATGGGCTCGTTTATTATGAATCCGTCAGAGGCTGTCCTTTTGCTTGTGCGTACTGCCTTTCTTCCCGGGCGGAAGGCATCCGTGCAAAAACGGCGGAGAAAACACTTGCCGATCTGCTTCTTTTTGAAAAATTTGATGATATCCGCACGGTAAAACTCGTTGACCGCACGTTTAATTTCAACCGCGAACGTGCAAAAACGATCTGGCGCGCTCTTTCCTCTGATCTTTATACCAAGGAATATCATTTCGAGGTTTCCGCCGCACTTCTTGACGATGAGAGCTTTGATATCCTTTCCAAAGTCCCAAAAGGCAAATTCCGTCTGGAAATCGGCGTGCAAAGCACAAATCCCGATACCATTTGCGCCATCGACCGTGCGCTTGATACGGAAAAAACACTTGCTGCTCTGGAAAGACTTCATAAAAACGGCAATCTCCATATCCATTCCGATCTCATTGCCGGTTTGCCTTATGAAAATTACGAATCCTTCGGAAAATCTTTTGATGACGTTTACGGAAAAGGAAATGTCCTTCAGCTTGGTATCCTGAAACTTTTGCGCGGTTCAAAAATGCGCCGCGATGCAGAAAAATACGGTATCGTCTATTCACCCAATCCCCCTTACCGCGTGCTGAAAACAGATGTACTTTCTTTTTCCGAACTGATGCGATTGGAAACCATTGACGGACTCAACGATCGTTTCTCCAACAGCGGAAAATTTGATTATACATTCCCTTATCTGCCGATCGCAAGCGGTTCGGCATTCGGATTTTTTGATGGACTTGGTGATTTCGCGGCGGAGCATTTCTCTTGTCATGAAATCTCCCGTTTGCCGCAGGCGGAAGCATTCCGTCTGATCTGGGAATATGCCGGTTCCCTTGCTGAAAAGGGAAATATCCTTGATCTGACACAAATCAAACAGCGTCTTGCGCTCGATTTTCTTCTCGGTGAAACAAGACGATTACCGCCATTTCTGCATACACAGACCGTGACCGCGGAAGAAAAAACGGAAGTCCTTTCTCATATCGAACCGCAACGGCGTGCGGCTTGTGAAGTCGTAAAATTCCCGTGGCTTTCCGATGGGGTTGTGATCGTGGATAGGGTAAGACGTATGATTGAACAATAACAATTTTCGTTAAACACAATGTTGACACCTCATCCGTCTTTTTGCTACGCAAAAATCCACCTTCCCAAAAGGTGAAGGCTTTGGAAATCATTTCCTTTTGCAAAGTTTTAGATTAAACGAGGCGCTTCGAACCGAACACCCACTAAAAAATTTGAAAAAAATAAAGCCAAGAGACACCACAGAGCGTTTCTTTGGATCCCCCCTTTTCTTTCCGTAAAGAAAGGCGGGAATAAAAAATTTGAACAAAGTAAAGGCAGAGGAACCACAGAGCGTTTCTTTTGCCAAGCTTTTCTTTTCGCAAAGAAAAGCGGGAGGGAGGAATTATGGCATTTGATGCAGGAATGACGGCGGCGGTCTGTCGGGAATTACAGGAAACCGTGACCGGCGGAAAAATTGAAAAAATATATCAGCCTTCGGCAGATGAGCTTGTGCTGCTTTGCCGCGGACGCGGAGGAAGTAAAAAAATTTTACTTTCCGCTTCGGCTTCGTCAGCAAGAGCTTGCTTGACGGAGCTTTCCAGAGAAAACCCGAAAACACCGCCGATGTTTTGTATGCAATTGCGTAAGCATCTGACGGGCGCAACCATTTCGGACGTAAGAATGTATGGCTTTGAACGCGTCATCGAAATCGAATTTTCCGCTTTTGATGAAATGGGATTTGCCTGCAAAAAATTCTTGCAAACGGAAATTATGGGTAAATACAGCAATCTTGTTTTTACCGAAGAAAAAAACGGGGAAAAACGTGTGCTGGGCGCATTGAAAAGCGTCGATTTCACGACAAGCTCCAAAAGACAGGTGCTCGCGGGAATGATCTATGAATTGCCGCCTTCACAGGATAAGACCAATCCTCTGACGGAAAATGCCGCGCATTTTGAAGCGGCGGTCACTTCTTATCCGAAAGAACGCCTTGCCGAAAAATTTATTTTGGATACGTTTCAGGGAATTTCTCCGCTCGTCGCAAGAGAGATCGCATACCGTGCGGGCGCACTCGGTAAGACCATCGGTGAGCTTCAGAGAACCGACGTTCTCTGGCATTCACTCAAGGCATTTCGTGAGAGAATCTTTGAAAAAGAATTTACACCCGTAATGCTTTCACATGAAAATGGCGCGCCTTTTGAATATTGTTTCTATCCCGTAAAGCAGTATGGCGAAACCGTAAACATCACGGAATTCCCGAGCTTTTCCGCAATGTTCGATGCCTTTTTCGGTGCGAGAGAACGTGCGGCGGCAATGCGTTCCCGTATGCATGATATGGAAACCGTCGTTTCTTCCGCAAAGGCAAAGCTTGCAAGAAAAATTCCGCAGCTCACAAAAGAACTTGCCGAATGCGATGAAATGGAAACCTTTAAACTTTGGGGCGATCTCATCACCGCTTCGATCTATATGCTGAATAAAAAAGCGGCATTTTGTGAGGTTACGAATTATTACAGCGAAAACCTGGAAACCATCCGTATCCCCTTGGATAATAAGCTGATGCCTTCACAAAATGCGGCACGTTATTACAAAAAATATAATAAACTCAAAAAAGCCAAAGAAATTCTCACAGAGCAAATTCTGAAAGCCGAAGACGAGCTTTCTTATCTCGAATCCGTTGAGGAAGCTATGGCACGCGTGGAAAACGAAGAAGATATCATCGGTATCCGCGCAGAGCTTGCGATCTCCGGTTACGTTTCACGCAATCAGACCGCAACCAAACAAAAAGATAAGCCCGAACGCGGTATCCACAGATGTCAGACTTCTCTCGGACGTGAATTTTTCGTCGGCAAAAACAATATGCAGAACGATTATCTCACGACCAAGCTCGCCAAAAAATCTGACTGGTGGTTCCATGTCAAAGGCGGTCACGGTTCTCACGTCATTATGACCTGTGACATCGGTGAAGACCCGGATGCGCGTGATTTTACCGAAGCGGCGGCTGCTGCCGCCTACTATTCGGGTTTCCGCGAGGGTGAAAATGTCGCCGTTGACTACACGGAAGTCCGCAACGTCAAAAAGCCTTCCGGCTCTGCGCCCGGCAAGGTCGTTTATTACACGAACTACACCGCTTACGTAAGTCCCGCCAAGCCCACGGAGGACTAATGGTTGGGGCGACTGCCCCAAGCCCCGTTTCAAGAGTGATTTTTCGGGAAAAATCACCCTTAAAAATCCCCAAAAAGCGAAATGTGGGTGGCACTGTTTGTTGTAAGCGGAGATTTCAGGAGGAATGGATATGAAAAAGTATTATCAGGCTGTTTTTGATGTTTTGGATCGATGCTATTGGATTTGCAAAGAAGATGCTTTGGGTGCGCTTCTCGGTGCGATGGACACATGCATTTGGGCTGATGGAGAACCTGCTGATCCTGCGATGTATGACAACTTGATGGAAACGTATTCGTCTGCATTGAGTTTCAGGGAAAACGTGCTTGCTTTTCTTGAGATGTATCAGACACGTTTCGGTTTTGATCTGACAGAGACAAGGGCATTGATTGCGGATATGGATATATAAGTTTTCTTAATAATTCTTTAATTTCTGTCTTCTTATATTGCAATATCGTTTGATATAAGATATAATTGTTTAAAAAATTAACGATATTTGAAGGAGAAGGAATTATGCATAGTTTATCTGACCTTTTGAAAAATTTCTTTACGCATAAGGATTTTTTACCGCCTGCAAACGAAATGGCGGGGACGATGTTCACGCCTCTGCATTTTATTTTTGCGGGGATATTGCTTACCGCTGTGATTGTTTTTGGTTTGCTTCTCGCGAAGAAAAGTGAAAAGACGATCAGAATTACGTTTGCGATCATTTGGGCGACGATGACGGTTTTAGAGATCGTAAAGATATTTTGGGAAACATATTCGGGTGCTTCCGTCAATTTTGAATGGGGCGGTATGCTTCCGCTTTATCCTTGCAGTATTTTTATGTATGCAATGCCGCTTGCGATATGGGGAAAGGGCATCGTTCGCTATATGGGTTGCGGCTATGTTTGCACGTTCGGTCTGCTCGGCGGCGCGATCAATTTTGCTTATCCCGCCAATATCCTCAGCAATTATTCCTGTATTTCATTCGCGGGTTTCCATACCTTTTTCTATCACGGCGCGCTCCTTTTCTGTGCGATCGTGATGCTGAAATCGGGTTATCATTCCTATAAAAAAGCAATGCGCGCCTGGCATTTGCTTTTGCCGGCTGTGCCTGCGCTTGTTATGTCGATTCCTGCAAATATCGTGAATTTCTCAAAAGTGGATTCCGATTATATGTTCTTTAAATTGGAATCGTTTTTCGTTGCGCCGATCGGGAATGCTCTGCCTGACGGGCTGACGGTTGTGATTGTTTATGGTCTTTATCTGATTTTCCATGCATTGCCTTATTTGCCGTTTTATTTCAAAAACAAAAAAGTTGAAAAAATCAGTATATAAAAAACACCCTCGACAGAATTTATATCTGTCGAGGGTTGCTTTTGCGGGATAGAAACGCCTTTGATTTATTCGAGCGGCAGATGGTTCTTTGCTTCTTCCCATCTTCCGCTGTTTTTATGCAAGAAATATCCAAAATCAAAGCGGATTTCATGTCTTTCTACGTCAATATTGGTGTAACAGCAGGAATCAAATCCGATGAGTTCAAAACCTTGACTACGATAGAATGCGATCGCACGCACGTTACAGGATTGTGTTTCCAGAATGATCGCCCGTCTGCCTTGCTGTCGTGCTTTTTCTTTTGTAAAATTCATAAGTTTTGTTCCGATACCTTGTCTGTGCAGACGATCGGCTACCCAAAGTTCCGTTACAATGAGTCGATTACTCCATTCTTCCGGACAAATCTCAATACAAGCCAAAAGTTCTTTTTTGCCGTTTTCTTCGGAAACGATACCAAAAGCTTCGGCTTTTTCCCAATGGGCTTGATATAAACTGTCGGGAAAATCGTATTCTTCAGGCGTATGCGTTACAGGCTTTTCAAATTTCTTTTTCACCATCTGCACCTGAAAAAAATCATTGCCGACGGTTGTTTCCAGATCATAATATTCTTCTGTGGTATAACGAATCGGTACGTGTGTGCCTTGCCATTCTTCTTTTGGTAAAGGGATGATCTGATATTCCATCAAGGTTCCTCCTCATAATTATATTCATAAACTTTGTCGATGATTGTAAATCCCATTCGGGCATACATTTCCTTTGGCGTGTCATTGGCATCTGCGTGTAAAAAAACATTTTTTCCAAAGTTTTTCACAATATGTGATAGAAGCGTTGTCGCAACGTATTGCTTGCGAAATTCTTCATTCACAACAAGTCCGTCGATGCAAACACAGTTTGCCATACAAAAGGCATAACAAGCACCTGTGATGATTCCGTTTATATAAGCACCGAAATAATGAAATCCGGGATGCTTTTTTGATGCTTCAAGATAACGGTGCATTTTTCTTTTTACGAAATCTTCGCCGTATGCCGTGCCGTAATTTTTCAGTTCTGTTTTTAAAATATCGTCTGCTATATCCGAATCTTTCATATCTTTGACCGTTACCGAGGGATTGTATTTCCACTTCTCCAAATAGCCTTCTTGCAGTAACATCGTATCGGTTATATCTTCCTCTAAACCAAATTGTTTTATAGTGGCAGGAGGGAGAGGTTCTTGACTTTTTATCAAAAAAAATGTGTGTCCGTTTTCTTTTTGAAAGTTTTCTGCGGCGGCGAGTTCTTCTTCTGTCGGTATGCCGTCAGTAATAAATGCATTATGATGATACATATCGGGAAGTGCGATATCACTTTGTTTATATAAATGCTCGGAAAAACGGTATTCTTCGGAAAAAAGAAGATCAAATGCAGATTCATTTTTTCGTATGTTGTAAAGAATTTCGTTTGGTTTCATGATAAAGCCTCACAGTTCCTTTTTTAAATGATATAAATAATCGTTATATGTATAAAAATCCTTGCATTGTTTTTGATATTTAGGACAAAAATACGTGCTTGAGCGTTTCCGTGTATCATCTTCTTCCCGATCGACAAGATAGGTCAAGACATCATATTTTTCAGAGATCAGCACATCTTCCATGCAATAAATTGTATCGGGCGGTGTTCCGACAGGACACAAATTTCCGTGCCGACAGGTTAGACAGCACTTTAACTTGACGTTGTTAGGCAATTGTTCTTCCAGCGCGGCAAAAGCATCCATCCAAAGATAATCAGTACCTTGGGAAATATAAGTATGCTCTTGATAATTTAATTGTAAAACTACATGAGAAGATATTTCATTTTCTTGAAATTGAATCAGAATTGAGGTCAGAACATCTCCGCTTGGGGTTTGCAAACAGATCGTTTTTTCGATGTTTTTATTCATGTGTTTCTCCTTTTTGTCTTAAGTTGACGACATTGTTTGGCGCAAGTCCCCAACATCATTGTGGAAAAATATCTTCCGTTTCAAAATATTTCATTCGGGCGATGCAAGCAAGATAGCGCGGATGAAAACGGATGGAATCAAACCATTCCCAACCTAAGCGGAGAACGAGCGGAGAATAATCCCAGACAGACCAGAAGGGGTGATGAAAATCAACACCGTCGGTGATGCTATGAAGCGTTCTCGCGTTGAATTGCGCGTTATTGTAATTGGGAGAAGCGATGGGACTTGGCATACGGCATTTATGTAAGCGCGCTTCTATTTTATCCAAAACGGGTGTGCGATAAGTCAGGATCGTCTGATCGGGCAGATTCCAGAAGGCTTCGTAAAGCGCGGTGATATCTTCAAGTACGTCAAGTGCTTTTTCGCTTTCACCAAGGGCGGCAAGCTGTGCGGAAAGACGAAAACCCGCTTGCAATCGAACAGGATACCAAAGATCAGGAATTCCGTCGCCCGAAACGTGATTCATATTTGTTTTGCCTGTCAGAAGATCGATGACGGAGATTCGCATCTGTGAAGCAAAAAGGCTGTTTTCGGCATCGATCTTTTCGGGATAATCTTTGACAAGACGGGGGAAAACGAGATCAAGAAGTGCTTTGCGGAGATTATTTTGTTTATTCAGTTCATATTTTTCCCATTCTTTGCGGTAACGGTAGCGTTCTTCCAGACGCATTTCCCGACAAAGTTCAAGTTCAACGGTATGTTTTTTCAGAAGTGCTTCCACACGGTCTTCCTGTTCCGCATTGATAAGCCAACCGATCGCCTGCGGGACGTAGATACGGTTATCATCTTCACAAACCTCGATCAAAAGGTCGGTCAGCTTACGCTTTTCCTCAAGGTCTTCCGTCACGCTGCAAAGATTCCAGATAATCGTGGCATCTTTCGGATATTCTCTGTGAATTTCATGTAAAAGGGCAAGGCGTTCTTTCGGGTCAACGGTACGATTCAAACGCAAATAATAATGATCGCTTGCTTTTTTCCGTTCTTCTTTGGTTGCGCCCATGAGTTCATCGATGCCGACACCGAAAAATTCCGCGATTGCGGGTAATAATTCAATATCGGGATAAGTCGTGCCGTTTTCCCATCGGCTGACTGCTTGAAAGGATACGCCGAAGCGTTCCGCGAGATTTTCTTGCGTAAGTCCCGCTTCTTTTCTGTATTTTCGTATATTATCGGCAATTTTCAGTTTCATAAGATATCCTCCGAGGGTAAGCATTGATTTTATTATAACATAAAAACACAAAAAAAGATATCGTTTTTTTGATGAGAATGATTCTCAAAAAATGAGAAAAATATTGCAGAGACGGAAAATATATGTTATACTGTCAACAAAAGTCATAAAACTTTAAAGGAGGATTTTATTTATGACAGAAGAACTTTTGCCGAATGAAAATTTTTCGGAAGGAGATATTTTGCAAAAACAAGCGGAACGTGAAGCCGCAAAAAAGAAGATGGGTGCTTGTTTTAACCGTGTCGGTTGGAGCATTTTTACAACAATGTTGGTCTGGCTTGCGCTTTTGTATTCGATTACAGCTATTGTCATGGTTTGCGACTATCTGACAAAGACATCGGTATTGACAGAGCTATACAATAGGTATCTGCTGATTATCAATGAAGCGACTTTAGCAATCGCGATTGCTATCGGCTTTTTCGTGATCAAAACCGTTCCGAAAGCCGAGGAATATCGTCAGCCGATCTCCGTCGGACGTTTTATGCAGATTCTTTGCATCTGTTTTGCCGTCAGCTATATCGGTAATATCATCGGTACGGTATTTCTGACGTATTGGGGAATGCTGACGGGTAATGAAGTCGGCAACCAATTGGCAGAAGTTTTGAATATGACCGATCCGCTTATGATGTTTCTTTCCGTCGGTCTTCTTGCGCCTATTTTGGAAGAATTGGTTTTCCGTAAATTCCTGATCGACCGTATGCGTCCTTACGGAGAAGTCGTTTCCATCCTTGTTTCAGCGGGACTTTTCGCGCTTTTTCATCAGAATTTCAGCCAATTCATTTATACGTTCAGCGCGGGTGTGATGCTCGGTTTCTTATATTATAAGACAGGCAATTATTGGCTGACGACATTGCTTCATGCGATTTTCAATTGCATCGGCGGTGTTTTGCCGACTTTGCTTTTGTCGAAGATCATGGCTTTTCTGGAAGATTTCGCAACGCTCGAATCCAAACTGACATCTTTGGAAACCGAACAGGAAATCATGGCGCTTTTGATGCCGATCGTTACGGAATACGGTCCGACACTTCTGCTTTACGGCATCTATCTTCTGATTCTCGGTGCGATCAATATCACGGGTATCGTTTTCCTGATTATAAGATTCCGCAAATATCGTGCGCAAAAGAGCGAGCTGAAGATGAATGCGCCCGAAACCTTTGGCGCGATCTTCAAAAATCCCGGTATGATTTGCACGCTGATTCTTCTCGGCGCGTTGACGGTTATGTCGCTCTTTATGACTTAAAAGGGAGGCGAGCGGGGCGCTGCCCCTGCACCCCGCCAAGAGACTTATCCCTTGGAACCCAAATGTTAAGGACGAAGAAAAAATCTTCGTCCTTTTGCTTTTATAAAAAATTTTTCACATAGGGGAGGCGGCATCTCCCCAATTGTCGTTTAAAGGTATTCGGCTGTGATCACACCGTCTGCCACGTGAAGTTTGCAGATGCGTGCGGTACGTGCTTCGGTGTATTCACCCGAACCATCGTTCTTTTTGCCATCGCGTGCGTGATAGATCGCGTAATATTCGCCGTCAACTTTGATTACGCTGTGGTGGCCGACACCTTCTTCGTCATTGTTTCGGAACATAACGGGTTTGAATTTGCCGTTATCGGTGATTTTTATGTAATCGACTTTGGTGAGGTCTTGTTCATTTGTTTTGGCGCAAGCGTAGCCGACGTGATAGGTGTCGTCTGTGAATGCGCCGCCGCTATACATCACGTATTGCCATTCGCCTTCGGTAAACCAGAAAGGACCTTCCACGGTGTGCCAAGGACCGTCGTCACGGATACCTGTGATTTCTTCATCATAGGTCGGAACGATGACTTCCTTGCAGATATTGGCAGGTGTAAAAGGATCGAGGAGTTTGTCTACGAAAACGCGCGTGCCGATACGGTTGCATTTTTCATTGTTTTCCGCATACCAGAGGAAAAGTCCCGCATCGGTTTTGACAACATGGGAATCGATCGTGAAGCGTTTATAGAGGCGCGTGATATTTTCAAAAGGACCGAGAGGTTTATCCGAACAACCGACGTGCATATGTTCAAACATTCCGGGGATATGATAGGAAAAATAGATATAATATTTGCCGTCAAGTTTGATTACGCTGGGTGCCCAATATTCATCGCCTCGGGGCATCTGGAGGATGATGCCTTCATATTTCCATTCACCTGTGAGCGAATCGGAAGAATATGCGTGGATGCCGTCTACACCTGTATTGTAGATATAGAATTTACCGTCGTCGTCACGGAAGATAAAGGGATCAGGTTGGGTTTTGCCTTGTACGTTGAATGTGAGTTTCATAGGGGCTCCTTTCATATTTTGATTTATATAGCTTTAAATGGAATACGGTTTACTTTTGCATAAGTTTCCGCATAGCTGCCTTCGGGTGCATGGATGGTCAGCCGATAGGAACGGGGCAAGGCATCTTCGGCGATTCGTGTCACGCTTTCGGGGATTGTGACATCCTTTAAATTTCGGCAATGATACAAAGCGCGTGCGCAGATTTCTTCCGTTCCGTATTCAAAAGAAACTGCACGGAGCTTATCGTTTTTCAATGTGTAACGAACGGGAAGATTCCGTATTTTCGCGGGAAGTTCCGCAGATTCTTCCGTTCCTTTATAATTCGTGATGACATAGGTATCGTTTTCTTTTTTGATGGAAAAGCTTTCTTTGTAATCCGCAAGTGTTTTTTCGCGCAAGCCAAAATCTTTTTCAAATTGTATTTCATCCATTTTATCAAGGATTTCCGTCGGATACAGATTGTTTTTGTATTGCAACAACAGCGTACGGATTTCCGCGCTGTTTTCGGAGGATTCGATGTAACCGTCAAGCTCTTTGAGGGGAATTTTTTTGAGGAGTGTGAGCATACCCGCGATGACAGCCGGCTCTGCTCTCTTAATCATATCAGAAATAAATTCGGTACGGAATTTTTTGTTTGTGATACGCGCGGTCAGCAGTTCTTTGACGGTTTCATTGGTGTCCAAATTTCCGAGCAAGAAGGGGTACGTCAGATTATCTGTTCCGAACATATTGAAAAATAATTTTGCCTGTTCCGCATCCGTAAGATTCGGGACAAGAACGAATTTGCGGAGCGGCATTTTCGCGGGAAATGCTCCGCTTGCGATCTTTTGGATATTATCGGGGAGCACGATGTTTTGCAAGCTTGTACATCCGTAAAAAACGCCCATACCGATGGCGGAGATACATTTGCCGAATGTCAATGCTTGCAAGCCTGTACACTCGCTGAACGCATAATTTCCGATATGGATTAGGGCATCGGGAAAATGCAAGGCACGGAGTTTTTTGCAGCCTTTGAAAGCAATGTTTCCGATGCTTGTCAAGCTTTCGGGTAAAATCAGCGTTTCTAAATTCAGACAGTCGCCAAATGCGCCCGCACCGATCTTTTCAAGTCCTTCGGGAAGTGTGATCTGTATGAGCGATTCGCAAAAACGGAAGGCTTCTGTGCCAAGCTCTTTGATATTTTTGGGAAGACGGACGTTTTGTAAATGTTTGCATTGAAGAAAGGCACGTTCTTCAATGCTTGTTACGCTATCGGGAATGGTGATATTTTGTAAATTCGCGCAGGCTTCAAACGCGTTCCAACCGATACTTGTCAGGGTTGATGGCAGTTTGATATCATGAAGCGTTGCACCGAGGAAGGCGGAACCGCCGATTCTTGTCACCCCTTCGGGAACGGTGACTATGTCATGCTTGCCGAAATATTTTTGAAGAATGCCGTTTTCGATCTGAAAATATTTGATGTTTGTCATGAGGCATATGATCCTTTGATTGAATTCCGATATTATTTTAACATATTTTATCCTATGATGTCAATTTAAAGCCGATTCTTTTTGTATAGATTTTCAAAAATCCGTTGATGTTTTGTCTTTTATATGGTAAAATAGTAGAGCAAACATCAATTGCAAAAGAAAGGAAGCAATATTATGGCAAGAGAATATCACGTTGCGAAATTCGGCAATGACAAAAACACAGGTACGAAGGAAGCTCCGTTTCTGACGATCTCCCGAGCGGCAAAGGTGGCTGACGAGGGCGATACCGTCATCGTTCATGAGGGAACGTACCGCGAATGGATAAAACCCGAACACGGTGCCCGAAACGGACTCGGACGCATCACTTATACGGCGGCAGAGGGCGAAAAAGTTATCGTCAAAGGCTCGGAAATCCTCGGCGGCTGGACAAAGACGGAGGACGGTAAATGGACGGCTTCTGTCGATAACGCAATCTTCGGAGATTACAATCCTTATTCCACGGAAGTCAACGGCGACTGGATGATCCGTTCTCTCGATCATCCTTGTCATACGGGTATGGTCTATATCGACGGAAGGGCCATCCGAGAGATCAATACGCTCAAGGAACCCGAAGAAAACGAAATGCTTTGGGATGCAAAGATTGATGACGATAAGACTATTTTCACGGTATTTTTCGCGGATAATGACCCTAACGAGCATCTCATTGAGATCAACGTCAGAAAATGCTGCTTCTATCCCAAAAAGACGGGGCTGAATTATATTACAGTCCGCGGTTTTGAAATGGCACAGTGCGCGACCACTTGGGCACCTCCCACGACCGAACAATTCGGTATCATCGGCGCACATTGGGCAAAGGGCTGGGTCATTGAAAACAATATCGTTCACGATGCACGTTGTAGCGCGATCAGCATCGGCAAAGAAATTTCCACAGGCGACAACGTCGCTGTCCGTTACCACAGAAAGCCCGGCTATCAGACACAGCTTGAAACCGTTTTCGCGGCAAAACGTATCGGTTGGAGTAAAGAAACGATCGGTTCGCATATCATCCGCAACAACGTGATCTATGATTGCGGACAGAACGGTATCGTCGGTCATCTCGGCTCGGCATTCTCTGAAATTTACGGCAACGAAATTTATAATATCGGCTCGAAAAATGAATTTTTTGGTTATGAGATCGCAGGTATCAAGCTTCATGCAGCGATCGATACACAAATTCATCACAATAATATCCATCATTGCTCCATGGGCTCCTGGTTTGACTGGCAGGCGCAGGGCATCCATCTTTACGGCAACGTATATCATCACAATTTCAAGGACTTCTGGTTTGAAGTGACTCACGG
Organism: Clostridia bacterium; assembly: GCA_017472285.1. Classification (GTDB taxonomy): domain Bacteria; phylum Bacillota; class Clostridia; order Oscillospirales; family CAG-272; genus QALR01. The sequence continues at coordinate 25,311 of JAFUQQ010000034.1, read as the reverse complement.
TCCGCATATGGTTTCCAATAATATTTTTGGCGCGAAATATTGTTTTCTGAATGCGGCGCAGGGCGGAGCTTACGTTCATAACCTTTTCTGCGGCGGCACGTATCGTTATGACGTGATCGAACGCTCCACCCCGTATCACTACGCACATTCCACGGATATCAAGGGTACAGCTCTCGTTTACGGCGGCGATGACAGACTTTATAACAATATTTTTGTCAATACGATGACCGCTCCCAGCACACAGTATTTCCCCGGTACAGCTTTCTATAACGGCTATCCCGACAGCCTTGAAGAATACATTGAACTCGTTAAGAAGCACGGCAAGGGCGACGTGGAATATTTCATGCGTGAAAAACAGCCCGTATATCTTGCCAATAACTATTACGGCGACGATACGCCCACATATGAAAAAGAAAAAGGTGCGGTACGTTCCGCTCTGGCTTCCGAAGTCAAGCTTCTGGAGGAAGATGACGGACTTTATCTCGAAATTACGCTGGATGAATCCTTTGCGGCGATGCAGACCGATGTCATCACTTCGGAATATCTCGGTATGCCCAGACTCGTTGAGGAACGCTTTGAAAATCCCGATGGTTCCGCCGTTTGCATCGATACCGATATGTTTGGTGAAAAACGCGGCATAAATCCCACAGCGGGTCCGATCGAAACGCTGAAAGCGGGTAAGAATCGCATTAAGGTCTGGAGCAGATAAGAAAGAACGATGGGGAAAACTTTTTTGAAAAAAAGTTTTCCCCAAACCCCTTTTAAAAAACTTTTATTTGAGGTAAATATTATGAATATTTTAGTTTTGAACGGCAGCCCGAAAGGGCAGAACAGCATTACGTTGCAGACGGTCCGTTATATCGAAAAACTTTGTCCGAAGCATACGTTTGAAGTGCTTCACGTCGGACAGCGCATCAAGGCATTGGAACGGGATTTTACACCTGCGAAAGAGGCTTTGGAAAGAGCCGATCTTTTGCTTTTCTGTTATCCTGTTTATACGTTTATTGCGCCGTATCAGATGCATCGTTTCATTGAGCTTGTCAAGGAATCTGGTGTTTTGCTGAAAGGTAAATATGCGACACAGCTCTCCACATCCAAGCATTTCTATGACGTAACGGCGCACCGTTATATCAAGGATAACTGTATGGATATGGGACTCAAATATATCAAAGGTCTTTCCACAGATATGGATGATCTTCTCAAAGAAAAGGGACAGACGGAAGCGAAAAACTTTTTCCGTTTTGTTCTTTGGAGCATAAAAAACGATGCATACGAGACGTTTTTGCCCGATGCCTTGCCGTCCATGCACGTTGCTGTGGACGTTCCCGAATGTACGGAAATGGAAAAGACGGGTGACGTGGTTATCATTACGAACAGGGAAGAAAATGATACACAGCTTGGCGATATGATTGCACGTTTTCAGGCGGTTCTGCCAAAAAAGAGCCGTGTTGTCAATATCCGAGAATATCCGTTCAAGGGCGGATGTCTTGGTTGCTTCAATTGCGCCGTTTCGGGAAAATGTATTTATAACGACGGCTTTGATTCATTCCTCCGTGACGATCTTCAGACCGCAGAAGTCATTGTTTATGCGTTTACGATCAAAGATCATTCGATGGGCGCATCGTTCAAGCTCTATGATGATAGACAGTTCTGCAACGGTCACCGCACCGTGACGATGGGGATGCCTATGGGTTATCTTGTCAGCGGTGATTACTCAAGAGAAATGAATCTGCAAATGATCGTTGAGGGGCGCGCTGAGGTCGGCGGTAATTTCCTTGCGGGTGTTGCGACGGATGAGAATGATCCCAATGGAGAAATCGATACGCTTGCGAAAACACTTTGCTATGCTTTGGAAAACAAATACGTTCCTCCGCAGAATTTTTACGGTGTCGGCGGCATGAAAATTTTCCGCGACCTCATCTGGACGATGCAGGGCATGATGAAAGCCGATCATAAATTCTATAAAGAACACGGTCAGTACGATTTTCCACAGAAAGATTGGAAACGGATGCTTGCCATGTATCTTGTCGGTGCGCTGATTTCTTCTCCGAAGATTAAGGCAAAAATGGGCAATAAAATGACGGAAGGTATGCTGATGCCGTATAATCAGCTTCTAAATAAGATTGAAGTGAAACGTCATGAGTCAAAGAAATGAACTGATTGATTTCGCGCTGACACTTTCTCATGCCGTGGCGGACTGTCCGTTTGAAGATGATCTCGATACGACAGTCGTTCGTCACGGCATAGATGGAAAATGGTTCGGACTTTTTATGAAAGTTTCGGGAAAACATCTCGGACGTGAGAAAACAGCGCGTTTTGACGTTCTGAATCTCAAAATCGATCCCGAAGAATCGTATATCGTGCGAGAGATGTACGACGCGATCTTGCCCGCGTATCATATGAACAAAAGGCATTGGATTTCCGTGATTCTCGATGGTTCCGTGCCGAATGATTTCTGTGAATTTCTGATCGGGAAGAGTTATGATCTGACGAAACCGAAAAAAAGGAGCAAATCTTGAATTTTGAAGAATTAAAAGAAACGTACGGACTGAAACTGAACGAGGCGCAAAGTCGTGCCATACAGGAAACGGAGGGCGCGGTCTTATTGCTTGCCGTACCCGGAAGCGGTAAAACGACGGTGCTTGTCGCAAGGCTTGGTTATATGGTGATCGGACTCGGTATTGATCCCGCTTCGATATTGACGATGACGTATACAGTCGCGGCAACGCATGATATGAAAGAACGCTTTTGCCGTTTTTTCGGGGAAGAATGGCGCGAACGGGTGGAATTCCGTACGATCAACGGTGTTTGTGCGAAGATCATTCAGAGTTATGAAAGACTGACGGGTGGTACGGCGTTTTCGCTCATTACGGATGAAAAAGAGCTTTCTGCTCTGATCGGTGCAATTTATAAAGATACTGCATTTGATTTTCCGACGGAAAGCGATATCAAAAATATCCGTACACAAATCACTTACGCAAAAAATATGATGCTTTCGGAAGATGAGATCAAAGCCCTTGATAAAAAAATGGGCATTTCTTTTTCCGCGATCTATAAAAAATATAATGAAGCCTTAAAAGAACATAAACGCATGGATTATGACGATCAGATGGTTTATGCTTATCGCATTTTAAAGCGGTATCCGCGTATTTTAGAGGCGGTACAGAACCGTTACCGTTATATTTGTGTGGATGAAGCGCAAGATACGTCAAAAATTCAACACGCAATCATTGCGTTGCTTGCTGAAAGGTCGGGTAATCTTTTCATGGTTGGGGATGAAGACCAGAGTATTTACGGTTTCCGCGCGGCATATCCCGAAGCGTTGCTTTCTTTTGAAAAAGATCATCCGGGGGCGAAGGTGCTTCTGATGGAACAGAATTTTCGTTCGGATGCACATATCGTAGCGGCGGCTGACCGTTTCGTACAGAAAAATCTGCACCGCCATGAAAAACATATGCAACCGACACATCCCGCGAAAAATGAAGTCAAAGAAATCCTTTTGCCTTCCAGAAGCGCACAATATCCTTATCTTCTGAAAGTGGCGGCAAATTGTAAAAAAGAAACGGCGGTCTTATACCGTGACAATGAATGTGCGATCCCGCTGATCGACCTTCTGGAACGGCATGGAATTTCATATCGCATCCGTGCGCTCGATACTTCCTTTTTTACGCATCGTGTCGTACAGGATATCGCCGCCATCATCCGTTTTTCATACGATCCTTATGATACGGAAGCGTTTATGCAGATTTATTATAAACTGACGACCTATCTGAATAAACAAACGGCAAAAATGCTTTGTGAATTTTCAAAATCCCACGGCGTTTCCGTTTGGGATGCCATGGAGCTTGCGAGCGGTCTGAACGGTGGTACGCTCAAAGCTTGCCGTGCCGTACAGACGCAGATGTGGAAAATGCAGACCGAACGCGCAGATATGACTCTCTACCGTATTGATGCCCTGATGGGTTACGGAGAATATCTTTCCCGTGCGGGCATCAAACGCAATAAACTTTCGATTCTGGAAAGTATCGGAATCCGTGAAGATTCCGCGCTTGCGCTTCTGGCAAGGCTTGAAAAACTTTCCGATCTCGTGAAGAACAGACAGTCACCTGAAGATTGTCATTTCATTCTTTCTACGGTACATTCCGCCAAAGGTTTGGAATACGATACGGTTTTTCTGATCGATGCGATCGACGGTCTGTTTCCCGAAAAAACTGTCGTGAATCCTGCCGCCGCGGACGAAGAAGACGTGCTTTTATATGAAGAAGACCGCAGGCTTTTTTACGTTGCGGCAACCCGTGCGAAAAATCATCTGAAGATCATGACGTATAAAGGTGAAAACAGTGTTTTCTGTGATGAAATTATACAGAAGAATCAACCTGCTTCAACGATCAAAAAAGAGGGAAAACAGACGGAAGATTTTATTTCTTTTTGCAAACGCTACGGTCGTTTCGCGCCGATCACGCATAAGACATTCGGACGTGGTACAGTGCTTTCTCAGGATGGCGGAATGATCCTCGTGAAATTTGAAAACGGTAAGACAAAATCCCTTTCTCTTGCCGTGTTATATGAAAAATCGCTGACGGAATAAATGTTCCGTCAGCGATTTTTTTCTCATTTTGATGTTGCAATTCCGTTTTAAATGATATATAATAGATTAGCATACGTTTGGGACGGCTGTCCAAAACATGTGCGAATGAAGGATGTTTCTTTTGTTTTTTGAAGAAGATTGTTTACAAAAGCAAAAAACCTCCGAATATCATTCGGAGGTTGGAGCTAAAGATGGGACTCGAACCCACGACCTGTTGATTACGAATCAACTGCTCTACCAACTGAGCCACTTTAGCGGAATTTGCTTGATTATTATAGCATGACAACCGTTGTTTGTCAAGAGAAAAAATGAAAAAATAAAAGTTTTTTATAAAGAGGTTACAAAATGAAATTAACGGATATTTCTTATGCGCGTGCCGTTATGGAAAAACATGGAATCGCTCCGCAGAAACGATTCGGGCAGAATTTTCTGATTAGTGAAAACGTGGTTTCCCGTATCGCAGATACGCCCGGACGCGAAGATTTTGATATCGGCATCATTGAGATCGGTCCCGGTATCGGTACGCTGACACAAAAACTTGCAGAACGCTACAAAAAAGTCGTTTCCATTGAGATCGACACGACGCTTCTGCCCGTGCTGGAAGATACGCTTTCGGAATATGATAATGTTAAAATTATCAGCGGTGACGCAATGAAAACGGATTTTGCGGAGCTTGTACGCGCGGAATTTGATGGAATGCGCGTGGCTGTCTGCGCGAATCTTCCTTATTATATTACATCGCCCGTTATCATGCGTCTTTTGGAAACGGATGGACTTTTTGAATCCGTCACAGTCATGATCCAGAAAGAAGTTGCTGACAGGCTCGTTGCCGCACCCGCAACGGCGGAATACGGTACGATCACGGCATCCTGTGCATATTGGGCAGATATTGAAAAAGTGTTCAACGTATCGCCCGCAAACTTCATTCCGCCTCCGAAAGTCACGTCTTCGGTCATCCGCATGAATATTTATAAAGAACCGCCCGTGGCCTGTGAAAACAGAGAAAATCTGTTCCGTGTTATCCGCGGCGCGTTTGCAAAACGCAGAAAAACACTTTCCAATTCACTTTCGGGTGAAACCAATCAACACACCAAGGCAGAGATCGAGGCCGTTCTCGTTTCTCTCGGCTACCGCGCCGACGTGAGAGGAGAAACACTTGGACTTTCCGATTTCGCAAAGATCTCTGATGCTTTGGATCTTTGACCTTCAGGAGATATTCTATGAACGAACGCTTACAATCATTCAAAAATTACATAAAAAATAAAAAAGTCGCTCTGATCGGTATGGGTATCAGCAACCGCGCGGCTGTGGATTTTCTTCTTTCCTCGGGTGCCATCCTTTCCGCAAGGGATAAAAATTCCGTGCCCGATGCAGAAATGACCGAATTTCTGACTTCGCGCGGGGTAAAAATGATCTACGGCGAACAGTATCTTTCGGATATTACGGAGGATATCGTTTTCAAATCGCCCGGTATCCGATACGATATTCCCGAACTCATCGAAGCGGCCCAGAGCGGTACGGTCATTACTTCCGAAATGGAAGTTTTCACGGAGATCTGTCCCGCAAAGATCTTTGCCGTAACGGGCAGCGACGGCAAGACCACGACCACGACGCTCGTTTCCAAAATGCTGGAAAAAACAGCCGAAAAAACAGGTGCCAAGGTATATCTCGGCGGCAATATCGGCACCCCTCTCTTGCCTTACGTCGAAGAAATGACGGAAAACGATTTTGCGGTACTTGAACTTTCAAGTTTTCAGCTTCATACGATGAAGACTGCGCCCGTTTCCGCCATCGTGACCAACGTGACACCCAATCATCTTAATTGGCATACTTCCATGGAAGAATACGTGGAAAGTAAGAAAAATATTTACCGCGATCAAACGGAAAACTGCCGTCTGGTCCTCAATGCGAATAATGAGATCACCGTTTCGATGGCGGATGAAGCAAAAGCAAAGGTGACGTTCTTCGCTTTCGGTCATGAACCTGAAAACAAGCCTTGCTGTTATTTTGAAAACGGCACCGTCTGGTATGACGACGGCAAGGAAAAACAGCCCGTCATGAAAAGGGAAGATATCCGACTCGTTGGAGATCACAACGTTAAAAATTATATGGCGGCGATCTCTTGCGTATGGGGTTACGCGGATGTTTCCGATATGCTTGACATCGCAAGAACCTTCAAAGGTGTTCCGCACAGAATCGAGTTCATTGCGGAAAAGGGCGACGTGAAATTTTATAACAGCTCTATCGATACCAGCCCCACGAGAACGCTTGCGGCACTTGCTTCCTTCAAGGAAAAACTGATCGTGATCGTTGGCGGTTACGATAAACATATTCCGATCGAACCGCTCATCGCACCCCTTGCGGAGAAGGCGAAATTTGTCGTTGCGACGGGGGACACAGGTTTGCAGGTGCTTTCCGCACTTGCGGCGCACGGTTATCCCAAAAAAGATATGGCTTATCTCGGCGATTTCGATGCGGCTGTACGTTTTGCGGCAAACAAAGCGGATGAGGGCGATACCGTGCTTCTTTCTCCCGCCGCCGCAAGCTTTGATGCTTTCAAAAATTTCGAGGAAAGAGGCGACCGTTTCCGCAAGATTGTGGAAAAACTTTGGAGTTTTTAATCAAAGGACTACTCCAATCGGATAGATAAAAGAAAGGACACATTATGGAACAAAAAGAATTGCTTTTTGCGCTGGTGGAAAAGATGTCTGTCGTCGGCTTTGAGCATTATGACGAGGAGGCACTCACCTCGCTTGTCGCGCTGTATTTCGATGAGCACGAATACGATGCGGTCGGCAATCATATTTTTATACGCAGATGCGGAAAAGAAAATGCCGCGCGTGTTCTGATCGATACGCATTACGATGAGATCGGACTTATGGTCAAAGGCATTACCAAAAACGGCTTTTTGCGTATCTGTAAAATGGGCGGTGTGGATGCCCGTATCTTGCCTGCGGCAGAAGTCGTCGTTTACGGCAAGGACAAAATCCCCGGTATTATCCTGACAAAACCCCGCGAACTGATGGCAAAGGATGAATACCGTAAGCTCGTACCCCTCGAAGAATTGCTCGTCGATATCGGCATGACCAAGGAAGAAGCGGAAATTACCGCTCCCATCGGCACACCCATCGGTTTTGATCCCGAATGTACGGAACTTGTCGGCGGTTATCTCGCGGGCAAAGGATTTGATAACAAATGCTCTGCGGCGGCGGCAATGATCGCCATTGCAGAACTTGATATGACAAAACTATCTTGTGATATCTATTTCTCCATGTCCGCAAGAGAAGAGGTCGGACAGAGAGCCGTTGCGGCGGCAACGTACCGTATCCGTCCCGATATAGCGATCGTGCTTGACGTTACGTTCGGTAACGCGCCTGGAAGTGAACGTATCTGTTCTTCCGATATGAAAGGCGGTCCTGTCGTTTCCCTGACGGCAACTCTCGACACCGAGCTTACGGAAATGATCGTTGAAACCGCGAAAAAACACGAAATTCCCGTGCAGACTGTCGTGGAAGCCACACGCACCTCGACACACGCGGACGATATCTATCTTGCCGCAGGCGGTGTGCCAACAGCACTCGTCAGTATCCCCGTCTGGTTCATGCATACGGCAAACGAAGTCGTTCATCCCGACGATATGAAAAATACTTCCGCACTTCTCGTTGCAGTCATCAATGAAAAATACGGAATCCTTTCCGAAAACGAGGTGTAATATGACAGAACTTCTTCAAAAACTTTCTTCCGTCTGCGCGCCTTCGGGTAAAGAAAAAGCCGTCGCAGAAGTCATCGAAAAAGAGATCGCGCCTTATTGCGATTCCGTTTCTTACGATAAGATCGGCAATATGACTGCCGTCATCAAACCTCGCAAAAAATGCGAAAAGGTCATGCTTTGCGCACATATGGATGAGGTCGGCTTCATGGTCAAAAATATCGATAGTGACGGCAGAGCGCATATCGTTTTGCTCGGCGCTGTGGAAACACGTACCCTTTCGGGACGCAAAGTTCGTTTCCTGAACGGCACGACAGGTATTGTGACCACAAAACCCATCCACGTTCTTTCCGAAGCGGAAGTTGGCAGAACTTCTCCCGCAGATAAGATCTTCGTGGAGATCGGCGCAAAAGACAAAACGGAAGCCGCTCAATATATCAAGATCGGTGATTTCGGTACGTTTGAGCCGAAATTCACGGAAATGGCAAATGAAACTTATGCCGGAAAAGCCGTCGGCGGACGTGCTTGCGTTTCGACCATGATCGAACTCATCAAAGAAGCGCACGCGGCGAAAAAAGCCAAAACGCTGAAAAAAGAATGTTATTTCGTATTCTCCGTCAAGCGTGAGATCGCGATCCGTTCATTTTTCGCTGTGGAAACGGCGGCATTCCATATCGAACCCAATAAAGCACTCGTTCTCGATACCGCACCCGTCTGCGATTTTCTGAAAGAAGAACTCATGACGGGCGCGAAATGCGGCGGAGGTATCGTACTTGCTCCCGCAGATATCCGAACCATCTACAACAGAGAGCTTTTCGCTGACGCTGTTAAACTCTGCGAGAAAAAGGGAATCGCTTACCAGAATCCGACCTTTGCAGACCTTCCCGGCGGCGAAGGCGGTGCCATCCATCAGAACGGCGGCGGTGTTCCCACGCTTTCCGTCGGCATCCCGACAAGAAATCTCCATTCGGGTGCGGAGATCGTCAAAGCACACGATATGAGAGCGGCAACGGCGTTTCTCCGTGAATGGCTCATTTCCGATCAATGATCTAATGAAAGGATTTTCAAAATTATGTTTGCTCAACTGAAAAAATTCGTAATGCCCATAGGCGTTTCCGGCGATGAAAGCGAAATTTCCAAAGTCATTGCCGAGGAGATCGCGCCCTATGTGGATAAAGTATATAACGACGCGATGGGAAACCTCATCGCTTTCAAAAAAGGTAAAGGCAAAAAGCCGAAAAAGCTGATGTTCGCCGCACATATGGACGAGATCGGTTTTATGGTAAGTTATATCGAGGATAGCGGTTTTATCCGTGTTTCCCGTGTCGGCGGTATCAATTATACAGCCGCATCGTTCTCCGAAGTCATCTTCAAAAACGGCACGAAAGGCGTACTCGTTCCCGATGCACGTATCCTGACCAAAGAATACCGTCCCGAAAATTATTACGTTGATATCGGCGCACGCAACAAAAAAGATGCCGAACGCCGTGTGAATATCGGTGATACCTGCCGTGTTGCCCCCACGCTTTTCCGTCTTTCCGGAAGCCGTGTCGCGGGCAGACCCATTGACGACCGTATCGGCTGTCTGATGCTCTTTGAAGCGGCAAAGGCAGCGCAATCCTTTGAAAACGATACTTATTTCGTTTTCACCGTTCAGGAAGAAGTCGGCGTACGCGGTGCGAAAACTTCTGCTTATTCCATTCAACCCGACTATGCGGTAGCTGCCGATATCGGCGGTTCGGGTGACGTGCCGATGTGTGCACCGTTTGCCGTGAATATGAGCGACGGTATCGCAATCAAGCTCAAAGACGGTATGGTCATCTGCCATCAGAAGATGATCGAACTCATGAAAAATATTGCCGAAGAGAAAAAGGTGCCGTATCAGCTTGAAATCCTTGAGGGCGGCGGTACGGATACCTGTGCGCTTCAGCAGGCGGCAGGCGGTTGTATCGCGGGTGCGGTCTCCGTTCCGACAAGATACGGTCACAGCGCCGTTGAAGTCGTTGACCTGAATGACGTTGCCGGCGGTGTCAAGATCCTTGCGGGTCTTTGCGAAACCAAATTAGTGTAAATTTGATAAAAACCTCATCACCCAAATGGGAAGGCTTGGAAAATCATTCCCTTTTGTGAGATTGTGGATTGGAACAAAGCATGGCGAATAATAAAAATTTCAGATAAAATAAAGACAGAGGAACCACAGAGGGTTTCTTTTTGCTAAGCTTTTTCTTTTTCTAAAGAAAAAGCGTGGAGGATAAAATGTTTTCAGAAAAAATTTTGAGTATTGCCGCAGAAGCGGAAAAGGCACTTTCGCCTGTTTTTGCGGAAATTGATAAGATCGCGGAAATCAATACCGCAAGAGTGCTGGAGAGTTTCCGTGCGCACCGCGTTTCCGATGCCATGTTCGGCGGTACGACAGGTTACGGTTATGGTGACTTCGGCAGAGATGCCATGGATGCAATTTATGCGGATGTTTTCGGTGCGGAAGCGGGATTTGTCCGCTACGGTATGATCAGCGGTACACACGCGATCTCGACCGTTCTTTTCGGACTTCTCAGACCGAATGATATCATGCTTGCCGTCACGGGCAGACCTTATGATACACTTTTTGAAGTCATCGGTGACGGAACGAACAACGGTGATGGTTCGCTCGCGGATTTCGGCGTGACTTATGATGACGTTGCGCTTTTGCCCGATGGCAATATCGATTTTGACGGTATCGCCAAAAAACTTGAAGAACACGGAAGCCGCATCAAAGTTGTATTTATCCAGCGTTCCAAAGGTTACGCAAACCGCCCCACGCTTTCTGCAAAAGAGATCGGTGAAATTGCTTCTTTTGTGAAAGCAAGATGTAACGCTTACGTCGTCGTTGATAACTGCTACGGTGAATTCTGTGACGATGCCGAGCCGACCGCTTACGGCGCGGATATCATTGTCGGCTCTCTCATTAAAAATCCCGGCGGCGGTATCGCACTGACGGGCGGTTATGTTTGCGGTACGGCGCGTGCGGTCGAGCTCGTTTCTTATCGCTTGACTTCTGTTGGTATCGGTTTGGAATGTGGCGCATCGCTTGGTAGCACAAGAGATATCTGCAAAGGTTTCTTCTTTGCCCCCCACGTTGTTGCTCAGGCAAAAAAGACTGCGGCTTTCGCTTCTTTTGTGTTTGAAAAACTCGGTTTTGATGTTGAACCGAAATATGATGCCGTACGTCACGACATCATTCAGACCGTAAAGTTCGGTACGCCCGAAGGTCTTTGTGCGTTCTGCCGCGGTATTCAGAAAGGTTCTCCTGTTGATTCTTTCGTCACACCCGAACCTTCTCCCATGCCCGGTTATGCAGATCAGGTCATTATGGCGGCAGGTACGTTCACACAAGGCGCATCTATTGAAATTTCCGCAGACGGTCCGCTCCGTCCTCCGTATACCGCATATTTCCAGGGCGGTCTTACTTATGAAAGTGGTAAATACGCCATCATGACGGCGGCGGAATCGCTTTTGAATGAACTTTAATTTCAAATAAAAATGCACGGATTTTTCCGTGCATTTTTATTTATTCTCTTCTGTTTTGTGATATTCGATAGAGCCTTCTTGTTTCTCAAATTCTTTGATCGATTGTCTGATTAAATAAAGAATTTGTCCGTTTGCAGAACGTCCGTAATATTTGGAAATATAATGGAGTTTGTAATGCAATTCTGGATCAATTTCGATGCCGAGATGCTTATTGTTTTTATTTCGCATAAATTCCTCTTAAAAAAATCTTATTTTAAGTATATTTTAAGATAATTTTATGATATAATGTGTGGAGTATACTTGATTTAAGTATACAGAATTTTGAAAATAAGAGGAATTTTATGAAAGTTGCAATCATTGGCTCCAGAAGCATTAAAGAAGTTGATTTTGAAAAATATTTAGCGCAAGCGTGTGATGAAATCGTTTCGGGCGGTGCGCGTGGTGTAGATCGATGTGCTGCTGTCTATGCGCGTGAACGGGGCATAAAACTTACGGAATTTTATCCTTTATATCAAAAATACGGAAGAGGTGCACCGATCTTACGTAATCGGCAAATTGTTGAATACGCGGATGAGTGATTGCTTTTTGGGACGGAGAATCAAAAGGGACTCTTTCTGTGATTCGCTATTGTGAAAAAATGAGCAAACCGTATATCATTGTTAAATGTATATAAAAATTCAGAAAATTAAATATTCTTTTACTAACACTTCAGAAAAAATGAGGTGTTATTTTTTTTGGAAAAAATTAAAATTGTGTCCTTATTTCGACCTTTTTTTCAATCGCAATGAGTATAATGTAAAACATATAAGCACAAAAAACGATATCTTCATAAGAAAAGTTTTTGCGGAGGAACTTTAGGAGGTGCTTTTTTTAAAAAGCATCTCCCCGAAACCAAAGAAAGGAGAGATGGGATTGACAGAGGAAATATACGGAGACGTTCTGTTCATCATCAATTTCAGCATGGATTTTTTATCGCTTTATATCGTCGGGCGGCTTTTGCATTTTGATATGAAGGCGTGGCGTGTGATACTCGGCGCATCGGTCGGTGCACTTTACGGCGTTCTGGAATTGCTTTTAGATACGTATGCATTTTTTGAAATGCTGTTGACCGTCGGCGTTTTGCTCCTGATGTGCCTGATTGCTTTCGGTGCGAAACGTGCACATACATATTTAGCAAGTGTGGTGCTTGTCGGTGCTGTGGGAATGCTCATCGGCGGGATGATGACTTCTGCTTTTGTGAAGCTCGGTTCCTATCGCTCTTATATAGAGATCGGTGGCGATATCCATACTGTTTTTGGAGATATTCCTATCTGGCAATTCGCTGTATTTGCTGCGATTTCTGCTTTGGCAACGTGGGGCATCGGCAGACTTTTCAAACGAAAAACTGCACTCCGTACCTGTCGTTTAAAGATTTCTTTCGGCGGAGAAGAAAAAGAAATGACCGCACTTGTGGATAGCGGCAATCTTCTGGAAGAACCGCTTTCGGGTACGCCAGTGATCTTTCTCAAAGGTTCGGCAGCTTCCGTTTTACCCGAACGCTTGATCTTTGCCATGCAAAGCGGAATATCGGCTCTTTCTGCAGAAGATGCGGGAAAATTACGCGTGATACCGAGCCGAACGGTGACGGGGGAAGGGCTCATGCTTGCGGCTGTTCCCGAAAAGACGGCGCTTTTTTTCGATGGCATATGGGAAAACCGACGCGCACTCATTGCTTTGGATGATTCGGGCGGAGATTACGGCGGTTTTGAGGCACTTGTGCCTGAAAATTTATTTTGATCAAGGGAGATATGGAAATGAAATTATGGATGAAACTCAGGGTGGCATGGATCCGTTTTTTGCTTTTTCTCGGAATGTCCAGAGAAGTTTATTATATCGGAAAAACAGATACGTTACCGCCGCCGCTTTCTGCGGAAGAAGAAGCGGAATTGCTTGCCAATCTCGATACGGACAGACGGTTCCGCAGTATCCTTGTGGAAAGAAATTTAAGGCTTGTCGTTTATATCGCAAAAAAATTTGAAAATACGGGGATTGGGATGGATGATCTCATTTCCATTGGTACGATCGGACTGATGAAAGCCGCCAATACGTTCCGTGCCGATAAAAATATCAAGCTTGCCACGTATGCTTCCCGTTGCATCGAGAATGAAATTCTGATGTATATCCGTAAAAGCGGCAATATCCGCACGGAGCTTTCGATCGATGAACCGCTTTCCACAGATTATGACGGCAATGAGCTTTTGCTCTCCGATGTACTCGGCACAGACGATGATAGTACCACGCGAGGTCTGGAAGAAGATGAAGAAAAAAAGATCATTTATGATGCCATCGCAACGCTTTCTCCGCGTGAACGGGAGATCATTGAACTGCGCTTCGGTCTTTATGGACGGGAAGAAATGACGCAAAAAGACGTTGCGGATGCACTCGGTATCTCACAATCATATATTTCCAGACTTGAAAAACGAATCTTACTTCATTTGCGGGAAGAAATTCAGGGAAAAATATAAAAAATACGAAAATATCCGAAAAAAATATCAAAAAAGGTATTGCAAAACGGAAAAAAATATGCTATAATCATAAGCACTGCAATTATGTGAAATGTGAGGTGTACGAAATGAAACAGGGTATTCATCCCAACTATGTTGATGCAACCGTTAGATGCGCTTGCGGCGAAGTTATAAATACAAAGTCCACAAAGGGTGATTTCAGAGTTGAAATTTGCTCCAAATGCCATCCTTTCTTCACCGGTAAGCAGAAATTCGTTGATGCCGGCGGACGTGTAGATAAGTTCAAAAAGCGTCTTGAATCCAGAAAGTAATTTTTCTCAAAATAAGGATTCAATGAGTGGAAAGACCTTTCCGGGTTTTTCCACTCTTTTTCTATTTTTAACTTACAAAGATCTGCATAAGATAATCATATCGAATTTTATAACAAAAAGGAGCATCTCATATGAAAACAGAAAATTTGTTTGAACAGAATAAACATGAAAAACAAGAGGTCATTCTCGTTTCCGTTATGGAAAAAGGCACGGACAGACATGAATGTGAAGCCTCTTTTGATGAATTGGAAAGACTTGCCGAAACGGCGGGCGCATCCGTTTATGCACGAATGACACAGGAAAAAGAAAATCCCGATCCCCGTACCTTTATCGGAAGCGGTAAAGTACAGGAACTCAAAACCCTTTGTGAAAACAGCGGTGTCAAGGTCGTTATCTTTGACCACGAGCTTTCGCCCTCACAGATCAAAAATCTTGAAAACGATCTCGCTGACGTACAGGTGATCGACAGAAGTATGCTCATCCTTGATATTTTCGCTCTCCACGCAACGAGCGGTGAAGGTAAATTACAGGTCGAGCTTGCACAGCTCAAATATACCGTTCCGCGTCTTATGGGACAAGGTACGGCACTTTCCCGTCTGGGCGGCGGTATCGGTACGAGAGGTCCCGGTGAAAGCAAGCTGGAGACCGACAGACGACACGTCAAACGCCGTATGGATGCACTCGAAGCCGCTTTAGAAGAACTTGCGAAAAACCGCGCGGTGCAGAGAAGCAGCCGTGACCGTTCGGGTATCTTCAAAATTGCGATCGCGGGCTATACCAACGCCGGAAAATCCACCCTTCTCAATCGACTCACCGATGCGGGTATCCTTGCCGAAGATAAACTTTTCGCAACCCTTGACCCCACGACGCGCAAATTTGAACTTCCTTGCGGTGAAGAAATCCTCCTCACCGACACCGTCGGTTTTATCCGCAATCTCCCTCACCATCTTATCCGCGCATTTCGTTCGACATTGGATGAAGTTTGCTATGCCGACGCGATCCTCGTTGTGATCGATGCATCCGATCCCGAATCCATCGCACAGGTGGACGTGACACGCTCGCTCATCGATGAACTCGGTGCATCCGATAAACCCGTTTTGTTCGTATATAATAAATGTGACAGAGGTATCGCATCTCATCCGATGACACCGAGCGATCAGAATATCTTTATTTCCGCCGTAACGGGTGAGGGTACGGAAGAACTCGTTTCCCGATTGGAAGCACTTGCGACAGCAGGGAAGAAACGGTACGTTTTCGCTTTTCCGAACGATAAACTCGGTCTTGTCAACACGCTCTATTCCGAAGCAAACGTAATCGATGCGGAATATACCGAAAACGGCGCGCTTGTCACAGCTGTCTGTGATAAAAAGACGGCGGGTAAGCTCGCGAGATATATTAAAGAAGCCTGAACGAGAGGAATGACAAATATGGAAGAAAAAAATCTGACGACCGTCGGCAAAGAAACGAGTGCGGAATTTACCGAGAAAAAATCCGTTTTTATTGGTTACGTTGCGCCCGTACATTCCGCAGAGGAAGCGGAGGCTTTTATACAAAAAATCAAGAAAAAACATTCCGATGCACGCCATAACGTATCTGCCTATATCGTTGGCAATTCTATCCGTTACAGCGATGACGGCGAACCGAAAGGTACGGGCGGTGTTCCCGTATTGGAAGTCATCAAAAAGAGCGGTGTTGACGGTACCGTTGTCGTTGTGACACGTTATTTCGGCGGGATTTTGCTTGGTGCGGCGGGACTTGTGCGCGCATATTCCAAAGCAGCGGCAATGGCGATCGAAGAAGCGGGGATCGTTACATACCGCAATTATACGGAATGTACCGTTACCTGCGATTATTCCCTTTATGATAAATTGCTCTACGATATCGGCAGACGAACCATTATCACGGATGATACCGAGTTTGGTGGGAATATCGTTTTGCATCTCGCGGTGCTTTCCGAAGAATATGAAGCCTTTTGTAAGGCGGTTCATGCAATGACAAACGGTAAACTTGCGCCCGTTAAGGCGGGGACAAGGCTTGATGTATAATTTGATGCAGGGCGAACGTTGTTCGCCCGTTTATTTCATAAAATTTGAACCAATACAAAAATTGATACACCACAGAGCGTTTCTTTTGGGTCTACCTTTTCTTTTTGTAAAGAAAAGGTAGAAAAAATTTAAAAATAAAAAAAGGATTTTTTGATTTTTTTGCGTATTTATAAATTGAATACCTGAAAATATGAAGGGAGGCGGTGATTTTTGAGATTTCCTCAAAGTTTTATTGAAGAAGTCAAATACCGTAATAAGATCGAAGATGTGATCGCCTCTTATGTCAATCTGCGTCGGGCAGGTTCCAATTATCAAGGGCTTTGCCCGTTTCACAGCGAAAAAACCCCGTCCTTTACCGTCTTTCCCAATACGGAAACTTTTCATTGCTTTGGTTGCGGTGCGGGCGGTGACGTAATCTCCTTTACGATGCGAGCGGAGAATCTTGAATATCCCGATGCCATTGAATTTCTGGCAAAAAGGGCAGGACTTGCCATGCCCGAAGATGAGGGCGGTGAAAAGACCATCAGCCGTTCCCGTTATTATGAGATGAACCGTGAAGCCGCGCGTTTTTTCAATCGGTGCCTTTCTTTGCCTGAAGCAAAGGAAGCTCGCGATTACCTCGCGAAACGCGGACTTTCAAATGCCGCTGTCAAACGCTTCGGACTCGGTTTCGCGCCGAACAGTTTCGATGCTCTGCGTAATCATATGCATAAACTCGGCTATCATGACGAAGAACTAAAAACAGCTTTCCTTTGCGGTAAAAGCGAACGTACGGGCAATTATTTCGATTATTTCCGCGGAAGGATCATTTTCCCCATCATCGACCATTTTTCAAATGTCGTCGGTTTCGGCGGGCGTGCGCTCGGTGATGCAAAACCCAAATATCTCAACAGCTCGGATACACCCGTTTTCAAAAAGAGCAAACAGCTTTTCGCGCTGAATTTTGCCCGCAATGCCTGCGCAGATTCGCTGATTCTTTGCGAAGGCTATATGGACGTGATCGCGGTCAATATGGCTGGTTTTCCGAATGCCGTTGCCACGCTCGGTACGGCTCTCACGACCGATCAGGCGCGAATCATGGCGAAATATACGAAAAAAGTCATCCTTTCTTATGATAGCGATGAAGCCGGTGTTGCCGCGGCAAAGCGCGCAATCCCGATTCTGACCGACGTGGGACTGGAAGTCAAGATGCTTCGCATCGAAGGTGCGAAAGACCCCGATGAATTTATCAAGAAATACGGCGCGACCCGTTTCAAGACTTTGCTCGACGACAGCCAAAGTAAGCTCGATTATCTTTGCGATAGCGTGCTTCATAAATATAATATTCTGATTCCCGAAGAAAAACTCAAAGCCGCGGCGGAGCTTTGCGAGATGCTCAGCGGTATCTATTCCGACGTGGAACGCGAGATCTATATCATCCGCGTTTCCGAAAAGCTTTCTATCAATCCTCAGAACATGAAGAACGACGTAGAACGCGTGATGCGAAAAAAACGCAAGGAAGAATCGGCTGAGTTTAAACGGAAGATCGTTTCTGATACACTCGGTTACGGCGACCGTGTCAACCGTGATTTTGTCAAAAACGCAAGAGCCGCACGCGCGGAAGAAGCCATTCTTGGCATTCTGCTTCTCCGTCCCGAACTGATGCGCGATATCAAACAGGGAAGAGTCGCACTTTCTTCTTCGGATTTCCTAACGGATTTCGGCAAACGGGTCTTTGATGCTTTTATGGAATTTGAAGGGCATTTCGATATCGGACTTTTGGCGGAGACCTTTACGCCGGATGAAATTTCCCGCATCGTGAAGATGCAGATCGACAGAAGCAAGCTCACGAAAAACGATCTTTCCGTTCTGGAAGATCATATCAGAACGCTGAAAAGCGAATCCGCGGACAAAACTTCCTCGGATACGCTTGAAGATATACAAAATCTTATCAACAGAAAAAAGAAATAATATTCATAACGGAGGACAAAAATATGGATATGGAAAATAAAAAACTCGCGGAAGACGCTGAAAAAGCCGTTAAAAACGAAACGGTTCCCGCAGAAAAAACCGAAGAAACAAAAACGGATATCCAGAGTCTGATCGATAAGGCGAAAACACAGGGTACTCTCACCAATACGGAGATCCTTGCCGCGCTCGGGGACACCGATTACGATATCGACCAGATCGATAAGCTCTATGAAGAACTCAATTCTCTCGGTATCGACGTGAATGCTTGCTTTGACGATGAATCTCTCATCGGAAGTATGGAAGACGAGCTTGAAAACGATATCAGCGATTTCGACAGACCCGAAAACATGGAAAAGGCACTCATGGCGGACGGCGTTATGATCGATGACCCCGTAAAGCTCTATCTCAAAGAGATCGGTCGTGTGCCGCTGCTCGATGCGGACAGAGAAGCGGAGCTTGCGCGCAGAATGTCCGAAGGTGATGAAAGCGCGAAAAAAGAACTTGTGGAAGCCAATCTCCGTCTTGTTGTCAGCATCGCGAAACGCTACGTCGGCAAAGGTCTTTTCTTCCTTGATCTGATTCAGGAAGGCAACCTCGGTCTGATGAAGGCAGTTTCCAAATACGATTATACCAAGGGCTTCAAATTCTCCACTTACGCAACATGGTGGATCCGTCAGGCGATCACTCGTGCCATTGCCGATCAGGCGCGCACGATCCGTATTCCCGTTCATATGGTGGAAACCATCCATAAGGTCACCAAGAAATCCCGTGAAATGCTTCAGGAAAAAGGTCGTGAAGTTTCCGCTGCAGAGGTCGCAAAGGAAGTCAATATGACACCCGACCGTGTACGCGATATCATGAAGATCGCTCAGGATCCCATCTCCCTTGAAACTCCCGTCGGCGAAGAAGAAGACAGCCATATCGGCGACTTCATCGAAGACCAGGAATCCCCCGCTCCCGCAGAAGCCGCTTCCTATGAATTGCTCCGCGAACAGCTCAACGAAGTCCTTCATACTCTGACCCCCAGAGAAGAACAGGTTCTCCGTTTGCGTTTCGGTCTGGAAGACGGTCGTCAGCGCACGCTCGAGGAGGTCGGACAGCAGTTCAATATCACCCGTGAACGCATCAGACAGATCGAAGCGAAGGCGCTTCGTAAACTCCGCCATCCCAGTCGTTCCAAAAAGTTGCGCGATTACTTAAATTAAATAAAAAAACGAAAAAATGGTTTAGTTTTCACAATTTTTTGATTTTTTGTTTGGGTTATCTGTACATTTTGTTTGGATAAACTGAATAAGCTCGAAAAACTCATTTGTGCAAAATAACTTAAAAAATGTCAAAAAAACACCCTTTCGGAGAGGTCGGGAGCCCCCCTCCTCCTCGGAAGTTTCTGAAAAATGCCTTGACAGACTTCCATTTTTGATGTACAATTTAAAGTGTTATATTATATCAGTTTCCGAGTGCCCGGGATTCGCTTCCCGCGTATACGGAATATAGAAATTTGGGGAGGAACGCCACATGTTTAAGAGAATCATTAGCCTCGGTTTGTGTCTTGCCATACTCGCTGGAACATTGCTGCTTGCAGGTTGCAACCAGGACACTACGTCCACGGGAACAACCAATACAGATGATCTTCCTGCGACGATCAATCTTGTCGGTATCACCGAGCAATCCACAACCGCTGAAGCCATCGACTTCGTCGAAGAAGCTCTCAACAAGCTCACAAAGACCAGATTCAAAACCAAGGTCGAACTGACACTTGTTACCGCCGACGAATACATCGACCTTATCGAATCCAGAGTTGCCGAAGCTGAACAGGAAAGTGTCAGACTCGCTGCTATCGGTAAGTACAATAGTCTTGCGCAGAAAGAAGCAAACAACGCGCAAAGACTCCTTGCCAGCCAGAGCAAGAAGACAAGCAAATGGACAAAGCAGGCAACCACAATCGTTGCTTCCACTCTCTCCACGGGTGACGTTTACTCTGCGGAAGAAACCACCGTTTATGAAGACGGTAAGATCGAAACGCTCTATCCCGCAGCCGTTTCTCCCATCGATATCCTCATGATCGACGGTAAGGAAATGTACGACTACCTCGACGGAAAAGATTATCTGCTCTCCATCGAAAAAAGACTCGAAAGCGAATTCACAAAATTCAGACAGTATATCTATCCGACATTCTTTGATCAGCTCAAGGTTATCACGGGCGACATCAAGGCGATTCCCAATAACAATCTCCTTGCAGAATACACATACCTCGTTGTTGAAAAAGAACTCGCTGATAAATATGAATTTAATATCGACGATGTTGACAACTACGCTGATCTCGAATCCTATCTCGCAGAGATCAAAGCGAATGAATCCGTCGCTCCTCTCGCAACCACTCCCGATGCACTCGGTATCTATCAGTATTTTGAAGACGATATCGCAGTAGGTACTTACTACGATCCGATCTACGGTTACAATACCGCTGAAAGCACCGACTTTACTGTTCAGAACCTTCTTGCGATTCCTCAGTATCAGCAGCACGTTGCTTTGATGCAGGAATACGCTGAAAAGGGTTATATTGTTGAAGGTGCGGAAGAATACGCTGTCAACGTCATCAAGGGCAACGCTCTCGTTGAATCCGAATACGGCGATGATTACTACGTGAAGGCTCTCCAGTATCCTTTCGTTGAAATGGATGCGATCTTCAACGGTATGTTTGCTGTATCTTCCTATTCTTCCAATGACACCAGAGCACTCGAAGTCATCGAATTGCTCAACACTGACCCCGAAGCAAAGAATATCTTCCAGTACGGTATCGCATATGACGGCGATAACGATGAATACGCAAACTATCGCGTAAACAACGTTGAAGATGAAGACGGCTACGTTGTCGGCTACACCATCGAAAGACTCAACAACAATTATATGATGGATAACGCTCTTACCGGTAACGTATACATGGGTTATCCTGAAGAAGGTCAGGTATTCGATATTTGGGATTACTACAAACAGACGAACCTTGACTCCAACCTCGCTCCTTTCATGCACCTCTACGTAGGCGAAGAAGAACTTGACAGTATGCTTTCCCTCATTCTCAAGCGCGCGGCTCTGACCGAAGCGTTTGATCCCATCGGCATCGATTACGATGAATACGATATCACTCTCGGTACCAACCAGGGTAATACCCTCAGAAGACTTTTCAAAACCTCCTATATTGGTTTCTTCATGTCCGAGCTTGATAAAGAAGGTCTTCCCAGCGATCCGCTGAACCTCATCACCAAGGGCGCAGGCTCCAAGGCAGATCAGGAATTCATCCTTTTCGCGCAGAGTAAAGAAGGTCAGGAAATCATCCTGAATGCAGGTTATGCTTCCGTTGACTACGCAGCAGCTCCTTATGAAAAAGTAGATTCCCTTGAAGGCAAGATCGTTATGTGCTCCAACATCGGTTCCGTGGTCACATATTTGGATACCGCTCTCGCAGGTCTTGTTGCTGAATTCCAGAAGATGTATCCGGACGTTGAAATCGTTCTTCCCGAAAAGGACGACAAGAACGCTTATAACACCAACCTTACGACCGTTGGTGGCAGCGCAACACTCGGTATCGCAAAACGTGCGCTTCTCGCAAACGAAATCAATGCCGGTCTCTCCGCTTCTCAGGTAGGTAAGGATTACTTCGCTGTATTCAACCTCGATAATCATGCAAACTATCCTGTTTCCTGGTACGAAAACAAGATGGTTGCAAAGATCACTGCTGAAAAATATGCAGATATCGTTTCTGCAAGCGGTCTTAACGCTCTCGTAGCTGATAAGGTTGCTTCTATCGCAGGTATCGATATTAACACCATCAAGGGCAGCAACCGTCCCGCTTCCAACAGTATCGTTCTCGCAAACGCAAAGAAGAGCGCAAACAACTATTACACCAATATCGAATATCTCCGCATCATGGCAGAAATCCTTCTCTTTGAAGATCTTTCTCCTTCTGAACTCGCAAAATACGATGCGATGACGGTAACCGCATTTGAAAGCGCAGTATTCGATTACGTTCGTGCAAACTACGAAACAGAAAACAATCTTACAGAAGAAGATTATGTAAAACGCGTTCAGGACTTCATGGTTTCCGTTCTCGAATACACTTCTCCCGAAGATAAGTCTCAGACTTATCTCGTAACTTGGGATGACTTCATCGCGGCAGAAGAAGCGGCTCAGCTCTATCTCGATGCGGCAGGTCAGATCAAGACAGCTTACAACGATAAGCTTCTCACAAAGTACAACAGCTTCCTTCTCAACATGATGTCCCTCGACGAAATCATTGATGTCGTTTACGAAATCATGTACGAAGAATATCTTGCTGAAAACGGTCTTGAAAAGGCTGACTTTGAAGCAAGTGTCAAGAACCAGTATCTCGAAGCAGTCGGCACAAACGCTGAAGATTTCGCAACTTATGCGAAGACTTCCGATGAATATAAGAACTACGTTGCCAAACTTAGAAAGAAATACAAAGATATCCTCGTTGCTGAATTCTCTCTCACAGAGTATAAGAATGGCGAAAAATCCATCACCAACGATGAAGTTCTTGATACTTTGTATAACTACTTCCTCGAAGAAACACTCGGTATCTATGACAAGATGTGTGAAACTGTCGGTGTTAACGTAGATGAATTCCTGGCATCCGAAGAACAGCTCGCAAACTACGATATGTATATCGGTACTTTGAAGACAAAATACGTTTACACACTCCGTACCAAGTACAAAGATAGCGAAATCAATAACTGGTCTTATGAAGAAGCAAAGAATAACATCTACGGTATTCTTTATGACACCGGTTTCTATACCAACGAGCTTGCAAAATATATCGGTCTGACACTCAGCGAATATATGCTTGCTAAGAGTAATGCAGTTGATTATCAGAACTATATCCAGACGCTCGCAAATGAACTTTCTGACGAGATCAAGGCTATGGGTTACGATCCCGCTATTCTCGTTCAGGAAAACGGCGATAAGATCGAAGAACTTGCTGCTGAAATCGTTCGCGAAGAATATTTCAGCGATAAGGTAAGCATCCAGGACGTTATGCTCTCCGTTTCCGGTGACTACATGAAGGGTCTTGACGATGCAGATGATCTTACTTCTTATATGAAAGAGTCTGCGGATGCAATCTCCGATAACTATTTCTTCATGGCTGTTGTTAACGAACTTCAGGCAACATGGGAAGAAGTAAAAGCTAAAAAATAAGCTTTAAGCGAATTTTCAAGAGCACCTGCCGCAGTGCAGGTGCTCTTTTCGTTTGAAAAAGAAAAGAGGATTATTATGAAATTTAACGGTATTGAATTCGATACGTATCTGAAAAATTATCCCGATGAAAACGGTTATTTCGGAAAATACGGCGGCGCTTATATCTCGCCCGATCTACAAAACGCAATGAAAGAGATCACAGACGCATATTTTACGATCTGTAAATCCAGCAAATTTATTGGCGAACTCCGTAGAATCCGTAAAGAATTTCAGGGTAGACCGACTCCGATCTCCTATCTCGAAAGACTGTCCGGAACGCTCGGCAACGTACAGCTTTATGTCAAACGTGAAGACTTGAACCATACGGGCGCGCATAAACTCAATCATTGCATGGGTGAAGCACTTCTTGCCAAATATATGGGTAAGAAAAAAGTCATCGCGGAAACAGGCGCGGGACAGCACGGTGTTGCGCTTGCAACGGCAGCGGCTTATTTCGGTCTGCAATGCGATATTTATATGGGTGCCGTGGATATCAAAAAACAAGCACCTAATGTCGCGCGTATGAAGATTCTTGGCGCAAATGTCATTGAGGTTACGCACGGCCTTGCCACGCTCAAAGAAGCTGTTGACGCGGCATTTGACGCATATTCCAAAGAATACAAAGATGCAATCTATTGCATCGGCTCCGTTGTCGGTCCGCATCCGTTTCCGATGATGGTGCGCGATTTTCAGAGCGTGATCGGCATTGAAGCGAGAGAACAATTCTATGATATGACGGGTGAGCTTCCCGATGCGGTCGTTGCGTGTGTGGGCGGCGGTTCCAATGCGGCGGGCTTCTTTGCAGGCTTCCTTAACGATCCTGTGGATATTTACGGTATCGAACCGCTCGGCAGAGGTACAACGCTTGGCGATCATGCAGCAAGCTTGCAGTATGGTTCGGAAGGTGTTATGCATGGCTTCAACAGCATCATGCTCAAGGATGAAAACGGAGAACCCGCGCCCGTTTATTCCGTTGCGAGCGGTCTTGACTATCCTTCTTCCGGTCCTGAACACGCATTTTTGCACGATCTCGGCAGAGTCAAATACGACGTTGTCAACGACGACGATACCATCGATGCGTTCTTTACGCTTTCCCGTCTGGAAGGTATTATTCCCGCGATCGAAAGCGCACACGCTGTCGCATACGGTATCCAGCTTGCGAAACGCATGGGCAAAGGCTCCGTCCTTATCAATCTCTCGGGCAGAGGCGACAAGGACATGGATTACATCATCGAAAAATACGGTATCCGTTGAGGGAGTACGGATTGGGGAGGTGCTTTTTAAAAAAAGCCCCTCCCCAGACCAATGTCATTAAGATAAGCTATCCGCCCGCGTCATCCTCGAGGCGCAGACGCACGGGATTCTTCGTGTACATCCATTTTTGAACGTCTGTACACTCCAGAATGACATCGTGAGCCTGCGCCGAAGGATCTCGGGCGAAACG
>JAFUQQ010000033.1 GCA_017472285.1 Clostridia bacterium | reverse complement strand
TTTGCAATACTTTTTTGACAGACTTTCTCGTCTGTCTTTTCGTCATGCTCTTTTATCCAAAAAATGCACTTAACTCTGCTTTTCCAGCTTTGTTAAGTGCATCTTTCTTGGGGGCATTAAATTAACTTAATGACATTGACATAGGGACTCCCCTACAAAAAATATTTTTATGATGCCCGTCAATATTTGCACCAAATAAAGACAGAGGGACACAAAAGGTTTCTTTTGCAGCTTTTCTTTTTCTAAAGAAAAGCGCGTACCTCTTTAAAGAGGGCGGAAGCTGCCGCCGGGGAGTGCTTCGAGGAAACCGCCGATTTCAAGCATGGTCAGCGCGCCGAGCAGTTTGCCCGTGTCGGTGGGTACGTCTGTCTTTCGGGAAAGGGCGGCGGAGATCTCTTCGACGGACATCACGTCTGAGATCACGGAAAGAACGGTCTTTTCGTAGTCTTCAAGACCCGAGGTGTCACGTTCGGGACGTGATTTTTTGACGGGGAGCGGGAAATCGGGTTCGGATGAGATGGGTTTTGCTTTTTTGGGTTTGGGTGTATTTGGGCGTTCAAAACGGAGGATACCTCCCGTTTTTTCGGAAAGGATTTCTTCTGTCGGAGAAGCAACTTTCTTTCTGAATTTTGCCATAGAGATATGTTCTGTAAAGATTCTGTGCGGATAAAGGAGTTCGTATTCAACGAGGATATCATATGCGCAAGTGACGAGGGTTGCGCCGTTTTTCAGCATAGCGTTTGTTCCTTCGGAACGGGGATCGCCCGCGTTGCCGGGAAAAGCGAAGATATCACGTCCTTGGCGGACGGCATTTCTTGCGGTGATGAGAGAACCGCTGCCGCTGTCTGCTTCCACAACGACCGTGCCTTGACAGAGTCCCGAAAGGATACGGTTACGGATGGGGAAATGTTTGCCGAGAGGAGCTGTTCCGGGCGCAAATTCTGTGATGACGGTACCTGTTTTTGCGATTTTTTCCATCAGGTCTTTATTTTCGGGCGGATATGCGCGGTCGATACCGCAACCCAAAACGGCGATGGTATGACCGCCCGCATCGATCGCGCCGTTCATTGCCGCCGCATCGATACCGAGTGCCATGCCCGAAACGACGATCGCACCCGCATGAGTGAGATCTTTACCGAGCTGGTATGCTGTTTGTGCGCCGATATCGCTGCATTTTCGCATACCGACGCAAGCGATCAGCACGTTATCATCGATATCGGGGATTTTGCCGCGATAATATAAAACGATCGGTTTGGCATGGATGGAACGCAGACGTTCGGGATAGATACTGCTGTGCATTGTCATGATGCCGACATTGACACGTTCGCAATATTCCACGATCTGTTCGGAATACGTCAGATCACGGTCAAGGAGTGCCGCTAAAATATTGCCGTCGATCCCTTCCACGCGGCGCAAGGTTTCTTCATTGGCTTCATAAACGTCTTGCGGTGTTTCAAAATGATTCAGAAGATACGTACCAAGCTCACTGCCTGCGCCGCAACGCAAGGAGAGCCATACCCAATAAACAAGCGGATTCATATTTTTGCCTCCGATCAAAGTCTTTTTCGTGCCGCTTCCCACATGACAACGCTTGCCGCGACCGCTGCGTTGAGCGATTCGGGGCCTTCACGCATAGGGATGATGACAGTACCGTCACAAGCGTCCAAGACTTCAGTGGAAACACCATGACCTTCATTCCCGATCACAAATGCGATTTTTCCTGAAAAATCAACGTCACGGATATCTTTGGAGCGTTTATCCAGCGCGGTTGCGAACACGTGAAAATCATTTTTTTGGAGATCTTTGATATCGCAGATGATATCTTCTGAACGGCGCACGTCCACGCGGAAGATCGAACCCATACAAGCACGGATGGTTTTGGGATTATAAAGATCTGCACCGTTTTTACCCGCATAAACGGTATCGATACCGAATGCTTCTGCGGAACGGAGGATTGCGCCGAAATTACCCGGATCGGCAACACCGTCCAGCAGCAAAACGAAGGAAGATTCTTTTTTTGTTTTCGGAGAAAAATATTCCGCGACGGAAAATACACCTTGTGGCGCATTCTCAAAAGAAAGCTTTTCATAGACCGCATCGGATACGACCGTCAGAATATTTTTATCCAGCGAGGAGAGCTTTTCTGCATATTTCGTATAAGCTTCTTCCGTTACGAAAACGCGCGAAAAGCGGATGCCTGCTTTTTGCGCTTCTTCAAAGAGCTTGATGCCTTCAAATGCAAATTTCCGTTCGCGTTCACGGTATTTTTTATCCGCAAGTTTTGCCGCAGCCATGACGGAAGCATTGTTTTTGCTTGTGATGATTTCCATAATCTTTCTCCGTTTCTTTGTCTGGTTTATTGATCGAATGGTTTTTCTTTTATTTTTGTTCCTCGGCAATAATGCAAAAACCAAAGCATGACGCTTTGGTTTTTGTTAAAATCGATATTAGAGAGCTGCTTTTGCAGTTTCGCAAAGAGAAGCGAAAGCTGCCTTATCGTTTACAGCAAGTTCAGCGAGCATCTTACGGTTGAGATCGATGCCAGCCTTCTTGAGACCGCACATAAATCTGGAGTAGTTGATACCGTTAACTTTTGCCTGAGCAGAGATTCTGGTGATCCAGAGAGAACGGAAATCTCTCTTTTTCATCTTACGGCCTGCGAATGCGTAGTTACCGCTCTTCATAACGGCCTGTTTAGCCATCTTGAAGTGTTTGCTCTTTGCGCCCCAGTAGCCTTTAGCGAGCTTGAGGACTTTATTTCTTCTCTTGCGCGTCATCATAGCGCCTTTTACTCTTGCCATTTTCGTATTCCTCCTGTAAGTGGTTTGTCGTTAATTATTTGTTGGGGATGAGAGTCTTGATTGTGGACTCGAAGGATTTGCTGAGGTAAGCGTTGCAACGAAGCTGTCTTTTACGCTTAGGAGTCTTGATACCGAGTTTGTGACGACGGTTAGAGGAGTTCATTTTTACTTTGCCGTTAGCAGTGATGGAAAATCTTTTTGCTGTGGCCTTGTGAGACTTGATTTTTGCCATGATAATTTCTTCCTTTCAAATTATTCGTTCCCGCAGATATTACTGCTTGAGGGGAGCTAAAAACAACGTAAGATTGCGTCCTTCGAGAACGGGTTTCTTATCGATCTGTGCGCATTCGGATGCCGCTTCCGCGAATTTCATGATAACTTCCATGCCGAGTTCTGTGTGGCGCATTTCGCGTCCCTTGAATCTCACGCAAACCTTTACCTTATTACCTTCTTTCAAGAAACGGAAGGCATGGTTGAGTTTGGTCTGAAAGTCGTGATCGCCGATATTGCAGGAAAGCTGAATTTCCTTTGTTTCAACGATCTGCTGTTTCTTCTTCGCTTCTTTTTCACGTTTTTCCTGTTCAAAACGGAATTTTCCGTAGTCCATGATACGGCACACCGGGGGTTCTGCCTTCGGTGCGATCATGACAAGGTCGAGACCCTTGTCAATGGAAAGGTTTTGTGCTTGATCAACCGGAACGATTCCGAGCTGTTCGCCGTTTTCGCCGACGAGTCTTACCTGCGCTACGGTGATTTCCTCATTGATCAAATGTTCTTGTTTGCTGATATGCGGCACCTCCAAAAATAAAATAAGCGGAAAATCAAAACGATTCTCCGCATAAATATCCCATTCAAAAAGACCCAATGACTTTCGGGGCTTCTTTCCTGTATTTTCGATATCTATTGACCCGCGCGCCTTTTGCCCGTCAAGGTGAGAACGGAGATCGTTCTTCTTTGTTTTTACCGCACTATTATACCACGCTTTTTCTCGTTTGTCAATAGGTTTTGTTCATTTTTATTGCAATATTTTTAACATTCTTTCCTTTTTCGCTTGCATAACGGTAAGCATCATAGGCACCGCCCGCATCCCGTTCCAAATAAAAGATGATCTCATCCGCACGGTCGATCATGGCGCGGTTGCGTTTGGTTATGGCATTTTTGAAATGCGCAGATGCGTCCATGATCTCGATCTCATCATAATATGCTTCAAAAGCCTCTTGATTACGAAAATATTCCGCCGTCATATAAGGCAGGACCAAAACGTGCGCGGTATTTTCGCTGCCTTTTCTTTTTTGCATGGTACGTATGACAGAGGAAACACTCCGATCAAAATCTCCGTTCCTGCCAACGAGAAATTCCACGTATTCCTTTTCCGAAATCCGCGCTTCGATCAGTGCCGTCAAACTTTTTTCCATAATATCAATATCTTCGATCTGCCGATGTCCGAAAAATGCAATCGTATAGGTTTGCATAGCGTTCTCCCCTATCAATAAATCATGTGTGCTTGACCAAGGCTTTAGGCTTTGAGAATAGTTTCATCGAAAACATATCCATAAAAAATAAATCCAAAAGCATTGAACTGCGCTATCTCTTAGGGAGATCGAACGTGAACGTCCGGCAAAATCGTCTGTAAAAGAATCAATTTTGAACTTTTTGTGTGTATAGCGGTCATAAATACTTTTGGATTTATTATAGGATTGAATTATATCATAAATTTATTCTTTTGTCAAGTATTTCTAATCATAAATGATGGTTTAAAATCATTTTCGATAAGTTATAATATCTTTAATGAAAACTTACAGGAGATTGGATTTCATGATGATTGATATTGCTGAACGCATTAAATTTTTACGAGAGAAAACAGGCATGACACAGACAGGGCTTGCAAAAAAGCTTGGTGTCACAAGAAGCGCCGTCAATTCATGGGAAATGTCGCTCTCCTTTCCGTCTACGGCAAATATTATTGAAATGACAAAAATTTTTCATGTTTCCGCTGACTATCTGCTTGCCAATTCCGAAAAAATGATGATTGATATTTCAAAACTTTCAAGCGAAGAAAAAGAAGCCGTTTTGCGAATTATCCAATGTTTTGAAGCGAAATAAAAATTTTTTATTCTCAATAAAACATATGATGGGAGGAAATCATGTGGATTATATCGAACAATTTTATAAACGCTTAACAGAGCTTCGCACACAAAAAGGCGTATCTGCAAGAGATATGAGTTTATCTCTTGGACAAAGTGAAAGTTATATCAATAAAATTGAAAATAAGAAAACACTTCCATCATTTACAGGATTTATTTATATCTGTGAATATTTTGATATTTCTCCACAGGAATTTTTTGACTCCGAGAATCGCAATCCATTAAAAACAAAAGAATTTGTTCTGGAATTTGAAAAACTTTCGCCCGAAAATGCAGACCATATTTTACAAATTATTAAGGCTCTGAATGATAAATGAATGATGAAAAGGAAATCTCGTTTTTACAAATTGAAAACCCGCCGTTTGGCGGGTTTTCTTCTATATATTAATATTAATGTGAGTTCGATGAAAATTCATGTAGAAAACTAAAATGAAGATTTTGCCAAAGCCTTCCCCTTTGGGGAAGGTGGCAGCGAAGCTGACGGATGAGGTTTTGTCACCATTATCACCTTTTTTGCTTTGATTATGTTCAAAAACCTCACCCGTCAAGACAAATTGCCTTGACACCCTCCCCAAAGGTGAGGGCTCTGGCGAACTCTATCGTTTGTTTTTCTATATAAATTTTTCAAAAATTCTTATCGAACTCATGTTATATTATATGTTAAAGGACGCGATGTTTTGCATTTGCGGCAGTACGGCGGGGAATGACGAGTACGGGCGGGAGATTTTCTGCGGCAAGGCTGTTGACAGCCATCAATTCGGTCATGGTGGTACTGTATTTTTTGGCAACGTCCCAAAGCGTATCGTTGGGGGAAGGATAACAGAGTGTCAGGGCTGGGGTACGACCGTTTCCTGCGGGGCGGTCTTTATAAACACTGATCTGACGGATGCGGTTTTCCGTATGTTTTTCTAAAACGGTATACGAAACGAGGATTTCCAGATTGGTCTGGATATGATCGCCGTCAAGTCTTGCGACAGCGTTCAGGACACGCGCTTCGGGCAGAATAGTCAGCGGTTCGGACGAACGGGGCGCGTCGGTTTCCGCGCGCAAAGGCAATTGAAAATTACGGCTGAGATAGATTCCTGCACCGTTGGTCAGGATGACGGATACGTTGGCAGTTCCTGTGAAAAGCAATTTATTTCCTTGTTTTTCGGTATTTTCAATGCTTGCGGATGCAGTTGTCATCACGATCTGATCAAAATCGGTATCGTCACGGGAAGCGGAACCGTCTGCGGAAAAATTGAAGCTTTTCGCAAGGATTGCGGTCTCATAGGAAAGAGATTCTTCTTCAAGGGTGCTTTCGTATTCCGTGGAATACATATCGGTTGTCAGCTCGGTTTCTTCATTACAGAAAAGATCGAGATCCACGCTGTAATCAAAATCAAGCTCCGCCGTTCTGTTTTCGCCGAATGCATTTTGCTGCGGACGGTATTCGAGCGAGGTGATTTTTACAGATGCTTTCGCGATGGGATGATCGCCCGCATCTTCACAAGGAATTTCGCCCGAGATCGGAATTTTTGCAGAAAAAGCAGCAAAACGGGGGATGTTATTTTCTTCTTCCTCATTTTCTTCGGGTCTTGCGCGGTACAGGATTTCCGTGACGATCTCACCTTTATAAGCGGTTTTGCCGTCGGAGGTACGCAATTCTGTGATGTAAGGCTCCATTTCCACGGCAATGATCTCATCAATGGAAGGCAAAGATGCGTCAAGCTCCAAGTCTTCGCTGATCGGTGTCGAGGGTTCTTCGGCTTTTCGGATAACGATACCGAGAGCGGTATGCGTCTGCGATTGCAAAGCGCGTTCTTCATCCGCTGTCAGCTTGCCGACGATATTCGGGGACGTGGAGATATTGCAATAGACGGCATTGAGAAGCGCGAGCTTGATCTTTGCCGTTAGCTTGCGGGGATTCTGCAAACGGCAGGATACGTTTTCGATCGCTGCATCAAATCGGATATCACAATCGCCCGACGTGCCTGAAACGCCAGTATTTCCCGAAAAATCTCTTTCAAATTCTGCACTTTTCAAACAACCGTCACTCGTTGCGTAAAGCAAAGAGCATTTTAATTTTCCGTCATATTCCAAAGTATCTCCCGAAAGAAAATGCGCGCTCTCACAGATTTTTGCACTGACTTTGAGCAATCTGTTGATATCGGGCAGATAATCGGGGAGATTATATTCCGCGGAGATCTCATTATGAGAGATTCCTTCAAAGGTTTTGATTAGGATATTCTGACTCCGCGAGCGTTCACTGTTCTGCATAACCGTTGCCTCTTTCTCGGCGAATAGATCAGGGGGTATTCCGCCTTCGCCGACGGCGGATACGTTTGGTGCAAATATATGCGGCAGGCATTGAAAATATGACGAAAAGGATATTTGTTCTTTTTTGGCAAACTCTTGACTTTGATTTGCAAACATAGTATCATTAAATAAAAAGCGGGCAACGCCCGCCGGAAGTTGCTCGCCTATCCAAACTTTGCTTGTGTCTAAACAATGCAAAACGGCGAGGTTGATTGGGAGCAATTTCTTAGTAAATAAAAAATCGGGCAACGCCCGCACCCGATTTCGCCGCTTTTCAAGCATTTTGAGAAAGGATTTTTGAACGATGTCGATGGATTTGCATATCAATGCCGTATTGATCTCCGAAAAAGGAAAAAAGATTATAGTCAGAAGGATGATTAGCGATATGGGCGGACAGGGATTTGTTTATCTTGTGGATTACGACGGAGAAAAGAAAGTTCTGAAATGGTATAAGGAAGAATACCTTGAAGAACTGAGAAAACGTCCTCCGCTCTCCTTTGGTGTGAACGGACACCGTCGGCGCATCGGTCTGTTCCGCCCCACATCCGTGAACGTAGAGCAGGCTTTTTATGATAATCTTTGTAAAAATACGGCGGTATGGCAGTCGGGAAAGGTTCCTTCTTCATGGAATTTCGTCTGGCCGCAGGATATGACGAAATGGGACGGACGGGAAGATTCTTCCTTTGGTTATATTATGGATTGGATCCCGTCGGATACGTATCCGACGGTCGAAAAATTCTTTGTTTTCAGCGAAAGATTTCCTTCGCGTGAGGTCATGCTGACGGCTTGTCTGAATATTCTGAGGGCATTTGAAAATCTGCATAACGCAGGTTACAGCTATCAGGATATCAACGAAGGAAATATCTATATCCGCCCGGATACAGGCGATATTCTGATCGCCGATACGGATAACGTCACGCAGGACGGATACGGTTTCAGCATCAAGGGTACGGACGGTTATAAAGCACCGGAAATCTGGATGGGGGAGGTTCCTTCCGCGGCATCCGACCGTTTCTCTTTGGCGATTGTGCTTTTCCGCCTGATGATGGGAAGCGCGCATCCCTTGGAGGGCTTGTATTCTTTGGAGATGGACGATCCTTATATCAGTCAGGGAAAGGATCCCGTTTTTATTTTTGATAAGACGGATGGGCGCAATCAGGCGTGTCGTGAAATGCATCGAAATGCCATGATTTTCTGGCCGCAATATCCCGATTATATCCATGCACTTTTCTATCATGTTTTTTCGTCCGAAACGATTAGAAATAAAGAAAAACGTCCGACAGAAAAAGAATGGATCGAAGCGCTTGTCCGTTTGCGCGGAGAGATCGCAGGATGCCCTTACTGCGAAACTTTGGTTTATGCCGGCGCGGGAATGGCGGTTCCGTGTCCTGCCTGTCATCAGACGGAAACGGTTTCTCCCTGTTATCTCCGTTATCAGACGCAGAATATTCCTCTGACGGCGGGACGGATCGTATACAGATGTCAGTGGGATGCGGATTGCCGGGATTTCCGCGAGCCTTTTCTGAAGATCGTCAAACGAGGGACGGCGCGGTATTTTGAAATGCTTCATATGTCGCGGGGCGATATCTGGACGGTCATTTATGCGGATGGAACAAGAAAAAGGATTCCTTACGGCGCATATACGCCCTTTTCTATGGGAATGGAGATCCGCTTCGGCGGAAAAAGCTTCGTCGTTATGGGCGAAGAATGGTATTGATGATAATTGCAGGAGGAAACGAAAAATGAATGGCGAATCGATGGATATGATCCGCGCGGCAGGCGGTTATCGTGATGATTATTTCATTGGACTTGACGGTGTACAGCGATACGTGATGCCGCTTTTTCTGATCGTGGATACTTCGGGCAGTATGAAAGCCAATCATAATATCGTACAGGTCAGAAACGCGATCGAGAATATCAAGGTATATCTCAGTAAACATAATCGGGAATGCTCGGCTTCTGTGGTCAAGGTTTCCGTGCTTTGCTTTGATGATACGGCGCATTGGGAAGGCTTTATGCAGGAGCCCGCTCTGATCTGTCCCGATTTCACTCTCGGTCAGATGAGTAGCTGCATGGGAGAGGCTTTTGCCGCCCTTGACAGCAAGCTTTCTTCGGAGGTTTTGATTCGGAAAGGGGATTGTGTCGGTTATAAAAGAGCGGTTTTTCTTTTGCTTTCGGATGGACATTCCACGGATGACGCAACCGAGCCGATCAACCGTCTGCGCACGAATAAATGGTTTGTAAAAGGTACCCGTATCGGTATCGCGATCGGGGAAGAAGCGGATACGGGCGCATTGATCCAATTTACAGGCGCAAGAAAAAACGTGTTGCAGCTCAATGAAGATACGCTCGGCTGTCTGGAAACTGTTTTAGAAAACGTCGCTGTGGTCGCTTCCTCGACCAATTCCCGCGCGAACGATCTCGATATGCAGATGGATTTTGACCGCTGTTTTGAAATGTCTGCGAGTGCGACCGCTGGTATCCTTGCGGAAGTGCGAAGAAAATATCGGGCGCAGCTTGGAGAAGATCTGTTTAAGGAGTGCTGAACATATGCGCAAGCGAGATATGAATGGATTGCAAGCCTTTGCTTATAACGTGATCGGTGGAAAACATATCAAAGCGGGAAAGCCGTGTCAGGATGCGGCAAGGGCAGAGAGTCGTGATGGTATTTCCGTCATTGCCGTTGCGGATGGACACGGCGCATCGGAGCATTATCTTTCGGATGTCGGTGCTTCTCTTGCTGTGGATATTGCCATGGTATATATCAGGCAGTTTGCGAAACAGATCGGTAAAGAAGAACTGACGCAGGAAAATTTCCGCCGGTTGAAAAAAGCGATCCTTGCGCGTTGGCGTGAGGAAGTGATGAAAGATTTCAGAAAGCGTCGGGAAAATCTGAACGTAAGGGACGGCGATGATCCGATACGCGCTTACGGAACGACGCTGATCGCTGCCGCCGTGACGAAAGAATTTTGGCTCGCACTTCAGATCGGGGACGGCAATTGTATTGAATGGTATGACGGTTTGCAATTTTCCGAATCCATGCCGCGCGACCCGTACTGTACGGGCGAAAGTACGTCTTCCTTGTGTCAGAAAGACGCGTTGGAACGCTTCCGATTTTGTTTCGGCTTCCGTATTCCGACGATGCTTCTGCTTCATACGGATGGCATCGATGACAGTATGATGGATGATGCGCAGCGCTGCGGATGTTATCTTTCTTTTGCGGCGGGATTCCGTGAGGGTATCGAAAACGGACTTTCTTCTCTGCGTGAAAATCTTGGTAGGATTGCGGTTTTATGGAAAAAAGACGATGTTTCCGCGGCGGGTGTGATACAGCGCGAAACGATCGTTTCATGCGCAGAAACATTATATCCGATCTATATCAAACAGAAAAAAGAACGGGAATATCAGCGTTTGATGCAAAAAATATCTGAAACGGAAGCGATCTGTCATGCGATGGAAAAGGATATCGATTCTTTCCGTTCCCGACGGGAATATGATCGGAATGAGAAATTGCTCAGGGAAAAAGAAGCACTTTTGGTTTCCTATCGCATCGAATTGGAAGAAGACCGCAAATCATTGGAACGATATAAGAATACGGAAACATTATGCTGATCGAATGCACGTGTTTTGACGCAAGAAAAAACTTTTGAAAAAATTTAAAAAAGTTTCAAAAACCTATTGACAAATCAAAATATATGTGATATACTCTTTATCGTTCCGAACGGTAAACGCCGAACGGAATGAAAAAGGATGGGAGCATAGCTCAGCTGGGAGAGCATCTGCCTTACAAGCAGAGGGTCATAGGTTCGAGCCCTATTGTTCCCACCATCTTTTTGGCCCGGTAGCTCAGTTGGTTAGAGCGCTAGCCTGTCACGCTAGAGGTCGTGGGTTCGAGCCCCATTCGGGTCGCCAATCTTGCTTAGGCGAGATTTGCCTCTGTAGCTCAGTTGGTAGAGCAGGGGACTGAAAATCCCCGTGTCGTTGGTTCGATTCCGATCGGAGGCACCATTTTCCGCGGATTTAGCTCATTTGGTAGAGCGCGACCTTGCCAAGGTCGAGGTGGCGGGTTCGAGCCCCGTAATCCGCTCCATATTGTTGGCACCATAGCCAAGCGGTAAGGCAGAGGTCTGCAAAACCTTTATTCCCCAGTTCGATTCTGGGTGGTGCCTCCAAAACAAAACGCACTTCGTAAGAAGTGCGTTTTGTTTTGGAAATGAAGCGCGTTGACGCGCATGAAAAATGAAGAAGGGCTTCGCCCTATGAAGCGAGCCTTCGACTCACGGAGAAATAACATTGCGCTTCGCTTCATGGCAACGAAGTTGCCGCTTCACAGAAGCCGCAAGGCTTCTGCTTCATATTCGCCAACGGCGAATGCTTCATTTCGAATGATGACGCTTCATGACAAAACGTTGAATTTATGATATACTTTACTCAAAGGACGGTGATATTATGGCAAACGATAAGCTTGCAGAGCAATCTATGGATTTTGCGGTTCAAATAATCAATCTCGTTAAGCAATTAAAGGAGCAACGCGAGAGTATTATTTCAAATCAAATCGGCAGAAGCGGTAATCGGTGCGAATATTCGTGAAGCCAAATATGCACACGGAACGGCTGATTTTATTGCCAAGTTGCAAATTGCTCTTAAAGAATGCTCGGAGAGTGAATATTGGCTTGAACTTTTGATTGAAAGCGGCTATTACGAAAACAGAGATATTCTTGATAGATGTATTGAGGTAAAAAAATTATTGATTACTTCGATAAATACGGCAAAGAGCAAGCTGAA
Source organism: Clostridia bacterium (assembly GCA_017472285.1). Classification (GTDB taxonomy): domain Bacteria; phylum Bacillota; class Clostridia; order Oscillospirales; family CAG-272; genus QALR01. Next base: position 63,406 of record JAFUQQ010000033.1, on the reverse strand, counting down.
TAAGTAACTCAACCAACACTTGATAAATATTCTCAAATTACGATTTCAAATAATGGATGGAGTATGATATACTAAACTCAAACAAATTGAAGGAGGGAATAGTATGGCTACTTTTTCTGAAATCTTCAAAGCATTACGCAAGAATAAGCAGCTGACACAGGAACAGATCGCCGAAATTTTCGGAGTTTCTCCGCAAGCAATCAGCCGTTGGGAAAACGCAACATCTTATCCGGATATTACACTACTTCCTAATATAGCGTCATATTTTGAAACAACTGTTGATGATTTGCTTGGTGTTAAGAAAACTGTAAAAAAGCAAAAGATAGTATACTTTCAATTTCGTTGGCAAAAAAGTGCGGATATTATCAACAATTATTTGGATGATGGGTGGATAATTAAAGAAATGCATACGCATCCCCTTGACGACGGTCAACATCCCGAAGGTGTAGTAATAATAGAGAAAACTATATTGAATTAATGCGGCATCTTTTCCGGCAACTTGCCACAAAGAAAAAGCACTTCGTAGAGTGCCTGCGATAGAGCAGGTTCACCGGAAGGGCGGTTAAAATCGAGATCAAACGGTATAACCCGATAAAGGGTTATGCCGTTTTTTCGTATGGTGCTCGACCTTACCCACAACGCTTTTCTTACCTTGTTTATCAAAGCTCATATTGACTTTGAACTATGAAAATTTATAAAAATTTGTCCAAATCAGCCCTGTTTTTCGTCTATAGTAATAGGTATAATAAAATATGGAAATTACTGATGAAGGATTATCAGGGCGAGTATATTGATAAAGGATATTTGAATTATCCGATGGAATCCCCCCTTGTTTGTTATATTCCAATCGGATATTTCTATGGGATACACGGTGAATTCAAAGTTACAAAATATGCCTCGACCAATCCTATGCGCTATTTTTATGAAACTGTAAAAGTGGAGGCGAATATTGAGGAAGTCTTTTCTGAAGAGCCGATCACGGTTTCCGATCCGTTTTTGGATGCCGCGCTGAAAGCGGAATTTGGCGGAGCCTATTGTGAACGAGATCTTTCGCAGATCCAGAGCGTTCAGATATATTATTATCGCACGACACACGGACAGTTTTCGAGTGAGCCTTCGATTACGTTTGCCTATTACGATAAAAGGCTGGGCGCATATGACAACGCCACATCGGTATATCGATATTCTGATTTTTTCGATGAAGATTGGACAAGGGATTTTCCCGAAGAAACCCTTTTGGATATGCAATATTTTCCTCTTTTGGAAATGGTTAAATTCAGGCAGAGCCGTTCCGCTTCAACGCCTTCCGAAGTTCCGCTCCCCGACGGATATTTGGAGTGTATTCTCGTCAAGGCATATACGGCAGATGATTTTTCGGAATAAAACAGGAGAACTTGCATGAAGAAAAGAGTTTTTTCGGTTTTGTTATGCCTTGGTTTGCTCACATCATTTTGCTCGTGCCGCCAAACAGATACGTTGATAGACCTTTCTGCTTTCGATGATGCGTTCCGTACAGAACATTCGATGCTTTTCGCAAACGATACTTGCGAGCATGCCCTGCGTTATCAGAATATGCCCGATGCGCTTGCGGAGGATAACACCACGATCTATCATCGGGTTTCTTGTTACTATGGAAACTGTGATTTGGAAGCACATCTCGAACCGCATACGATCGACTCTGACAGATGCACCGTTGTCGGAAACCCCATGGTAAAAGAAAACGGTTGTCTATATCATCAAGTGGTGACACATTGTGAGTTTTGTGAGATTTATCCTTATTTTTATATCTACGTTTTATGTCCGAAACAAGATGCCGATTGCGGGCGGAAAGATAATTGTCTGGATGGGGCAGATTGGAGGGAGATTTTATGCGATACGCCTTACGCAATATCCGAAGATTAAAAACGCGAAGCTTTTTGACCTTTTCCATCGCTTTTGCCATTTTATTTCTTTCGATGTTCGGCGTTCTGATCGTGGGACTTTGCGAAGAGAATCGAGAACGCTTTTACGGTCCGCTTGACGGCTCGGTTCACGTCACGGATGAAAATTTTATGCCGTTTTTCACTTACGAAGCGGCAGAAGTTATAAGTCAAAACGCGGAAGGTATTACGAAAATTTCCGCCGTGATGACTCGTCCCGTTCATTTTTCGGATATGACGTATCTCCGCAAGGATCAATATCTGCGAAATACATATGCTTGGGAGCGAATGTACTATCCCGCAGGAACACGCGAAACGGAATATCACGAGGGCTTTTTGCTTTGCGCGGTAACTTCTATGGATATTTTAGAGGAGGTTTACAGCGGCAATCTCGTGATGACCGAAGGAACGATGATCCGCGAAGGCAACAATGAAGTGTGTGCGAATAAAATCGTCATATCGGCTTCCGTTGCCAAATTAAACGGACTTCGTCTTGGCGACCGCGTATCGCTCGATCCGTTTTCCGTTTTCAGAGAGGAAGAAAGCGCGGCAAGAGCTTATCTGCAAAGCGATACGGAATACGCGCCGTATGAATATATCGTTGGCGGTATTTATGAAAACTGTTCAGACAACACGCTTTCTGCCCCGCTTCCGAGCGAAATCTATGAAAATAAGGTCTATATCCCCATTTCCACCTTGACGGATATGGCAAAAGACGAATATCTCCTTTTTTACGGAGAATCGAATTTTGTGGGCGATTCCTATGAGATGCCTTCCGTCATTCCCGACCGCTTGTATTTTCATGTGGAAAATATAGGAGATTCGAGCGTTTTGGAAGAAAAGATCAATGAAATCGGCTTTTCCGAAACGATTTTGTTATCGCCTTATATGTCCGACGCCGCGTCATCACCATCTGCAAGACTTTCCGAAATCATTTCTCTGCTACTTGTCGGTGTGATGGGACTTGGATTTTTGATTCTGGTGCTTGCCGTCCTTTTCAATATGAAGGCAAGACATCGTGAACTTGCTGTTCTCGTCGCGCTCGGAGAAAAAAGAAGCCGCGTTTCTTTTTCCTTTTTTGCGGAGGTTGTCATTCTGACGGTGGCATCGCTTGTATGCGGAGGGCTTCTTTTGATGATTGCGGTTTCGGTTTTTGCCGTTCCCATTTCCAATTATTTATATGCGGCTGAATTTTCATCAAAGATCAGCTATGAAAGCGCAGCTCTCTTTTTGCTCGGAAACGGCGCGCAAACTGCCGTAGCCGAAAAGATGGAGGATTTTTCTTTCCTTTTCGTTCGGTATATATTACCGAGTATCGCAATCTCTGCGGGAATGGCTTTGATCATTTTGCTTCTGATTTGGGGTATCATCTTTTTATATATCCGAAAAATCAACGCTTTGTCGGGAGTAGGAGGGAAAGAATGACGGTTTTGAAATTTGCTTTTCGAAATCTTGTCCGTTTGCCTTGGCGTACGGCGTTATATTTTATGATTGTATTTTTCATCGTTCTGGCAATCACAGCCTCCCTTTTCGTATACGGTGCTTGCTCGGATGCAAGAAAGGCTTTGGATGAAAATTATATTTTCGTGGCTTCCTTGATTCCGAGAAAGGAAGATTCTCTTTCTTTGAGGGATATCGGATATTGTGTCGAGCAGACCGATATTTTATCCTATAACGTTTCTATGTCCGAAAATGATGGCATCATCGTCGGCGGGGAATATTTACGGAAATTGCCCGAAAAAACCGAAGTCGAAAATGCGCCGTTGGCTTTGACCGATGAAGTTGGCTGCCAGCTTATTGCCGTTGAAAATCTTTATCTCGTTTATCCCTTTTTTACAGAAGAATGTACGATTTGTGAAGGGACGGGGATAACGGAAAAAGGCTATATGGGCGACCGCGCCGAAGCGGTGATTCCTTGGTGGTTTGCAGAAAAATACGATATTTCCATCGGAGATCTTGTAACAAGAAGATATTACCGTGATGATTATAAGCAATATATTTATTTGAAAACGGAAGTTGTCGGTATTTATGAAACGAGCGCCCTTTCTCCCAATGAAGAAGATTATCCCGTTTATATCCCGCTTTCCATCGCAGAATTTGATTATGCCAACGTCGTTGCGGAACGAAAAACGCTCACGAGCGAACTTGTGATAGAACGCGCTGATTTTGTTTTGAAGAATCGGGATTCGTTTGAAAACTTTTTTTTGCAGGCAAAAGAAAACGGTCTGGATTTCAGAAATGCGGATATCGTATTCAATAACAGTACCTATGACATTCATATGTCCGAACTTGACAATATTCATATGGTTGCGATGCTCGTGCTTTGTACGGTTCTGGTCGTTGGGGTGGGTGTGCTTGTGTTTTTTACGGTTTATCTTTGCCATTCCAGAAAACGCGAGCAAACAATGCTTCTGGCACTCGGTATGAGCCGCCATCAAATATATGCGATGATGGCGATTGAACTGGTGACCATTGCAGTTGTTTCTTGTTTTGTCGGAATTTGCGCAGGATATTTTATGGCTGATACCGTTTGTAATTACGTCAATGATTCCGTTCTCGCAAACGTAGAGATTTCCGAAAAAATCGAAAATGCCGATCAGGAAACGCTTTCAAATTCCGTAAATCTCTTGGAACAAGAAATCAAACTTGAAATATCCATTCAAAATACAATGGTTTCTGCGCCCGCCCTTGCGATCAATGACATAAAAACGATTGAGGAAAACGAAATTGGTATTTCCAAACATTTGTATTATAATATTGGCAGTCATATTACGTCTATGCTTGACGGCGGTGCGCGTGTCCCCACGACAGTCATTGGTATTACGGATATGAATGTTGTTAAAACCTCGGTTTTTGATGATATGACAGATACATACGAAGATTTCATCTGTGTTTTCGTCAGTGAGGATTTTGATATGCGTGAGGTGCAAAATCACCGTATCTTTTTAACATCATATGAGAAAGACGGTTACGTATCGCTCATCAAAGAATCCGTCGGACTTGGAAATGCAAGCACATCAGAAACCACGCAGGTGATTATCGTTGGTACCTATGAAGAAAACGAATATTGTTCGGGAAACGATATGCTCGTTTGTATGGAGGATTACCACCGATTGTATTCCGAATTTTCCATTACGGACGAAAGTTTTCGCTTTGAACGCATAGGAAAGTTTATGCCATTGTCGGACGTTCGGGAAGGGGAAAATCTACCTTGATGTCACTTATGGCAGGGCTTGACGTGCCGAAAAACGGGGAGATATTTTATCGCGGCGAAAATCTTAAAAATATTGACCGCGATCAATTCCGCCGTGCGCATGTCGGTATGATCTTTCAAAGCTATTATTTGCTTCCTTAGCTTACTGCGGTGGAAAATGTTGAGCTTTCTCTTGAGCTTGCCAAGTATAAAGGGGATAAGCGAAAGCGCGCGGAGGAGATGCTGACGCTTGTCGGTATCAAAAGGGAACAGTTCAAAAAGCGAAGCACACAGTTTTCGGGCGGTGAACAGCAAAGAATTGCCGTTGCCCGCGCGATTGCAATCGATCCCGAAATTATCCTTGCCGATGAACCAACGGGAAATCTCGACAACGAAAACAGTATGAATGTCGTTGAGATCCTCGTCGATTTGGCGCATAAATATGGCAAATGCGTTATCATCATTACACACGCTACCGAGGTTGCGGAAAGGGCAGATGTGGTGTTCAAGATGGATGATGGGATTCTAATTACACAATAAAAAAGGAACTCAAAATTGAGTTCCTTTCAGTGTGTCGATAAAGTCGGTTTCAAAATTTGTCTTCGGCGTTTTGCACAAAATTGAAATATAACAAGCCTTCCTCCGCACATTTTGCGAAGCACAATGTGCGGAGGGAGGCTTTCTTTTTGTTTAAGCAATTCAAGATGAGGGATAAATATACCGTTGACTTTATGATAGGTAATACCATGCTGTTCAGAAGTGGGCGAATATTGATAATTAATAATTTTTGAAATTTGATGAAAAGCATTTTTATTATATAAGGTTGAACGGTAATGGTTTTTATGGTATAATAAAATAAAAAGGCGGTGGCGAGATGTTTGATTTTCTGAAAAAAAGCGATGTGGAGATAAACACGACAGAAATCATCAACACGATCGAAAACAATGTGTATTCCAAGCTCAAGCCTTTCGGTTTTCGCAAATATGGAAGAACCTTGCATCGATTTGTGGACAACGATATTTCTCAGGTAATCAATTTTCAATGCGGACAAGCATACAGAGATGAAACACATCTGATGTGGGTCAATATTGGAATACGCATTTCGGAATGTGTGCTTCGGGAATTTCATTCGGATGAAGTTCTCAAAAAATATTATCATGAATATGAGTGCAATATCCGATCCCGACTTGGAACCGTAAAAAACGAAGAAGAAAGTTGCTATGATTTAAGAGGGAATATCGAAAACATAATTGATGATATTTCAGAGCAGATCAGACAATATGTTTTGCCGGTATTTGAAGTTCTGAACAGCCGTGGTGCTATATTAAGAGAGCGAAAAAATTATCCGAATTTCGACACAATGAATCATCTGATCGTTTTGGAAGAAGCGATGATATACGGAAAAATGGGCAATATGGATATGGCAACAGCACGCTATCAACAGTATTATAAAAATTGCCTGTGTGCAGAAAATCCTCATAGGGCTCATATCGAATATTTGAGAGGACTTGCCGAAAAGTTGGAAAGTTCGTTAGAAAACTGAATTTTGAAGATCGGTATTATAAAATATAGAAAGGACGTGAAAATATGAAAAAAATTTTTATCAAAATCCCCGCAATGCTTGCGGTATTGTTCAGTCTTTTGAGTTTTGTTTCTTTGCCGTAATCGCAGCTATGTTCAGTCTGATATTTTACGCTGTCGATGCAATTATTTCTATTGCAAACGCATTTTGCAAAATCAATCCCTTATTTAATTCCATATTGGCAGTGATTCTGCTCGGCGGAATTCCGATGTTTTTGTTCGTTGGCACTCGCCTCGGTATCTATATCCTCATATGGTTTTCTTATTATTTAGCAATGACCATCCTTGAAACGATATCGATTATAAAGTATATCAAAGCGAAAATTGCCGATAACGATGGTAAAATGATACTTCTCGATCACGAAAATGAAAAGAAAAATATTGAATTTGAAAGCAAATATTCTAATTTTCGCCGTATTTTTGAGATAAAATAAAAACAGAGAAATACAAATAAATGAAAGGCTGTGAAATTATGAAAAAATGGATTGTTTCGATGCTTATGCTGGGTATATCTGTGACACTTTGCGGATGTGGTATCTATTTTTTAAAAAATGGAATCAATCGTTATCTGTATGTGAGCGAGGAAAAATTGGCAGCACTTTCGGATGCAGAACTTTATGAGGCGGTTATGGACAGAACGGAACATATCGTTGATCGGGTTTTAATGGCAGGCGGAGAATGGGAAGAGGGCGTAAATGCTTTAAATGAGCCGCAAAAACTCGTGTATTCATTGAATTGGTTGGAACTTGAAGTCAATAACGGAGGAATTGTTCAATTTTTCTCAAATTCCAGTGGTATGACAGCACCTTTTATAAGTGAATATCTTTCTTTGATCGGTGCATATGAACATCAAAAACTTTATGATGATTTCATTTTGAATAACGATATTGATGTGAATGATCTTTCTCCTTTTCATATCGATGACATTTCGGAATTTTTAAAATTATATGAAAAATATCCTTCGGATATATTTGATGATGCATGGTATGAATTGGATTCCCTTGAACGTTATTTGGTGCAGTATATCCGAGAACATTTAGCAGATTTTTAAACGGTTTGTCAGAATATATATTGGTACGATTTTAAGCGGCGGTTTTGGTTTGGATGAGGGCAAACATAGTGAAACTCTCATTTATTCAAAGCGTACAAAAATTGTAATTGGTATTGATAAATAGATTTTACGATCAAAACAGAGAAATATAAACGAATGAAAGGCAATCGAAATATGATAAAAACAATCCTTAGTATTCTTCTGATCGGTATACTGCTGATTTTTGGCAGTTGTACAAAAGAAAAAACAAATATTACCGATTATCAATATATGTATGATGAAATGGTGGACGTTTTTTGTCAACGGTTTAGAAAATTTTGTGATCTCAAATGAAGAAAAAACGACAAAATTGCTTTATAATACGGAACATTTTGCTTTTCCCACTTATATTTTGCAATGGAAAAAAGCAGAGCAGAAATGGGAAGTTCTCGAATATATTATGCTTGATGAAGAAAATAATACTGCGATTTTCGTTTATACAATGAGTGAACTTGAATATATTGAAAAAAATTCTTCTTATACCGTCAAACCGTCGGAAATGCATTTTTTAGAAGAGGATTTCTCAATATACGATCATTTTGAAAATGCTGCATTTGATATCTCACTTTTGGAATTTTTGAAGTAAGTAGCGTTGTCAAACATTTCATATCCTTTTCAGATATCCGGTTTTGAGATTCTTCATGATCGTGCAAGAAACAACCGGTGTCCTTTTTGATTCATACAAAAATACCGCAGAGAAAAAAGCTCTGCGGTTTTTCATATAAAAGTTTTTGCGGAGGGCTTGGGAGGTCTCCCGAAAGAACATTAAAGTTTAATCAGGTCTTCCTCGATACCAAGCATATGAATGATACGGAGAAGTGTGATACGGCGGCGCATATAGGGGCTGTAACGGAGTGCTTCGAGCGCAAATTCGGGGGAGAGATTTGCATCGGCAAGTTCAGTCACGCAACCCGCTTTGACCATCATATCATAGAGCTTGTCCGCATCGGGAAGGTCATTTTCAATGGAGTCAAGAACGTCATTCCAATGCGCTTTGAACGAAGCAAAATCGATCTCATCCGTGGGATTGGGGACGTTATAACCAATGATCTCATCACGATTAGCGGGGCTATAATGCTTGAAAACATCTTCGAGATCAAGATTTTCTTTGTGCGGTTCAATGGATTTATACGCAAGAAGCTGTTTATAAATGCGAACGACAAGAAGTGTTGCAAGACCGACTTTTTTACCGTGGAAATCGGGCCAGATACCTTTTTCCAGCTTATGAATTTCCCAATAATGAGAAACAACGTGTTCCGAACCGGATGCGGGACGGCTGGATTTTGCAAGCTGCATGGCGCAACCTGTCAGAATCAAAGAGTCAAGGACCGCTTTTGCTGCATCGGGATCACAAGCGGTGATCTTGTCCGTCATCGCAACAACGTCGGCAACGGCTTTTCTAACCATATTGACGATATTTTCACAATAATATTCACCGATGGTATAATTTGCAACTTTCCAGTCAACGATACCAACGTATTTACCGAGGATATCACCATAACCAGCCGCTTTGAGCTCTGTGGGAGAAGCGGCAAGAATTTCCGTATCAGCGATGACAACGGAAGGCTGACGGCAAGCATACGAAATTTTAAAATTATTTTCGATCAGAGGTGCGCTATCGGAAGCAAAACCGTCCATGGAAGGTGCTGTCGCAAAGATCGCAAACGCTTTATTTGCTTGTGCCGCGGCATAACGGCAAACGTCATTGACCGAACCTGTACCGATCGAAAGGATACCGTCAAAATCTTTTGCGGCTTCCATGATCTCACGGGATGTGGAAAGATATGCATAACGCATATCGGGATAAATTTTGATCTCATAATCAAAATCTGCGAGAGATTCAAGGATGCCTTCGGAAACACGAAACGCATTTTCATCGGTTACAATATATATTTTTTTCGGAAATTCTGCTTTTTTCAGAATTTCACCGACTTTATGAACAAGTCCTCTGTCTGCTTCATAAACCTTGAGATCAAAGGAATGTTTTCTGCCGCAAGGACAGTTTTCAAGATTTTTAAGAATTGCCTGAAGATCCATATTGAAAATTCCTTTCTTGATAAAAATATAAAGTATTCACTTAAAGTATATCACTTCCTAAGAAACAGGTCAAGAAATTTTCAAAAAATATTATATTTTTTACAAAAACAGACTTTTCTTTCTGATAAAAAGATGGTACAATAACCTATGAAATTTTAGTATATAAAAATGGAGAAAATCATTTATGAAAAAAGCACTCCCGAAGATTCTGATCTTTTTTTATCTGATCCCATGGGCTTTATCTTTCCTTTTGATCGGATTGGACGTACTTTTCAATGCGATGTATCTGGAATGGCTCTGGATTCCCGACTGGTGTATGGTCGTACCGTATATGGCGGGTTATTATCTCAGTAATTTCGCAGTTTTTATCGTTTGCGGTATCTTTACATATTATATCTTCTTTGAAAAAGCATGGAAAGCTGCTTTGATTTCGGTCTTTTCACTCCTTTACGTCATGTTTGTACCTTATTCGCAATTCCTTTTACAAAAGACAGCACTTCAGGATATCCTATACGATGTCGGTCTTTTGGATTATTATTATGAATTCAATACAAGTCTGATGTTCTTTCTGATGAATACCGCACTCTTTTTGCTTGCCGCACTCCTCATCAGAGCCGCATATGCACTTTTCCTGATGAAAAAACCCAAGGATACAACTGCACGTATCTTTTCTCCCCGCCATCCCGTCGGACTTGTTTCGCTCATCTTTTTTGCGTCGAAATTCGTGATGGGTGCCGTGATCTTTATCGGCAACGGTGTTTTCACAGGTGAGGCTTTCCTGAATCTCGGTATTGAATACCTGCTCAATATCCTGTTCTTTGTCTGCACGGTGCTGACGGCTTCCGCGGCGGCAAAGTGGAACGCTATTGGGTCCGCCGCCCCAAACCCCGCTTTAAGATGACTTTTTGCAAAAAGTCATCTTAAAAATCTTTCAAAAAGCGCGGCAAGGTGCCGCCCCACCTTTTCGCCGTATCGCAATTATCTGCTGACTTGGATCGCGGCACGACGGCGGGACGGAGTTCGGAGGGGTATGAAAGAGAGATTTAAAATTCAAAACCTAACAAGAAACACAAACAGAAACGGCACTCCGAAAAAGAGTGCCGTTTCCCATTATTTGATTTCTCCGATGATGTCTTCCGATTCGCGTTCGCGGAAAAGCAAAGAGATACACCAGACACCCGCGAGGGCAACGACCGTATAGACGATACGGCTGAGGATGGCATCCTGACCGCCGAAAAGCCAAGCAACAAGGTCAAATTGAAAAAGACCGATACTGCCCCAATTGAGCGCACCGATGATCGTGAAAATAAGAGCGATTCTGTCGAGCATAATAAAAAACTTCCTTTCATGAGAAATATGATGGTTCGACCGCTCTTATTGTGTCCCTTGCGGAGAAGTTTTATACAAATACAAAAAATCGGGATTGAAAAATCATTTTTTCTATGATATAATTATTTTATAAAACTTAAAATCTGTTAAAAAAATAAAAGGAATATTATTTTATGAGATCAAGAAAAAGAAAAAACGGCGAAGCACGTATGGAAGCGTGCGGAGAAATCATTCTGCCGTTTGATAAAGAAAATATCACACCCGTTTCCCTTACGGAATTGTTTCCCGGCAAGAAAAGTTTTCGTATTGAGATCGGTTGCGGAAAAGGTGCTTTCATTTCGGGAATTGCCGAAAGAAATCCTGATGTTGGTTTCATTGCCGTTGAAAAAATTGCAGACGTTCTGATCGTTGCGGCGGAAAAGATCAAAAACAGCGAAATGGATAATGTGCGTTTTCTCTGTTGCGATGCGGTCAATTTGGAAGCGATTTTCCCCGCAAACTGCTTTGAACGGATCTATCTGAATTTCAGCGACCCGTGGCCCAAAGCACGTCATGCGAAACGCCGTCTGACTTATCATGAAATGCTAAACCGCTTCCAAAATCTCCTTTCCGAAAAAGGAAAGATCGAATTCAAAACCGATAACCGCGACCTCTTTGATTTTTCGCTCGAAGAATTCAAGGAAGCCGGATATATTTTGGAAAACGTAACCTTTGATCTTCATGCAAGTGAATGGGCAAAGGATAATATCGTAACTGAATATGAAGCGAATTTTTCAGCCAAAGGCTTTAAAATCAACCGATTGGAAGCGTATTTGCCCGAAAAGGCGTAATTTTTTGAAAAATATCCGATTTTATTTCATAAAAATCAGAAAAAGCTATTGATTTTTATAAAAAATTATGCTATAATAACTATCGCTGTATTAAGATGAACTCATAGGAATTGAAAAGCCTGTGTAAATATAGTTCTAATTTTTCGAGGGAGGTGCAGAATATGGCAAAATGTATGTGCTGCGGTAAAGGTGTTACGTTCGGAAACAATGTTTCTCACTCCAACCGTAAAACAAGCAGAACCTGGAAGGCAAATATCAGAAAGGTTAGCGCCGTTGTTGACGGAACACACAAGACCGTAACGGTTTGCTCTCGTTGTCTCCGCTCCGGCAAGATCGAAAGAGCTTAATTGATTCGTTTTTAACAAAAGTAAGACCCTTTCCGTTTTCGGAAAGGGTTTTTGCGTTTTCGGGAGATTTTATGCGTTATATTTTCGTTCATCAAAACTTGCCGCGGAAAATGAAAGATGCACTTTCTCCATATGGCACTTGCATCCCTTTGCCGCCTTTTGAAAAATTACCCTTTCCCGTTTCCGCACATCCCGATATGCTGATGGCAAATATCGGCGGAACACTTCTCATTCATGAGGAATATGCAGCAGGACAAGCACTTTTACAGGATCTTCATATTCCTTTTATGCTTTCCCACACGCCTGTGGAAAAAGAATATCCAAATGACGTGCGCCTCAATTGTTTTTCGGTCGGTCATTGCTTTTTCGCAAACAGCAAAGCCGTTTCCGCGGATGCTGTAAGCCTTGCCGAAGAAAAAAACTTCCGCTTCGTTTCTGTCAAACAAGGATATGCAAAATGTTCTTCAGCCATAGCGGGCGGTGCTGTCGCTACGGCTGACAAAAGTATTTATAAAGCCGCCTTGCGTGAAAATATCCCCACGCTTTTGTTATCTCCCCATCATATCGATATCGAAACATATGATACGGGTTTCATCGGCGGCGCGGGTTTTTCCCTTGACGATAAACTTTTCTTTTTCGGTCATATCGAATCCTATCCCCAATATACCGAACTCCGCAATTTCTTCACAAAACAAGGCATTACCCTCATATCTCTCAGTGGCGATCCGATCTTTGATTACGGGGGTGCGGTTGTTTTATCATGATGAGCAATGTGAAAACACGGGAGGCTGACTGCCTCCCGTGTTTTATATTTCAATGATTACCGCACAAAATAAATTTCGTGTGCATGAGTGGGTTCCAAGGGATACGTCCCTTGGCGGGTGCAGGGCGGGGTCCTGCGAAAACGCTCAGGCTTCCGCGATCACCGTTCCACCATCCTTGTCAATGGTAAGCGCCTTGGCAATCCAGTGATTTTCAAGAGGCGCGATGGCTGTGCCGAGTTCTTCCGCAATGGGTTTTTCGGAAAGACAAAGACAGGCAGAACCCGCACCGCTGATGATAAAGGTCGTTGCACCGCAGGCATATGCCGCCGCTTCGATCTCGTCAATGTTGCGGAACAGTTTTTTGCGGTAAGGCTCATGAAGTTTATCTTTGGTCACGTGCTTCAAAAGGAAGAAATGTCCTTGCGTGAAAGCGTGTTGCATGAGTGCGGTACGGGAAAGATTGAAGATTGCATCCGATCTTTCCACAGTCTTGGGTAAAACTGCGCGCGCATCTTTCGTTTGCACCTCGAAATCAGGATAAACCACGGTAAAATGGATCGCATCGGATACGGCGTAGCGCGCCGTTACGGGAATTCCTTCTGCAACGAGTGATACACAGAAACTGCCGATCAGCGCAGGCGCGACGTTATCGGGATGCCCTTCAATATCGTTACAAATACGGAGAAGCTCTTTTTTGGGGAGCGGAGAACCATGCAGATGATTTGCCGCAACGACACCCGCGACGATCAGCGAAGCAGAGGAGCCAAGTCCGCGGGAAACGGGAATCTCTACGCTTTCCACGGTGATCTTCACGGACGAAGAAATCCCGATCACCTCACAGGTTTTTTGATAACCAATGTATGCAAGGTTATTTTTGTTGGCAAAAATAGGATCAAAGCCTTCAAAAGAAAGACCGCTTTCCTGTTTTTCAAAGCTGAAAATATTATATAATTCAAAAGCAATTCCCGCGCAGTCAAAGGCGGAGCCGAGATTAGCGGAAGTCGCGGGAACACGGACGGTTACTTTTTTCACTTGTTGTCACCGCCTCGGATATGATCTTCCACAAAAGTCAGCATCTCATTTTTTTCAATGACGTTTTGATGAACGATCTCTTTTTCAAGAATGTCCGCAAGACCGCCCGGAATCGTGACACCCGTTTTCGCTTTCAGCTTTTTGATCGCATCAAATTCATTTTCATATAAAATACCCATCGCATCCAATACGCTGGAGGAAAATTTATATGCCGAAGCTGTGGAAAGCACGACGGTCTTACCCGTGAGCATCGGTTTCCATTGTTCATAGACGTTCCATGCAACAGCCGTATGCGTATCCATGAGATAACGCTCTGTTTCATAAACTGCACGGATGGTACGAAGGGTTTCCGTATCATCGGCAAAACCCGCACCGAATACTTTGCGGATTTCGGAAAGCTCGTCTGCCGTGAGCTGATATCTGCCCGTTTCTTTCAGATCGTTCATATATTTTGAACAAGCATCCGTACCGCAAATCATCGCGATCAGACGTTCCAGATTGCTTGAAATGAGAATATCCATGGAGGGTGAATTTGTGACATGAAAATCACGGTTGCGGTCATAAATACCGTTTTCAAAGAAATCTGAAAGTACGTTGTTACGATTGGAAGCACAGAGCAGTCTGCCAACGGGAAGACCCATGCGCATCGCAAAATATCCCGCGAGGATATCACCGAAATTTCCTGTCGGTACAACGAAATTCACACGCTCTCCCATGCAGATCTCATCCGCAAGCAAAAGATCGCGGTATGCTTTGAAATAATACGCAACCTGCGGTGCAAGTCTGCCGATATTGATGGAATTTGCGCTGGAAAGACGGACGTTTTCGGGAAGCTCTGCTTCTTTGAAGATGGCTTTGACTCCATTTTGCGCATCGTCAAAATTGCCGTTGACTGCAACGACACAGGTATTTTTGCCTTTACAGGATATCATCTGCCGTTCCTGTACCGCGCTTGTGCCATGCTTCGGATAAAAAACGATGATGCGCGTATTCGGAACGTCGGAAAAACCGTGAAGCGCCGCGCTGCCCGTATCTCCGCTCGTCGCCGTCAGAATCACGATCTCATCGTCGATCTCACGTGCGGTTCTTGCTTGTGCAAGAAGCTGAGGAAGAAGCTGAAGCGCAACGTCCTTGAACGCAGCCGTCGGTCCGTGGTAAAGCTCCATCACGTAAGCATTTCCGACTTTTGCGAGAGGCGCATAATCTTCTCCGTCAAATTTTCCTTCATAAGCGCGGGAGATTGCCGCTTCGAGCGAGCCTTCCTCCCGAAACATATCATCTTTTCCGAAAAGCAAGGAAAGAACTGTTTCGGAAATCTTTTTCGGTGTCATTTTCGGGAGATTTTCCATCGGAAAATTTTCAAAGCGTTCGGGGATATAAAGCCCTCCGTCTTCCGCGATGCCGCGGAGAATTGCTTCTGACGGATATTGTTTATGATTTTGGTTTCTTGTGCTGAAATATTGCATTTTTGCTGCCGTATGATATCCATTTTCTGTTCAAAAAACGAATTTCATGCCCTTTCTTTGATGGGAGTTGGGGATAAATTTGCAAATACCCCTTGATTTTTTCTGCTTTCTATGATACACTTTTTCTCACAGAAAAGCAAGGGTTTTTATGAAATTTGCGATGTATTCGTATAGACGTGCCCTTCCCATTGTATATTCTCCCCAATCGAAAGGAATTTTAAATCTATGAGTATTGCCATTCTGGGCTATGGTGTTGTCGGCTCCGGTGCCTATGAAGTCCTGACAAATGCGGGTTATCACGTTGCCCGCGTTCTCGATATCAAACCATGCCCCGCACTCGGTGACGTTCTCACGGACAATATGGATGATATTATCAACGATAAAGAAATCACCGTCGTGGCAGAAGCCATCGGCGGACATACCGTTTCTTTTGATCTCGTTTCCCGTGCGCTGAAAGCGGGAAAACACGTTGTCAGCTCCAATAAACATCTGATCTGCTCTCATTACAAAGAGCTTCACGCGCTTGCAAAGGAAAACGGCGTTACCATCCGTTTTACGTCCAGCGCGGGCGGCGGCATTCCGTGGCTCTATAATCTCAAACGCGGTATCCGTTGCGACCGTATCTATAAGATCATGGGTATCATGAACGGCACGACCAATTTCATTCTGGATGCGATGATCCGTGAATCCCGTGATTTTGCGGACGTTCTGAAAGAAGCGCAGGCTCTCGGTTATGCGGAAGCCGATCCCGCCGCAGATATCGATGGCCTTGACGTTGCCAGAAAAACCGCGATCTCTTCTTCGATCGCATTTGATACCGTCGTTGCGGAAGAAGACGTTCTTACGTTCAGTCTCCGCAATATTAAAAAGAGCGATATCGATTATATTTCCGCAAAATGCGGAAAAACCGTGCGCTATCTCGGCTACGGTACACGAAACGAAAACGGCATTTCCGTTTTTGTCGAACCGACGCTGCTTTCCGCAGATGCGCTCGAAGCAAACGTACGCACAAATAACAATATGATCTCCCTTTTCGGAGAATATGTCGGCAGACTTTCTTTTTACGGACAAGGTGCGGGCAAATATCCGACAGGTAACGCGATGGCACAGGATATCATCGATATCCTCAAAGGCGATACCGCGCTTTCTTATGCCGGAGCACCTGTCAGCGTTTGCAACGGCGGTATGAAGCGCACTTATTATATCCGCACGAAATCAAAACTTGAATTTGATTTCTTTGATACCGTTGAAACCATCGGAAATACCCATTATATCTTCACAAAAGAAACAAGTGTTGCAAAAGTCCATGAAGCCGCAAAGGCTTTGCTTGCAGAAGACAGCGATAGCTTCTTTGCGGGCATGGAAAACGATTGATCTTGCTTATCCTTACTCCTCTCAATATTTATGAAAAACTCTCCTTACGAAAGGAGAGTTTTTTGTTAGGGGGGCCGTACGTTTCTTATGTAAAGAAACGTACCAAAAGATACACAAGCGTTCCGCTTGACCGAATGTGCAGATTTTAAAAATTTTGTCATTCAAGTCTGCACATGGTATTAATGATCGCGGGACGGGAAAGAAAATAAGCCTTTGCCAAAATAAAATGCGCGTTATGTAATTCTGTGCAACAACTTCCGCCATGCGCCTATCCGCCGAAAAGTAGGCGGATATGAAGCATGGTGAATTGATAACAACTTCGCTCAAGCGATCGAACTGCAAGTTCGTTTGCTTCTTTTTGTAACTTTTTCTTTCAAACAAAGAAAAAGTTGAGAAGCCCCCAAGCGATCCGATCGCAGATTTGTTGTTTCTTTTGTAACTTTTCTTTCAGATAAAGAAAACTTGAGAAACCTTAAATAAAATATTGCATTGACGATTCAAAGATTTAATGATATAATACCATTGTAAAAAAGCAAAATCTGAAAGGACTGATGACCTATGAAAAAGACCCCCTTACTCCAAAGACGCAGAAGCGGTATCCTCATGCCGATCTTTTCTTTGCCTTCGCCTTACGGAATCGGTACGCTTGGAAAATCAGCATATGATTTCGTTGATTTTCTGAAAAAAGCGGGACAAAGCTATTGGCAAATCCTTCCGCTCGGCCCGACGACTTTCGGTGATTCTCCGTATCAGGCATATTCCACCTTTGCGGGAAATCCGTATTTCATCGATCTCGAAACCCTTTGTAAAGACGGATATCTCACAAAAGCGGAATGTGACGCGATCGATTTCGGTAAAGATCCGACGGATATCGATTATGAAAAGCTCTATCAGGGCAGATTGAAGTTGATGCGTATCGCACAAACACGCTTTTTTGCCAATATTCCTGCGGATTATGATGAATTTTGCAAAAAGAATGCGTTCTGGCTCAAGGATTATGCTCTCTTTATGGCGATCAAATATGAAAATAAAGGCGCATCCTTTGACCGCTGGGAAGAAGGTCTGCGGCTTCGCAAACGCGCAGATATGATGAAAGCGAGCCGTCGTCTGAAATCGGAAATCGATCTCTGGAAGATGCAACAGTATCTCTTTTTCAAACAATGGACGGCGTTGAAAGCATATGCCAATGAAAACGGGATCTCCATTATCGGAGATCTGCCGATCTACGTTGCTTGCGACAGCGCGGACGTATGGGCATCACCCGATCAGTTCGTTCTGGATGAAAATTGCAAACCGACACAGGTTGCCGGCTGTCCTCCCGATGCATTCACGGCTGACGGTCAGCTTTGGGGCAATCCGCTCTATCGTTGGGATAAAATGAAAGAAGACGGCTATGCATGGTGGTGCAGACGTATGAAAGCCGCTTCCACGCTTTACGATGTGGTACGTCTTGACCATTTCCGCGGATTTGAGGCATATTATACGATCCCCGCGGGACGTAAGAACGCGCGTCGCGGAAAATGGCAAAAGGGGCCGGGCATGGAACTTTTTGAAACCTTTCGTAAAAAGATCGGTGATATTCCGATCATTGCAGAAGACCTCGGTTTCCTAACACCTGCCGTACATCAGATGCTTGCGGATTCGGGATATCCCGGTATGAAAGTGGCACAGTTTGCTTTTGATAATCCCGCTTATGAGAGCGAATATCTGCCGCATACGTATCCTAAAAACTGCGTGGCTTATGCGGGTACGCATGACAATGAAACGATCATCGGTTGGCTCGATAACGCAAAAGAAGCAACGGTCAAGCACGCGACGGCATATTTCCGTCTGACAGAAAAAGAAGGACGCGCATGGGGTGTGATCCGCGGTATGATGGCATCCACAGCCAATACGGTCATCTTTCAGATTCAGGATTTTATCGGACTTGGCAACGAAGCACGTATCAATGAACCCTCGACACTTGGCAAAAACTGGCGCTGGCGCATCCGTCCGGAATGTATCAACGATTGGTTGGCGGAGCTGATCTTCAAATCCACAAAGACTTATTACCGCACACCGAACGAAATAAAGAATGAAAATTGAAAATTTTTGTTGATATTGTGAAAAAATCATTTTGATATTTGGGAATATTGGCAAAAAATCTTGACAAAAATGAAAAAAATAGATATAATGATAAAGTAGAACAAAGGATTTCCCGCAACCGACGGAATGTGGAGCACCACAAGGAAACGGGGGATAATACTGCCGACCGTCTGGGCAATCCTATTCCAAGTCAAAGGATAGGACTGCCCTTTTCGTTTGTAAGGGAATACTTGGAAATCACAAGCGGCTGTTGCCGCAAGAAAGGAAACGATTGTCTATGAAAAGAATTGCAATTATCATGGGTAGCGACAGCGACCTTCCCGTTGCGGAAAAAGCCATCAATGTACTTGCCGAATACGGTGTGCCTTATGAAGTACACGTATTCTCCGCGCACAGAACCCCTGTGGAAGCAAAAGAATTTTCTTCCTCCGCACGTCAGAATGGTTTCGGCGCGATCATTGCCCTTGCGGGCATGGCAGCGCATCTCGCAGGTGCAATTGCCGCAAATACGACACTTCCCGTTGTCGGTGTTCCCGTAAAGAGCACCAACCTTGACGGTTTGGATGCCCTTCTTTCCACCGTTCAGATGCCGACAGGTATCCCCGTTGCCACCGTTGCCATCGACGGCGCGGCAAACGCTGCGATCCTTTGCATCCAGATGCTCGCGATCGAAGATATGGAGCTTGCCAAAAAGCTTTCCGCAGCAAGAGCGGCAGGTGCGGCAAAAGTCCTCGCAAGAAACAGAGCGATTGAACAGAAATATAATAAATAAGGCAGCGAGTCGCTGCACCCTTCCGACTTGCGTCAGCATTTCGGAGTGTCCGCCTTTCTAAAGTTTTGTGAATAAAACAGACAATGTGAAACGACGGAAACGTATTTCGGCAACTAAAATTTATGATATAAGAATACTCAGAAATATAAATCTTTAAGGAGGATTCCCACAATGCAGAATTCCAGATCCGAAAGCTATGCGGCAGCCGGCGTTGATATCACCGCAGGTTATAAAGCCGTTGAACTCATGAAAGCACATATCGCGCGTACACGCAATGCAGGCTGTCTTGACGATGTCGGCGGTTTCGGTGGTTGCTTCGCGCTTCCCATGGGTATGGAAGAACCCGTACTCGTTTCCGGTACCGACGGTTGCGGTACCAAAGTCAAGCTCGCAATTCTCATGGACAAGCATGATACCATCGGTATCGATGCGGTTGCCATGTGTGTGAACGATATCATTTGCTGCGGCGCAAAACCCCTTTTCTTCCTTGACTATATCGCTTGCGGTAAAAATATTCCCGAAAAGATCGCGGCGATCGTTTCCGGTGTTGCAGAAGGCTGTGTACAGTCCGGTGCGGCACTCATCGGCGGTGAAACCGCGGAACATCCCGGTTTGATGCCCGTGGAAGATTATGACCTTGCAGGCTTTGCCGTCGGTATCGTTGACAAAAAGAAGATCATCGATAACACCAAGATGGCGGCGGGTGACGTAATCATCGCGCTCCCCTCCACAGGTATCCATTCCAATGGCTTCTCTCTTTGCCGTAAGGTATTTGATATCGATAACAACAATCCCGATCTTTACGTTGCCAAAGAAGAACTCGGCGGCAAGACCATCGGCGAAACACTTCTCACTCCCACAAGAATCTACGTAAAATCTATCCTCGCGCTGATCGAAAAAGTGAACGTGAAGGGCATTTCCCATATCACAGGCGGCGGCTTCTATGAAAATATCCCGAGAAGCATTCCCGACGGTCTTGGTGCGAAGATCAGCAAAGCAGACGTTCGTGTGCTTCCCATCTTCGATCTCATCGCAAAGACAGGCAATATTCCCGAAAGAGATATGTACAACACTTATAATATGGGTGTCGGTATGTGTGTCGTCGTTGAGAAAGAAGACGTTGACACCGCTCTTGAAATTCTCAGGGCAAACGGCGAGGATGCTTACGTTCTCGGCGGTATCATCGAATCCGAAGATAAGATCATTTTAGACTGATGATTAAAAAAAATGAATCTTTAGTCTCTCACTTTGGGTAGCGAAGCGGCGTGAGGGTCTTGAATGACAGCCTAAATGGCTGTCAGACCCCGAGCGTGACCGAACCGCAGTAGACGGTGGCACGGCTTGCCGTGGCGGAGAGGGCATTGTGTTGATAAAGACCCTCTCAGTCGCCTTGCGGCGACAGCTCTCCAGGAGGGCGAGCCTTTCAATATCTTATCTTCCGAATGGAATGATTTTTCTTGAACAATATTCAAAAATAAAACATTAAAAAAAGAGTTCGACGAAAACTGAATTTCGTTCAAATAATAGAAAAGAGGATTTACCCATGAATTCTCCCGTTAAAATTGCCGTGCTCGTTTCGGGCGGCGGCACGAATTTACAAGCTCTGATCGATTCCGAAAAGCGCGGCGAGCTGAAAAGCGGTAAAATTTCGCTCGTTATCTCCAATAAAGAGGGTGCTTACGCTCTGGAACGCGCGAAAAATGCGGATATTCCCACAGCAACGGTTCTCAAAAAAGAGCTTGGCTCGCAGGAAGCTTTTGAAGCGAAAATCAAAGAGCTTCTCACAGAAAACGGCATCGAACTGATTATCCTTGCCGGCTTTATGAGTATTTTTTCCGAGGATTTCACCTCTGCATATCCCGAAAGAATCCTCAACGTACACCCCTCGCTCATTCCATCTTTTTGCGGCAAGGGCTTTTATGGGCTTCATGTTCACGAAGCGGCTCTTGCTTACGGTGTGAAGGTGACGGGTGCAACAGTGCATTTTGTCAATGAAATCCCCGATGGCGGCAAAATTCTTTTGCAGAAAGCCGTTGCCATTCAGGATGGCGATACCCCTGAAATTTTGCAGAAGCGCGTCATGGAAGAAGCCGAATGGCATCTTCTTCCCTCCGCGGCGGAAATGGTCAGCGCGGAGATTCTCCGTAAGAGATAAATGCGGTCGAACAAAACATAATACGGCGTGCTTGTAGGGGCGACCCTGCGTGGTCGCCCGTTGCAAAGAACCGCAAAATGGCGGGCGACCATACTGCTAAAATGGCAGTGCGCCCCTACCAAGTAAACGAAATTTTCGTGAAACATCATCAAGAAAGGACTGATAACCATGGCATTATATGATTTGAAATCTCTTTTGGAAAACAATACATACCCCGGACGCGGCATCGTGATCGGTAAGAGCGCGGACGGTAAAAATGCAATGATTGCATATTTCATCATGGGTCGCAGCGAAAATAGCCGCAACCGTATTTTTGAACGCTTTGACGGCGGTATGCGCACCAAAGCATTTGATGAATCCAAACTTTCCGATCCCAGTCTGATTATTTATAACCCTTTCCTCCAGCTTGAAAATACAGAAATCATCACCAACGGCGACCAGACCAATACCGTTTACGAATACATCCTCGCAAACGGCGACGACGGTTATGCTTTTGAAAAATCTCTCCATACAAGAGAATTTGAACCCGACCATCCCAACTATACCCCCCGTATTTCCGGTATTCTCCACTACGATTTCGCGGCAAATGATTTCCGTTATAAGCTTTCCATTCTCAAGAGCAACAATGGCAATCCCGAAGCTTGCCAGAGATATTTTTATAGCTACAAGCCCTTGACGGGTCTTGGTCATTTCATTCACACTTATAAATGTGACGGCAATCCCATCCCCTCTTTCTACGGTGAACCCGAAGAAGTCGCACTTCCCAACACAGCCGAAGAACTCGCTGATCTTGTATGGGCAAGTCTGAATGAAGACAACAAAGTTTCTCTCTTTGTACGCACCATTCCGCTTGACGGCAGCGAACCCACCGATATCATTATCAACAAAAATCATTGATTTGAGAAAGGAAGATCATTCCCATGAACGAATTTGAACTCAAATACGGTTGTAACCCCAATCAGAAACCCTCTAAAATCTATATGGCAGACGGTTCCGAACTCCCTATTGAAATCCTTTGCGGCAGACCCGGTTACATCAACTTCCTTGACGCATTCAACTCCTGGCAGCTCGTAAAGGAAATTTCCGAAGCGACAGGCATGGTCGCGGCTACTTCTTTCAAGCACGTCAGCCCCACTTCCGCCGCTGTCGGACTTCCTCTTTCCGCAAATCTCAAAAAGGCTTGTTTCGTTGATGATATCGAAGGTCTTGACGATTCTCCTCTCGCTTGCGCTTATGCAAGGGCAAGAGGTACGGACAGAATGTCCTCCTTCGGTGACTGGATCGCGCTTTCCGATACTTGCGATAAGACCACCGCGCTCCTCATCAAACGTGAAGTTTCCGACGGTGTCATCGCTCCCGACTATACTCCCGAAGCACTTGAAATTCTCAAAACAAAGAAGCAGGGTGCTTATAATATCGTAAAGATCGACAGAAATTACGTTCCTGCTCCCATCGAAACCAAACAGGTTTACGGTATCACTTTTGAACAGGGCAGAAACAATTTCGAGATCAACGAAGCACTCCTTTCCAACGTTGTGACCAAGAACAAAGAACTCCCCGAAAGCGCAAAGCGTGACCTCATCATCGCGCTCATTACGCTCAAATATACACAGTCCAACTCCGTATGCTATGCCGTTGACGGTCAGGCGATCGGTGTCGGCGCAGGTCAGCAGTCCAGAATCCATTGCACACGTCTTGCAGGTACGAAGGCAGATACATGGCATCTCCGTCAGCATGAAAAGGTATTGAATCTTCCTTTCCTTCCCACGCTCGGCAGACCCGACCGTGATAACGTCATTGACGGTTATATCAATAAAAACGAAGAAGACGTTTGCGCAGAAGGTATCTGGCAGAAATACTTTACCACACGTCCTGAACCGCTCACCGCTGAAGAAGCGGAAGCATATCTTGCAACCATCACAGGCGTTGCACTCGGCTCCGATGCGTTCTTCCCGTTCTCCGATAATATCGAAAGAGCAAAGAAGAGTGGTGTTTCTTACATCGCGGAACCCGGCGGCTCCAAACGTGATGATCTCGTGATTGAATGTTGCGATAAATATGACATCGCTATGGCATTCACGGGTATGCGCCTGTTCCATCATTAATATCCAAGTAGCTTTTCGCCGGCTGAAATATTGCCGGCGTTACGGCGTTACAGGTGAAAATGTATGTCGTACATTTTCACCAATGAATGATGAATAATGAAGAATGAATAATTGAAAGGAAATTTTCATTATGAAGCTTATGGTAGTTGGCGGCGGTGGCCGTGAACACGCAATCATTAAAAAACTGAAAGAAAATCCTGCTGTTGAAGTGATCTATGCGCTCCCCGGTAACGGCGGTATGGCAGACGATGCTGTTTGCACAGGCATCGGCGCAAAAGATATTGAAGCTATCGTTCATTTCGCAAAAGAAAACGCCATCGATTTTGCCGTTGTCGCTCCCGACGATCCGCTCGTGCTCGGCGCGGTCGATGCACTCGAAGCCATCGGCGTTCCCGCGTTTGGTCCTCGTGCAAATGCGGCAATCATCGAAGGCAGTAAGGTTTTTTCCAAAAATCTCATGAAAAAATACGGTATTCCCACAGCTTCTTACGAAGTGTTTGA
Organism: Clostridia bacterium; assembly: GCA_017472285.1. GTDB lineage: Bacteria > Bacillota > Clostridia > Oscillospirales > CAG-272 > QALR01. The sequence continues at coordinate 38,826 of JAFUQQ010000033.1, read as the reverse complement.
AGACGCGGAATCCGCTCTTACATATATTGAAACCGCACCCATTCCGACTGTTATCAAGGCAGACGGTCTTGCGCTTGGCAAGGGCGTTATCATCGCGCAGACACGCGAAGAAGCAAAAGATGCTATCCATTCCATGATGGAAGATAAAGTCTTCGGCGCATCGGGTAGCCGTGTCGTGATTGAAGAATTTCTGACGGGTCCCGAGGTTTCCGTCCTTGCATTCACAGACGGCAACGTCGTTGTTCCGATGATCTCCTCCATGGACCACAAGCGCGCAGGTGACGGTGATACTGGACTCAACACAGGCGGTATGGGTACGATCGCTCCCAACCCTTATTATACGGCAGAAGTTGCGGAAGAATGTATGAAGACCATCTTCCTCCCCACCATCGATGCGATGAATAAAGAGGGAAGAACCTTCAAGGGCTGTCTGTATTTCGGACTCATGCTCACACCGAACGGTCCTCGCGTGATCGAATATAACTGCCGTTTCGGCGATCCCGAAACACAGGTCGTGCTTCCTCTGCTTGAAAGCGACCTCCTCACCGTTATGCAGGCTGTTGTGAACGGTACGCTCGCAGAAACAGAAGTAAAATTCAGCGATAAATCCGCTTGTTGTGTCATCGTCGCTTCCAAGGGTTATCCCGTCAAATACGAAAGCGGCTGTCCTATGACACTTCCCGCAGATGATGAAAACGGCTTTATCTACGTTGCCGGCGCAAAGAAGACGGAAAACGGTCTTGTCAGCGCGGGCGGACGTGTTCTCGGTGTCGTTGCGATCGCCGATACGCTCGAAGATGCTGTCAAGGCGGCTTATAAGAAGACCGAAACCGTTGATTTCGCAAACGGCTTCTACCGCCACGATATCGGTGCGAGAGCGCTCAAGGCGTTGAAATAATTTGAAATTCAGGGGATCTTGTAGGGGCAACCCTATGTGGTTGCCCGTGAGTTAGGATAAAAATTTCGGGCGACCATACTGCCAAAATGGCAGTGCGCACCTACGCAATAGCAATATAAGAATTGCGATACCCTTAGAATATCAAACAAACCCCACATACTTTTTAGATGAAAGGAATGTATGACAATGGTTTACAGAGTTTACGTTGAGAAGAAAACAGAGCTTGCAGGCGAAGCGAAATCGGCTCTTTCCGATATCCGCGGCTTGCTCGGCATCACTTCTCTTGAAAATATCCGCGTTCTCAACCGTTACGACGTGGAAAATATCGAAGAAAACCTTTTTGATTCCTGCAAAAAGACTGTTTTCTCCGAACCTCAGCTTGATATCGTAATGAGTGAGCTTTCTGCGGAAGGCGCATATGTATTCGCCGTTGAATATCTCCCCGGTCAGTTCGACCAGAGAGCCGATTCCGCGGCACAGTGCATCCAGATTATCTCCGAGGGCGAACGTCCCACCGTTCGTACCGCAAAGGTTTACTGCCTCTATGGTACACTCACAGAAGATGAAATCGCACGTATCAAAAAATACGTCATCAACCCCGTGGAATGCCGTGAAGCATCGATGACACTCCCCAAAACATTGAAGCCCGTTTACGATATCCCCACGGAAGTCGCAACACTTGATGGCTTTATTGATCTTGACAGCGAAGGTCTTGCGGCATTTATCCGCGAAAAAGGTCTTGCCATGGACGAAGGCGATATCGCTTTCTGTCAGGAATACTTCAAAAAAGAAGGCAGAAATCCCACCATCACAGAGATCAAGATGATCGATACCTATTGGTCCGACCACTGCCGTCACACCACGTTCAATACCACCATCGACAGCGTGAAGTTTGAAGATGAACTTCTCTCTGCCGCTTATGACGAATATATCGCAACCAGAAAAGCTCTCGGCAGAACCAAACCGATCAACCTTATGGATATCGGTACTCTCGCAGGCAAAGCACTTAAAAAAGCGGGAAAGCTCGATAAGCTTGATGAATCCGAAGAAATCAACGCTTGCACCGTCAAGATTGAAGTGGAAATTGACGGCAAAAAAGAGCCTTGGTTGCTTCTCTTTAAAAACGAAACACACAACCATCCGACCGAAATCGAACCTTTCGGCGGTGCGGCTACTTGTATCGGCGGCGCGATCCGCGACCCGCTTTCAGGCCGTTCCTACGTTTATGCGGCAATGCGTATCACAGGCGGTGCAAATCCCCTCGTTCCCGTTTCTGAAACCATCCCCGGTAAGCTCCCCCAGCGTAAGATCGTGACCACTGCGGCGGCAGGTTATTCCTCTTATGGTAACCAGATCGGTCTTGCAACGGGTCAGGTCGATGAACTGTATCACGACGGTTATATCGCAAAACATATGGAGATCGGTGCGGTTATCGGCGCGGCTCCCGAAAAGAATGTCAGACGTGAATGCCCCGAAGACGGTGACCTCGTTATCCTTCTTGGCGGTCGTACAGGTCGCGACGGTTGCGGCGGTGCAACAGGCTCCTCCAAATCCCACAATCTTGAATCCCTTGAAAACTGCGGTGCAGAAGTTCAGAAGGGTAATGCTCCCGAAGAAAGAAAACTTCAGCGTTTGTTCCGTAACTATGAAGCTTGCCGTATGATTAAGCGTTGCAACGACTTCGGCGCGGGCGGTGTTTCCGTTGCCATCGGTGAACTTGCTGACGGTCTTTTCATCGACCTCAACGCCGTTCCCAAGAAATACGAAGGTCTTGACGGCACAGAACTTGCGATTTCTGAATCGCAGGAAAGAATGGCTGTCGTTGTTGAAGCTGAAAATGCAGAACGCTTCAAAGCTCTCGCTGACAGCGAAAACCTAGAAGCAACGGTTGTTGCTCGTGTAACGGCTGATCCCAGACTTGTGATGGTCTGGAACGGTAAGGAAATCGTGAATATTTCCCGTGAATTTTTGAACTCCAACGGTGCTGAAAAGCACATCGATATCACCCCTGCCGCTCCCGTTTCCTTTGAAAAGGAAATCGGTAAGGATTTTGCGGCATCCTATGAAGCACTTGCGGGCGACCTCAACGTATGCTCCAAGCGCGGTCTTTCCGAACGCTTTGACTCCACCATCGGCGCAGGCACTGTCCTTATGCCTTTCGGCGGTAAATATCAGCAGACTCCTATTCAGGCAATGGCAAACAAGATCTCCGTGGAAAAAGGTCATACCGACGATTGTTCCCTCATGGCTTGGGGTTATAACCCGATGATCGCGGAAAAGAGTCCCTATCACAGCGCATATCTTGCCGTTGTCGAATCCGTTTCCAAACTCATCGCAACAGGCGCAAAGTTTGAAGACGTATATCTCACATTCCAGGAATATTTTGAAAAACCCTTGCGTGACGGCAAGCGTTGGGGCAAGCCCATGGCAGCACTCCTCGGCGCATTCAAGGCACAGATGGATCTCGGCATCGCCGCAATCGGCGGTAAGGACTCCATGAGTGGTTCTTTTGAAAAGATCGATGTTCCGCCCACACTCGTTTCTTTTGCCGTTACCACCGAAAAGACGAATACCATCACTTCCGGTGAATTCAAAGGCGCAGGTCATAAAGTTGTCATTCTCAAACCCGAATACGACAAGAATGGTCTGCCCGTTCCCGCAAGCCTGATGGCAAACTTTGACGTTGTGACGGGCCTTATGAGAAGCGGTAAAGCGGTTGCCGTTTATACCCCCACGTTCGGCGGTGTTGCGGAAGCCATCATGAAGATGAGCTTCGGTAACGGCATCGGCTTTGCATACGATGCGTCCGTTTCCATGAAGGATATCTTCGGTTATGCTTACGGTTCGTTCATTATGGAACTCACCACCGATGAAAATATCGGCACCGTTCTCGGTACAACCACAGAAGCGGCTGAAATCTCTTACAACGGCATCGTTCTTCCCATCGAAAAACTCCTCGCAATCTACGAAAATAAACTTGAGTCCGTTTACGCTTGCAATATTCCCACCAAGGAAGGCGAAATCCCGACGTATACGTACACAGGCGGTTGCACAGCAAAAGCCCCCGCAATCAAGGTTGCAAAACCCCACGTCCTCATTCCCGTATTCCCCGGCACGAACTGTGAATACGATACCGCCAAAGCATTTGCCGATGCAGGTGCCGATCCCGAAATCTTCGTAATCAATAACCTTTCTGCAGCAGGTATTTCTGCTTCTGCTGAAAACTTCGCAAAGAAGATCGCGGATTTTCAGATCATCTTCGTTCCCGGCGGTTTCTCCGGCGGTGACGAACCCGATGGTTCCGGTAAATTCATTACCGCATTCTTCCGTAATGCAACCGTAAAAGAAGCAACCATGAAGCTCCTTGATGAAAAGGGCGGTTTGATGGCTGGTATCTGTAACGGTTTCCAAGCTTTAATTAAACTCGGTCTTGTTCCTTACGGTAAGATCATCGACACCGATGAAAATTGCCCGACTCTTACATACAACACCATTTCCCGCCACCAGTCCAGACTCGTTCGCACCAGAGTTTGCACCAATAACTCTCCTTGGCTTTCCGAAACAAGCGTAGGCGACATCATCACCGTTCCGATCTCTCACGGTGAAGGCCGCTTCCTTGCTTCTGATGAACTCATCGCAGAGCTTGCCGCAAACGGTCAGATCGCAACGCAGTACGTTGACATGGCAGGCAATCCCACCTATGACGTACACTTCAATCCCAATGGTTCTGCTATGGCGATCGAAGGTATCACCTCTCCCGACGGCAGAGTATTTGGTAAGATGGGTCACTCTGAACGTATCGGCAGTGGTCTTTACCGCAACGTCGAGGGTAACTACGACCTCGGTATGTTCCGCGGCGCAGTAAAATTCTTCAAGTAAGTGGGCAGTGCCCACACCCAATTGCTCGCCTATCTATGATTTTTCCGTTTCGCAGTATCGCATAACGGCGAGATCGAAATTTGAGCAAAAATAAAAAGCCTTTTCCGGTTGGGAAAGGCTTTTTGAATATCGTTCAAAAGTGGAATTGTTATATAAGAATATCCTTCCTCTCTCCGCAAAAAATATCGGGACAGGGAAGTATTTTTTTGATAGAATATATGCGACAGGAGGGAAAACGAAATGGATTGGATTATAGGAATACAACGTGCGATTGATTATATCGAATCGCATCTTGACGAAGATCTGGATTACGAAGAAATCGCACGGAAAAGCTATTCATCGAGCTTTCATTTTCAAAGAGTTTTCAGCATTTTGTGCGGGTATACACTCGGTACGTATATCCGCAACCGCAGATTGACACTTGCGGGAGAAGCGCTTGCAAACGGCAAGAGCAAGGTGATCGATATCGCCTTGAAATACGGTTATGAAAATCCCGACAGCTTTGCGAAGGCTTTTCAGAAATTCCATGGTATCACACCGTCGATGGCGCGCGAAGACGGTGCAAAATTACGTTCGTTTACCCGTTTGTCGATCAAAATTACTTTGGAAGGCGGTTCTACAATGAATTACAGAATGGAAGAAAAGCCCGCGATGGCTTTGACAGGTATCAAAAGAAGATTTTCGGGTGTTCCTTTTGGGGAAGCACGGGAAAAACAGGAGGAGCAGATGTTTATGTCGACAAGAGCGGCACAAATGCTTCTTCTCGGCATGACGAGTGAAAAGATGACACATTATTGTGCCGTCAGCAATGCCGATGATGAAGGTTATGATTTTTGGATTGCCGCGCCACTCGACGCATATTATACGGACAATCTGAATAATTCCGACGTTATGGGCATTGATGGTTGCGGTGCGCTTTTTGGCTTTGAACGTATTGAAATCCCTGCGGCAACCTATGCGGTCTTTGAAACGGAAAAAAGCATTTGCGCTGTTCCCGAATATAACGATATCCGCAGACGTATCGTTTCCGAATGGCTTCCCGGTTCCGGTTATCAGCTTGCGGATACGCCCGAAATCTCAAAGTTTCATTTGGCTCACCGTCCGCACAGAAATGAGCGTTATAATGAAATCTGGATTCCCGTAAAGAAAGCCGATTGATATGCTTTGATGCAAAAAGATCCTCGCAAAAGCGAGGATCTTTTTGTTTTGAATATCGTTCAAAAACGGGGGGTAACCTCAATTATCTTTCGTACAAAACGAGCGCGGGCGATTTTTTACCGATGACGGGAATGGGATAAAGCGTTTCGTCCTCGAGAAATAGCATCACAAGGCAATCGTAAGCGGGATAATAAAGCTGATATTCGGGACAGCGGATGCGGTCGGGAATCGTGATTTTGTGTGCGCGGAGATATTCTTTGAAGTCCGCACCGATAGCGTCGCAAAGAAGCCCTGCGGTGTCCTTCATGCGCTTTCCATAGTCCTGCATTTCTTCTTTTGTGAGATACGGAATGGCAAGACGGACGGTTTCTGCTTCTTTTTCAAGGATTTCCATCTTCAAAAGTTCGGGAATCTGTTCGCAATCGTAGGAATCGATGGCATCAAAATTGCCGTTTGCAATATTCGCAAGCATTCTTCCGATGTGGCTGATCTTGTGGAATGCTTGGCTTCCGTGCGTATGGCCGAAACGGCTGTCGAAATCGTCAAGCTGATGAACGATGCCGTTTTCCTTGAAAGTTTTCGATGCTTTTCCCGAAAAATGATATTTGTAGTATTCATAAGGCTGCTCCGAAATGATACCACCGAGGGCATACCATTTGCCGCCGCCTGGGCGCGTGGGAAATTCGGAAAATGGAATATCCGTATAGACTTCCTTGCCAAGATCGTTGAGTGCGCCGAAGATGGTGTTGATACCGAAAAAGGCGAGCGCACTGCGTTTGACACTTTCAGATACATTTTGCAAATAAGGTGCTTCCATCAGCTTTTCAAAAGCAGAAGTGAAGATTTTTCTGAAAGCTTCGCGGTGTTTTTCCGCAAAGACTTTCTGCTCACCGAATAACTTTTCACATTCTCCGGGCTGGTACATAATGAAATCGGTATAATATTTTCCGCCATCCGTTTCTTTCATCAGTTCTGCTTTGCAGAGCATTTCAAGCTGTGCTTCAATATAACAGGTTGCAACACCGAGTTTTTTTGCGATCTCTACGGCAGAAAGCGGTTTTTCATAAGCGCAGATCATAATATTCTGTGATAAAAGATCGGATGCATATTGGAACGGACTGTCATCTTTGCCGGGACTTCCCGTGGTGCCAAAGGACATTCTTTTTGGTTCATAGCTTTGTGTATCGTAATTTTTCATAGTAAGACCCTTTCTGAGCGTTTTTCGCCCTGTGTCTAGACGGCTTTTGATGGTGCCTTTGGGCAGATCGAGCGCGTCTGCGATCATATCCACGCTTTCGCCTTTGAGATAAAAACGGACGATGGCTTCTCTGTATTTTTTTGCAAGAAACGCAACCTCGCGGCGCAATTCTTCCGCTTCCTCACGAGAAATCAGCGTGTCTTCCACAGACGGCTCGTCAGAGGAGAGCGAATAAAGATGTTCGTCATCGCTGGATATGATGGAAATTCCGTATTTCAAGCGCAGGCTCGAATGAAAAAGATTATCCATCGTGCGAAACAGATATGCTTCGGGATTTGTAATTTCTGTTCCCGCTGCTTCCGCGCGCAATGCGGCGAGTACGGTTTCGCTGACAAGATCGGCGGCTTCGCTGTCGTTTTGGGTTTTATAGCTTGCTGCGCGCATCAGCTTTGGGAAAAGTGTTTCGATGGGAAGTTTTGTTCGTTTCATTGAGTCCTCCGCTTGAGTTGTTTCGATCGAGTGGGGCAATGCCCGTTTGAAAGCTTTCATAATGGTAGTCGAAAAAACGGGGATTTGGGTCGGTGTTTTTATGAAAAATTGAAGGAAATTAAAATTTTTTTATAGAGAGAAAAATTGAATATCGTCCAAAATAAATTCAGAGGGACACAGAGTAAGCTTTTTGGTGATTTTCAAGCCCCTTTTGCACGAAAAAGGGGCTTGAAACGGGGTTTTGGGGCGGTAGCCCCAATTCACTTGGCAGTGAATTGAATGGTGAAAAGCTTGTCGATCAGCTCGTAGAAATTGTTGTTGTCGGTCTTGGCGAGAATGGATTTGACGGGCTTGTTGTCTGGGAAAAATTCGCTGAGGACGGGGGAGAAATCTTCAAGGAGATTTGCGCCTGTCGGTTCTTCGGAGAAACGGACGAGGGTTTTCGTGCGATGGAAAAAGATTTTGACATGGCGCACGGCTGTCGTTTCAAGGAAATAGATTGAAAGTTTGAAGACGGGAACGTCGTCTTCATTTTTTGTCATTTTGCCGATGGCGGCGGCAGAAAAGCGTTCGCCGTTTTCTGTGAGGTCGAAATAAGAAGCGGTACCGTCGGCAGAAAATGGGATGGTAATGGTTTCATCGGGTGTTGTAAAAAGGGCATCCATCTGATCGCCGCGCGAACGGAAGGAGAGTTTTTCGATTCCTTTTCCGAAATTGGCATGGAAAAGTGAGAGGGAGAGGGGAAGGATGGAGGCATTTTTACCGTTGATCTCAAAAGTTTGATCGGAAAGTGGCAACAATGCGCTGATCTTTTCCATTCTTTCTGCTCTTTTTTGCGGTTTGGGCATACCGAGAGATGCGGAATAAGCTGTGAGCATACTGTAAGCACGGCGCGCGGGGCGCAATTCCGTTTCACTCGGATGATAATGCGAACCGAAATATTTTTCGATGAGCGCAAGGATTCTGCCTTTCGGGAAAAATTCCGAGCTTGCACTGTGAATACCGATCGTCATACAGATATCGGGAAAAACGAAAAGATTTTGTCCGAGCATACCGTTCATCTGATAGGAATCGGGGCGGATACTCCGCCAGATATGATAACCGTAGCCGTATTCATTGGCGGAAGATGAGGTATCGATCTGTTTTTTCGTCATTTCGGCGATCCATTTTTCGCTAATCAGACGTTTGCCGTTCCAAATGCCTTTTTCAAGGAAAAATTTACCGAATTTCATCGTATCTTCGAGTTTCATATAAAGTCCCCAACCACCTTTGGTAATACCTTTGGGACATTTTTCCCAATAGAGTTCCGTAATCCCCATTGGTTGAAAAATACGTTCATAAAGTAAATCGAACATATCTCTGCCTGTTTTTTCCTTGATGATGGCGGAGAGCATATAACTGTTCATGCTGTTATAGAAAAATTTCGTGCCGGATGCGAATTTCAGATTGGAGCTGAAAAATCCTTCCACCCAATCTTCATAGGTGATGCTTCCGATCTCATTGAAAGCGATACCTGCGCTCATATTGAGCAGATGGCGCACGGTGATATCTTTCTGTCGAACAAAATCGATGCTGAAAGCACGTTTGGCAAAGATGTCCGTAATCTTTTCGTCAAGCGAGAGTTTACCGTCTTCAATCATGAGTCCGACGGCAAGCGCGGTAATGGTCTTGCAGAGAGAATGGCTGACGTGCCACGTATCCAGCCGATACGGATAAAATTCCGTTTCCAAAATGACTTTATGATCTTTTGTAATCATCAGAAGATGCGGTGCCAGCTCCGTCATTTCGGAAAGTTCTTTTAAGAAGGATTGCAAACGGGTGCTTTCGATACCGACGGATTCGGGCGTTGCACGAGGGAACGGATTGTTTATCGGTTTTCGCATCGGCATTTTCGGCTTCATCGGATGCGCGCCGTAATATTTGACTTCATCTCTGTTGCTATATAGTTGCGTAAAGAAAGATAACGCTTTTTTATACATAAGAATTTCCATAGAAACGCTTTCCTTTTCTGAAAAAATGTGTTATACTATTATTATATCGACGATATATTATGAAATCAAGCAATTTTCTGTGAATAAACCAAGAATGCTGTCTATGATAAAGAAAGGAATGAAAAATTATGAGCGCAAGAACCGATCGTATCAATGAGCTTGCAAGAAAACAGAAGACCGTTGGTCTTACCGAAGAAGAGAAAGCAGAACAGGCAAAGCTTCGTGCGGAATTCCGTGCGATCTTCCGTGCCAATTTCGCATTACAGCTCGACAACACGATCATCGAACGACCCGACGGTACGAAAAAAACGCTTTCGGGCAAAGATGAAACCTGATTTGAATATCGTTCAAAAACAAAGACCGCATCCATCGGATGCGGTCTTTCTCTATTAAATAACTTTGAAAAATCCGTCGATATCTTCGTCCTCGTGTTTGCACTGGAGGTAAGCAAAGAGCTTATCGGGGAAAAGTTTCTTTCTGAAGATGATTTGTTTGGTACTGCGGTTCATGAAGAAAACGAAAAGAATGGAAGTGAACTGGGACCAGGTCATTTCATATTTTCCACATTCGATCATGGAAAGGCGGATTCTGGAAATACCTGTTCTGTTACCGAATTCTGTCTGGGAAAGATAGAGCATCTTACGCAGAGCAACGAGGTTGTTTGCGAGGGTTTCCTTATATTCTTTGATTTCTTCTTTTGTAAGCGTTACCATATTGGCATCGTATTTCATTTGATTCACACTCCTTGGTAAAAATGGTTAAATATTTATATATAATAATAATATTATCTAATTCACGGACTTTAACATTTTAACACATGATATGGGTAAAAGTCAATATCTACTGCGAAAATAAAGGGATAAAAAATGTCAAATTTTGTCTTTCATTTCTGCGCGCTTGGATGCATAAGCGATTTCGATCAACGTATGGATTCGGTCGGAATTTCCCGTCAGATGCAGATAACCGAAAACGGCTTCAAACCCTGTCGCGCGGCTGTATTGAGAAACGGATGCGTGTTTGGGTTTGCCTGAAATATGGTGATTTCTGCCGAGTTTGTAGGCGGCTTCTTCTTCGGGGGTCAGGACGGGAAGTATCAGTTCCACAGCATCGCTTTGTGCCCCTGCACAGACGAATTTTTGCGCGGCGGCAGAAAGTCTTCCCGTATCGGTGATGCCCGAGGTGATGAGCATTTCGCGGATGGCAAGCTCGATGACGGCATCCCCGATATAAGCGAGCGTGACACCGTTATAATTAATATCCGTCATATGATTCTCCTTAATCTTCTTTTTTCTTTTTGAAAACGAGAAGTTTGCTGGTGAGATAATTGATCACGATATTCAAAACGGTACAAATAACATATTTTACGATCAGTTCATTGACGTGCAGAAGCGTTACGAAAACAAATTCCGTGCCAAGACAGAGCAGGAGCGTAAAGACACGCGATGCGACGAAACGTAAAAATTGAGAGATGCCTTTTGTTTTTTCAGCATCAACGAAAACGAAATATTTACTTGCCCAATAAGCAAATAGAACGGCTGCCGCCCATGCCGCCGTATACGGAATGGCGTTGGGGAACACATTGAAAAACGGCAGATGTGAAAGATCGGGCAAAAGCGCGTAAAGAAGCGCAAAAACGACCCAATCCACGACGGTCGTACCGCCGCCGACACCGAGATAAACGATCTGTTCACGGTATTTCGTCAGATGCAAGGCTTTTAACACCACATCGATGACTTTATTGACAACGCGGACAAAAATGCCGCCGTTATGTTCATTCTGAGGCTTGTTCGTATCCAAGGTGGTACTTCCTTTCTTGGTTGATATGAAAGAGATAGCGGAGGTCAAATGATTATATGGCAGTCAGCGCGAGAGAAAATTCTTCTTCGGTCACGAGAAGATTGATCGCTTCCAGAAGCGCGTTGGCGGAAAGATTATCGGGAAGCTTCAAAGCACGGGCAAGCTCTTTTCGCATGGCTGCGCTGTCCTCTCTGCCAGAAAGTCCGAGAGCATAAAGATCGGCTTTTGTGAGCGACATACGCGGTTTTGCGCCGCCGTCCGCAAAGGGAGCGAGTGCATCTTCCAGCCATGTGATATCCATGCCTTCCACGCCGAGAAAACCGGCTTTGGAAGGCGCGGCCTTGCGTTTTTCTTTGCCTTTGATCTGCGGGGTATAGATATGAATGACTTTATTTGCGGGAAGAATATTTTTGATGTAATTACGGATGACAAGTCCCGCGCCGTCGCTGTCCGTCAGCACAATCACACCGTTATCTTCGGCAAGTCGGCGGATCAGCGCGGTCTTTTCTGTTTTGGAAAAAATCCCGAAGCCGTCTGTCGTTACGATATGCGCTTTGACGATGCGGGAAAGTTTGATCTTATCATATTTGCCCTCAACGATGATGGGTCTTGCGATTTCAAGCATAACTCTATCCTTTTCTGAGCGATTTCGGCGCGTAAATATTGACGGCAAGCATATCTAAAAGCACCCATGGATCAGACGGGGAGCTTTTCAACGCGCGGTCGGTCTCATAAGCGAGCCGCACGGCATTTTCCAAGACTTCCATCGGGACTTTCGCGATGGAAGACAGATATTTCGTCACGCGGAAATCTTTCATTTTCATGATTTTTGCGATCTCGGCAGAGGAAAGCGCCGCTTCTTTTGCCGTTTTGATCATGAGCATATCCAGATAGATACGGGAAAGCGTTGCCAATACGTAGATCGGTTCTTCCCGTTGTTCGCGCGAGCGTTCAAAAACGGCAAGAATTTCGGAAAGCTTCCAGCTCTGTGCTGCATTCAGCATCGCGAACGGGACTTCATCGGGTGTTGTCTGCGAGGCGATATGTCTGACATCGTCTTCATCGATGCAAAGAGATTCGCCACCCTTGATGTATTTGGCATGGCAGATCAGTTTATCGATTTCAAAAGAGAGCGGTGTCATACGTCCCGCGCAAAGATCGGTGAGCAGTCCCGCCGCTTCATCGGAAATACGGATCAGCTCACGGGAAAAATGCCGTTTGACCCATGAAATCAGTTTTCCTCTGGTCTGAAGCTCAAATTTGACGGTTTTCGCGGAAGCGGTCAGCTTTTTGAAAAAGGCTGTTGTTTCAAGTTTATAATCATTTTCGATCTCATCGGCACGGCAATAGAGGATTAGCACGGTATCATCCGAATCGTTTGCGGCTTTCAGCGAAGCACAAAGTGATTCAAAATGTTCTTTCGGCAAAGTTGTTGGCGCAAGATCGGTCACAACGATGAGTTTTTTATCCTGCATCATCGGCACGGCAAGGATGGCATCTGCAAGACGGGAAAGTGCATCCTCTTTCGTCATGACGGCAGGGGAAAAGGAGATCGGAAAATAATTGAAGGTTTCCATACCTTCTTCCATGACGGCTTTATAGATTTCCGTGCGGTAATGATTTTTCAGATAGTCTTCTTCTCCGAAAAAAACGTAAGAGCCGAGTGCACCTTTTTTGATCTCGGCGGCAAGGGCTTCCACGGTGCGCGCGCCGACGTTTGTGGGGGTCTGTTTCTTTTCAGCCATAGGATCTCCTTTCTTTGAATATCGTTCAAATTTTATCAATGCGGAAGGATACGGTACGTCATCTTCCTTGCTTTGAAATAGCAATCGTTTTCATTTAGTTCTTCGGGGGAAACGTTGTCATCATCGACGAGATAAACGAAGCCGTCCGAAAGGATGATGGAGGAGGTATACCAATACGGGTCTGCAAATTGCTCTTTGCGCGGCTCCGTATGATACGAAATCTCTCCGCGAAACCATATCTCAACGGAGCGTTGCCATGTTCCTGCAAATTTTACGTATAAGGTCTGCTCGTCAAGAAGTTTTTCTTCTTCTAAACAAGCATCGTGCAGACCGAAGGAGGCGGCATAAAAATTTTGAATATCCTTTTCGTTTCTGATCTCGGCATATTCATCGTAACGAAATGTTTGAACGATATTCAAACATTTTTCGAGGATATCGGACGGCGTATTTTCGCTTTCTGTGATGGCATCTGCCGTTTCTCTCGGCAAAAAGGAAACACCACCCGTGCCGTCTTCTTCCAAGAGCCAATCGGTCGTATCGGTATCTACGATGATTACGCGCGGAATCAGATATTTTGTATCCTGCTCCATCTCATCACATCGGATAAGACGATCGTTTTCTCGATTGAAAACAATATAATAATATGAGAAATAATCGTCTGCTTGAGCAGGATTTTTATAGTAACCAAAGACAGGAGAGGTATAAAATTTACCGTTTCCGAGTCGGATGATGGCGTACATAAGAACACGACCTTTCTCTATGGATTTTTAACAATAGACTTGTTCGACAACCCCGAAATCAGATTCTTCGGCGCGCCCTCCCGTGTCATTCTGAGCGGACTTTTTGTGTCCAAAGGGCATAAAAAGGGAGTCGAACGAATCTCGGGAGGGCTTGCTCAGAATGACGGTCGGGGAAGTATTTTTCAGTTACCGAACAAATTTAATGCTTTCTGATCTCTGTATTCAGAAGCGTCAGCGCAGTTGCGACCGTCTGCAAACGTACGGCTTCGCGATCGCCCGAAAAATGATTTTCCGTAACGACAACGCCATTTTTCGATGCGACGGAAATATAAACGAGTCCGACGGGTTTTGTCGGTGTGCCGCCGCCCGGCCCTGCGATACCCGTAACGGCAACGGCGTAATTCACTCCGAGTGCGCGCAATGCGCCCGAAGACATTTCTTTTGCCGTTTCTTCGGAAACAGCGCCGAATCGCTCGAGCGTTTCGGTCTGAACGCCGAGAAGACTGTGTTTGACACTGTTATCATAAGAAACAACGCCGCCAAAAAAGGCGGCGGATGCGCCCGCAACATCGGTGATGCTTGCCGCGATCAAACCTCCGGTACAGCTTTCTGCCGTACCGAAGGTGATGTTTTTTTCAAGACAAAGCGAAACCGATTCTTTCGCAAGCGTTTGAATTATTAATTGTAAAGAGGGCATTTTTCGCAAAGTTTTGTAACTTCTGCGCGGATATAATCAGCGCTGTTTTCAAAATCTTTCGCGCAAAGACCGATAAGATGACCGATAACGGCGAAATCTTCTTCTTTGAAGCCTCTGGAAGTAGCCGCGGGCGTACCGATGCGGATACCGCTGGTAACGAACGGGCTCTGAGGATCATCGGGAATGGAGTTCTTGTTGACGGTGATGTAAACTTCATCCAGACGTTTTTCAAGTTCTTTACCCGTGATGTTCATCGGACGGAGGTCAACTAAGAGCAAATGGTTGTCCGTACCGCCGGAAACGAGGTCGAAGCCTTCTGCGAGAAGTGCTTTTTCAAGTGCCTTTGCGTTTTTGACGATCTGCTGCTGATATTCTTTGAATTCGGGCTTCAATGCTTCGCCGAAGCAGATTGCTTTTGCCGCGATGGTATGCATGAGAGGACCGCCCTGTGTGCCGGGGAATACGGCTTTATCGATCTTCTTTGCGAGTTCTTCTTTGCAAAGAATCATACCGCCGCGAGGACCGCGGAGGGTCTTATGTGTGGTCGTGGTGACGATATCTGCATAAGGAACGGGGTTCGGGTGGAGTCCTGCCGCAACAAGACCTGCGATATGCGCCATATCGACCATGAAGTATGCGCCGACTTCTTTTGCGACAGCAGCGATCTTTTCAAATTCGATCGCACGGGGATATGCGGATGCGCCCGCAACGATGAGCTTCGGTTTGCATTCGAGAGCGGTTGCGCGGAGTGTTTCATAATTGATCTTACCATCTGCACCGACACCATAAGGAACGAAATTATAGTAAGAACCGGAAATATTGACGGGAGAACCGTGTGTCAGGTGACCACCGTGCGCGAGGTTCATACCGAGAACGGTATCGCCGGGCTTGAGAAGTGCGAAATAAACGGCTGTATTTGCCTGTGCGCCGCTATGGGGCTGTACGTTTGCGTGTTCTGCGCCGAAAAGTTCGCAAGCGCGTTTGCGTGCAATTTCTTCTACAACGTCAACGCATTCGCAACCGCCGTAGTAACGCTTTGTGGGATAGCCTTCTGCATATTTATTGGTGAGAACGCTACCCATTGCCGCCATAACGGGTTCGGAAACGAAGTTTTCGGAAGCGATAAGCTCGATGCCGCGTCTTTGACGCGCGAGCTCTTTACCCATTGCTTCACCGATTTCGGGATCGTATTCTGCGATGAATTTAATATTCTGATCTACCATAGGAATCATCCTTTCTTTTATATTTAAAAAACATGGTTTTTTAAATTATGATATATTATTATATCACATATTTTTCGTTATCGCAAGAGCTTTTTGAAAGAAGATCGTATTTTTTGCAAAATAAGTGCCTGACGAATCATCGCAAATATAACGGGCGAACACAGTTCGCCCCTGCGAAGTGGAGATAATGAGTTTTTTCTTAACTAAATGACATTGCGGGCACAGCCTGCCTTTTTCTTTTCTGCTGAGATAAAAATATCTTGAAAAGTGATATAATCTATGTTATAATATAAAATAATATATAAATTTGAGCAATTTCCCGAAAGAAAGGTATGATAAAAGAATATGCAAAAACAGGATAAAATACGCAATTTTTCGATCATCGCGCATATAGACCACGGTAAAAGCACGCTTGCAGACCGTCTTCTCGAAGCGACACAGAGCGTTTCCACAAGAGAAATGGAAGAACAGCTTCTTGATAATATGGATATCGAACGTGAACGCGGTATCACTATCAAAGCCAGAGCTGTCAAGGTGAAATATGAAGCCAAGGACGGCGAAATTTATGATCTCAATCTCATCGATACCCCCGGACATGTCGACTTTAACTATGAAGTTTCCCGTTCGCTTCGCGCTTGCGAAGGCGCGCTTCTCGTCGTTGACGCGACACAGGGTATCGAAGCACAGACTTTGGCAAATACCTATCTCGCTTTGGAAAATGACCTTGAAATCATCCCCGTTATCAATAAAATCGACTTGCCCAGCGCCGATATCGACGGTGTACGAGGTGAGATCGAAGAAGTCATCGGCATCCCCGCAGAAGATTGCCCCGCTGTTTCCGCAAAAACAGGTCTGAATATCGGCGATGTGCTTGAAAAGATCGTAACCGATATCCCCGCACCCAAGGGTGATGTCAATGCTCCCCTCAAAGCCCTTATTTTCGACTCCTATTACGATTCTTACCGCGGTGTCGTTGTTTACGTGCGCGTACTTGACGGTAATATCCGCGCGGGCGAAAAGATCAGAATGATGAATACAGGCGCGGAATTTGAAGTTGTCGAAGTCGGTTATATGTCCGCATTCGGTCTTGCTCCCGCGGAAGAAATCTCCGCAGGTGAAGTCGGTTATATCACGGCAAGTATCAAGAGTGTTGCCGATACCCGTGTCGGTGATACTGTCACCGATGCCGAAAATCCCACGGCGGAAGCATTCCCCGGCTTCAAGGAAGCTCTCCCGATGGTCTATGCTGGTATCTATCCCGCAGACGGCGCAAAATATCCCGATCTGCGCGATGCCCTCGAAAAATTACAGCTCAACGATGCTTCTCTCGTCTTTGAACCCGAAACGAGTATCGCGCTCGGCTTCGGTTTCCGTTGCGGATTCCTCGGACTTTTGCATATGGAAATTATCGCGGAACGCCTGGAAAGAGAATTTAATCTCGACCTCGTCACGACCGCGCCCAGCGTAATCTATAAAGTCACATATAAAAACGGTGAAGTCAAATATATCGATAACCCCGCAAACTATCCCGATCCCGATGAGATCGCAAAAGCGGAAGAACCCGTCGTAAAAGGCAATATCATCACCCCCGTTGAATACGTCGGCGGCATCATGAAGCTTTGTCAGGAACGCCGCGGTATCCATCTCGATACGAAATATCTCGACCAGACCCGCGTAGAGCTCCACTATACACTCCCCCTCAATGAGATCGTTTACGACTTTTTCGATGCGCTCAAGAGCCGTACGAAAGGCTATGCATCCCTTGACTATGAGCTTGACGGTTATAAAGAAAGCCGCCTTGTCAAGCTGGAAATCCTTCTCAATCAGGAAATCGTGGATGCCCTTTCTTTCATCGTTCATGCCGATAAAGCCTACACGAGAGGCAGAAAGATCGCAGAGGCACTCAAGGAAAATATCCCGCGTCAGCTCTTTGAAGTTCCGATCCAAGCGGCTGTCGGCGGTCGTGTTATCGCACGCGAAACCGTGAAAGCCATGAGAAAAGACGTGCTTGCAAAATGTTATGGCGGTGATATTACCCGTAAGAAGAAACTTCTCGAAAAACAAAAAGAAGGTAAGAAAAAGATGCGTAAGCTCGGCTCTGTCGAAGTTCCGCCCGAAACCTTCATGGCAGTGCTTAAATTGGATGAAGAATGAGTGGGCAGTGCCCACACCCGATTTCCGCCTATCGTTATGTATTTCGCATCGGAGTATCATACTACGGCGGGAGTTGATCTTCGTTTTCAATTTGAACGATGTTCAAATAATAAAACCTTTTTTCAAGCGCAAATCTTAAAACGAAGGGCAGGTCTATTCTATGGATAAGAAACTCGAAAAACTCGGTATTTATATACACATCCCCTTTTGTGTGAAAAAATGCGCGTATTGTGATTTTTATTCTATTTGCGACCTTTCGCAAATAGATGCTTATGTCAAAGCCTTGATCGAACAGATCAAGTCATACCGTTCGGAACGGAAACATTATCTTGTGGAAACCATCTATATCGGCGGTGGTACACCGTCCTTGCTTTCGGGCGCGCAGATGTGTGAGATTATCCGAGCAGTCTATAAGACGTTCAAAGTTTCGGATGACGCGGAGATCACGATGGAAGCCAACCCCGGAACGCTTGATACGGAAAAGCTCGCGGGCTATCACAATGCAGGTATCAATCGCCTCAGCATCGGTCTGCAGAGCGCGGATAATGCGGAGCTTGCCATGCTTTCCCGTATACATACAAAGGAGGATTTTGAAAGCTCCTTTTATCTCGCAAGGCTGGAAGGCTTTGAAAATATCAATATCGACCTGATGTACGCGCTGCCCGGACAGACACGGGAAACGCTTTTCCGCACGATTGAATATGTGACATCTTTGGAACCGGAGCATATCTCTTTTTATGGGTTGACCGTTGAGCCCGAAACACCGTTCGGACAGAATCCGGAGCTCCTTCAAAAAATACCGGATGATGAAACGCAGAACGCGCTTTATCTAGATGCGATCGAAAAATTGGAACATTGCGGATTTTTGCAGTATGAGGTCAGCAATTTTGCAAAACCCGGCTTTGAATGCAAGCACAATCTGAATTTCTGGCACGGAAAAGAATATCTCGGCTTCGGTCCCGCCGCACATTCGATCTTCAAAGGTGTACATTTCTCATATGCCAAGGAATTCCTGAATTTTATCGCTTTTCCGACAGATAAAGATACGCTTTATCAGGAATTTGAAAAATTGGATGACGACGCGCTGGAAAAACAATACGTCATGCTCGGTTTCCGTCTGAAAGGCGGTATTGATGTCAAGGAATACAACAAACGCTTTGGTAAAGATTTCGATGAAATATATTTTGAGCGTATCAAACCCTTTTTGGACCGCAATGCACCCGAAGCCGATGAACCGTATATCATAAAAACAAAAACAGGGTACAGATTTTCCCGAAAAGGCTTTCTGCTTTCCAATGAGCTTCTGCGTAAAATCCTTGATGACGAAGAAGAATAACTGATATTTGAATGTCGTTCAAAAAACGAGTTCAAAAAGAACCGCAGAATCTTCTGTGGTTCTTTTTTTATTGAACAATATTCAAATAATAATCAAGTCATCCATTTCAAAGGAATATCCTTTGATCTGCGCTTTGGGCGCATCGTCAAGCAAATAATTCACAACGTAAAAATGATCTTTTTCAAGCTCTGCCCAACCCGAATAACCCATATCGGACTTCGCGCTGCGGTCAAATGAGATCGGAAAAATGCGGACGGAATGTTGTTTTCTTTCCGTCGCAAGCGCAGTATGTTCATTGAAAAACGCCCCGAACAGATTTTGTGTCCAATGTCCGTGCCAACCTTTTCCGCCTTGCATATAACGATACGTCATTAAATACATACCGTTCTCACATTTCGCAACCACGGGACGATGGCAACAATCAATGTTTGTATCAAAAATCCCTTTCCACGTTGCGCCGAAATCATGAGAAATCGCTTTTTTGCAAGCATGACCAAGCCCCGAATTTTCACGCATGAACGCAACTAAAAGTCCATCCCTGATCTCAACGATGCTGACCTCACAAAGCTCATAACGATCATCGGATGCAATAACCGTTTCTACCCAATTTTTACCGTTATCATCACTATAATATGCATATTGCACGAGCTTTTTCGTTTCGGGATCACGGCGATGAATCCCGAAAATATGCCTTCCGTTCGATAAAACCTGATATTTATCAGGTACAATTCCCTTAAAGTGTAAAACTTCGGGCGCACTCCACGTTTTGCCGTCATCGGTTGAACGGAACAAATGTTGAACACAATTCAAAAGTAAATCTTCATCTACCGTGCGGTCGAGTATATCACAAATAATCACAAGCTCACCATTCGGCAAACATGAGATTCGCGGACAATTGTATGCAAATGATGCATCAACCCTCGGTGTCAAGGCATATTTCTCACCCCATGTCTTGCCATTATCCAAACTTTCCGTATAAACAAGACGCGAGCCGTTCAAGTCGCCGTGGTGTGCGCTTTCGCGGAATACACAAATCAGCTTGCCGCTCGGCGTTTTCACCATGTCGGGAAAACATTCATAAACGCTGTCATCGCGCGAAACCGTATATTGTCTGAGCATAAAATATCCTCCGTTTTTTGCTTTATTATAGCACGGTGGGGGAAATATTGCAAGAGAAAATGCTGATTTGAACAAAATTCAAAAAGAGGACACAAGAAAAGTTTTTGAAGGATTTTTAAGGGGACTTTTTTTAAAAAGTCCCCTTAAAGCAGGTTTGGACGGCAGTCCAACCGTTCCATTATTTGATTAAAAGTTCGGCAATCTGAATGGTGTTGGTCGCAGCACCTTTGCGAACCTGGTCGCCGCAGCACCAGAGAGAAATGCCGTTTTCGGAAGTCAGGTCTTTGCGGATGCGTCCGACGAAAACGATGTCCTGATCGGAGGTATCGATGGGCATCGGATATTCCTTTGCTTCGGGATTATCGACAAGACGGCAACCTGCCGCTTCGGAAATGGCTTTTTGTGCATCTGCAACAGAGATCGGTGTTTCCGTGCGGAGCGTAATGGAAATGGAATGGCTTCTGTAAACGGGAACACGCACACAGGTGCAACCAACAAGAAGTTCGGGGAGATGGAGGATCTTTCTGCCTTCATTTTGCATTTTCATTTCTTCGGCGGTATAACCGTTTTCGGTGAAATTACCGATCTGCGGAATGAGGTTGAAAGCGATTTGGTACGGGAATACGGAGGGTTCCACGGGTCTGCCTTCATTGATAGCAGTTACTTCTTCGGTGAGTTCGACAGGACCGCCTGCGCCTGCGCCGGAAACTGCCTGATACGTGGAAACAACCATATTCTGAATGGGAGAAATCTTATTGAGCGCATTGACTGCAACGAGAGAAACGATCGTGGAGCAGTTCGGGTTGGAAATGATGCCGTGATGCTTCAATGCGTCTTCGGGATTGATTTCGGGAATGACGAGCGGTACGTTTTCATCCATACGGAATGCGCTGGAGTTATCAACGAATACTGCGCCTGCCGCAACGATATGAGGCGCATATTCTTTTGCGAGTTTATTGGGAGCCGCGCCGAGAACGATATCGATACCGCCAAAGCAATCGGGCGTTACTTCACGAACGACAACGTCTTTACCTCTGAACGGAATGACAGAACCTGCGCTTCTTGCGCTGGCGAGAGGAATGAGTTCGCTGACGGGGAAATTTCTTTCCTCTAAAATTTTGATCATTTCACGGCCGACGGCACCTGTTGCACCAAGTACGGCCACTTTATACTGTTTCATTTGACGTAAAAATTCCTTTCGGGATGAGATTAAAGAAGATTTTCGGCACAAAGACCGTCATAAAGGGAGGAGATGGCATCCGCATAACGATCGGCGGAGATTCCAACGATGATATTGAGTTCATCGGGAGATTGCGCGATCATTTTCACGTTGATATTCTGCTCGTAAAGGATCTTGAAGATCGCGGCGCAAATGCCATGATGTCCCGCCATGTTTCTGCCGACAACTGCGATCAGCGCGATATCACGAACCATCGTCACGTCTGCACCGAGCGAACTTTCAATTTCAGACATGATCGTATGGATATGTTTTGCGGCTTGTTCTTCCGAAACGATGACTCCGAACATATCCATGCCTGTGGGGGTATGTTCAATATTGATATTGTATTTTTCAAAAATCGAGAGGACCTTGCGGAAGAATCCGACCTCGCTGGACATATGTTTTTTATGAATCACACAAGACAAGAAGCCTTTTTTGCCTGCAAGACCTGTGATCGGCGCGCCTGCGCCCGCTTCTTTGGCGATGATCGTACCGGGATTTGCGGGCTCGTTTGTATTGCGGAGATTGATGGCAATGCCGGCTTCCTGTACGGGAAGGATACTGTCTTCATGCAATACGCTTGCACCCATATAAGAAAGCTCACGGAGTTCTTCATAAGTGATACGTTCGATGGCTTTCGGATTTTTTGCGAGCTTGGGGTCTGCCGCGCGGATGCCGGAAACGTCCGTCCAGTTTTCATAGATGGTTGCGCTCAGGAACTTCGAGAGGTACGAACCGGTTACGTCAGAACCGCCGCGCGCGAGAAGATTGATATCGCCATTGGGATATGCGCCATAGAAACCGGGGATAACGATACTGCCGTATTTATCAAATGCGGCACGGACACGCTTTTCGCTTTCCGCAACGTCAAGCTTACCGTCGTAAGAGAAGCGGATCACTTCTGCCGCGTCAACGAAGGCATAGCCGAGATAACTTGCCATCAGACGCGCGCAAAAATATTCGCCGCGGCTGACAAGACAATCCTGATTGATATCTTTGCTGAAGGTTTTGCTGAATTCTTCGAGTTCCGCTTCAATATCGATCTTGAGATTCAGCGTTTCTTTGATCTCTTTATAACGGGCAACGATGGATGCCCAGATCTTATCGTCCGGAACACCGTATTTCAGGTGGCTTCCGAGGGTATAGAGAAGATCGGTGATCTTATTGTCATCCGAGAAGCGTTTGCCGGGGGCGGATACGACGACGACACGGCGCGCACGGTTGGAACGGATGATATTTTTAACTTTTTTGAATTGTGTGGAGTCCGCAAGGGAACTTCCGCCAAATTTTGTGACAATCATTGTTGTAAGATTCCTTTATTTATTGATTGATGCCGTTTTGAATATCGTTCAAAACGGTTGTGTGGTTTGAATGTTGTTCAAATTAAATATCACACGCGATGAGGTCCTCGAAGCGTTCGCGGCGTACTGCGAGTTTATCTTTGCCGTCCCTCAAAATGACGACGGGGGGACGGGTGACACGGTTATAATTCGATGCCATGGAATAATTATATGCGCCTGTGACGAGAACCGCGAGGATATCTCCTCTTTTTGGTTTAGGAAGCATGACGTTTTCCTGAATTAAGTCGCCGCTTTCGCAACATCTGCCGCCGACGGTGCAGGGGAAATCTGCTTTTTCATTCGCGCGATTGGCAAGACGAAGCGTATATGCCGATTGATAGAGCGTATAAC
Source organism: Clostridia bacterium (assembly GCA_017472285.1). Lineage (GTDB taxonomy): Bacteria > Bacillota > Clostridia > Oscillospirales > CAG-272 > QALR01. The sequence goes on along the minus strand of JAFUQQ010000033.1, from coordinate 15,492 downwards.
GGGGATTATCCGTCATACCGCCGTCAATGGAAACGTAATTCTTGAACCCTGTGATCTCCTTGACGCTGCCGACCGTATATAAGGTCATGCCCGCATCCGCAACGATGCTTCTGCCTGGCTCCATATAGATCGTCGGGAGCTTTACGTCAAGCTCTTCACATTTTGCATGAATATGCTCGGCAATTGCATCAATATTTTTCGTGATGCTGATCTCGGGATCGCTTTCAACGTAGCGGACACCGAAGCCGCCGCCGAGATTGAGGATTTTTGCCGTGAAACCGAAACGCGCTTTCATATCCGCAATGAACGTCAGCATGATATCCGCCGCCGTGACATACGGTTCGATTTCAAAAATTTGCGAGCCGATATGGCAATGGAAACCGCAAAGCTCAATATTTTCTTTGGAAAGCGCAAAGTCCGTTACTTTTTTGGCAAGACCTGTTTCAATGGCAGAACCAAATTTGGAATCCACGCCACCCGTACTGATTTTCTGATGTGTATGAGGATCGATACCGGGTGTGATACGGAGAAGAATCTTCTGACGGATGCCCGCTTTTCCCGCATATTCATCGATGCGTTCAAGTTCTTCGATACCGTCCGCGATAAAATAACCGATACCGTTTTCGATGGCGTATTCAATATCGAAATCGGTCTTGTTATTGCCGTGGAAGAAAGCGCGTTCCATCGGAAAACCCGCGGAGACCGCTGTGAAAAGTTCGCCCGAAGAAACGATATCCGTGCCGATATTTTCTTCCGCCATGATACGATAAATTTCTTTGAAGCTCAGAGATTTGGAAGCGAAAAGGGGCATGGAGCCTGCGCCGAAATTTCTCTGCATCGCTTCCTTATATTCGCGTATGCGCGCGCGCACGCGAGAGTCATCGAGGAGAAAGACAGGCGTGCCATATTTTTCTGCAAGCGTTACGGTATCCATCCCTGCAAAATAGAGATGTCCGTTTTCGCCGACGGTGACGTTGGAATGAACGATTTTCTGGTTCATGGGTTTTGATATCCTTTCTGAAATCGGGGACAGGCGATGCCTGTTTTTTTATTTTATAGGAAATTGCGCAAATCCAACCTCGCCGTTTGTTGCATTTGGATACAGTAAAGCTACAAAAAGGCGAGCAACTTCCTGCGGGCGTTGCCCGCTTTTTAATTCTTTCCGATAATATCCTTCATGTTATAGATACCCGCGGGTTTGCCGACGAGGTATTCTGCCGCAACGAGCGCGCCGTCTGCAAAGAGTGCGCGGGTGTGTGCTTCATGCTTGAGGGTGATGGTTTCCGTGGGGGTTGCGAGGATGACTTCATGTTCGCCGATCACACCGCCCATACGGAGTGCATGGATACCGATCTCTTTTTCGGTGCGTTTCTGATGACCGTATCTGCCGCAAACGAAGGTGGCATCCGTTCTGGATTCCTTGATCTCATTTGCGAGCATGAGTGCCGTGCCGCTGGGAGCGTCGAGTTTCTGATTGTGATGTTTTTCTACGATCTCAATATCCGCATCGGGCATGAGAGCCGCCGCGCGTTTTGCAAAATCTGCAAGTACAGCAACACCGATGGACATATTCGCGGAACGGAAGATCGCAACGGATTCTGCCGCTTTATCGATCATTGCAAGTTCTTCAACGGTATGACCCGTGGTTGCAACGACGCAAGGCGTATTTGTTTTGACGGCATAATCCATCAGATCTGCGGTGCCGGCATGGTTAGAAAAATCGATGATAACGTCAGCCTTTCCGTCAAAATCGGAAAGACTGTTTACGATACGGGGATCGGAGCCATCAGCGCCAATATCCACGCCGCAAGCGATCTCCGCACCGTTTTTGCCGCTTTCGAGAAGCGTCCATATCTGTGCGCCCATTTTGCCGAGCGCACCGTTCATAAGTACTTTCATGAGAAATCCTTTCATATAAGGGATGGTTTTCTTTGTCTTTTTTTTACCTTTTCCAAAGGAAAAGTCTTTTCAGAATATTTTGTTAATCAATCACGCTTTTACCGTAAGACCTGCCGCAATGAGTTTTTCACGGAGAACGGCTTTCTTTGCTTCATCCATGGGATAGAGCGGTTCGCGCATTTCCGCTTCGCAATAACCGAGCATTGCCATGGCTTCTTTGACGGGGATGGGGTTTACGTCGGAGAAAAGCGCATTGATGAGAGGGAGATATTTGCACTGCATAGCGGCACTACCTTTGATATCGCCTTCAAAGAATTTGTGGCACATTTCGGAGGTTTCCGCGGGAAGTACGTTGGAAAGAACGGAGATGACACCACTGCCGCCGAGAGAGAGCATCGGAACGATCTGATCGTCGTTACCGCTATAAAGCGCGAGCTTATCGCCGACGAGAGAAACAATTTCCACGATCTTGGAGAAATTACCGCTTGCTTCCTTGATACCGTTGATGTTCGGATGATCGGCGAGAGCGGCATATGTTGCAGGCTCAATATTGACACCTGTGCGGGAAGGTACGTTATAAAGGATAAGGGGCTTGGTCACGTTATCTGCGATGCGTGTATACATATGGATAAGACCTCTCTGAGAAGTCTTATTATAATAAGGTGTGACAACGAGAAGTGCGTCCGCGCCGACTTCGCAAGAGCGTTTGCAAAGGGTGATTGCGTGTTCGGTATCGTTGCTGCCTGCGCCTGCGATAACAGGAACTCTGCCCGCAACACGTTTGACGGCGAATTCAATTGCGGAGATCTGTTCGTCATCCGTGAGTGTGGATGCTTCGCCCGTCGTGCCGCAGATAACGAGCGCATCGATGCCTGCTGCAATCTGTGCATCAATGATTGCGCCGAAAGATTCAAAATCGATCGCGCGGTTTTTAAAAGGAGTAATGAGAGCGGTTGCCGCTCCCTTGAAGATCGGAGTTTTCATCATAAAGTCCTTTCTTGCCGATATCGGCACTTGTGATGTATTTTTAGGAAATTTCTTCTTTATAGTATATGTGCAGAGGGTGTTTTTGTGCGGAGGGCGATCGGAGGAGGCGACGCGCCCGCACAAAAAATGCGTCTTTCGGCGTACAACGAAAAAATGTGCTACCGAAAAACGCATACGGATATTCCGCGCTTTTTTAAAATCTCGATAGCTCTCCGCAAACACGACAGTCGGACAAATCTTATTTGTCAAACCAAGCAATGCGTCCCGCAGACACACGCTTTCGGCAAGCGCCCCTTTCTTCGTTTCGACGGTTTTGCGGGAACCTTGCCCGAAACGGATACTCATGACGCGATGCACCTCTACCATGATTCATTTTTATACTTTTATTTTCCTATAATAACACAGATGAAAGCGGATGTCAATATTTTTATCAAATTTATTAGATAAAATTCATATAATATCCGATATTGTACATTTAGCTGAGGAAAAGACGGTGTATTTGGACAAAATGACGAAATGCAAGGATTCATTCCATAAAGAGATGTTCGAATATGAATCAAAATACAATTCAATCTGTGGAAAAATGAATAAATTTCAAAAAACTATTGCATTTTTATTCATGTCGGTGTATAATTATCCAAAAATGAAATCTTAACACACAAAGGAGTGTTTTAACAATGAATAAAAAAGATATCAAAAAAGTCGTTCTCGCATATTCCGGCGGTCTGGATACGTCCATCATCATTCCGTGGCTCAAGGAAAATTATAATAATTGCGAAGTTATCGCCGTTTCCGGTAACGTAGGTCAGGCAGACGAGCTTGAAGGCCTTGAAGAAAAAGCCATCAAGACGGGTGCTTCCAAATGCTACGTTGAAGACCTCACCGATGAATTCGTTGATGAATACGTCATCCCTACCGTAAAAGCAGGCGCACTTTACGAAGAATATATGCTCGGTACATCCTTCGCACGTCCCGTTATCGCAAAGCGTATCGTTGAGATCGCAAAGGCTGAAGGCGCAGATGCGATCTGCCACGGCTGCACGGGTAAAGGTAACGACCAGGTTCGTTTTGAACTCACCATCAAAGCGTTCGCTCCCGATATGCCCATCATCGCTCCCTGGCGTGAATGGACCATCAAATCCCGTGAAGAAGAAATCGAATACGCGGAAGCACACAACGTACCCCTCAAGATCAACCGTGAAACCAACTATTCCAAAGATAAAAACCTCTGGCATCTCTCTCATGAAGGTCTTGACCTCGAAGATGCAGGCAACGAACCCCTTTACGAAAAAGAAGGCTTTCTTGAAATGGGCGTTTCTCCCATGATGGCTCCCGATAAGCCCACTTATATCACACTCGATTTTGAAAAAGGCGCACCCGTTGCACTCAATGGCGAAAAGATGAGCGCGAAGAATATCATCCTTGCCCTCAATAAGCTCGGCGGCGAAAACGGTATCGGTCTTCTTGACATCGTTGAAAACCGTCTTGTCGGTATGAAATGCCGCGGTGTATATGAAACTCCCGGCGGTGCTATCCTTTATTTCGCGCACAACTATCTCGAAACCCTCTGTCTTGATAAGATGACCGCACATAAGAAGCAGGAACTCGCGATCACATTCGCAGACCTCGTTTATAACGGTCAGTGGTTCACACCTCTGCGCGAAGCACTTTCCGCTTTCGTTGACAAGACACAGGAAAACGTGACCGGTACGGTTCGTATCAAACTTTATAAAGGCAATATGATCAAAGCAGGCGCATGGAGCGATTATTCTCTCTATTCCGAAGAAATCGCAACATTCGGCGAAGATCACGTTTACGACCAGACAGATGCCAAGGGCTTCATCAACCTCTTCGGTCTTCCGATCAAGGTTCAGGCACAGGTCAAAGAAGCCGTTGCAAAGAAGAATAATCAATAATTTTTAAGCGTCAGATCAGTTTTTAGCAGGGGCGATTCACGGATCGCCCCTTTTTGATTCCCTAAGAAATTGCTCGAATTTGACCTCGCCGTTTTGCTGCATTCCGATGCGTAAAAGTTTCAATAGGCGAGACGTTATCCGGCGGGCGTTGCCCGCTTTGAATTTTCAGAGAAAGAACAGGTAGACCCGATATGGAAAAAATGTGGGCAGGAAGATTCGTCGGTGCGCTCGACCGCATGGCAGACGATTTCAATTCATCGATTCATTTCGATTCCAAAATGTACGCGCAAGACATCAAAGGTTCTCTCGCACACGCAGCGATGCTTGCGGCACAAGGTATCATTACGGATGCCGATTGCGATGTGATCAGCGAGGGACTCGAATCTATTTTAGCAGATATTGAAAATGGCACGCTTGCCATCGATATGGAAGCGGAAGATATCCATATGTTTGTGGAAGCCGAGTTGACGAAACGCATCGGTGACGTTGGTAAGCGTTTGCATACCGCGCGTTCGCGAAACGATCAGGTGGCGCTCGATCTCCGTCTGTATCTGCGTGATGAAGCGAAAGTGATCGAAAAGGGACTTCTTTCCCTCATTACAGCCATCCATGAAAAAGCAAGTGAAAATACCGATGCCATCATGCCCGGTTATACCCATCTGCAAAGAGCACAGCCCATTACCTTCGCACAGCATCTCCTCGCTTATGCAATGATGTTCATGCGTGATGTCAGCCGCCTTGCCGATACCGTGAAAAGAATGAACGTATCACCTCTCGGCTCTTGCGCGCTGGCGGGTACGACTTACCCTACCAATCGAAAAATGGTCGCGGATGCACTCGGTTTTGACGGCATCACTGAAAACAGCATGGACGGCGTTTCCGACCGCGATTTCTGTGTGGAAATGCTTTCGACTTGCTCCATCATCATGATGCACCTTTCCCGTTTTTCCGAAGAAATCATCCTTTGGTCATCTTGGGAATTTGGTTTCGTGGAGCTTTCCGATGCGTATACCACAGGTTCGAGCATCATGCCGCAGAAGAAAAATTCCGATATGGCGGAGCTTGTACGCGGTAAAACGGGCAGAGTTTACGGCGATCTTATTGGTACATTAACGATGCTCAAAGGACTTCCTCTCGCTTATAACAAAGATATGCAGGAAGATAAGGAATCCGTTTTCGACGGTATCGAAACGGTTCAGAAGTGCCTTGACATTTTCGCCCCCATGCTTTCTACAATGAAAGTAAAGAAAGAAAACATGCGCGAAGCGGCGGGCAAAGGTTTTATCAATGCCACAGACCTTGCCGATTATCTCACGAAAAAAGGTATGCCGTTCCGCAGTGCATATAAGATCGTCGGCGGCATCGTCGCGGCTTGTATTCAAGGCGGAAAAATCCTTGAAACGCTTCCGATGGAAACCTATAAAGGCTTCAGCGAGCTTTTTGAAGACGATCTTTATGAAGAAATCTCTCTTGATACTTGCGTGAAAAAACGTATCTCTGCGGGCAGTACGGGTCCCGAAGCTGTGCAGGTTCAGCTTGATCTCGTAAAAGCGTATTTAGAAGAAAAAGCGGCAAGTTGCCACTAACAATTTCTCAAAAAACAAAAAATTTCCTCTGCATCAGGACAGAGGCAGCACAGAACGTTTCTTTTGCCCCTCTTTTCTTTCCGCAAAGAAAAGAGGGAAGAACAACACAAACGGAGAAAAGAAAAAGACGATGAAAAAGATTTTTATTGACGGCAAGGCCGGAACGACAGGACTTCGCATCTATGAAAGACTCGGCGGCAGAAAAGATATTGAAATGATTATCCTTTCGGAAGAACTCAGAAAGGATGAAAAAGCCAGACGCGAAGCCATAAATAGCGCGGATATCGCTTTTCTCTGTCTTCCCGATGCGGCGGCAAAGGAAGCAGTCGCCATGGTGAAAAATCCGAATACAGTCATTATCGATACGTCGACCGCGCACAGAACGAATCCCGAATTTGCCTACGGATTCCCCGAACTTTCCCCCTCATTTGAAGAAAAAATCAGAAATTCCAAACGAATCGCCGTTCCCGGCTGTCATGCAAGCGGTTTTATCGCGCTTGTCCATCCTCTCATTCGTGCCGGCGTACTTGCGCCGACGGCAAGACTTACTTGCCATTCCATCACGGGTTACAGCGGCGGCGGCAAAAAAATGATCGAAGAATATGAAGCGGAAGGCAGAGATGTCCTCCTTTCCGCACCCCGTCAGTACGGGCTTACACAAGAACATAAACATCTGAAAGAAATGAAAGCCATCACAGGTCTTGCAGCAGCTCCCATCTTCTGTCCCATCGTTTCCGATTTTTATAGCGGTATGGTCGTAACCGTTCCGCTTTTTAAAGAAGATGTCAAAGCCACTCCCGCAGAACTTGCGGAAATTTATAAAGAACTTTATACGGGTCCCATCGTTTCTTATACGGACCATATCTCCGAAAACGGCTTTATTTCGGGCGCGGGACTTTCGGGTAAGGATAGTATGCAGATTTCCGTCCTCGGCAATGAAGACCGTATTCTCCTCGTTGCAAGATACGATAACCTCGGCAAAGGCGCATCGGGCGCGGCTGTCGAAAATCTCAATATCGTGCTCGGCTGCGAAAAAACGCTCGGACTTGAGATTTAAATACGAGAAACGGGAAGAGTAAGCCCCCTCCTTACGAAGTGACAGAGTTTTCCTCAAAAATTTCTATTTTTTTAATAAAAAATCTTCCATTTTAAAAACGGTTGTGATATAATACGCAATCATATTGTTATATATTGCTCCAAAAGTCGAAAGGATTATATAAAATGAAAACCATAGGTGGCGGCGTTTGCGCCGCGAAAGGCTTTACCGCAAGCGGTATTCACTGCGGTATCCGTAAAAATAAAACAAAAAAAGATTTAGCTTTGATTTACAGTGAAGTACAGGCAAGTGCGGCGGCAGTTTATACGCAAAATCTCGTCAAAGGCGCGCCCTTGACCGTTACGAAAAAACATCTCACAAACGGCAAAGCACAAGCTGTCATCTGTAACAGCGGCAATGCCAATACCTGTAATGCAAACGGTATCGAGATCGCGGAAAAAATGAGCGCGCTCGTTTCCGAAAAAATGGGTATTCCCGCGGAAGACGTGATCGTCGCATCCACGGGTGTCATCGGTCAGCCTCTCGATATCACTCCCATTGCGGACGGTATGGATGCACTCGTTGCGGGACTTGGCGATCACAGCGATGATGCTGCGGAAGGTATCATGACCACAGATACCGTCAAAAAAGAAATCGCAATTACGTTTGAGATCGGCGGCAAGACTTGTACGCTCGGCGGTATCGCAAAAGGTTCGGGCATGATCCATCCGAATATGGCAACGATGCTCGTTTTCCTCACGACAGACGCGAATATCTCTCCCGAAATGCTTGCAAAAGCACTTTCCTCCGATATTAAAAATACGTTCAATATGGTCAGCGTAGACGGCGATACTTCCACCAACGACATGGTTGCTATCATGGCAAACGGTATGGCGGGCAATGCCGAAATCACTTGCGAAGGCGCGGATTTCGATGCATTCATGACAGCCCTCAATACCGTTACGGTCTATCTTTGCCGTATGATCGCGGGGGACGGCGAAGGCGCGACGAAGCTCCTTGAATGTACCGTTTCGGGTGCTTGCAGTGAAGCGGTTGCAAAGACCGTTGCGAAAAGCGTCATTTGTTCCTCTCTCGTCAAAGCGGCAATGTTCGGTTCGGATGCGAACTGGGGTCGTGTGCTCTGTGCCATCGGCTACAGCGGAGCGGATGTTGACGTGAATAAAGTTGACGTTTCCTTCGTTTCCGCGGTAGGCGAGATTCTCGTTTGCAAGGACGGCACGGGCGTTGAATTTTCCGAAGAAATCGCAAAACAGATCCTTCTCGAAAAAGAGATCGGTATCGATATCCGTTTGAACAGCGGCGACGCGAAAGCGGTCGCATGGGGCTGTGATCTGACTTACGATTACGTCAAGATCAACGGCGATTACAGAACATAAAGAGGATCGCGCCCACACCCCTCTGCTGCCTTTCCCTATCCCGTGCGGAACGGATATAAGAAAAACGGCGGCTTTGTAGGAGGAGCCTATGTGGTCGCCCGCAAAAATTTATGTGGATCCAATGGGCGACCACGCAGGGTCGCCCCTACGAAACAGACGGAAAATTTATCAAACTTTTGGGGTGGATATACGGTCAAATTAACCGTGTACCCCTATAAGCATACCACAAGGAGTACCAGAAAAAGAAAAATGCCACTCAATATCACGAACGCGCAGCGCGCAGAAATCTTAACACAAGCGTTGCCGTATATTCAGAAATACAATAATAAGATCATCGTCGTCAAATACGGCGGTAATGCGATGATTAGCGAAGAACTCAAACAGCAAGTGATGGAGGACGTTGTTCTCCTCTCTCTGATCGGTGTCAAGGTCGTCCTCGTTCACGGCGGCGGACCTGAAATCACCGATATGCTCACAAGACTCGGCAAAGAAACAAAATTCGTTAACGGCTTGCGCGTTACGGATAAAGAAACCGTAGAAATCGCACAGATGGTGCTTGCGGGCAAAGTCAATAAAACACTCGTTGCACTTCTTTCAGCAAAAGGCGGTCGCGCGATGGGTATCTCCGGCATGGACGGTCATCTCATCGAAGCGGAAATGAAAGATGAAGCCCTCGGTTACGTCGGAAAAATTACAAATATCAACGCGCAGCCCATTCTCGATCTTCTGGAAAAAGGATATATCCCCGTTATTTCCACGATCGGTTGCGATAATCAGGGCAACGTCTATAACGTCAATGCGGATACCGCGGCTTCCAGAATCGCGGGCGCATTGCAAGCGGAATGTCTCATCTCTATGACAGATATCACGGGCATTCTCCATGATAAGCATAATCCCAACACACTCATTCCCGTTATCGACCTTGCCGATGCGAAAGCGCTTGTGGAAAGCGGTGTTGTCGGCGGTGGTATGATTCCCAAGGTGGAATGTTGTGTCGATGCGATCAGGCGCGGCGTACAAAAAGTCTTTATCATGGACGGCAGAGTACCTCATTCCATCCTGATCGAAACTCTTACCGATGAAGGCGCGGGCACGATGGTCGTTGCCGATAAAACTCTTTGTGCAAATCAAATCAAAGAAAGAGGCGTTTCTTTATGATGAATCTGAAAGATATCGACCGCGAATATATCGCCGGTACGTACGCACGTTTCCCTTTGCAGATCGTATCGGGCAAAGGTGCGCTCGTTTACGATGAAAACGGCAAGGAATATATCGATCTCGGTACGGGCATTGCCGTCAATACCTTCGGCGTGGCAGACGATGAATGGATCGCCGCCGTTACCGCACAGCTCGGCAAATGTCAGCATACATCGAACCTTTTCTATTCCGAACCTTGTGCGATGCTCGCGAAAACGCTTTGCGAACGCACGGGTATGAAAAAAGTATTCTTCTCCAATTCGGGTGCGGAAGCCAATGAGACCGCGATCAAGACCGCAAGAAAATATGCGGCTGATAAAAAGGGCAAAGATACTTATACCATCATCACACTCAAAAATAGTTTCCACGGCAGAACGATTACGACCCTTGCCGCAACGGGTCAGGACGTTTTCCATGAAGATTTTACTCCTCTGACACAAGGCTTTGTTTATGCGGAAGCGAACAATATCGAATCTGTCAAGCAGCTCGTTTCCGAATATAAGGTTGCGGCGATCATGTTTGAGCTCGTACAAGGCGAAGGCGGCGTTCTTCCCTTGGAAAAGGATTTCGTGAAAGGTCTTGCCGAAATTGCGGCAGAAAACGATATCCTTCTCATTGCCGATGAAGTGCAGACGGGCAACGGCAGAACGGGTGAGCTCTATGCGTATATGCATTACAGTATTCAACCCGATATCGTTTCCACAGCGAAGGGTCTTGGCGGCGGTCTGCCCATCGGTGCTTGTCTGCTCGGCGAAAAAGTGAAGGACGTTCTGGGAGCGGGTTCTCACGGCTCGACTTTCGGCGGCAACCCCATTGCCTCGGCAGGCGCGCTCAATATCCTTTCCCGTATCGATGAAAAACTCCTTTCCGAAGTCCGCGAAAAATCCGCATATATTTTTGATACTATGCAGAATGCCCGCGGTGTCAAGAGCATTTCGGGTCTTGGACTGATGATCGGCATCGAAACCGAAAAGGATGCTTCCGAAATTATCGCGAAATGCCGCGAAAACGGTGTCCTCGTCATCAAAGCAAAAAATAAAATACGCTTGCTCCCTCCGCTCAATATCCCGATGGAAACGCTCGTAAAAGCGTTGGAGGTTATCAAAGCGGCACTTTAAAATATATAATTTTCGTTTTTCAAACGGGTCGTCGGGGCACCGACCCCTACCGTATCCATTTTATTTCATCAAAGCACCGAAATCTAAATAACGAATCATTGTTAAAAAAAGGATTGAATGATATGAATTTGACAGGCAAACATTTTTTGAAACTTCTTGATTTTACTCCTGCCGAGATCGAAGGACTGATCGATCTTGCGGCAGAACTCAAATCAAAAAAGAAAAACGGCATTCCTCACGAGGAATGTAAAGGTAAAAATATCGCGTTGATCTTTGAAAAGACCAGCACGAGAACCCGTTGCAGCTTTGAAGTTGCGGCGCATGATCTCGGTATGCACGTGACTTACCTCGATCCCACAGGTTCGCAGATCGGCAAAAAAGAAAGCATTGCCGATACCGCGCGCGTGCTCGGACGTATGTTTGACGGTATCGAATACCGCGGCTTTGGTCAGGAGATCGTGGAAGAACTTGCACGCTTCGCGGGCGTTCCGGTCTGGAACGGTCTGACCAATGAATATCATCCGACACAGATCCTTGCGGATTTCCTTACCATCCGAGAACATTTCGGCTCTCTGAAGGGAAGAAAACTCGTTTATATGGGTGATGCCCGCTATAATATGGGCAATTCTCTCATGGTCGGTTGCGCAAAGATGGGTATGCACTTTGTCGCTTGCGCACCGAAGAAATATTTCCCTGATGCAAAGCTCGTTGCGGAATGTGAAGCCATCGCAAAAGAAACGGGCGCGACGCTTTCTTTCAATGAAGACGTTATGGATGCGACCAAGGGTGCAGACGTGATCTATACGGACGTATGGGTCTCCATGGGTGAACCGCTCGGTGTCTGGGAAGAACGTATCCGTGAGCTTTCGCCTTATCAGGTGAACAGTGCCGTCATGAAAAACGCAGGTGAAACGGCGGTACTCATGCATTGTCTGCCCGCTTTCCATGATCTCAAGACCATTGTCGGCAAAGAAATGGGCGAAAAATTTGACCGTGATTGCATGGAAGTAACCGATGAAGTTTTTGAAAGCAAACAATCCATCGTTTTTGATGAAGCGGAAAACCGTATGCATACCATCAAAGCGGTCATGCTTGCGACACTGAAATAAATCATTCATAAATTTTTCCCACGCTGATTTTCAGCGTGGGAATTGTGCTTTTTCTTATTAGTTTAGCAAAAAATAATGCAATTTTCCAAAAAAGAAAGGGAATCTCTATATGATATGGAATAAGATCGAAGAAGCTTATCAAAATGCTGTTTACAGCAGAGCTGACGCAACCAAAGCGATCTTTTATTTTTCAAGCGAAGATTTTGAAGGCCTTGAAAAAATACCGTTTGCGGTACGTTCTTCCAAAGGACATCGTTTGCAAGGCTATTTTTATCAGTATCCCAACCCCAAACAGCAAAGAATCATCGTTTTTGAACACGGCATGGGTTCGGGACACCGCGGTTATATGAAAGAAATCGAGCTTCTGGCAAAACAAGGTTATCTCGTTTATGCTTATGACCATACGGGCTGTATGGAATCGGGCGGTGAAACCACAGGCGGTTTTTCACAATCGCTTGCCGATCTCGATGACGTTCTGAATGCGTTCAAAAAACACCCCGAATATAAAACCTATGATATTTCCGTCATCGGACATAGCTGGGGCGGGTTTTCCGCGCTGAATATTTCCGCGCTCCATCCGCACGTTTCACATATCGTGGCAATTTCGGGTTTTGTTTCTTTGGAACATATCCTGAAACAATTTTTAGGTATCTTTTATAAAGGTATTTATGAAAAAGAACGTAAGAAAAATCCCAAATATACAAAATATAACGCGATCCAGACCTTACTACGCACAAAATCCAAAGTGCTTGTGATTCATTCCGATGACGATAAGACTGTAAGCTGTCAGAAAAATTTTGACGTGATGCATAAGGCACTCGTCGGTTATGAAAATATCACATTCTGGAAGGTTTCGGGTAAAGGTCATAATCCCAATTATACCGCAGATGCCGTCAAATATAAAGATGCGTTCTTCAAACGCTATCAACGCGCACTCAAAAATGGCGCGCTCGAAACAGACCGAGATAAAGAAGTTTTTGCCGCGGGGTTCGATTGGGACGCGATGACCACGCAGGATACGGCTGTTTGGGCGCGTATTCTGGAATTTCTCGAATTATGATGGTTTATCGGGCTGCTGCCTGAACCTGCTTTAAGGGGACTTTTTGAAAAAAGTCTCCTTAAAAATCCTTCAAAAACTTTTCTTTAAAAAATTTTTGATTTTTTTCAAAAAAACACCAACTTTTTTCAAATCATCTTCACTATATGGGTGTAAGGTTCGAGAGAGTCGCAGAAATCTCTCAGAAAAACCTTTCGATTTCTCATGAGAATCAAGTGGGTCGCTCCCATATGAAAGTTTTTTAAAAGGGATTCGGGGGAAAAATTTTTCCCTGAATCGTCCCCGAAAGAAAGGAAACGGACGATGTTAAAACAAAAAGCAGACCGTATCATTACGGAATATCTTCAGAAAATTTACGGTTTTGCCGTCAAGAAATCGTTTTATTACGATGAAGCAGAGGACCTTGCCGCAGAGATCGTGGCGGAAGTGTACCGTTCGCTCCTTGTGAGTGATGAAATCTATAATATCGAGGGTTACGTCTGGCGCATCAGTGAACACATTTATGCAAAATACGTTGCATCCAAAAAGAAAAATGCCGGTATTTCTCTTGATGGTGTCGAGCTTCCCGATGAAACGGAATTTTATGAGGGCGATCCGAATGAAGAAATTCAGTTGCTCCGCCGAGAGATCGGATTTCTGACGGAAAAACGCCGTGAGATCGTCTATGCTTTTTATTTTGAAAATAAGACCATTTCCGAAATTTCGGGGAATACGGGAATCCCCGAAGGCACAGTTAAATGGCATCTGAACAAAGCAAAAAATGATTTGAAAGAAGGTTATACTATGAAAAGAACAATTGGTAAACTCGGTTTGAAACCCATTCAGGCGACAGGTATCGGACATAATGGCGACCCCGGCGAAAACGGCATCGCGGCTCCCGAAAAATTCCTCGGCGATAAGCTGAATCTCAATATCGTATACAGCGTATACTTTGAACCCAAAACCAAAGAAGAAATCGCGGAAGAACTCGGCATGACGCTCGTTTATATCGAGGATAAGATCGATTATCTCGAGGCAAACGGTTTTCTCGTTCGTCAGGCAGGCGATCGTTATACCACTTACGTCAATTTCTCTCCCGAAACCTATTCCGCGGAACGCAGAGAAAAACAATTCAAAAAGCAGATGGAAGCGGCTGAAATCCTTGCGCGTGAATATGCGCCCAAGGTTAGAGAAGCCATTGCAAACGTAAGCGATGTTTATATTCCGAGCGGAAACCGTGAGCTTTTGGAAGCGGCGGCAATCTTTTACGGTGTTGCACTCCGTTGCAGTACGAACCTTCCGCAGAAAAATCTCAGCCGTTATACGATTCGTACAACCAACGGCGGCGCGTACAGAGCGTACGTAGATTTGCCGCAGACACAGTCTGATCCCGATTATAAGGCAGATATGCCGGACCTTTCCGTATATGGCACCTGCGGCTCGATGAATCGTTATTCCGATAAATACCCCGTGGGCTCCTGGTCGGTGGACAGCAAATTCGATAGCAGAAAGGGCTGGTGGGAAAACAATCTGAACTCTGATTACGATGCGCTTTATGAAGTGATGACGGGTATGATCGAAGACAACGCAGCAAGTGCAGAGAAGTTTGCCCGTTTGCGTAAGCGCGGTTTCTATCAGAACGGCAAAATTGAAACGATGATCGTCAAGGGAAATGCAAAAGATTTCTTTGATCTCATTCCTGCGGCCGATCCCGAACTGATGAAGAAATTCTCCCATTTCGCTTTGGAATACGCAATGGCGGAAGCGAAGGATTATCCCGCACAGATGCAGGATCTTGTCGTTGCGGAAAAAGCAGCAAGCTTTATCGGCAACCGTGTTGCCGTGATGGTCATGGATATCCTTTACGGCAACGGTACGTTCAAGCCTCTTACAGACGAAGAAAAAGTAACGGCAAATCTCCTCGTTTTCTCCGACGTTCTGCCGAAGGCATGATGGACTGCCCCATCTCCTTGAAAATCCCTCAAAAACTTTATACGTGATACTTCCCAAAATCTTTGCAAACCGGCGGCTTTTGCCACAGGGAAAAATTTTGCGGAGGGGGTCAAAGGGCAATGTAGTCAACTTAAGTGTGTTACGGAAAAAACAAATAAATTCTCACCAATTTTTTCAAAAAACTAATTGAAAGCCTCTCACTTCGGGTAGCGAAGCGGCGTGAGGGTCTTGAATGACAGCCTAAATGGCTGTCAGACC
>JAFUQQ010000032.1 GCA_017472285.1 Clostridia bacterium | reverse complement strand
TCCTTTCTTTTTGTTGTATGAAAAAAGCAGACCCTGTGTCAAGCAAAAGCTTGTATAGGTGTCTGCGTGTCTTAGATGTCTTTGTTTACATAATTATTATAGCAAAAAAGATGCGTTTTGTCAAGATTTCTACGAGGTGTGTTGTATTCACTATCGTGTTATGCAAAATATGCTTCGAGAAGTCGCAATATTTTCTTTAATTTTTAGAGCAATTTATTGAAAAATCCAAGTTTTTGTGCTATAATATTATATGGCACACGCTAACTCGTTTTGATGTATGAGGTGATTGTATGAAAATCAGCTATAAAAAACTGTGGATGCTCCTTATTGAAAAGGATATTACCAAGCCCACACTACGCAAAGAATTGGGTTTATCGACCGGAACAATGAGCAAGCTGAATAAGGGTGAGGATGTTGCCTTGTCTGTTCTCTTGCGTATTTGCGACTACCTGAATTGCGACATCGGAGATATTTGCGAGGCTGTACGAGTCAGCAAAGAATAAGTCCGTTTTATGGGATACCTACTTCTGTACAATGGATAGTGGGTAATAATCAAGAAAGTTCTACCGGAGGTTTTATATATGGCAAAGGCGGCAGCTAAACCTAAAAAAGAAGTGTCTATGGAAGAAACACTATGGAAAAGTGCAGACAAGCTCCGTGGCTCTGTTGAGCCTGCGGAATATAAGCACGTTGTCCTTAGTCTGTTCTTCCTCAAATTTGCAAGCGATAAGTTTGAGAAACAAAGAAAGATGATTGCCGAGAAATACGGCGAGAGATTTGTCGATAATGTTGCGTTCTACACCAAGGACAATGTTTTCTTTCTTCCCGAAGAAAGCCGTTGGTCTTACATTATCGAACACGCAAAGCAGGACGATATTGCCTTAAAGATTGACACTGCTCTCTACAACATCGAGAAGTCGAACCCTGCTCTGAAAGGTGCGTTGCCCGATAATTACTACTCTCGTTTACATATTGATACTGCAAAACTCGCTTCGCTTCTGGACGAAATCAACCGTATGAATACGGATGATGAAGAAAACGACATCATCGGTCGTGTGTATGAATACTTCCTCAGTAAATTCGCTCTTACAGAGGGTAAAGGCAAGGGAGAGTTCTACACGCCCAAGAGCATCGTTAATCTGATTGCCGAAATGATCGAGCCTTATGACGGCGTACTCTATGACCCTTGTTGCGGTTCCGGTGGTATGTTCGTTCAGTCCATCAAATTCGTTGAAGCTCACAGTGGCAACAAGAAGAAGGTCTCTATCTACGGACAGGAATATACCAACACCACGTTTAAGCTCGCAAAGATGAACCTTGCAATCCGTGGCATTTCTGCGAACCTTGGAGAAATGGCAGCTAATACGTTCAGCAACGACCAGCACAAGGATTTGAAGGCTGACTTCATTATGGCGAATCCTCCCTTCAATCAGAAGGAGTGGAGAGCCGAGAACGAGCTGATTGATGACCCTCGTTGGAATGGTTACGAAGTGCCCCCTACAAGCAACGCAAACTACGGTTGGATTTTGAATATCGTGTCAAAGCTCTCGCAGAACGGCGTGGCTGGCTTCCTGCTCGCCAACGGTGCTCTGTCCGATGACGGCACGGAGCTGAAAATCAGAAAGCAGCTCATTGAAAACAATCTCGTGGAAGCTATCATTATCCTGCCGAGAAACCTTTTCTATACAACCGACATCAGCGTTACGCTGTGGATTATCAACAAGAACAAAAAAGCCCGAGTCGTTGAGCAAAACGGACAGCTCAAACGCTATCGTAACAGAGAAAAAGAAATCCTCTTTATGGACTTACGCCAGATGGGTAGTCCTTACGAGAAGAAGTATATCGAGCTGACCGAGGACGACAGAGCCAAAGTTACCGACGTATATCACGCTTGGCAGCAGGAGGGCTTTGAAGATACATACGAGAACGTGCCGGAGTTCTGCTACTCTGCTTCACTTGAAGAAGTTGCAGAAAAGGGTTATACCCTCGTTCCGAGCCGTTATATTGAGTTCGTCAACCGTGACGAAAACATTGACTTTGATACCAAGATGAAATCGCTCCAAGCCGAATTAAAGGAGCTGCTTGTTGCAGAGGAAAAGTCCAAGGCAGATTTGCTCTCTGTCTTTAAGGAGTTGGGTTATGAAATCGAATTATAAAAAATTAGGTGGCTATATCCGACTTGTAGATAGGCGAAACAAAGATCTGACTATTACGAATCTGCTCGGCGTTAGTATAGAGAAGAAGTTTATCCCTTCTATTGCTAACATCATCGGCACAGACCTGTCGAGCTACAAAGTAGTTCAGACCGGACAGTTTGCATACGGTCCCGTTACGTCAAGAAACGGCGAGAAAATTTCTATCGCTTACCTTGACGGTGAAAATTGCATTATTTCAAGCTCCTATACCGTTTTCGAGGTCGTGAATAAGGATGAGCTTGACCCCGAATATCTGATGCTTTGGTTCAGCAGACCGGAGTTTGACAGATACGCACGGTATAAGTCGCACGGAAGTGTTCGTGAGATATTCGATTGGGACGAGCTTTGTATGGTAGAACTTCCTGTTCCTGCAATCGAAGAACAAAAAAATATCGTAAAAGCGTATAAGTCGATTACCGACAGAATCGCCTTGAAGAAGCAGATAAATGATAGTTTAGAAGCTCAAGCAGAAGCTATTTATGAAGAAATGATTGTAAACAACTCTGCAAATTACAAAACATCCACTTTGGAAGAAACAAGTACGATAAAAACTGGAAAATTAAACTCTGAAGCTGCTGTGGCAAATGGAATATATCCGTTTTTTACTTGTTCACAAGAAACATATCGAACAAATACGTTCGCATTTGACCAAGAGGCTGTTTTATTGGCTGGAAATAATGCAAGTGCAATCTATCCGTTAAAAATATATTGCGGGAAATTCGATGCATATCAGCGTACTTATGTAATTTCTTCCAAAAATAAATTGGTTTCAAATAAGCAATTATATTTTGTTCTGAAGCAACAGTTAAATGAGTTTAAAGGCATCTCTTCCGGTACTGCTACAAAATTTCTTACAATGAAAATATTAGCTCCGATACCAGTAATCATTGCTCCAGAAGATATTGCTAATTCATTTATCAATGCAACAGATAAAATGTTTGAAACTATTTTTCAAAATCAGCGTGAAATTGAACATCTAAATGAAGTACAAACGATTATTTTAGGCGAATTATCACGCAACTAAATTATCATTTATCTAACAATTCGGGAGAAGAATATGATACTCTATCATGGAACCACTTATAAAAGAGCGCAAAGTATTTTTAAGGACAGAGCAATAAAAAAGGATTGTGAGCGTTTCTTTACCGAGGAAGAAAACGGGGATGGCTATTCGACTGATGGATATATTTATCTAACAAATGAGTTAACATACGCATTATACTTTGCGAACTGTCATCATTTTGTTGATAAGTCAGAGGTATTGGTTGTTTTCCGTATGGACATTCCCGATGATCAGTTACTACCTGATTTCGATGAAATGCGCTATCAAGACCCGACAGGAACAGATAGAGAACGGTATGATAGCGATTTGGATTGTAGTCTGTTAGAATTTAAGACCTGTCGTATTAACACGGACATATCATTTGATGAGTATACTGTTGACTATTTTGGTCTTGTTTTAGAAAAGGTTAATAGCATTGCAGATTTGTTTGATAACGCAGGTTGTAATTATGAATATGTAACCAGTCATTACACAAAAAGACAGAGGAACTTTATAAAGTCAATTCCATGGAAGCGTGCATAAAAAAGTTGATTATTCGTTAAGTGAACAGAAAGGAGGAAGCAATGGGCAATTACACTGTTGATGAACATTATATATCTCGATTCATCATTAAAAACTTTGCTGATGAACACGGCAAAGTAAGAGTTATCAATAAGAGCAAGCAGCCAATAGAGCCGTACAGTTCTTTGCCTGAAAAGTTGTTTTTCTCCTGCAATTTGTTTGAAACGAAAAATAATGATGGTACATATTTCGATAGGAATGCGATTGAGAAAGGCTTTTCGGATTTTGAGAGAAGGTTATCTGCAGAGTTGCCCCAAATTATCAAACGAGCTGATGAGAATAAGAAGTTAAACCGCTATCAAATTAAATGCTTAGCAGAACTGGTAGCTTTTCAGTTGGTTCGTCTGCCTTTTATCCGAAAACTATTTTTTGAATCCAATGACAATATTACAGATCAAACTGAAAGAACATCACAAACCAATGCGATGTACCGAATAGTGATTGATTCGCCGGAAAGTGCTTTTAGTTATTTGGAGAATAACGAGTTTACGCTTTCTGAGGATGCAAAAAATAATATTCGAGAAACCAAAGCCAATACTGCCATATATGATTTCATAAACAATGAATGTAATGTTTATCTTATAAAAGCGGAAACAGATGCGTTTTGTATTGGTGATTTTCCTGTACTTATTGATGCATTTACAAACGCAAGATATTTGTTTCCTGTTTCTCCACGAGTCGCAATTGTATGTGCATTGACAGAACCGAATGATACAGAACAATATGATACCATCCAGTACGTAAAAAAGGACATGGTATCTTTTATGAATCAAAGAATGATAGAAAAAGCTGAACGGTTTATTGCTTTTTGCCATTTAGATGAAACATATATATTGGGAGAAGTCCAAAAAGCATTGAAAGGAATGGGGTGATACGATGACGAACTTCAATGAACACGCATTAGAAATGTCAATCATGCAGTTATTCAAAGACGAGGGGTACACCTATGTCAGTGGCGATCAAATTCACCGTGAACGCACCGAAGTGCTGCTCATCGACGACTTGAAGCAGTACCTATATAACCGATATGCCAAGGACGGCATTACACCGAGCGAGGTTGACGGAATCATCCTTTCTCTGCGTAATATCTCCGGCACGATTTACGAGGCTAATAAGGCGGTCTATAAGCTCATTTCCGATGGTTTTATTCTCAACCGAGAGGACAGAACCCAAAAGGATATTTTCATTGAGCTTATCGACTTTGAGAACGCTGAAAACAATATTTTCAAGGTCGTAAATCAGTTTGAGATCGACGGCATCAACAATCAGAGACGTATTCCCGACGGTATCGTTTTTGTAAACGGTATCCCTGTTGTTGTGCTTGAATTTAAGAGTGCCGTAAAAGAAAACACGACTATTATGGATGCCTACACTCAGCTTACAGTTCGCTATCGTAGAGACATCCCCGAAATCTTCAAATATAACGCTTTTATTGTAATCAGCGACGGAGCGAACAACAAGTACGGCTCGTTCTTCTCACCTTATGACTTTTTCTATGCGTGGAGAAAGGTCGAGGACGGAGACGTTGAGCTTGACGGTATCAATTCGCTCGTTACGATGATTCAAGGCTTGTTCCGCAAAGACCGTTTACTTGCGGTCATTAAGGACTTTATTTACTTCCCCGACAGCTCTGACAAGGATTTGAAGATAGTTTGTCGCTATCCTCAGTTCTTTGCGGCTAATAAGCTGTTTAACAATATCAAAGAGCATATTCGCCCTGTAGGAGACGGCAAGGGTGGTACATACTTCGGAGCAACGGGCTGTGGCAAGAGCTACACAATGATGTTCCTCACTCGTATGCTGATGAAAAGCAAGTTCTTCCGTTCTCCGACTATCATCATTATCACGGACAGAACAGACCTTGACGACCAGCTCTCCAAGCAATTCGTATCTTCCAAGAAGTACATCGGAGACGAAACTGTTGTCAGCATTGATTCTCGTGAAAAGCTCCGCCAGGAACTCCAAGGCAGAGAGAGTGGCGGTGTGTATCTCACAACTATACAGAAATTTACCGAGGACTTGCAGTTACTAACTGACAGGTCTAATGTCATTTGCATTTCCGACGAGGCTCACCGAAGCCAAGTCAATCTGGAGCAGAAGGTCAGAATTACCGATGCAGGCGTAGAGCGTACTTATGGCTTTGCCAAGTATCTGCACGATTCTCTCCCCAATGCAACTTACGTCGGCTTTACCGGAACACCGATTGATGCGACTATCGAAGTCTTTGGTGACGTTGTAGATGCCTACACAATGACCGAAGCTGTTCGTGATGGTATTACCGTCAATCTCGTTTATGATGGTCGTGCGGCTCGTGTAACGCTTGACCAAGCGAAAATCCAAGAGATTGAGGACTACTATGCCCGTTGTGCTGAAGAAGGCTCCAACGAGCATCAAATCGAGGAAAGTAAGAAAGCAGTTGCCAATATGGAAGTCATTATTGGCGACCCCGATAGATTGAGAGCTGTTGCACAGGATTTCATTTCACACTATGAGACCCGTGTGGCAGAGGGTGCAACCGTTGCGGGCAAGGCTATGTTCGTCTGTGCCAACCGCAATATTGCCTATGACCTCTACAAAATTATCGTTGAGCTTCGCCCTGAATGGGCAGAAAAGAAAGTCAGCGCCGATGGTGTCGAGCTGACCGAAAAAGATAAAAAAGAGTTGAAGCCGATTGAGAAAATCCGTATGGTTATGACCCGTAACAAAGACGACGAACCGGAGCTTTTCAATATGCTCGGCACAAAGGACGACAGAAAGGAGCTTGACCGCCAGTTTAAGAATATCAAGTCTAATTTCAAGATTGCGATTGTCGTTGATATGTGGCTGACCGGCTTTGACGTTCCTGCTCTTGACACCATTTACATTGACAAGCCTATTCAGCAGCACACGCTCATCCAAACTATCTCTCGTGTAAACCGTGTATATGAGGGTAAGGACAAGGGCTTGATTGTCGATTATATCGGTATCAAGAAGAATATGAATCTTGCCTTGAAGAAGTACACCAACTTTGAGACCGAAGAATTTGAGGGCATTGAGCAATCCATCACGATTGTCAAAGACCAGTTGGAAGTCCTCGGTCAGATGTTCCATAATTTTAATAGCAAGGACTTCTTTAACGGTTCTCCTGTAGAACAGCTCGCTTGTCTCAATCGTGCCGTTGAGTACGTTCAGCTCACCGAAGAACTGGAACGTCGTTTTATGGCGGCAGTTAAGAGGATGAAACAAGCCTTTAACCTCTGCACTTCAAGCGATAAGTTCACGAATGAGGACAGAGATTATATCGCTTTCTACTGTGCGGTTCGCTCTATCCTGTTTAAGCTGACAAAGGGCGATGCTCCCGACACAGCCCAAATGAACGCAAGAGTACGTGAGCTGTTAGAGGGTGCAATCCAATCTGACGGCATTGAGGAACTGTTTGAGACGGGCAAACATATCTCCGTAGATATTTTCAGCGATGAGTATATGGATAAGATAAACGCCATTCAGCTCCCGAATACCAAGATTAAGATTATGCAGAGGCTCTTGTCGCAGGCTATTGAGGAATACAAAAAGGTCAACAAGATTATGAGTATGGAGTTTGCAGAGCGTATGAAACGTGTTGTTGACGAATATAACAACCGCCGTAAGGATGAAGTGTTTGCAAACGAAGTCCTTGATGATGTAGCTGAGCAGCTTGCTACTCTTTTGGATGAACTCAAAAAAGAAAAGACCTCGTTTAAGGATATGGGAATCGACTATGAGGAAAAGGCGTTCTACGACATTCTTAGCATCGTTGCCCGTAAGTATGAGTTTGAATATCCTGATGACAAAATGATTGATCTTGCTAAACGCATCAAGATTATAGTGGACGATAAGGCAAGATATACTGATTGGTCAACTCGTGACGACATCAAAGCAAACCTGCAGGTTGACCTTATTCTCTTACTTGATGAGTTCGATTATCCCCCTGTTACCATCGACGATGTTTACAAGGAAGTCTTGGAGCAGGCAGAAAACTTTAAGAAATATCTTAGATAAAAAAGAAACATCTGTAGCAAGCTGGGCATAGCGGTACCCACTATGCAAAAAGGCTTGTTGTGAAAACGCTCCAAGCCTATTTAACAGAGAATACTTCTCTGGCTATGCTCCGTTGCGGAGCTATACTCCATGATCTGTCTTTCAGCACCGAAGGTGCGTAGCCAATTTCTCTGAAATTGTTAAAGGGTTCGGGATGTTGCCCGACAAGGAAATCGCAGATTTCGCATTGAGGGTACCTCGGTGCATTGCTTGCCAAGTATGATTCATCATCTTAGGCAAAATGCGACGTGGGTCCCTTCATGCCCTGCTTGCCAAGTATGCAATCATCCAATATGGCAACTCGAATAATCCTCAAAAAAGAAAACTGGCAGGAAAGTATTGTTGTGCTTTCCTGCCTTGCTTATTGTCTGGTACTTTAAGAAAAATTGTAAACTCTTTCAGAATTATGTTTATTTGCTGTTGCAAATAATGCTATTTTGATGTATAATAAAATCAAAGATGGAGGTGGGATATTGGAAGTTATAAGCAAAAGATTGAAACAACTTCGTGAAGATGCAGGGTTATCTCAAAGTAAGATAGGACAGTTGGTTGGCGTTCCTCAATCCAGTATTTATCGCTATGAACAAGGTCAATCAACGCCATCTCCCAAAACATTCCGCTGGTATGCGGATTACTTTGATGTCTCCCTTGATTATCTCTTTGGGAGAACCGATGATCCACACGGAGCACATTATGAATACAAACCCAAGTTTAAAATCATTGCTCCCGAAATGGAAAAATTCGTAGAAATGTGTTTTGATCCAAATTCCAGAATGAATGAGCGTTTGAAAGAAACCCTTTTAAAAATGTTGACTGAAGAAGAAAATAAAACTAAGGCAGATAAGGTATTATGAAAAATTTAAGATTAGATATATTAGATACTTACAAAGCCTACCGAAAAGAAACATCCTACACACTTGAAGGGGATCTGATTGTTTTATCTGGGGTGAACGGTAGTGGAAAGAGCCAATTGTTGAAAATTATCGCCAAACAAGGGAACGAACAGATAAATAGAAAAATTACTCAGGCGAACAAAGATGACCAACCCATCCAGACGGAAAACATTCTTCTTTTATCTTTTAGAGATAATATTGATTTAGGAAATGATTTTGGCGAGTTTTCTGTTACTTTCCATAAGAACTACTCAAATAAAGCCTGGGAGTTTTATACCAAGAATATTAAGAGTGTTCAAAACAATCAATATCTCAGCGAAAAAAGAAAAAAGAAATATAATGACAACACTTTGTTTTTTGACGACCAAGGAATTAAAAAAACGTCATGGAGATCAATTTCGCAATTAACCAACATCTTAAAAACGAAGTTTGATGATAACAAAGTTTTTGATTTATCTCAACAGGAATTCGAAGCTGCTTTGCCCATGAATTTTGTGTGGAGAGACGAAAACGACATTGTACAATTGGTTGGTAACTTGTTTTATATGGCTTGTTGTAGAAGAAACGATGAGCAGATTAAATGCTCTGAAAGCACGGATATCTTTAACAACACCGAATGGTTAAAAACTGCTCCCTGGACCATATTAAATCAGTTGTTTTCGGACCTTAGATTTAAGTATAGATTTAAAACCGACTATTCTTTTAAAACCCCATACATGGAAGAAAATCCAAAACTACGCGATGGCGATGAAATAAGAAGTTTACTTGATTTAAGCGATGGGGAGAAAGCAATTTTAAAATTGGCTTTGATTTCTTTGGATGAAGAAATAAGTAGAGATCTCGAATTAGTTTTATTCGATGAGTACGAAGCCCCTCTTAATCCATCACTAACTGAAGCCTTTTATCATGTTATTACCAAGTTTTATATTGAGAAAGGGATACAGGTGATTGTTACCATACATTCTCCTGCTACTATTTCACTTGCCCCAGATTTTGCTCGTTTCTATGAAATATTTGCTCAAGACAACGCTTCACCCAAAATCATAGAAGTTAATCGTTATGATTACGAAGAGTTAAGGGAAGCCAATAAAGCTTTTTATGATAAGATTAGAAATCAAGCTGAGCGTATATCTGAATTAGAGCACTTTTCAAGGCAAGGCGGAAATTTCCTTTTGGTTGAAGATAAGTATGACCAAATATACAAAATTGCTTATTTAAAAAACAAAGGAATTGATGGACTAACAGAAGACAATCTTGAACAAAAATTCGCTGAGAATTCAAGCTTTTCGATTCATGGCAACTATTCAAGTGGTGGGCTGTATAATGTGTTAAGTTGTTCTAATTTTACTCGTGAGCAAGAGTGTAAAACCATCTGCCTATTTGACTTTGACGGTGAAGGATATTCAAAATTCAAAAAAGCAAAAGACCTAAAGCAAGAATCCGCAAAAGTTTACGGTAGCAAAAAAGGCACGGTAAGGACAGGACTTTATGTTAAACACAATCAAATCAACAAATACGCTTTACTGATACCTATTCCAGAAAGATTGGAGCAGTATATTAGCGAAAAAACAAGTACGGATTGTTTTATTGAAGTAGAATCGCTAATCGCAGAAGATTATTTGAAGACTAACCCTAAAGCAGAGCAACGCAGTAAGGCGTTACCTTTCTACAAGATGAAGGATAATCACAAAAATGATTTTTGGAAAGATTTATTATGTGTAGATCGAGATTATTTCATCGATTTTGAACCGCTTTTTACTCAAGTAGAATCATTATTCAATTGCGAGGAGGTGAACCCAGAATGAAAGCTGTAATTTACGCTCGTTATTCTTCTGACAGCCAACGTGAAGAATCTATCGAAGGTCAAATTCGTGAATGTACTGCCTTCGCAGAAAAGAACGGTATCACGGTTCTACGTCATTACATCGACAGAGCTTTTTCCGCTAAGACGGACAACCGTCCCGAATTTCAGAATATGATTAAGGACAGCAACAAAAAGCTGTTTGATACGGTCATCGTCTGGAAACTCGACCGCTTTGCCCGTAACCGCTATGACAGCGCAAGACATAAGGCAACGCTGAAGAAAAACGGCGTAAAGGTTGTATCCGCTACAGAAGCAATCGCCGTTATATCGGAGAGTACGTTTACAGAGAAATCGTTGTTCCCGATGGAATACCTGCGATTGTTCCTCTCGATCTATTTGAACGAGTACAGGAAAAGAAGGCAAAGAATAAGAAAGCCCCTGCACGACACAAAGCAGAGGATGACTACTTACTAACTACTAAATTGTTCTGTGGTCATTGCGGCGCTTATATGTGCGGCGAAAGCGGTACAAGCAGAACCGGTGTGGTTCACCACTATTACAAATGCGTATCCGTCAAGAAGAAACGTGCTGAATGCCACAAGAAGCCTGTCAAGAAACGTTGGATAGAAGATTTGGTCGTTGCAGAAGCCATGAAGATGGTTATGGATGACGATGTAGTGGATGCCATCGTTTCCATGCTGATGGACTTGCAAGGGCGTGAGAACACCAATCTGCCGCTATATCAGCAACAGTTAAAAGAGACGGAAACCAAGATAGAAAACCTCTTAAAAGCCATTACAGAGGGTGTCTTCACGAAATCCACGAAGACACTCCTTGAAGAACTGGAGGCAGCCAAAGAGGAACTGGAGAATCGCATTGCTCTTGAAAAACTGGAGAAGCCGCAAATCAGCGAAGAATTTATGCGTTTCTGGCTCCACCGCTTCCGTAAGCTGGATATGGCAAAAAAAGAACACCGACAGATGTTGATCGACGTATTCATCAATGCGATATTCTTGTACGATGACAAAATGCTCATTACCTTCAACTACAAAGAGGGTACCAAAACAATTACTTTTGATGATGTAAAAAATGAGGTCTTGGAGGAGACTTCTGGTTCGGATTTGGATTGCTCAAGTGCACCAAACAAAATCCGCTTTCGTAAGAAGGCGGTTTTTTGTTTGTATTATTCACTATTCACTATTCATTATTCATTAAATTAAGAAGCGGATTTTGAATGAATGATGAATAATGAAAAATGAAGTCGCTTCGCTGATGAATAATTGATGTAGCGTTTTTTCAGCTAAATTTCCTTTGGAAGCTAAAATCATAAAAATAATTTAAAAAAATTAAAAATATTTTCAAAAACCTATTGACATTTGGGAAAACTTGTGCTAAAATGTCGTAGCACCCGAACGAAAGGGAGCAAACAAAATAGGATGCGCTTGTAGCTCAGTGGATAGAGTGCCCGGCTACGAACCGGTAGGTCGAGGGTTCGAATCCCCCCAGGCGCGCCAGATTGAACGGTAATTTTCGACAAGAAGATTACCGTTTTTTCCATTTTAAACTCTTGTGTTTTCGTTCATCATGTCATTTTTAGATGCAAAACTTGCGGAAAAGTTGATGTTGTTTTGAATATAATAAAGATATATGAAAAAATTTTATATGAAAGAGGAGGTTTTTTGTTATGGCGAGAAGACGCAGTAAGAAAAAACAAATGAAGATCATCAAGTCGGTCGTTGCGTTTGTGATCGTATTGATCCTTGGTCTGATCTCATGGCTCACGGAGCCTTGGCAATATATCGGCGGTGACGACGATAAGACGGAGATCGGAACGAAAAATGAAGCAAACATTTCCGATCTGCAAGTTCATTATATCGACGTGGGGCAAGCGGATTCCATTCTTGTCCGTGTGCCGACGGAAGACGGTACTGAAAATATGCTGATCGATGCCGGTACGTCAAGCGGTTACTCCGACGAAGTCATTACGGGTTATCTCAGCGATCTCGGCATTGATACGCTTACATATATGATCATCACGCATCCGCATCTCGATCACGGCGGCGCGGCGGAAGAAGTCATTGAAGCCGTTGACGTTGAAAATATTATTTTGCCCGAGTGTGATGCAAGTCAGGCTTTTTGGCTTGGTATGTTTGAAGCGATGGATGCGAAAGGTCTTTCGTATATTCCGAGTGAAATGGGAGATACTTATCAAATAGGCGAAGCCTCGTTTACGATCCTCGGTCCCGTTGATGTTGATAACGTCAAGGATACGAATGATTACAGTATCGTAATCCGTCTTGATTACGGCGAAACATCTTTTGTTTTCACAGGAGATGCAACGGTTGAGAGCGAAGAACAGATGCTGGAAAAAAATCCCGTTTCCGCTTTCAAATGTGATGTTCTGAAGATCGGACATCACGGTTCCAGAACTTCCACAGGCGAAGAATTTCTTGCGGCTTGCGATCCCGATCTTGCAATTATTTCCTGCGGTGCGGGTAATTCCTACGGACATCCGACGGAAGAAGTCCTTGACCGTCTTGCCAATGCAAACGTACCGCTTTTGCGTACCGATCTGGAAGGCACGATCATTCTGGCATCCGATAAAAACGAGGTATACCGTCTGACTAACGATTAAAAGGCAGGCGAAATCCTTTTTGAAGCTTTTCCGCAAATCCATTTCTGTTTTGTTATGTATTGGTATTTTGATTTTCATAGGTCAGCATCCCATTCTTGCGGATGATCCTATTACACGCATGACGTTTTTTGGAGATTCCACGACGGCGCATCTTGCACTTCGGGGAGGAATCCCGAAGGAACATGTCTGGTCAGGTGCGGGGAATACGGTTCTTTTTGAAACCGTCAACCGAACGAGATGTGTGCATCTTGCGGCGGAAAACCGTGATCTGACACTTGCCGATGCCGTAGCACTCAAAAAACCGCAGATCCTTGTGATCACGGTTGGTGTTTCGGGCGGCGCGGGGATGCTTTCGAGAGAGCGTTTCACGGCGATCTACCGTGAGCTGTTACTCTCTGTACAAAAAGCAAGTCCCGAAACGAAAATCTTAGTGCAATCGATGCTTCCGCTTTCGGATCGGTCCGTCAAGTATTATAAAAGGTTGACGAAAGAAGCCGTTTTGGAAGGAAATCTTTGGATTCGTGCACTTTGCATGGAAATGAGGATACCTTATATTGACAGTTATTCCGTACTGATCGATACGAACACAGGTTATTTAAAAAAAGAATTTCAGAATGATGAATATATGCATCTGACTGCGGAAGCATATCGGGTCATTCTGGAAAATATCCGCGCTTTTACCGTTGATATGGGATGGTAAAAGCAAAATCAAAAAAACAGCGGCGAAATGCCGCGGAACGGAGGAATTTTATGTCCGAAATACAAGCTAAGGCAGTGAAGTTTATATCCGTCATCGGCGGCATTGCCGGAGCCGCGCTTTGTATCGCGCTTGCCGCGTTGCAAATAGAGAAAGATACCGTAACGGCGGTGCTTTTGCTTCTTCTTGCCGTTGTCTTTCTTGTTCTGATCTATCCGCTTTATCAGATCGCAAAATTGGCGGAAATTGCGGCAGCACAGGAAAATAAGATTATTACGATCGCTAAAAATCAAGCGAAAATGGAGAGTGAAGTCGACCGTTATTCTCCTACCATGACACAACAGCCGATCAGAAAAACAACCTCGGGAAATCAGGGAACGACATTAACGATTCCCAGAGCCGCGGAAAGAACGATTCAGATTCCTGTCAAGCCTACCGCGCCTTCTCCTCAGAAAGAAAAGATGGTAACGGGCGATTATCGTCAGGAGGTTCCGTCAAGAATGTTCAACGGACAAACGGGAGAGGTCACTGCGATTTCTGATACACAGAAGAATGTGGGCACGACAACGGAATTGCATCGCAGACTCCGTGCGACACCTCGCATCATTCCCCGTATGATGACGCAGCCAATTGCGGCGGGCGGACTACATACGGTCGCTGTTCGCTATGACAATACCGTTGTCGCTGTGGGTAACGATCAGTATCAGCAGATCAACGTAAACGAATGGAATGACGTGATCGCCGTTTGTGCCGGCACACATCATACCCTCGGTCTAACGTCGGATGGTACTTGTCTTGCGACAGGATACAAAGATCTGGGTCAATGCCAGGTGAGCGATTGGAACAATGTCTACGCGGTCGCAGCAGGCGCGGGACATTCCGTGGGCTTGCTTGAAAACGGTACCTGTGTTGCAACGGGTGACAATACTTACGGTCAATGTAACGTTCGTGATTGGACGGATATCGTTGCCATTTCCGCAAATTCCAACTATACAGTCGGGCTGAAATCCGATGGTACGCTGATCGTTGTCGGTGCGATCAAAAAAGGAGATTGGGGCGCGATCAAATGGAGCGGTATTCATACGGTTGCGACGGGCGGTTACCATACGGTCGGTCTGAAATCCGATGGTACTTGTGTCGCTGTCGGCAACAATGCCAACAAGCAATGCGAAGTCACGCGCTGGAAAGACATCACGGCGATTGCTGCGGGTAATTTTCATACGGTCGGTCTGAAAGCTGACGGTACTTGCGTTGCTGTCGGTCATAATGGTCAGGGACAGTGCAACGTCACGCTCTGGAAAGATATCATCGCCATTGCCGCGGGTCGCAATCATACCGTTGGTCTGACCAAGAACGGTACTCTTGTTGCAACGGGTGAAAATACTTACGGTCAAACATCTGTCTTTGGAATTGCAAGTATCAAAACGATGTGAACATACTGAGAAAAGCAGGTCAAAGCCTGCTTTTCTTTTTTCCCGTTTGTCCCTTTTTGTGTTTCTGATTCGTTATATTAATTAGAATAAACATGCTTCGGGTTTGCTTTTTTGTATTTTATACAAAAAGGGTAAAAAAACTTGACAAAGCGCAGTTTTTTTTATATAATCAAATTGTAAAGTTCCCGAAAGCTGAAATTTTATCGGAAAGAAGGATATTTGTTGTGAAAAACAGTCAACCCACCCATATGGTCTATGAATTTGATACCCTTTATGAGGGTGTTGTCAAGCAGGCAGCGCGTTACGGCGATAAGGACAGATACGTTTATAAGCACAAAAAACAGGAACGTCATTTCACGTTCAATGATATGCTCGCTCACGTCAATTATCTTAGCTCTGCTATGAATAAGATCGGCGTTGCAGGCGAATTTGCAGGCGTTACCGGTGATACCCATCCCGATTACGTTGCAACTTATATTGCCACGGTTTCCTGCGGCGGCGTTATCGTTCCTCTGGATAAGGAGATCTCTGCTGAGCAGTTTACGAACTTCGTAAACCTTTGTGAGCTTCAGCTCCTTGTTTATACGTCCTCTATGCATAAGAAAATTTTGCCGCTTTACGGCGATATGCCCACGGTAAAATATATCGTTTGCATGGATTTCGATGGCGAAAGACCGGAAGATCCCCGTTTCATGACCTTGGATGAAATGCTCGAGATCGGTAAAAATGCATACGATGAGGGCGACCGCACCGCTGAAAACCACGTCGTTGATAAGGATGCACTTTGTACAATCCTTTTCACCTCCGGTACGACAGGCACGAGCAAGGGCGTTATGCTTTCCCAGAGAAACCTGACGACCAGTGCCTACGACTGCGCGGCGATCATCGATGCAGATGATAAGGATTCTC
Organism: Clostridia bacterium; assembly: GCA_017472285.1. GTDB lineage: Bacteria > Bacillota > Clostridia > Oscillospirales > CAG-272 > QALR01. The sequence continues at coordinate 21,076 of JAFUQQ010000032.1, read as the reverse complement.
TTGTTTCCGTGCTTCCCATCCACCATGCATATGAGTTTACGATTTCTCAACTCGCAGCACCCAATATCGGTGTTACGATGTTTATCAACGATTCCATTAAAAATACACTCCGCAATTTCAGTAATTTCAAACCCACGGGTCTGATCCTCGTTCCGCTCTACGTGGAAACGATGCACAAGAAGATCTGGGCAGAGATCGAGAAGAAGGGTAAGACCAAGATGGTGAAATCCCTGATGCCCATTGCGAGAAAGCTCCCCAGAAGCATTCGCCGCAAGATGTTCAAGGATATCATCGATGCCTTCGGCGGCAGACTTGACTTTATCGTTTGCGGCGGCGCACCTCTCCGTCCCGAACTGATGAAAGATTTTGATGCGTTCGGTATCAAAATCTGCGAAGGTTACGGTATCACGGAATGCTCGCCTCTCATTTCCTGCAACCCGATGCATAAGCGTAAATATCATTCCGCAGGTCTTGTCGTTACCCATATGGAAGCGCGTATCGACAAAGAAGATCCCGCGGATGAAACCGGTGAGATCACCGTTCACGGTGATGCCGTCATGCTCGGCTACTACAAGAACCCCGAAGCGACTGCTGCTGTTTTCACAGAAGACGGCTGGTTCAAAACGGGCGATATCGGTTATATGGATAAAGAAGATTATATCTTTATCACGGGCAGAAAGAAAAACGTCATCATCGCAAGCAACGGTAAAAACGTATTCCCCGAAGAGCTTGAGGAATATCTCGGTACTTCTGAATTGATAAGTGAAATTGTCGTTGTCGGCAGAAAAGGTGAAGATGCGGGCGAAGTCGTTATCACCGCACTCGTATATCCCGATTACGATAAGTTCGAGGGTAAGACCAAAGAGGAAATCCAAAGTGCGATCGAAGAAGTCGTTGACACCGTGAATAAAAAGCTCCCGACCTTCAAGCATATCAAGTGCGTTGAGATCCGCGAGACAGAGTTTGAAAAGAATACTTCGAGAAAGATCATGCGCTATAAGATCAAATAAGGCGCATCGCAAAATACCCGAAAAACATTTTTATATGCCGCGCAATGCGGCGGGATTGGAGATTTATCATGAACGTAATGGAACAGATTACAGCAATTCTTGCGGAAAGCTTCGGTCTTTCCCCCGATGAGATCCAGGCAGATTCCAGACTCGAAGCTGACCTCGGTATCAATTCTCTCGAGCTTGCAGAACTTGCGCTTCGCTGCGATGAAGAATTCGGCGTTGAAATCGAAGATGAAGATATTCACCGTCTGATCACTGTCGGCGATGTTGCAAGCTACATCGAAGAAAAAGCAGAATAAAAATTTTTTCGCGTGAAAACCGTTCATAATTTCTCTTGAACGGCTTTTCACGCGTTTTTATTATAGAAAATTGCATGAAATCAAACCAATAGCCGAAAAAATGAAATGAAAATATCGCGGCTTTTTGGGAGCGGCGGTGCCGCTTTGGGCTGTCTTAGGACGGCAGAAAAGGAGGCTATCATGAATATCAGCGGAAAAAGAATGTATGCACTTCTCGAAAAATTGAATTTTGTCCGTCTTTCCACGTTTGAAGGTGAGAAAAAAGCGGCAGAAATTCTTGCAGACGAGATCAGAGAAATCGGTGTGGAACCCGTTTTTGAAAGCTTCAAAGCACCGAGATATGAGATCAAGGTGGCAAAGCTTGAAGTGACCGAACCTTTCTATAAGGAATATGAAGTCACAGGTTACGGTTTTTCCGGCAATGACGCAGCTGACGGTATTGAAGCGGAATTTGCATACGTGGAAGCTCTTGAACCCATTGACCTCGCCGATGTCAGAGGAAAGATCATACTGCTTACGGCAGGTATCCGCCAGGGCGACTTCAAAAAGCTAATTGAAGCGGGTGTTGTCGGTGTCATCGCGCCTTCGGGTAATTTCCGCGACACCAAAGAAACATGGGATCTCGATAAGAGAATGCTCCGCGCTAAACATATCGCAGACGGCAGACTCCCCTCCGTTTGTATGCGTATGACGGATGCCATGGAAATGGTTGTTGCCAAACCCGAAAAAGTCAAGATCACGCTTTCTCAGTATGAAGGCGAAGCCGATTCGCAGAATATCATTGCGGAAATTCCCGGTACGGAACATCCCGATGAAGTCATCGTTTATACGGCGCATTACGATTCCGTTGTTTTCAGCCGCGGTATGTTCGATAACGCAACAGGTACCGCAACCATTCTTGAACTCCTCCGCTATTATAAAGCAAATCCCCCGAAACGTACCGTTCGTTTCATCTGGTGCGGTTCCGAAGAAAGAGGTCTTCTTGGCAGTAAAGCATATCTTGCCGCACACGAAGACGAGATCGATAAAATCAAACTTTGTATCAATATCGACATGACCGGTCCGATCTTCGGTCGCGATAATGCTGTCGTTACCGGTGCGGAATCCATCTGCCATATCATCGAATTCCTTTATAAAGAAATCGGTTATCCGATGAACGTCATTCAGGATATCTATTCTTCTGACTGTATTCCGTTTGCGGACAAGGGTATCCCTGCCGTTAACTTTATGCGCAGAGCAGCGCAGGGCGCATCTCAGATTCATTGCCGCTATGACGTGATCGATATTTTGAGCGCGGAATCCATGGAAAGAACTGCCCGTTTCGTTGCTCTTTTCTCCGACCGCGTTCTGAATGCAAAGCATTTCCCGATCGAAAAACAGATGCCCGCTAATATTGTCGAAAAGATCAATAAATATCTCGGTAAAAAGCCGCAGTAAGCAGACTTCCAAACTAAAAAAACTCTCCCTGTCGGGAGAGTTTTTTTATTATTATTTTATTCCGTTTCTACTTTTTTCAGCACGAGTGCCGTGAAAGAAGGAATCGTGAGGTCGAGATAATCTTCGGAGGAGAAGATCTGCACTTCTTTTTCGGGATTTTTCATGCGACCGTAACCATCATATTTTTCATCGTCAGAGGAGAGTATGAGTGCGAAATCTGCCTTTTCAAGCATCGGGAGATGCGCTTCATAATCATTTTCAGGATGAAAATTGAAAGCAAAGATCAGATCATCTCTCATATAAACGATCGATTTCTTTTCTTCGTTCATAACGAGAAGCTGCGGCAAAAATTCTTTGAAAATATCCGATGTGCCGATTACTTTCAGCATATCGCGGTCAAATTCACCGAGTCCCATATATTTAAGGAAGGGATTTTCCTGAAGGCTCCATTGACGGCGGCAATATTCAAAGCTCCAATTGTTGCCTTCGCGGGGGAAGTCAATCCATTCGGGATGTCCGAATTCATTGCCCATAAAGTTGAGATAAGCTTCACCGCCTGCAGAAATCGTGAACAAACGTGCCATTTTGTGTACGGCGATTGCCTTGTCAATGATAGGATTATGACAAGCCTTATCCATATCCTCATAAATATGATCCTTTGCCAGACGGAAGATCATCGTCTGGTCACCAACGAGTGCCTGGTCATGACTTTCCACGTATGCAACCGTTTTTTCGGCTTCGCGGCGCAGACACATTTCACGCCAGATATCTTTGATCTGCCAATCTTCGATATGATCTTTGCTGACCGTCTTGATCCACATATCCGCAATACCCATTGCCAGACGGTAATCAAAGCCCATACCACCTTCTCTGATCGGCATACACATACCCGGCATACCGGACATATCTTCTGCAATGGTGATCGCTTTCGGATTGATCTCACGGATCAATTCGTTGGCAAGCTGGAGATAAATGATCGCATCCACGTCGGTATTATCGGAAAAATACTGCGCTTCCGACATGAAATGCACGCCAAGACCGTGATCCTTATAAAGCATAGAGGTGATACCGTCAAAACGGAAGCCGTCAAAATGATATTCTTCCATCCAGAATTTCAGATTGGAAAGCAAGAAATGAATGACTCCCGGATTATTATAATTGAAACATTTCGTGCCCCAAGCAGGATGCTCGCCTCTCATACCGTCATGGAAAAACTGATATACCGTACCGTCAAACATATTGATGCCTTCGGAATGGTTTTTGACAGCATGGGAATGAACAACATCAAGCAATACGCGGATGCCGAGTCTATGCGCTTTATTAATCAGTCGTTTGAGATCATCGGGTTTGCCGAACCAGCTTGAAACCGCATAGAAATTGGACACCTGATAACCAAAGCTTGCATAATACGGATGTTCCATGATCGCCATGAGCTGAATGGTATTATAACCCGCCGCCTTGATACGCGGGAGAATTTCTTCGGTAAATTCACAATAAGTGCCGACTTTGCCTTCTTCCTGTGCCATACCAATATGCGCTTCATAAATGAAAAGCTTGTCTTCGGGTACAAAATCTTTATCCGTCCATGTGAACGGTTTGCTATCGTCTATGATCTCTGCTGTCCATACGAAATTTTTTGTGTTCTGCGTCGCATAACGCGTATAGAGGGGCAGACGTTCCGAGCGTCCGAGTTTGGAGTCTACGACCACTTTGACCTTACAACCTTCCCAAAGCGCATCATCGCCTTTGAGGAAGATCTCCCAATTGCCGTTCTCAAGTGCTGTCATCGGATGGGACGTTTTATCCCAATGGTTGAAATCACCCATCAGATAGAGCTGATCCGCGCCAGGTGCCCATTCGCGATAAACCCAACCGCCTTTTACGTGATGAAAACCGAAATAGAGATATGCATTCGCAAAATCGGAAAGCTTGCCTCCCTTGGGCAAAATTCTCTTTTTCGTTTGTTTCAAAAGTTTCAGACGGTCATCGATGTCACATTTATAGGGCATCAGCTTCGGATTCAATTCCAAAAGTTTATACATGACTTGATTGCCTTACCTTTCCTTTTAGATTGCGATGCGGTAACATCGCTCTTGTTCATCTTATATTATACATGAATCGGGCGGAAAAAGTCTACCCCTAAAATAAATTTTTTGAAAAATATCCCTATAAAACACCGTCTTATATGTTGACTTTTTGAGCGATTTGTTGCAAAATATGAAGAGAAGAACTTTTCCAAAAAGGAGGAACATCATCATGAGATTATGTGCGTTTGCGGATGAAGCCTCGGCAGAGCTTGGCGGACAGATCGCAGCTCTGCAAAGAAACGGCATCTCTTATCTGGAAATACGCGGTGTCAACGGCAAAAATATCAAGGATATCAGCGTAGGCGAAGCAAAAAATATCAAAAAAACATTGGATGAAGGGGGAATTTCCGTCTGGTCCATGGGCTCTCCGATCGGTAAGATCGCGCTTGACGGCGATATGGAAACCCATCTCGACGATTTCAAGCGGATTTTGGAAACCGCGGATATTTTCGGCGCGAAACATATCCGTATGTTCAGCTTTTTCCCGATCAAAGATGAATGCGAATCAAAAACCCAAGACCGCGTCTTTGAACATCTCGAAAAATTGCTTGCCGTCACGCCCTCTCACATCGTACTCTGCCACGAAAACGAAAAAGATATCTTCGGAGAAAATGCGGAAAACTGCCTCGCTCTCCACCAAACATTCCCAAAACTCCGAGCCGTTTTTGATCCTGCCAATTTCGTTCAATGCGGTGTCGATACAAAAGCGGCATGGGAACTTCTGAAAGATTACGTCGAATATCTGCATATTAAAGATGCCGTTTCCGATGGAACCGTTGTGCCCGCGGGAATGGGACTCGGGAACGTCCCTTTTATCGTTTCCGACTATCTGAAACGCGGTGGCGAGGTGATGACACTCGAACCCCATCTTTTCGATTTCACAGGTCTTTCGGCTTTGGAAAATGGCAACGTAACGAGCCTTGGCATCTCGCCCTATAAGGACAACGACGAAGCCTTTGATGCGGCTTCCAATGCACTCAAATCTATCTTAAAAAACATAAAGTGAGGATATAAATATGGTAATCGGTGCACAGCTTTATACCGTTCGTGATTTCGCAAAGGATCTTGATGGCTTTGCGGAAACACTCAAAAAAGTAGCAGATATTGGCTATCAAACCGTGCAGGTTTCAGGTACTTGCGATTTTGAAGCCGAATGGCTTCGGGAACAACTCTATGCAAATGGTCTTTCCTGCGTCCTGACACATACCAAACCTGCCGACATTCTGGAAAAAACAGATACCGTCTGCCAAAATCACGATATCTTCGGATGCCGTAATATCGGACTCGGCGCAATGCCCGGAGGCGGTAAGGTCACGGATGAAATCTATGATAAATTCGTTGCGGATTTCACACCCGCTATCGAAAAAATCAATGCTTCGGGGCATAAATTCTTCTATCATAACCATGCATTTGAATTCACAAGAAGCCATGACGGCAAGCTCTTTATGGATAAACTCCTCGAAGCTTTTCCCCCCGAAATGCTCGGTATCACACTTGATACTTACTGGGTGCAATTTGCGGGTGCGGACGTTTGCGATTGGCTCACAAAAATGAAAAACCGCGTGGAATGTATTCACCTCAAAGATATGGTCGCAACATTCAACAACAAAAATCGAATGGCTCCCGTTGGTCAGGGCAATATGAATTTTGAAAAGATCATTGCCGCCGCCGAACAAGTAGGCGGACAGTATCTCCTCGTTGAACAGGACGATTGTTATGAGGAAGATCCGTTCGTTTGCCTCAAAAAGAGTTATGATTATTTGAAATCTATGGGGCTTTGATGGGGCGAGCGGACAGTCGAGGATGTCTGTCCCTACAAAAATATTGAGATCAGCGGGTCGTCGAGGCGCCGCCCCCTACCAATCAAAATTTTATCAAAATAAAGGCAGAGGAAGCACAGAGCGTTTCTTTTGCCAAGCTTTTCTTTTTCCAAAGAAAAGCGGGAAGGGAATTATGAAAAAAATCAGACTCGGTATTCTTGGTATCGGTAATATCGGTACAGACCATGTGAAACGTGTCGTGAACGGCGAATGTCCCGAAATCACACTTGCGGCTGTTTGCGACCTGAAACCCGAAAGACTTGCGGCGGCAAAGGAAATCGCAGGAGAAGATCTCTCCGTTTTCACAGATGCGGAAACAATGATAAAAAGCGGTCTTATCGATTCGCTTCTCGTTTCCGTTCCGCATTACGATCATCCGAAATTTGCGATGATGGCGATGGAAAACGGTATCCACGTCCTGATCGAAAAGCCCGCGGGCGTTTATACCAAACAGGTTTTGGAAATGAATGAATGTGCCAAAAACCACGACGTTGTTTTCGGTATCATGATGAACCAGCGTACCAATTGCATCTATCGCAAGATGCGTGAGATCGTACAAAGCGGTGAAATGGGTGCAATCAAGAGAACCAACTGGATCATTACCAATTGGTATCGCTCACAAGCATATTATGATTCGGGTGACTGGAGAGCAACGTGGAGCGGTGAAGGCGGCGGTGTTCTGCTCAATCAGTGTCCGCATAATCTTGACCTCTGGCAATGGATCTGCGGTATGCCCAAGACGGTACGTGCATTCGTGCATTGCGGTAAATGGCACGATATCGAAGTTGAAGACGACGTAACGGCTTACGTGGAATACGAAAACGGCGCAACGGGTGTTTTCGTGACAACAACAGGCGATGCACCCGGTTCCAATCGCTTTGAAGTCACGCTCGAAAAAGGAAAGATCATTGCGGAAGGCAATACGCTGACGCTTTGGAAATCCGAAATCAGTGAACCGGAATTTTCAAAAACAAATACCAGCCCCTTCGGTATGCCGAAATTCAAGGAAACCATCGTGGAAACAGACGGCAAGAATCCTCAGCATGCGGGCGTTATGAACGCATTCGCAAGCGCGATTCTGCACGGCACACCGCTCGTTGCAAACGGCATTGAAGGCATCAACGGTCTTTCGATCTCAAACGCAATGCACCTTTCCGCATGGACAGATAAGACTATTGATATCACTACATTCGATCACGAGCTTTATTATAACGAACTTATGAAACGTGTCGCAACTTCCAGAAGAAAAACAAACGTAACGGAAGCGGTTGCGGCTGACATGGGAGATACATTCGGTTCCTGATTATGAAAAAAGATTTTATCAATATCGGTATCATCGGTGTCGGTAATATCGGTTCGGCACACGCGGCTTCGATCTACGGCGGAAAGATTGAAGGAATGAAACTTGCCTCCCTTTGCGATACTTCCGCCAAACGCCGTGCGGCGATTCAAACACTTTATCCCGATATCCCTATGTTTGAAGATGCAGACGCGCTTCTCGCAAGCGGTCTTGCCGATGCGGTCATTATCGCAACGCCGCATTATTTCCATCCCATCATTGCGAAAAAAGCCTTTGCGGCGGGACTTCATGTTCTGACGGAAAAACCTGTGGGTGTCACTTGTAAAGATGCAAAGGATATGATGGAGGCGGCAAAACAAAGCGGGAAATTATTCGCCATCATGTTCAATCAACGCACCAACAAGCTTTTTCGCGCGGCAAAAGAGATCGTTTCTTCGGGCGCGCTCGGCGAGCTGAAACGATGCGTATGGCTTATTACCAATTGGTATCGCAAACAATGTTATTACGATTCGGGCGGTTGGCGCGCAACGTGGAACGGCGAGGGAGGCGGCGTGCTTCTCAATCAAGCACCGCATAATCTCGATATCCTCCAATGGCTCTGCGGAATGCCTTCATCTGTTTATGCAAGATGCGACGAGGGAAAATATCATCATATCGAAGTGGAAGATGATGCAACAATCATGATGCGTTATCCGAACGGCATGACCGCCGTCTTTATCACTTCCACAGGGGAATTCCCTGGTACAAACCGTCTGGAAATTTCAGGCACAAAAGGCAAGCTCGTCATTGAAAACGGTAAGCTTACACATACCTCTCTTGCTATCGACGAAAGAGATTTTCGTCTGATGGAAGAAAGCGCGGTCAACGAAATCTCCATTACGGAAATTTCCGATGAAAAATACAACGGACATATCAATATCCTTTGCAATTTCGCACGAGCTATCCTCAATGGCGAACCGTTGGTCGCGCCCGGTTATGACGGTATCTTTGAACTCACAATTTCCAACGCGGCATATCTTTCTTCATGGATAGGAGAAGAAATTTCACTTCCAATGGATGACGAAGCGTTCGCAACAGCTTTGGAAATCAAGAAAAAAAGAAGCGAAACTAAGGCGAAAAGTGTTCGGGAATCGATACAGTTTGCGTATAAAGACCGCTGGAATACGAATTGGTGAAGTGTATTCTTTTTCTTTGTTTGAAAGAAAAAGAATCAAAAAGAAGCAAACAAACTTGCAGTTTGATCGCTGTGCGGATTTTTTGTGGATTCACCATGCTTCCTATCAGGCTACTTTCGCCTGATAGGCGCATGGCGGGGAATGCTTTGCAAACTTCTATAACGCACACTTCATTGAGGAGAAGATTTATTTACTTTTCCTTCCTGCGCTCATTACAGAAGGAATCAAACTCGAAAAAAATTTGTATAAAATAACGACAGAGGAACCACAGAGAGTTTCTTTTACCAAGCTTTTCTTTTCGATGGGAGAAACGGAACATCGAGGGTGCCGTCTCTTACCGAAATAAAAAATTGTATAAAAATAAAGGCAGAGGAAGCACAGAGGGTTTCTTTTGCCAAGCTTTTCTTTTTCTAAAGAAAAGCGGAAAGAAGCAGAAAGAATTTATGAAATATACAACACTTGGAAAAACAGGACTGCGTGTTTCTGTGGTCGGTCTGGGAGGTATTCCGATTCAGAGAACCGACGCTAAGGGAACACGGAAAGTCATCGATGCCTGTATCGAAACAGGTATCAATTATATCGATACGGCAAGAGGTTATACCGTATCGGAAGAATATCTCGGAGAAGTTCTGGAAGGCAGACGGGAGAAATTTATCCTTGCCACCAAAACTATGGCACGCGATTATGACGGTATGAAAGCCGATATTGAAAAAAGCCTTCGCAATCTCCGCACGGATTATATCGACCTCTATCAAATCCATAACATCAAGACCGATGCGGAATTTGCAACCTGTTTCGGTGAAAACGGCGCATATCAGGCACTTTTAGAGGCAAAAGCCGAGGGAAAGATCGGTCATATCGGTGCGACTGCGCATGGCGTTGAAGCATTTGAACGATTAATCACGGAATTTGAAGATCAGATCGAAACCGTTATGTTTCCCTATAACATTGTGGAAAACCAAGGCGAAAAACTGATGGCACTCTGCAAGGAAAAAAACATCGGTTTTATTGCCATGAAACCGCTTGCGGGCGGCAATATCGAAGATGCAACGCTCGCAATGAAATATATCCTCGCAAATCCCAATTGCTCCATTGCCATTCCCGGTATGGGCGATGCGGAAGAAGTCTATCAGAATGCCGCTGCGGCTGATGCTGACGGTCTGACGGATGAGGATAAAGCCGCTTGCGAAGCGATTGTAAAAGCCCTCGGACAGAATTTCTGCCGCCGTTGCGGATATTGCGCACCTTGTCCCAAGGGTATCAATATCCCTTCCAATTTCCTTTTTGCGAATTATCTTCGCCGTTACGGTCTTGCCGATTGGGCAAAATCCCGCTATTTTTCAATGAGTGCGACGGCAAAGGATTGCGTTTCGTGCGGTACTTGCGAAACAAGATGTCCTTATGAATTGCCGATCCGTGCGATGTTGAAACAAGTAGCTGTTGATATGGGAGATGTCTGATTTTGAATAGTATAGCAAATACATATTTCAGAGGCGTGAAGGCGGGCATCCCGATCGGTCTCGGTTATCTCTCCGTTTCATTCAGCTTCGGTATCATGGCGGTCTCGATGGGCTTTCATCTTTGGCAAGCCGTTCTGATCTCCATGACAACGCTTACGTCGGCGGGACAGCTTTCGGGTATTCATACGATGATGTTTCCCGCTCAATATGCGGAAATGCTCATCTCACAAATGACCATTAACGTCCGTTATTCTTTCATGTCCATCGCGCTTTCACAGAAAACGGATCAAAAATTCAAAGGAATCTGGCGGCTTTTGCTCGGATTTTTCATGACCGATGAGATCTTCGCCGTCGCAAGCACGGAAAAAAACGTAACAAGAAGTTTCTTTTTAGGTCTTTCCACGACACCCTATTTCGGTTGGGCACTTGGTACGCTCCTCGGCGCATTGCTCGGGAATATTCTGCCCACCATGCTTATGAATGCGCTTTGTATCGCCATTTATGCCATGTTCGTTGCTATCATCGTGCCGCAGACCAAAGAAGAAAAACCCTTGCTTCTTATCGTTGGTATCAGCATTTTGCTCAGTTCCGCATTTACGTATCTGCCGTATCTCAAGGAAGTTTCCGCAGGTCTTGCCATCAGCATTTGTGCGATTGCGGCGGCTGTTTTCGGCGCGGTATTCTTCCCGAAAAAACAGGATGAGGAGGATGCATGATGGAAACCAAAGAATTTCTTATTTATCTGCTCGTCATGGCGGGTTCGACCTATCTCATCCGTGCCATTCCTTTTGCGGCGATCCGCAAAAAAATAAAAAATACTTTTATCAATTCTTTTTTGTATTATATTCCTTATACCGTTCTTGCCGCGATGACCTTTCCTTCCGCACTTTATGCGACGGGAAATATCATTTCCGCTTCGGTAGGTCTTGCGGCGGCAATTCTCGTTTCGCTCAAAAATAAAAACCTCACGCTCGTTGCCGTGACGGCTTGTGTGGCGGTATTTTTGACGGAATTGCTCTTGCAATTGCTATAAGGATACGTTGGGGAGATGCTTTTTGTAAAAAGCACCTCCCCATACCCCTCCGCAAAAACTTTTCTGTGTATAAACGCCGTAATACAACGAAAACTCCCGATGAATGATCGTCGGGAGTTTTCGTTTGATTCAATGTGTTTTCGATGAAAATTCTTATCAAGCTCACATAAAATTATTTTTTTGTTTTATTTACGACTTTAATATTGATAAAACCGGGATTGGCTTTTTTGAATCTCTCTGTTACATCTTTTTTTGCTTCAGCGAGAGTTTCTTTCATTATCATGCTGTAAATATGAGAATATCTGCTTGAACCGCGTGTACCAGAAACTTCAATATCAAATCTTTTTTTAGCCATTTTTGCGCCTCCTAATTTTAATATTTCTATTTACATTTTAGCGGAATTTCCGCTAAAAGTCAATAGAAAAAGATAAAATAAATTATAATAGTTGCTGTATATTATAGTGGGCGGTGGATCATGCTTTACAGAAGAATACGGGATTTGCGCGAAGACAAGGATTTAACGCAAAAACAAATGGGCGAAATTCTTTCATGCAGTCAGCGTGTATATAGCAATTATGAAAGAGGAGAATTGGATATTCCAACGGAAATATTGATTAAGTTGGCAGATTTTCATGAGGTTTCAGTCGATTATTTGTTGAATCGAATTGACAAAAAAACATGGAATGAATAAATGATAATAGAAATAAAAATGGCATTACAAGTTTGAAATTTGTAATGCCATTTTTATATTACATAACCGTAACCGTATCCTCAAAATCGCGGATTTTTGTATGCAATTTTGTCGGGTTTGCATCTTCTGCGGGATAACCGATGGGAAGCAAGGCGGAAAGGGTTACGTTTTCGGGAAGTCCGAGGGTGGTTTTGATCTCGTCGGCATTGAACCAGCCGACCCAACAGGAGCCGATACCAAGTTCCCATGCTTCGAGCATCATATGGGTGCAAACGATTGCCGCATCGGTTTCACCCGATTGATAACCCGGCATCAGATCGTTTTTCCAAGTGCGGTCATTATCATAACAAACCGCCAAAATGACAGGGGCATCAAAGGTGAAACGGCAAACGGATGCGAGCTTTGCACGGTTTTCTTCGCTTTGAATCACGTAGATTTTTTGAGGTTGTTTATTACAAGCGGAGGGCGCAACACGTCCCGCTTCCAAAATCGCATTTAATTTTTCCGTTTCAATCGCATCCTTTTTGAAGGAACGAACGGAAAAACGTGCTTTTGCAAGTTCAAGAAAATTCATTTTTGTTCTCCTTATTTATAAATGAATCCAGAATCTTTTTAAATTTTTATTTCCATGTGGCTCTTGTACCGTAGATTCATAAATACCGCCGTTTGCAAGAATTGTTTTTTCGCTTCCGATATTGCCGTCGATGCAGCTTATCAGTACCCGATTGATTCCTAATTCTTTGCAAAAAGGCAGAGCCATTTTCAGCATTTCTTTTGCATATCCTTTTTTTCGTTCGCTCGGTCTTATGGAATATCCGATATGACCGCCGAACTTTTCCAAATATTCATTGAAATAATGTCGTATTTGTATCATTCCAAGCAATCTGTTATCGCTTTTTCGTATGAAAAGGAATTGTGTTGCAGGGACTAAATGAGCGGGAACTTTGGCAGGGTTTTCATAATCTGCGCATATCCGAATATATTCTTCGGGATTTTCAGTAGTGCGGAGTGGTACGGTTCCGTCCATAGAACTGCCTGCATCCAAAAATTCTCTGCGATATTCAGCGATTTGATCTGCGTATACAATGGTTGGTTTCATTAAAATAAATTGTTCCATAGATGTTTAGACCTTATTATTTTATATATTTGACCATACTGTATCGGTGTTGTTCATCTCTATAAATGCGGTAGCCCAATCGTTCATATAGTTTATAAGCCAATAAATTACATTTCTCAAAGTGTAACACAACGGCTGGAATTCCGATATGTTTAGCATATTCTTCGGCGGTTTGAATCAAATGTGTACCAATTCCTGAATTTCGATGGCGTTTTGTTACACACAGATCATCCAAATATAAATATTCTGATGGCTCGTGATGATGCTCGATTGAAAGGTAAGCGATGACAAGCCCTTCATATTCCGCAATATAGATTTTGTGATCGGGAGAATGAAAAAAGCTTTCTAAATCTCCCTCGGCATATCCCTGTACGGTTTCAGTATGATAGATGGTTTGCAGCATTTCGATAAAGAGTTTTTTGATGTTTGCTTGATCTTTTTCGGTGGCTGTTCTGAATATATAGTTCATAGTTTTATAATAATTTGACTACCGAATCCAAGCAGAGTGTCAATGCATATTCGTAAGCATCACCGCCCCAATTGCGTTCGTCGTAGCGGTCAACGTCTGCAAGGCTGTCTGCGGTATAAAGGATCATACCGAAATCAGCACCTCGGAATGCGGCGCAAGCGGAAAGTGCTGCACATTCCATTTCCACGACGGCACAGCCTTCACTTTTACGGTAAGCGACTTTTTCTTTGGTTTCGCGGTAAAATCCATCGGTCGACCAAGTGATGACCTCCCGATATTTCATGCCGTGCTCCGAGATCGTTTTTTCAATGGCTCGTGTTGCTTTTTCATTGGTTTCCATATAACGCGAGGGCGGTGCGTAATGATAAGAAGTTCCTTCATCGCGCAAGGCTTTGCTTGGCACGAGAAAGGTGCTTTCGGGAATGGCTTCCAATGCGCCGCAAGTACCTGCGGAGATGATCTTACGCACACCATAACCGATGAGCCAATCGAGAATTTGTGCCGAAGGCGCCGCACCGACAGGGGCTTGGCAAAGCACGATCTCCTCTCCTTGATATTCGGTGATATAAATGGGGAAGCGTTTGGTGTTGCTGACAAAATGTGATACTTGGCAAGCGTTTGTCTTCTTTGCATAGGTTTCGATATAATCGCCAAGAAAGGCAAACACGCATTTTTCGGGCAGTTTTAAATGCAATTTTTCATGCGTCGGATTGAGCACCGCCGTTTTTTCGGTATCAAATTCCAAAATGGGAATCTCATGTTTTATGATGCTCATGATTTAAAATTTCATATAATTCATCCAATGTCATTTAGTTAAGGAAAAGTGTTACGCCCGAGATCCTTCGGCGTAGGCTTACGGTGTCATTCTTGAGTATATACGAAGAATCTCGTAAGCCTACGCCTCGAGGATGACACGGGCGAATGCCTTATCTTAATGACATTGGGGGCTTGCTCCTCCCGAAAAATATATAACTTCCGGTGAAATACTTTTGATAAATTTATAATATTTATTGAATCTGATACAAAAGAATTATGCTGTTTTCAGACGGGAGGAGCAAGCCCCTCCCCTACGAAGTATAGCGGAACTTGCGAAAAACGACAACAGAAATATATCCAAGGAGAGAATCATGAAATACACCATCGACCTTACCGAAAAATTGGGTGACATCAAGCCTGTCAACGGCGTTTGCAACGGCCCTTCCAAAATGACGGCGAAATATTTTAAGAAGGCACACATCCCTTTTTCCCGTCTGCACGACATGAGAACGCATTTTCATGCTTGTTGCGACGTGCCGAGCATTTTCCGTGATTTCGATGCGGATGAAAACGATCCCCGAAACTATGATTTCACGCTTTCCGATTATTATATCGAAAAGATCAAAGAATGCGGAACGGATATCATCTACCGCCTCGGCTCAAGTATGGAACAGGGCGATTTCCGTTTTTATAACGATCCTCCCAAAGACTTTGCGAAATGGGCGCGCATTTGTGAGCATATCATCCGTCACTATAACGAGGGCTGGGCAGACGGCCATCATTACGATATCAAGTATTTTGAGATATGGAATGAGCCCGATACCTGCGCAAAAAACAGAGAAATGGACGGTCAATGGACGGGCACGGCGGAAGAATTCGGTGAATTTCTCTCCGTTGTGGCAACGCATCTGAAAAGATGTTTTCCCGACCGCTATATCGGTTCGTATCCGAGCTGTAATATCCTGACTCCCGAAAGAGAAGCCTTTTTCCGCACCGTTTTCTCTATTTTGCAAAAAAATCAAGTGCCGATTGATTTCTGCCCGTGGCATTGCTATGTGGATAGACCCGAACGCACAAGACAATATATCGCAAAGATTCGTTCGCTTCTTGATGAATACGGTTATCACGATACGTTCCAAGTTTGCACGGAATGGAATTATTTCTGGCTCCGCTCGGGTATCTGGTCGGAATTTGAACTTGAAGGCGGCGAATACGTCTTTGAGGAGATGTTCACGACCGCAAGCTCCGAGGTCGGCGCGGCGTATAGTTTGGCGCAGATGATGACTTTCCAGCAAAGCGAAGTCAGAATGGCAACGATGCACCGCGCGGACGCGCTCTCGATGTATTGCACGATGTTCAATATCTACGGTGTGCCGCAGAAGCAGTTCGGCGCGTTTTATGCTTACGACGCACTCCGCGAAGGCAAGACGGAAGTTTCCGTTTCGGGAGATAGCGATGGCGTTTACGTGATGGCATCGGGAGATCGCGATTACGCTTGTATTGCCGTTTCGCAATACCGCGGCGCATGGACGAATTATCATTTCGAGGTGAAAGGTCTGGATGCGGATGCTTTGTATACCGCCGAATATCTTCTGACCGATGACAGACATCATTTTGAACCCGTCGGAAAGGAAAAAGGTATACCTGATACGCTTTCTTTGGGCAGATATTTGAAAGAAAATTCCATTTTGGTTATAAAAATCCGAAAAATCCCGGAAAATCAGGCTTTGACTCTGTAAAAAATGAGAAAAAGTCTTGACAAAATTCCGCTGACCATGTATAATATTATATGCTGTATTTTGGTATTATGTAGAGCCATGTAGGAGGTCAAAATATGATATTGGATATGTTGCCGATCCTTTCGGGCGCTTCCCAGCAAATTGATTTTGAGTTTTCCTTCACACCGAGCGAGGACAGCCTTCTCGCAACTGTTTATTCGGATGTGGACTTTGCAGAGCCTATAACCGTTTCGGGTTACGTCAAAAACATGGCGGGTTATATGATTCTCTCCGCGGACGTGAGAGTTTCATACCGTACCGTGTGCGCAAGATGTATTGAACCCGTTTGCAGCGAGCTTGAGATTTCGTTTGAAAAGGATATTGCTTCGAGCGAAGAAGTTTCGTCCGAAAACGACGATTACATTATCATCGAAGACAAAAAGCTTGACCTTCTTGCTCCCGTGGAGGAGGAGATCATGCTCGAAATGCCGTCGAAAACACTTTGCAAGGAAGATTGCCTTGGTCTTTGCCCCAAATGCGGAAAGAACCTCAATGAAGGCGATTGCAGTTGCGAGAAAAAAGAAGTGGATCCCCGATTGGCTATCCTGAAAACACTATTGAAATAGCGAATGAAATTACCAATACCGGCAATGGCCGAATTTATGTAATGGAGGTGTGGTAACATGGCAGTACCGAAGAGAAAAGTATCGAAGGCAAGACGCGACAAAAGACGCTCCAACGTTTGGAAACTTGACCTTCCCGGCATGACTAAATGCCCCAAATGCGGTGAATACAATCTTTCACACAGAGTTTGCAAGGCTTGCGGAACATATAACGGCAAGGAAATTGTAAAACAGGACGCGTAATTTTGCAGCATTGGTTGCAATCAGCGGCAGGTATGCGCATCGCATACCTGCCGATTTTCTTTGTGGGCAACGCCCCACCCGAAAATTCTCGCCTATCCTATATTTTGTTGATATCCCAACGATGCGAAACGGCGAGGCTTTATTTGAGCGATTTTTTATAATAAAAAAGCGACTGTATGTCGCGGCGAAAGGAGTGTTATATTATGGTAGAGATCACGGGCGTGCTGAAAGGCTCGCTTTCCGAAAGACAGGGGATCCGCGTGGGCGATCATCTCATCGCTGTCAACGGGAACGCGATCACGGATATTCTCGATTACCGCTATTATCTTTGCGAAAAGAAGCTCGTGCTGACACTTGGCAGAGCCGGGGAAGAATATACCGTGCAAATGAAGAAAAAGGACGAATACGACGATATCGGACTTGAATTTGAAACTTTTCTGATGGATAAAAAACATTCCTGCCGCAATAAATGTATTTTTTGCTTTATCGATCAATTGCCGAGAGGAATGCGTGATACACTTTATTTCAAAGACGACGACAGCCGCCTTTCTTTTTTACAAGGCAATTATATCACGATGACCAATCTTACGGATGATGATGTTTCCCGTATCATCAAGATGAAGATGTCCCCCATCAATATTTCCGTGCATACGACAAGCCCCGAACTGCGTGTCTTTATGCTTAAAAATCCCAAAGCCGCAAGTTCGCTGGGTTATATGAAACGCTTTGCCGATGCGGGTACGGAAATGAATTGTCAGATCGTGCTTTGCAAAGGCATCAATGACGGCAAGGAGCTGGAACGCACGATGCACGATCTGGCTTGTATGCATCCTGCTGTCACAAACGTATCCATCGTTCCCGCGGGCATGACGAAATTCCGTTCGGAAAAGAAACTGTATCCACTTGAACCGTTTACAGCGGAAGAAGCAAAAGATGTCATTCATCAGGTGGAAGTGTTTGCGGAAAGCTGTCTGAAATACTACGGCAGCCGTATCTTTTACGTTGGTGATGAATTTTATCTGGAAGCAGGACTTCCGATTCCCGATGCGGAATATTATGAAGGTTTCCATGCCATCGAAGACGGTGTCGGCATGATCGCTTCGATGAAAGAAGAATTTGAGGATGCGTTTGCGGATGCCGAAGCCGATGAGACGCTCGAAAGAGAGATTTCCATCGCGACGGGCAAAGCGGCATATCCGTTTTTGACAGAACTTGCGGAAAAATTCCGCGAAAAATATCCAAACGTAACGATCCATATCTATGAGATCGAAAATAAATATTTCGGTGAAAATATCACCGTTGCGGGACTTCTGACGGGTAAGGACCTCCTCGAACAGCTTTCGGGTAAACCGCTCGGAGAAACGCTTTATATCTCATCGAATACGCTTCGCCATGACGGAGATATTTTCCTTTGCGGCATGAGTATCGATGAACTTTCCGAATCGCTTTCCGTGGAGATCGTGCCTTGCGTTTCGGACGGCTATGAATTTTTTGATAAGCTTTGCGGAATCTGACGGAAACTTGATAAAAAGGAAATGATTCCTAAAGCCTCTCCCAAAGGGCGAGCCTTTCAGAATGTTAATTTTGAGATAAAATATTGCAGAAATAATATAAAAATAAAGGAGGGTATTTCCATGGCAAAGACAGTTGCGGCGATTGTCGGCAGACCGAACGTCGGCAAAAGTACGCTTTTCAATAAGATCGCGGGTACACGTATTTCCATCGTGGAAGACGTTCCCGGTGTCACACGCGACCGTATTTATTATGAAACCGAATGGAACGGAAAACCCATCGTTCTGATCGACACGGGCGGTATTGAACCGAAGACCGACGATCTGATCCTCGAAAAAATGAAGACACAGGCGGAGATCGCGATTGAAACCGCTGACGTTATCGTATTTATGTGTGATATCCATGCGGGACTTACTGCAGATGACCGTGATATCGGTGTTATGCTCCTCAAGAGCGGCAAACCCGTTATCGTTTGCGTCAATAAGATCGACTCTGTCGGTGCGCTTCCGCTTGAATATTATGAATTTTATGAGCTGGGCTTTGACGGCGATCCCATCGCGCTTTCTTCTCTCCACGGTACCGGTACGGGTGATCTTCTTGACCGTATCCTTGAACTTTCTCCCGCGGATGAAACCGAAGAAGAACCCGATGATTCCATCAAAGTTGCCGTGATCGGTAAACCGAACGCGGGTAAAAGCTCTCTTGTCAACCGTGTTCTCGGCGAAGAACGCATGATCGTTTCCAATATCGCGGGTACGACACGCGATGCGATCGACAGCTTTGTGGAAAATGAATACGGAAAATATACCTTTATCGATACCGCGGGTATCCGCAGACAGAGCAAGGTACTTGACCGTATCGAAAAATTCAGTGTTTTGCGCGCACATTCCGCTGTGGAAAGAGCGGACGTTTGTCTGCTTCTGATCGATGCCACGGAAGGTATTACCGAGCAGGATGAAAAGATCGCGGGTATCGCGCACGAAGCGGGTAAAGCCACGATCATCGTTGTCAACAAATGGGATATCGTGGAAAAGGATAACAATACCGTCAAGGAATTTACGGAGAAGATTCGTACCTCTCTTGCGTATATGCCCTATGCCCCCATTCTTTTCATTTCTGCAAAAACCGGTCAGCGTTTGCCGAAACTTTTTGAATTTATCAATTACGTCAATGAACAGGCATCCTTGCGTATTTCCACAGGTATGCTCAATGACGTTCTTTCCGAAGCGATCACCAGAGTTCCGCCTCCCACAGATCGCGGTAAACGTCTGAAAATTTATTATATGACAGAAGTTGGTGTACGTCCGCCGACATTCGTTATCTTCTGCAACGAAGCAGAACTTTTCCATTTCTCTTATCAGCGTTATCTTGAAAATAAGATGCGCGAGGTGTTCGGTTTCAACGGTACACCCATTCGCTTTGTGATCCGCCAGAAAGGCGATGAATAATTCCAAAGGAGTTAATTATGGGAGAACTTTTAACGACAGGACTTATCGGAAAATGGGGTTATGAGTTTGGCACGCCGATGTTTTTCATCGCGATGGTCGCTTGTGCCGTCATTCCGTATCTTCTCGGCAGTATCAATTTTGCCGTTATTTTTTCCAAAGTCCTTCATCATGATGACGTGCGCGAACATGGCAGCGGTAATGCAGGCTCGACGAATATGCTTCGCACATACGGGCTGAAAACGGCGCTTCTGACGCTTTTCTGCGACGTGATGAAAGGTGTGCTTTCCACGTTGCTCGGTCTGATTGTGATGCCCTATTATACGGGTTTTGCTTATATTTCTGCGCTTTGCTGTATGCTCGGTCATGCATTCCCGATCTATTACGGCTTCAAGGGCGGTAAATGTGTTGCGACCTTTGCGGGTGCGGCACTCGTTTTGAATCCTCCCGTCTGGGTGCTGCTGATCCTTTCTTTCGTGTTGATCGTTTATATTTCCCGTTACGTTTCCCTCGGTTCGGTGATCTGTGCATCACTCTTTCCGCTTCTTATCAATTTCATTCCGTTTATTTCGATCACGCTTGAGGACGGTACCGCTGCGGGTACACCTCCTGCCGGTATCATTGCGGCAACGCTGATGGCGGTGCTCGTCGTTGTTCTTCACAGAAAGAATATCGTCCGCCTCTGGCAAGGTCAGGAATCCAAGATTTCGTTTAAAAAGAAAAATTCTTAATTTTTAGGAGCCAACTATAAAAAAGTCAATAGGAAAAAGAAAAAAAGTGAAGAAAAACTTCACTCAAATAAAATTCCCAAAAAGGCATGACAAAACAGACCACCCGAAGGTAGTCTTTTGAAAAACAATGGTATTAAAGGTTAAGTG
>JAFUQQ010000031.1 GCA_017472285.1 Clostridia bacterium | reverse complement strand
TTTGCTTTGATTATGTTCAAGAACCTCACCCGTCAAGGCAAATTGCCTTGACACCCTCCCCAAAGGTGAGGGCTCTGGCGAACTCTTTCGTTTGTTTTTCTACGTAAATTTTTCAAAAATTCTTATCGAACTCACGTTATACTTAAAAAAGGCGACATAGGGGTGCAGCGACTCGCTGCTTTTGCCGCACTTTTTCTTTTCGCAAAGAAAAAGTAGGTTGACAAATTGGATTGAATTGGTATATAATACTGTTTACACACTAAAAACTGAAAAGAGGAGTTTTCCGGGGACTATGCAGGAAAGTAAGAAAAATATAAATCTTGTTATTTTGGAATCGCCGGCGAAAGCAACGACGGTCAATTCTTATCTCGGAAGCGGCTATAAAGTCATCGCTTCCAAAGGTCACGTCAAGGATCTGCCGAAAAGTACGCTCGGCGTTGACACAGAAAATGGATTCAAAGTCAAATATATCAATATCCAAGGAAAAAGCGCATTGATCGCGGAGCTGAAAAAAGAAGCGAAAAACGCAGATAAAGTTTATTTTGCAACAGACCCTGACCGCGAAGGCGAAGCAATTTCATGGCATCTCGCAACGGTACTCGGTATCGCACCCGAAGATGCCTACCGCGTTTCCTTCAATGAAATCACAAAAAAGACCGTACAGGCGGAAATTCAGAACCCCAAGCCGATCAATATGGATCTCGTAAACGCACAACAGGCAAGACGTATCCTCGATAGAATCGTTGGCTATAAGCTCAGTCCTTATCTCTGGAAAACCGTTAAGAGCGGACTTTCCGCGGGCCGTGTGCAATCTGTGGCAACGAGAATCATCGTCGAACGCGAAGCAGAGATCGAAAAATTCGTCCCCAAGGAATTCTGGACGATCGAAGCCATCCTTTCCGCAGGTAAAAACAGCAAGGTCAAAGCGAAATTTTACGGCGATGCAAGCGGTAAGATCGAACTTTCCACAGGCGAAGAAGCACAAAAGATCGTGAATGCTTGCAAAGAAAGCGATTTCAAAGTCGTTTCCGTCAAGCGTTCCAAAAAATCCAGAAGCCCCGAACCGCCTTTTGAAACATCCACTTTGCAGCAGGTCGCATCCAAACGCTTCGGTTTCCATTCCAAGCGTACCATGAAAGTCGCACAGGAGCTTTATGAAGGTATCGATCTCGGCGCGGCAAACGGCGGTGTTCACGGTATCATCACGTACATGAGAACCGACTCTCTCCGTATTTCCGATGAAGCGGCAAATGCGGCAGAAAGCTATATCCGCGAAAAATACGGCGCGGATTTCTATCCGAATAAACGCAAAGTTTATAAGACCAAGGGCGCGGCACAGGATGCCCATGAAGCCATCCGTCCCGCAAGCATGGACCTTGTTCCCGAAAATATCAAGCCTTTCCTTTCTTCCGATCAATATAGACTCTATAAACTCATCTGGGATCGTTTCGTTGCCAGCCAAATGAAAAATGCAGAATACGATGCGGTCGAAGTCGATCTCGATTCTGCGGGTTATCGCTATAAACTCAGCGAAAGCGTTCTGATGTTCAAGGGTTATAAGGTCGCTTATACCGATGACGATGAAACCGCAGATAAAAGCTCCAAACTCAAAAATATTGCAGAAAATGCCGTACTTTCTGCAGAAGACGTGATTCCCACGCAGAATTTCACGGAACCGCCCGCACATTTCGATGAAGCATCCCTCATCAAATTCCTCAAGGAAAAGGGTATCGGCAGACCGAGTACCTATGCGACGACGATCTCCACAATCATTGACCGCGGTTATATCGAACGCGATAAGAAGCTGTTGCTTTCCACACCGCTCGGTGTCGCAACCGTGGATCTGATGAAAAAGAATTTCCCCGATATCGTCGACTATAAATTCACGGCAAGCATGGAAAGTCAGCTTGATGAGATCGCGCGCGGCGAAAATACGTTGGAAACCGTCCTGACCGATTTCTACGGCGATTTTGAAAAGACCTTGGCAAAAGCACAGGAAAAGATCGGCGAAAATAAAGTCGAGCTTCCCGTGGAAGAATCCGATATCATCTGTGATAAATGCGGCAAACGCATGATTATCAAATCGGGCAGATTCGGTAAATTTGCCGCTTGTCCCGGTTATCCCGAATGTAAAAATACCAAACCGCTCGATGCTTCGGGCAATGCAAAAGCAGAAAAAGAAGAACCCGAAAAAACAGATCTCAAATGTGAGCTTTGCGGCGGCGATATCGTTATTCGCAAGAGCCGTTACGGGAAATTCTATGCTTGCAGCAACTTCCCGAAATGCAAATATACCAAACCCATCCGCGAGGAAATCGGGGTTTCCTGTCCCAAATGCGGCGCACCTGTCGTTAAGGGATTCGGCAAAAATCATACGGTATTTTTCAGTTGCTCCGAATATCCGAAATGTGATTTCTCCGTTTGGGATATGCCTACGAATAAATCCTGTCCCGTTTGCGGTGAAAGACTGCTCGTCAAAAAAGGCAAAGGTCATCTCTATTGCATGAATAAAGAATGCTCCTACAAAGAAGATGCGCCCGAAACCGCTGAAACAAAAGCCTGAATCATATGAAAAGCCGTCGCTATCAAGCGACGGCTTTTTTTTGCCAAAAATAGAATTTAAAAATTACAATCTGAGCGTAACCGTTTCCCCTTTGGGAATATCCAATTCGATTTCATCCGCATGGAGAACCTTGAACGCGCCTGAAATATCCGCTTCGGCAATATTTTCATATTTGACGCGACATTTTCCGCCGATACGCGCCGTAATGCGCATTTCCGTTACTTTACCGCCCGTGAAATCACAACCGCAAACGAAATTACCTCTTGCTACAAGACCGTCAAACGAGCCGTCCGACCATACGTCAGGCATTGCCGCAAGGAAATCGATGAATCCCGCTTGGCTCTGAAGCAACATTTCGGAAATACCCGCGACCGCACCGAAATTACCGTCGATCTGGAAAGGCGGATGCGTATCCCAGAGATTCGGAAGCGTATTGCGGCGAAGCATGGATTGATAAAGATCAAACGCGCGGTTGCCGATACCTGTACGCGCCCATGCGCAAAGACGATGCGCCGCCGCCCAGCCTGTCGATTTATCGGAACGCTTTGTCAGAGCGATCTTCGCGCCCTCAAGCCATTCGGGTGTATTTTTATTGATGATCGTACCCGGATACATACCGACAAGATGAGAAATATGACGGTGTTCATATTCTCCAATCTCACCGTAATGTCCTTCTTCACGAAATTCCTTTACTTGTCCGTCAAGACCAATCTGCACGGGATCGAGTTTATCGATCTGTTCACGGATGACATCCAAGACGGGATCATTTTCAATGCCGAGAATTTCCGCCGCAAGAAGCACACATTTATGATTTTCATAAACCATCTGCTGATCGAATGCACAGCCGACGGTCTGATAATAGGATTTATCGGGATTCTGTTGCTCGGGTGAAGCCGACTCACGCACGAGCAGCTCACCGTCCACGTCGATCAGCACTTTGGAAAGGAAATGAGACATATCACGCAGGAACGGATAACCGATCTCACGCAAAAAATCCTTGTCCCCCGTGAACACATAATAATCCCAGAACAAAAGCGATGTGAACGCGCCCGTACCCGGACCGGAATGGGCATCCGCTTTGCCGAGATAATAAGGGAATCCCACCGTACCCATAAACCAACCGTTTTCTCCATCGGGTTCTGCTTTTTCGGGATATTTCGTTTTGATATAATCATCCGCAAGCACACGCGCCGATGCCATATACGCTTTGGCATAATCGATATAAGGCACGAAACATTCCGAAAGATTTGCAATACCCGAAGGCCAATAATTCATCTGCACGTTGATATTATGATGATAATCACTGCCCCACGGAGAGCTGTCATAACAATTCCACGTGCCTTGCAGATTTGCAGGATAACCGCCCGGACGAGAAGATGCGATGAGCAGATATCTGCCGTACTGATAATAAAGCGTTTCGAGATACGCGCTTCTTCCGCCTTCTTTATAAGCAAAAAGAAGTGCATCCGTCGTCTTTTCCAAATCAGCGGGATCATAACCGATATTGACCTTTACCGCATCGAAAAGTTTTTTATAATCCGCAAGATGTGCCGCGTAAAGCTCCGTATACGTCTTTTCATAAGCGGCATCCAGAATTGCCGTTACGTTTTCATGCGGATGCGGATAAGGCACGAGCTTCTTTTTCGGATCAGTTTCCGTGAAAACACGGGATTCCATCTGATAATTCGTTCCGCAAGTGAAAAGAATTACCGCTTCGTCTGCATTTCTGACTTCGATGCCTCGATTCGTATAGTTTACGGTACCGCCAACGGTCTGTACCCTCGCCTGTCCTTCCATTTGGATATCGTAATAGACCGAAACACCGCGCATAATCAAACGGTCGCCATCCGCAAAAATTTTACCCGTTCTGCCGCAACCGTCACCCTCACGGATACAGTAATCCCCGATAAAAGGAATATTCAATCGGACATCAAACGAAATCTTTCTTTCAATAGGCTCTCCGTCTTTCTTTGCCGTGAAACGTACAGCAAGCACACGGTCGGGATAACTTGTGAAATATTCTCTCTCATACGTTACACCCTTGAGATCATACGACATAAATGCCGTCCCCGTATCCAGCGAAAGTCCTCTTTTATAATTTTCCACATCCGTGTGGAGCGTATCGATATAAATATCGCCAAACGTACGAAGTCCGCCGTTACCGTCTTTCCAGATCGTTCCTTTCAATCCGGGGTTGCAAAGGCTGTTTTCCGTGATCTGCAAACGATCCGTTTCAACTCTGCCGAAAACCGAAATACCGAAATAGGAATTTCCGAGCGGCAACGACCATTTTTCCCAGCCCGCCATGGGATGATCGTTTTGTCTTGCAAAATGTCCTTCATCGATTAGCGGAGCAGGGCGTTTATACCAAAGTTTCATTTCTGCTTGTTTTGTCATGATATCTTTTCCTTTCACATATAAATATCATTAATATTTCTCCGAAAACAAAATTCGTTACAAAAATGCACCGTTGGCTCTCCTCATCCTCCTCGTAAACTCCGCACAAAATAGCGTCAGAGTCAGCACAGAGGGTTTCTTTCGCCAAGCCTTTCTTTTTCTAAAGAAAGGCGGGAAAAAAGCGAAAAAAGTATTGAAATCGGAAGAAATATCCTGTATAATAATAATATACTGCAAAATTCCGATAAAATCAATATATAAAACTATGGAGGATTACTAAAAATGTATGTACTCGTTGTAAATGCCGGCAGTTCCTCGCTCAAATATCAGCTTATGGACACCAATACCGAAACCGTTCTCGCAAAAGGTCTTTGCGAACGCATCGGTATCGACGGCAGCATTGAACACAAAAACGCAGACGGTGATAAGATCGTTCGCGATATTCCCATGCCCAACCACTCCGTTGCCATCCAGATCGTCGTTGATACCCTTACCGACCCCGAAATCGGCTGCATTTCCGATATGAGCCAGATCGAAGCCGTTGGTCACAGAGCTGCTCACGGCGGTAACTACTTCTCCGATAACGTATATATCGAAGGCGACGTTATGGAAAGATTCGAGCTTTGCCGCGAAATCGCACCTCTCCACACAGGTCCTCACATCATGGGTATCGAAGGCTGCACATCCGTTATGCCCAACGTTCCTCAGGTAATCGTATTTGACACCGTATTCCACAAGACGATGCCCGATTACGCTTATACGTACGCGCTTCCCTACGAAATGTATGAAAAATACAGCATCCGCCGTTATGGTTTCCATGGTACTTCCCATAACTACGTTGCAAACGAAATGGCAAAGGTTCTCGGCAAACCCATCGGAGAAACCAAGATCATCACTTGCCATATCGGTAACGGTTCTTCCATCACTGCTGTCAAGGGCGGTAAGTGCATCGATACCTCCATGGGCTTCACACCTCTCGCAGGGGTTGAAATGGGTACACGTTGCGGCGATATCGACCCCGCTGTTGTTACTTACATCATGAACAAAGAAGGCTACACCGCTGACGAAATGAGCAACTTCATGAACAAGAAGAGCGGTCTTCTCGGTGTTTCCGGCATTTCCTCCGATAGCCGCGATATCGAAGCTGCTGTCAAAGAAGGCAATTACAGAGCAACTCTCGCTGCTAACATCCTCGGTTACGGCATCAAGAAGTACATCGGTTCCTATGTTGCTGCTATGAACGGCGTTGACGCGATCGTATTCACCGCAGGTATGGGTGAAAACAACTCTGAAATGCGTGAACGTGTATGCAAGGATATGGAATTCTTCGGCATCGAACTCGACACCCAAGCAAACGCTAAGACTTACAAACCTCAGGGTCCCATGGAAATCTCCAAGCCCGGTTCCAAAGTCAAAGTTTACGTTATCCCCACAAACGAAGAACTCATGATCGCAAGAGAAACTGAAAAGATCGTTTCTGCAAGAGCTTAAATACAAGGCAAAAATACTATTGACAATTCCCCGTCAGTATGATAAAATGATAATGTAAATCACAGCGAAAGCTGTAAACAGATTATTTTTTACGGAGGTATTTCCTATGAACAGAATCAAGACTATCGAAACCAAAGATATCGTTAAAACCGTAAACAACGGCGGTTGCGGCGAATGCCAGACTTCTTGCCAGTCCGCTTGCAAAACATCTTGCGGCGTTGCTAACCAGAAGTGCGAAAATCAGAACAAGAAATAAATTTTCTGTAAATTCACAAAACGCTGTCTTTTCAGACAGCGTTTTGTATTGTTATATTTAGGAGTATGAAAAAATGGTACATCAGTATAAATTAAACGGTTATAACATCGTTCTTGATACTTGCAGCGGCTCCGTTCATACCGTCGATGAAGTTGCTTACGATATCATTGCGATGTATAAAACCAACACAAAAGAAGCAATCGTTTGCGAAATTCTGAAAAAATACGGCGATCTTCC
This sequence comes from Clostridia bacterium, assembly GCA_017472285.1. Lineage (GTDB taxonomy): Bacteria > Bacillota > Clostridia > Oscillospirales > CAG-272 > QALR01. Next base: position 6,437 of record JAFUQQ010000031.1, on the reverse strand, counting down.
CGACGTTACGGAAGAAGAAATCCTTCTTTGTATCGATGATATCAAAGCATTGGAAGACGCAGGCAAACTTTTCTCTGTCGATCAGTTTGAAGAATTGGCTTATAGCTATAAAAACAACAGCAAAGTTATCAAGGCACTTTGTCTGCACGTTGCACACACCTGTAACCTCAACTGCTCTTATTGCTTTGCTAGCCAAGGCAAATATCAGGGCGAACGTGCACTTATGAGTTTTGAAGTCGGCAAACGTGCATTTGATTTCCTCATTGAAAATTCCGGCACAAGAAAAAATCTCGAAGTCGACTTCTTCGGCGGCGAACCCATGATGAATTTTGACGTGGTCAAACAGCTCGTCGCATACGCAAGAAGCATCGAAAAAGAAAAGGGTAAAAACTTCCGTTTCACTTTCACCACAAACGGCGTTCTCCTCGACGAAGAAGTCATGGATTTCCTCAATAAAGAAATGCATAACGTCGTTCTCAGCCTGGACGGACGTAAGGAAGTCAACGACCATTTCCGCAAGAATTATGCGGGCGAAGGCAGTTACGATACCATCGTTCCCAAATTCCAGCGTCTTGTAGAAAAACGCGGCGGCAAGGATTATTATGTCCGCGGTACATTCACTCATAATAACGTAGACTTCACAAACGACCTTTTCCATATGGCAGATCTCGGTTTCACCGAACTCAGTATGGAACCTGTCGTATGTCCTCCCGGCGATCCTTATGCACTCACAAAAGAAGATCTCCCCAAACTCTTTGAACAGTATGAGAGCCTCGCAAAAGAAATGCTCAAACGTAAAAAAGAAGGCAGACCTTTTACGTTCTATCACTATATGCTCGACCTCAAGCACGGTCCCTGCATCTATAAGAGAATCACCGGTTGCGGTTCGGGTACAGAATATATGGCAGTCACACCCTGGGGCGAACTCTTCCCTTGCCATCAGTTCGTAGGCGATCCCAAATACAGCCTCGGCAATATCTGGGACGGTATTACCAATACAGCAGTACAAGACGAGTTCCGCAGTTGCAACGCATATGCAAGACCCGAATGTAAGGATTGCTGGGCAAAACTCTATTGCTCGGGCGGTTGCGCGGCAAATGCATATCACGCAACGGGCTCCATCAACGGTATCTATGAATACGGCTGTGAACTCTTCAAAAAGAGAATCGAATGTGCTGTTATGATGCAGGTAGCGGAATCGGAAGAAGCATGAAAACACCCATTTCAGATTTCGTAGAAACATATAAAAAATCGGGTGAAAGCCGTTTTCATATGCCGGGACACAAAGGCAAATCCTTTCTCGGCATGGAATCTCTTGATATCACGGAGATCGACGGCGCGGACGTGCTTTATTCGGCAGACGGAATCATAAATGAAAGCGAAGACCTTGCGTCTTCGCTTTTTGGTACGGCACATACCTTTTATTCCGCCGAAGGATCTACCCTTGCCATCAAAGCCATGCTTGCCCTTGCCACGCAGAGCACAACCAGAGAAAAACCGCTCATTTTAGCGGGACGAAACGCCCATAAAGCATTCATCTATGGCGCAGCACTCCTCGATCTCGATGTGGAATGGCTCTATCCCGAACCGTTTTCCCATCTCTGCAAATGTGAGATCACAGCGGAACTTTTGGCAGACAAACTCCCCCAAATGCCCGAAAAACCTTGTGCCGTCTACATCACTTCCCCCGATTATCTCGGGCAAACCGCCGATATCCATGCACTTTCCGACGTTTGCAAAAAACATGATATCCCCTTGCTTGTGGATAACGCACACGGCGCATATCTGCACTTCTTAAAAACATCGGAACATCCGATCGCGCTCGGCGCATCCATGTGTTGCGATTCCGCACATAAAACATTACCCGTCCTGACAGGCGGTGCATATCTGCATATTTCCCAAAATGCACCTGAAACTTATCTCGAAAATGCAAGAAATATGCTTGCCCTTTTCGCTTCCACAAGTCCTTCTTATCTGATTTTGCAATCCCTCGATCGCGCAAACCGCTATCTTTCGGACGATTATCCCACAAGACTTGCTTGCTGTATCCAAAAAATCAAAGCCATCAAAACGCAATTGACCGAAAAGGGATTCGCTCCCGAAGAAAGCGAACCCTTGAAAATAGTCTTACATACGGCAAAATACGGGTATACCGGCGAACAACTCGCGGCATATCTCAAAAAAAATCATATCATCCCCGAATTTTATGACGGAGAATATCTTGTGCTGATGATAACACCCGAAAACAGCGACCTCGATTTCGCAAGACTCACCGCCGCTTTTGATGAGATCAAACCTAAAAAAACACTCCCCTCACCAACCTTTTCCCTGCAAAAAAACATTTCCCGCATGAATCTCCGCAAAGCCATGCTCGGCGCACAGGAAATTATCCCTATCGAAAAAGCGGTCGGCAGAATCTGCGCCGCACCGACGGTTTCTTGTCCACCCGCCGTTCCCATCGTCATCAGCGGAGAAGAAATTACAGAAAACGCAGTCGAAATCTTCCGTTTTTACGGGATTGAAAAAATTTCTGTGATCAAAATTTCTTGATTGCATTATTTTCCCCCTTTTTTGTGTCTATATAAGTAAAGCAAGGAAAATGGAGATTTTTATATGGCTGATTTTTTACTCGAACTGATTGTTACGCTCTATGCCGAGCTGATGGTGTTAATCGTTCCCGAAGAAAAAAGAAACGGAAAAGCCTTTCGTACGGCAGTTGCCATTTTCGCAGGTATCATGATACTCGGACTTATGGCGATGGCTATGTTTGGAATATATTTTGTCGCAGATGGAAGAAATCCCGTTCTCGGTTGGATATTGTTGATCGGCGCAATCGTGCTTTCCGTTGCACAAATCACAGTCGGAATTATTTTAAAATCAAAAAAAGATTCCTAAAGGCTTCTCCTCTGGAGAAGCTGTCAGCGTAAGCTGACTGATGAGAAGAGCAAAACCTGATTATAGCTAAAAAATTCTCTCCACTTCGTAGGAGCGTTCTTTGAACGCCCACGGGCGAACACAGTTCGCCCTTACTGAAAAAATTGTGTTTGAACTGAATGACATCGAGCGGCGACTCGCCGCTCATAGCTCAAAATAAGGGTAGTCACGTCTGGCAGGGGTGCAAACAAAAGCATCCACACCGTCGGGAAGAAGTTCTTTGGCTTTGCGTGCCTCAGCAACATTCGGATAAATAGCAAAAACAGCAGAACCGCTTCCGCTCATCAGCGCACCGATCGCACCTGTTTGCATGAAGATATCTTTAAGTGCGGCAGAACCGATAGATTCGGGCGTTACGTTTTCAAATTTATTGTAAAGCAAAGCGGAAATCCGTGTAATATCACAAGCGGAAACAGCTTTTTTGAAATCCTCAAATGCAACAGTTTCCATATTTTCAGGAAGTGCATCGATGGCACGGTATGCTTCCGCCGTATTGATTCCTTTCCCTTCAGGCATGGCAATGAGAAAAGCACAATCAGGCATGGGCGGTGCGCTGACCATGATATCACCGATTCCCGTGGTATAGACCGTTCCTTTTTTGATACAGAAAGGAACGTCCGCACCGATTTTTGCACCGATCGCACACAGTTTTTCCAAAGGCAAAGCAGTTTCATAAAGACGGTCAAGCGCAAGAAGTGTCGCCGCCGCATCGGAAGAACCGCCGCCAAGTCCCGCTTCAGACGGGATCTTTTTTTCAAGAACAAAGGAAACGTCATATTCGGATATTTCCATTTCCTCAAAAAAACGCTGTGCCGCACGGTATATCAAATTGCGCTCATCCGTCGGAATCTTGAAATCACGGCAGGAAAGCGCAATATTTTTCGTACCGTTTGCATCATTTCTGATTACAGTCAGACGGTCAAAAATCGAAACGGTCTGCATGACGGATTCAATATCATGATAACCGTCTGCACGGCGCGCACAGACGTTCAGATATAAATTGATCTTTGCAGGCGCAAGTACGGATAATTTTTTCATATGTAATCACTCTTTTCATTCTTATGGAGAAAATCATCCCCCAAAATATAATTATATAGAACCGACGATACGGATCACAAAGTTCTTTTTGACTTTGATTGCTTCAAACGGACAAAGCTCCTGACAGCAATAACATCTGATGCAATTACCATGACGGACACGGGCAAGTTTTTTGCCATTCTTAACGACAAGTTCAATGGTATGTTGCGGGCAGGATGCCACACATTCTCCGCAACCGCGGCATTTATCGGACATGGCAACGGGACGAGGCATAAAGAAACGTCCGAGTTTTCCGCGTGAAAGCACGGTCAGGGCAGAAGGAGCACGGTTTTCCGCCGTATCAGGCTCTTTGAAATCGGAAATCAGCAAGGGTTTGATATCATCTCCAAGCAATGTAATACCCGAAATATCCGAGGGCGCAAGACCTCTCGCAACACCTTCACGCACGATCGGCACCGTTCCCGCAAAGCCAAGCAGCGTTTCTCCGACTACATCGGATGCAAACGGATTGGAGCTCATCAGCATCGCGCCGATCTTTCTGGGATCGCCTGCCGTTGGGCCGTTTCCTTCCATACCAACGACGGCATCCGTAATGGCAATGACCTTTTTGGTCTTACAATACATTTCGCAAAGATCACAGATCATACTGCCGAAATCTTTATAATCGGGGAAAGTTGCGTGCATTTCAAATTTTTCAATACCGGGGATCGTTCCGAAAAAGTTTTTGACAGCCGCACTCATCTTCGTCAGAGAATGGCTCTTTAATTTACAAAGATCGATCAGAATATCCGCTTCCGCAACGGGCTTCAATATATGAAACATTTTAACCGTTTTTCCGTCGGGATATGCAATATTGACGGAATCCGTATCATAATTCAAAGGAACACCGTGTTTTTCCGCAACGGGCGTGATGCCGCAGACACGGTAAACCCCCTCCAATCGCTGACGGTTAAAAAGTCCGCCGGGACTTTCCGCGATCAAGGGTTTGCAATCCCGTTCCGCAAGTACGGTCAACAAGGCGGAAAGAACAACAGGATGCGTGGTTGCCGCCGCATCGGGTTCTTTTTTCATGACAAGATTTGGCTTGATAACGACCTTTTTTCCCGCAAAAAATGCGCTGTCATAACCAAGCATATCCATTTGTGTACGTAATATTTCTGTCAGACGGGTTTCATCATAACCGTCACAAGCATGGAGAACAACTTTATTTTCAAGCTTCACGGATATTTCTCCTTTTTCCAAACGATTTTATATGTTATTATACCATATAATTATGAAAAAATAAAGATGATTTTATGAATTTGAATACATCCAAAGCAGTTTTCTTGTATCTCACCGCGCCAAAAATGCAGGAGAGCGAAAATCGCTTGATTTACAAGAAAACTTCCTGTATACTGAAACTGTAATCAAAGGAAACGGAGGAAAAGACCTTGAAGATCACGATTCACGAAGATCGAAACGCAAAAGAAACGGAGATCACGATCGTTTGCGCGGAAATGACGGCAGAGCTGGAAGAAATCATCGCGCATATCGGACTCATCGGGCATACGTTTGCGGGAAAAAAGGATGAAGAAACATTCTTCATTCCGATGAAAGATATTTATTATTTTGAATCGGTGGACGGAAAAACCTTTTTTTATACCGAAAAGGAAACGTATGAAACCGCGGCACGACTTTATAAGATCGAAGAAAGCCTGCAAAATTCAAAATTTGCGCGGATATCCAAAACCGCAATTGCAAATCTTGCAAAAATGCGGAGCATCAAACCCGCGGAAAACAGCAGACTCGTCGCAACGCTTTTAAACGGCGAAAAAATTCTCGTTTCCAGAGCGTACGTTTCGGAGATCAAACAAAAATTGGGGGTGTGATTATGTGGAATAAATTTAAATATTCTTTTATGTACGGAATGGGTGTGATGGGGCTTACAAACCTTTTTCTTTCGCTCGTATTTGACGGTTATAGCATCAGAGAGATGCAGATGAGCTTTTGTCTTGGTATTGCCGTTGAAATCTTTGCTTTTTTCACGTTTGAGCTCAAGCTCTTTTCCAAGCATCTCTGGGTCAGACGCGGTATCGTGATGTTTGTTGGCTTTTGTTTTGCGGTTGGCTCACTTTTCGCATTCGGTACTTTGAACTCTGAAAATTGGACAAAAAAACTTCTTTTCCTTGTGATACCCATGTTTGCACTTGCCTTTCTTGGTCTGATCTTTTTCTATTACGTCTCCGATAAGATCGAAAAACACAATCTGGAGATCATCAATAAAAAATTGGAAAATAATCAAAATACGGAAGATCATTCTTGATTTTTTTGTAGGGGAGCCCCTGTGCGCAATGTCATTAAGTTAAGAAAAGAACCAAGTTCAGAAATGGACTTGGCTCTTTTTTTGCAAAAAAGTTAAAGAAATTTTGAAAAAGGGGTTGACAAAAAAGCAAAAGTGTGCGGTCGATTTTATTAGCTCGCTAATA
>JAFUQQ010000002.1 GCA_017472285.1 Clostridia bacterium | reverse complement strand
TTTGCAATACTTTTTTGACAGACTTTCTCGTCTGTCTTTTCGTCATGCTCTTTTATCCAAAAAATGCACTTAACTCTGCTTTTCCAGCTTTGTTAAGTGCATCTTTCTTGGGGGCATTAAATTAACTTAATGACATTGACCGAACGGCGCCTCCTTTTCTATGATTCAGAAAATACACGGATGTTGCAATCTGTTTATTGAATCAAGCCAAGTTTATCCATCCAATAAAGCGCATGGGAAGCAAAACCGTGGTTACAGCTTGCCGATGTGGAATCATTTTCCCAAAGCGTACCCGTGGTATCCGCCATCTTTTTGAAGAAACCTTTGATATTGCCGATTAGCTTTTCATGTTCTCCGTAACGATAAAGCAATTCCAGACGCAGATAATTACCAACAAAAGAATTGGAAGGATAGATATCCTGCCATTTGGCTTCGGGTGTAAATGCGGGCCATTTGTATGGAACAATGCGTTCGGGTCCAAAATCATGAAGCATTCTCTGCCAAAGTTCCGGATTTTCTTCGGGACTTGTGATACCGCAGAAAAATGCGTAATACTGACAAGTTTCCGTGCGCTTACCCGAAAGACGCGCGATACCGTCCTCGCCGTAAACTGCGTTATCACAATAGAAACCGCTTTCCGTCATAGCTTTTTCATTGATCGTTGTCTTCAAACGATCTGCTTTTTCGGTAAGGCTATCATCCGCATAAAGTTCGGCAACGGCACGAAGCAAATTGGCATACAGCATATTGGAGGGGAAATTGATATCCTGTGTCAGTTTATTACATTCAGACCATTCAACAAAGACCCAGCTTTCCAGTTTTTCCAGAAGTCCGTCTGTATTTTCAAAGCGTTTGAAGTAATCGAGCAGTTCATAGATGCGGACTTTCACCTGATCGATAAACGCGCGGTCGCCTGTTCTTGCGAGATATTCCTGCAACTGCAATACGAGCCACATCGCCCAGTTCGGAATGAAATTGTTGTTTCTGTGATCGGCGGGATAACACATCGGGAACATCCCTTTCGGTAACCATGAGAACGAATCAGGCAAGAAGAAATTTTCAAGAAAAACACGTTCGATCTCACTTTTTCCTGTCAAGGTTTTTTCCACACGAGACGTGAAAAAGCTGTCGCAAAGCCATCCCGCACGCTCACGGGAAGGACAGTCCATATAGATCGTAAAGGTATTCTGTCGGTAAGTTTCCACAGCGGCATCAAAAATCTGGCGAAGCGTTTCATCTTGCCCGTGATAACGACGTTCAATCTGTTCCGCACCAAAATAGTGGAGTCCGATATCGGAGACGAATGCTCTGCCTTTCAGGACGTGAACGGTCATATATTGCAGCGTATACGGTTCAAAGGAAGAAAGATGATGGATACCGCCCGAAAGCTTCCACATGATCGCATTCAACGTATACATACGGCGGAAATTGATCTGACCGTTTTCTCCGATGATCTCATCAAAGGTGATGACAAGCTCCGTACCGTCGTCACAGGCAACGTCAAGATCAAAGGTGCCCGTCGTATTGCGTGCCATTTTATAAGTAACGGCTTCTCCCGCACGGATGGTCTGTGTTGTCGGGAGTTCATCGATTTTGTGAAGATTACGAATCTCTGCGTTTCTTGCCTTGATGAAAAGATCCGTTTCCACTTCCGCAAGCGGAAATATCTTTCTGCAAGGGCCTGCATCCCCATTTCTCGGAACGATAAAAGCGGGATAGCGCACACGATCGGCATAATCCTCTATTGTAAATTCCGAACGGGAAACGATCTTTTCTGCAAAAATTTTATCATAAGTATTATAATAAGAACCGCGTTCTATGAAATTTTTCGGTTCCGTTTCGCAAAGAAAAGGCACAGCATATGCTTTTTCTCTGATTTCAGGCATCGTTTCCCATATTTTTTTAAGAGGAGAAATGTTGTAGACTTCACAGAAGGTTCTTTGTCCCGCGAAGCGTTCTGCTTTTTGTTCGTGTTCGGTCATGACACGGCATAAAAATCCGTTTTTACCCGTTGCGGCAGTGATTTCACCGTTTTCACTAAGTTCCGCGCAAAGAAACGACGGCTGATTCAGATGGTAATAAGAATCAGCATTATAACCCGCAACGTTCACGGTAATGACCGCATTTTCCGTGATATTGGCAGAAAGATCGAGTTCATCCACACGGTAAAAACCGTGCGCACATCTTGCCGGTCCGAATGCAATGAATTTTCCGTTTACTTTCACTTCATAAGCGGAAGAACCTGTCAACTTCAGAACGGTCTTTTCCGCACCTTTCGCAACGGTACGAAACGAGAGCCAGAGATTCATTTCTGTTTCTCTACCGGTCGCCCAAACGGGTTTCGCCACATCAAAAGAAACAGCGATAGCTTCATAAGTTTTCATAAGTTTAAGTTCCTTTCGGGAAATAAGATCGTTGCTCTCATTATAACACACAAACCTTTGAAATACAAGTTTTTTCCTAAAGAAAAGCCCTGTCATACGACAAGGCTTTAGCTCTATTTTTTATCGATAACAATAAAGGAATTTTCGCTCTCATTTGACAAACTTCGACAAAACAAAAAAGAAAAAACCCGACAAGCAGAATATAAATGTCAGGCTTTTTCGGATTATGGAGATAAACTATTAAAAGGGAAAATAAGCATTTTCGATATCATATAGAGCTATCAAAAACAGGACTTTTTCTTCATTTTTTCAAAAAAAATCTCCCGTAATCATACAGGAGAAAAATTTTTGGTTTTCAGGCAACGATATCGGCATATCTTTCTCTGTTCACGACTTCCATCATGAAAGCATAAGGTTCGAGTTTTCCGTCCATCGTCATGGAAAACAACCGCGGTGTACAGCCGGATACGAGAGCAACCCCCTGTTCATTTCTTGTAACGGGCTGCTGTCTGTTACGGCTTGCGACATTCCAGAAGATGACTTCGGGCAGATCATACCCTTTTGCCTTAAATTTTTTCTTTGCGGATGCAAAGTTTGTCATATCGGTATTTTCCATACAGGAATCAAATTCCATATCGGAAATGATATAAAGTCTTTTGGGGAGCTGTTCTTTGGGCACTTTGTTTTTGACGGCGGTGCGGAGGATCAGATCGAAAACGGCTTCGAGATTGGTATTGGCAATCTCATTGAACTGTGTGACGTAACGGACGCGTTCGACGAAGGAATCGCCTTTGATCTCGATCAATTGGGGTCTTGCCGAAAATTCAATGAAATGATCTTTATAAATACCCGTATTGCGTTCCGCAAAATACAGACCGAGCGACAATGCAACGGATGCGGGCGAGGGTTTTACGCATGAGTACATAGAGCCGGACGTATCCACGACGGCAAGATTGTTTTCGCCATCGGTGAAATCGGGAAGGCTGTTCCACATGGCATTCAAACTTGCAACTTCTTCTTTGGAGAGTCTGTTCATACGTCCAAAGCCCAAAGAGTTCAGACAAGCACCCACGAGTTCATAAGGATACAAGGTATCGGCGTGAAGTTTTACTTCCCCGTGGGAAACGCTTGCGATAAAATCGCCATATCTTTCGCCGTCATTGCGGATGAATGCCTTGCGGTATTTATACATGGCTTTGGAAGGCTGCTTTGCATAGTCAAAGGTATAATCTCTTTCGCGAAGATGATTTTCTATAATAGTGAGTTTTGCGCGGAGTGCGGAAAGTGCTTTGCGGTACTCTGCCTCACGCATTCCGAAATGACGGGCAATCTTTTTCGCATATATGACAGCCTTCGCATTGGAAGTATTGACGGAGGGAAGCCATTTTGCAAGAAGCGATACGTTGCCGCCATTCCGTAATGCTTTCATATCCTTCTCAAACTGCTTTTTCAGCGTATCCAACATGGCTTTTTCGCAAGAGGTATCCATCAATGCGAGCAAGTCGTCGAAACGCCCGTATTCTCCGACGTATTCGAGATTTTTGCGGACGCTTTCCGCCGCGTTCTGTGCAAGCCAACGCATAATCACACGGAAAACTCTGCGTTCACCAAGACCGCCGCGAATATCACGTGCGAAGAACAAGAGCTTCATAGCGATATCTTTATCTTCCGCAAAAGCGCGTGCAAAGCGGTTTTGGATCTCGCTGTCGCTTGCCGAACGGATGGCACCGATCGTCGCAAACAGGTCAAGGCAATCGGACATGGTTGAAATATGAGTGACCGCACCGTTTTCGGTGAAAGTCTTATTTACTTCCTGTTTTAGATAGTTTAACATGAAACTCTCTCCTTTTCTTTCGGATTTTTTCATACAAGGCACTTTTGATGCGGGATTTGAACCCGCGTTCGTGTCGAATGACACTGCTTTATCCACTAAGCTAAATCACGATTGCTGTGAGTGCCTTTTCATTTTACAAGATGCGTTTGTTTATGTAGGCGGACACAAATAAATTTTGCTGTCAGCATCTTTGTCAAGGCGCATTTTTTATGAAAACGTCGCGGCGATTTCACCCTGAATTTTGCTGTCTGCGCCTTTCGTGATTTCATTTTATCACTTTTTCGGAAGATTATCACGGAAAAAAAGCTGCGAACTCTCTTTTTTTCAAAAAATTGCAGTCCAAGCTGCTGAAAGGATTCCTATAAAATGAAAAAAATAAATATATCTATTGACAATATATTATAAAAAGTGTATACTGAAATCCAATATATATAATGAGGATAGAGGCGCGAAACGCAAAAGTAATCGTAAAAAACTCCATGCAAGAGCGATGAAAGGGCTTTTCGCCGAAGCGGTAAAAACGGCAGGCGTTTTTGCTGGCTGGGCTGAAAGAAAATATCTTTCAGACTGTCGCGTTGCGGAGAGCTATCGGTTTTTTGAGTAAAGACATTCCTTTTTTCAAGACCGCGGTACTTCCGCGGTCTTTCCTTTTATATAAAATAACAAAAAAACAGATTGGAGATTATCATGACAAAAACAAAAAAGATCGCGCTTCTCGTCGCTTCTCTCATCATCCTTGCGTTGATGATCGTTGCGGCTGTAACAGATGGCGCGATGGCAACCGTCGCTTGCCCCGATTGCACAGCGGAAACAGCGGCAGAATGTGAAACTTGCGGCGGCGAGATGCAAGTCCGCGGTTCGATTTGGGCATTGCTTCCCCCTGTGATCGCAATCGGTCTTGCGCTCATTACAAAAGAAGTTTATAGCTCCCTTTTCATCGGTGTCGTTTCCGGTGCGGTGCTTTACAGCAATTTCAGCTTTACAGGAACAATGGATGCTACAACCCAAGGTGGTCTGATCGATGCCATCGTAGGTAATGCGGGTATTTTTATTTTCCTTGTTGAGCTCGGTATGCTCGTTGCGCTTGTCAACCGTGCGGGCGGTTCTGCGGCATTCGGCAGATGGGCAACCACACATATCAAAACCAAAACAGGCGCAATTTTTGCGACCTTCCTTCTCGGTATCCTGATCTTTATCGATGACTATTTCAACTGTCTGACCGTTGGTTCCGTTATGCTTCCCGTTACGGATTCCAAAAAGATCTCCCGTGCAAAACTTTCTTATCTCATTGACTCCACAGCAGCTCCCGTTTGTATGATCGCTCCGATCTCGAGCTGGGCAGCGGCGGTTTCTTCCTATGCACCGGAAGGCGAAGGTCTTGCGCTCTTTATTTCCGCAATTCCTTATAATTTCTATGCAATCCTGACACTTGTCTTCATCGCTGCGATCACCTTTATCGGTTTTGATTACGGTAAAATGGCAATATATGAATATCAGTTTGAAAAGACAGGCAAAACGATCGATGCCGTTGACAGCGAAAGCGAAGCAAAACTTCCCGAAGCCAATGAAAACGGCAAAGTGATGGATCTTCTTTTCCCTGTTATTGCTCTCATCGTATGCTGTACGCTCGCACTCGTTTACGTCGGCGGTATACTTGACGGTGCAAATCTTGCAGATGCATTCGCAAATACAGATGCAACGGTCGGTCTTCCTATGGGTGCTTTGGTTGCTTTGGTTATCACGATTGCATATCTTGCAATCCGTAAGGTTCTTCCCATTCAGAAAAGTCTTGCCGCATTGCCTGATGGTTTCATTGCAATGGTTCCCGCGATCCTTATCCTTACCTTTGCAACAGCACTCAAGAATATGACCTCCCTCCTCGGTACAAAATATTACGTATACGATCTCATGAACGGTGCGGCAGAAGGTCTTGCAAACTTCCTTCCCGCGATCATTTTCCTGGTTGCTTGCTTCCTTTCTTTCTCCACAGGTACTTCCTGGGGTACGTTCGGTATTCTTATCCCGATTGTTACGGCAATTTTCCCCGCAGAAAGCGAACTTCTCATCATCGGTATGTCTGCTTGTCTTGCCGGTGCGGTATGCGGCGACCATTGTTCTCCGATTTCCGATACCACGATCATGTCCTCCGCAGGCGCACAGTGCGACCACCTCGTTCACGTTTCCACACAGCTTCCTTATGCGCTCACCGTTGCGGGCATCTCCTTTGTGATGTTCCTCATCTCCGGTTTCGTTCAGAATATCTGGATCTGTTTCCCTCTCGGTATCATACTTACCGTTGTAACGGCATTCGTATTGAAAGCCATTACTAAAAGTAACCTTCTGAAAACTTAAAAATTTTCCCGTTCAATTTCGATTGAACGGGATTTTTTGTATATTTTTCTCTTTTGGTCTTGACAATTCCTTTGTGTTTGTGCTATAATCTTAAAAGAATCGAATATTGGGATATCGTCAAGCGGTAAGACACAGCACTTTGACTGCTGCATTCGTTGGTTCGAATCCAACTATCCCAGCCAGAAAAAGCACTTGCGAAAGCAAGTGCTTTTTTCAATGATGTTTGCCCTTGCGGGGTTTTCGAACCTGTAGATAGATTCAGACTTGCGAAACAGTTGAAATATTTACAAAATTGTGGTATAATAAAAAAGGCAGTGGTATAAATGACAAAGCAAGAATTTTTTTCAAGAATCAAAACATATTTGACTTCGGATTTGAGTAATTCTCCGTATTATTCTATAGACTATTGGTGTCCTCTCAAAAGCATTAAATTTAATATTCCTGTCGTTGCTTTTGATCTTTAGAAAATGTTCGATGACGATAACGGAATAAAACAAATAGAAACTGTGCTTTCTAATCTATCCATTGATACGGTGACCGCAATCCAAAATCAAGATTTTAACACCGAACCTAAAATTGTTAGTTTGAAAACCTTGCTGTACGAAGCTGATGCAGATGGATATAATTTTCCGTGGTATGTTGAAAGTTATTATTATGATGATTCAAAACAATGGATGATTTATACTTCCCACGAATTTACTATTACTTTTGCAGGAGAAAAAATGGTGCGCGTGGCAAACGAGATAATCGATCCAAAATATTTGATTAAATAATGAGTAATACATAGATTTCGTTGCAAGCATGGCGTTAAAAATCCGCGAAGCCGCAACTTCACTTCTAATTCAACTTTAAACTTTTACAACTTTGCGGTTATTGAAAACAAAAAAACCCTGTGTTACAATGTAATTGCAGAAGGGAGTGAATTTATGTATCATCTTAATAAATTTTGTAATATCATATTTGAGTTACGGAAAGAGCGCGGTTGGACACAGAGTATGTTGGCAGAGAAGCTGGGCATTGCCCCTCAGTCCATTTCCAAATGGGAATGCGGTATAGGATATCCCGATGTTACTTTATTTCCTCTGATTGCCGAACTTTTTAGTGTTGAGATCGGCGTTCTTTTTGGGCAAGTCAAAGAGGAAAGAGTGAATATGAATCCCAACAATGAAAAGCAGTGTGTTTTTGAACCGCTTCATCGTATCGAATTTTTTGTAGGTAACGAATGTGATATCATGGTTACCAAAAAAGAAGACAAAAAAGCATTTCTTGATGTAAAAGGGGATAGTTCCTTTATGGAATTTTTTGGATTTGAAAATGATGACGGTGTCTTGCGGGTCAATGTAAAAAACCCAACCGGAAGTGATACTAAATGGATTCCGTATAACAGAGGGAATTATAATAAGCGCAATATCATAACGCTTCATACCGGAAAAGAGAACTGCCATTTGTGTGTTACCAATTATCTCGATCTCCACGTATATGCAAGTGAAATGAGTGATAACACTGATAGGTGGATATTCATAAAAGAACACTTATAATATCCGAAGCTCAATTTTGAAACCGACTTCATCGACAAACCGAAAAATGCTCTCCCGAAAAGGAGAGCATTTTGATTATTCTTTTTCTGTCAAAGTATAAATAAGCCTTGCGGCATCGGCACGGGTGATTTCGGCTTTCCGTTCTTCATTTGCGACAAGACCGACAGATGCGAGCATGGCAAATCCGTCATCGGAGATCGTACCTTCCGTATCAATGGAAGCCGCCACGATATCACCGAAAGAAAGTTCTTTATATTTTGCAAATCTACCGAGAAGCGTGGATGCCTGTTCGGATGTGATCGGATCGTTCGGACAGAAACATCTGCCTTCTTCCGTATCCAATCCCACGACAAGACCTTGCCGTGCCGCTGCGGAAATATAACGATTCTGTGTATCGGTAAAGATATCTTTATCCGCAAAACCCGAATCATTGGAAGCAAGAAGTGCCGTATCGATATCACACATCCGCATTGCCATCATCAGAAAATCCGCACGGGTAACGGTCTTTTCAGGATGAAAATACCATTCATCACCTAATTTCTCACCGACAAACACACCATTTTCGGCAAGGCTGACCGCAGAAAGCGCACATTCATTTTCAGAAAGATCGGTATAAACGATACCGCTTTTATTTTCCGTGGTCGTGATGGAAACCGTCATAATGTCGGAATGATTGCCGTAACGGTCAGCCGCATAATATGAAAAATGGTCGGAACCTTTGCCGTTTTCATCCGCGATATAAGAAAATTCTCCGTTTTCCATCAATGTCAGTGTACCTTTTTGGGGTGCAGATACTAAGTGATAAGTGATCTCATCCCCATCGGGATCTTTTGCTGTTAAGGAAGAATATACAGGGATAGACTCTTTGGCTTTCAACACACTTGCCTCTGCAACGGGCGCAAAATTCAAGGTATCCAGCATATAGACCGTGCAAACGAACGGTTTTTCATAATCCGTTCCATAGGGCAGAAAATCAAAAACAGCCGTTTTTCCTTCTGCCGCGGGCACAAACCGAAGTGCCGCCAGCATTTCCCTTTCAATGACATCGCCTTCCTTGATATCTTTGATACCAAGCTTGAGCGTACCGTCCGTTTCATCGGGCAATCCCGTCACCGTGATTCCCTTGAAATCCGCTTCTCCCAAAACGGAAATGAAATCGTCCTCATCAAAAGAAACGCTGTTGAGTCCGACCCCTGTTTTCACCATCTCAAAATCTTCCTGCATCACGGAAATTGCGGGAGATAACATCGCCGCATTGACCGTCATACCAAGACATAAAACCCAAAAGATCAAAAGTCCGAAAAATCCGATTTTTTTCATGATCGTAAACATCCTTTCTGTATATCAAAAGATATGGGTATTTTGTCCATAAACGTATTTTCTTATACAAAAACTTGACAAGACAAACAAAAAAGACTAAAATAAGGATTAAGGATATTTGCATCATCGAAATAACAGAATCTTTATCCGAAAAATCAAATTGCCGCATAAGCGGCGGAACGGAGTTTTTTATGTTTATGTTTCTCATTGGCATGATTGCCATCCTCGTTGCCGTGATCGCGCTCGTTTACGTTATGAAAAAGTGTAAACGCGGTACGTATCCGAATCACAAAAAAGTAGGTCTTGTCGTTATGGCAGTCGCTCTCGTTGTCGGTATCGCCGGTATCACGACGGATTGTATCACGACCATCCCCACAGGTCATACGGGTATCGTTACCACATTCGGACGTGTGGAAGATTATACCTTCGAAGCGGGTGTACATACCAAATTGCCGTGGCAGCAAGTCGTCAAAATGGATAACCGTATTCAGAAAGCCGTTGTTGATATGAGCTGTTTCTCCAGCGATATCCAGGAAGTCGATACCAGCTATACCATCAACTATCAGATCGAAAAATCCAATGCACAAACGATTTACCGCACCATCGGACAGCATTATTACGATACCATCATTCTTCCGCGTATTCAGGAATCCGTCAAAAGTGTGATCGCAAAATACGATGCGGAAAAACTGATCGCCAACCGCGAAACACTTTCGTTGCAGATCAGAGAAGATCTGACCGCCAAACTTGCTGTTTATAACGTCGAAGTCATCGATGCTTCCATCGAAAACCTTGATTTCTCCGATGCATTTACCAATGCCGTCGAAGCAAAACAGGTTGCCGCACAGGAAAAACTGAAAGCCGAAATCCAGCAGGAACAGGCAAATATCGAAGCCAAAGCCGCCGCTGAACGCGCTGTCATTGCGGCACAGGCAGAAGCAGAAAAAGCGGTCATTCAGGCAGAAGCCGCTGCGGAAGCGCAAAAGAAAGAAGCTGACGCAAAAGCCTATGCAGGCGAAAAAGAAGCGGAAGCCAATGAAAAGATCGCGGCAAGTCTTTCTCAGGAATTGATCGATTACAAGACCGTTGAACAATGGAACGGCGAGCTTCCCACCTATGTCGGCGGCGAAGGCACGCTTCCCATCCTCAATATGAATAACGATGCAAAAACTGCTGAATAAACCGCAACATACGGAAAAACGCTCCTGTCGGAGCGTTTTTCCCACGAGAATCGCCGTCATTGCCGTCTTTTTGCTTGTAATTGCGACGGCACTGATCCTCTTTTTTATTCATTACGGAGGAAAAAGAACATACCGTTATACCCCCGATACGAAAATCATTCTCTATCATCTAATCAACGATGAAACGTACGGTTCCAACGAATATCTTTTCGTCAAAGAAGCGGATTTCGAAGAACAACTGAAAACGCTCCGTGATGAAGGCTATCAGACTTTTTTTGCGGACGAGCCTTACAAAATCAAAAACGGTGAAAAAGCCGTTGTCATCACTTTCGATGACGGCTATGAGGATAACTATACCATAGCATTTCCGCTCTTACAGAAATACGGCATGAAAGCAACGGTCTTTCTGCCCTCCTCCATGATCGGCACGGAAGGTCATCTCTCGGAAGCACAGATCAAAGAGATGCAGGAAAGCGGTCTTTTCCATTTCGGAAGCCATACGGTCACTCATGCGAAGCTGGACACCGCGCTTTCCGAGGAGATCGAAAGAGAGCTTTCCGAATCGAAGACCGCCATCGAAGCCATCATAGGTAAACCCGTAACTGCCCTTGCTTACCCCAACGGCGCATATAACGACATGGTCGAGCTTTTTGCGGAAAAACATGGCTATCTCTATTGCTATACGACCAATCCCCCGCAAGAGCCTTATTATGAAAATACTGCGCTCCCCCGCAGTTACGTGACACGCAATATGCCTATCGAGGAATTTCGCGCGCTCTTGGTTACGGAATAGTCGGGCTGCCGCCCGAACCTGCTTCAAGGAAACTTTTTGTAAAAAGTTCCCTTGAAAATCCTTCAAAAACTTTCCTTGTGGTGCGTTTTTTGTTTTTTGGGCGGAAATTTGTAAACAAAGTGTGAACAATTTGAAATTTTGTCGAAAATTTGTCTGACCAAGCGTTTTATATATAGAAGATTTTTTCAAATCAACATTTTCAGGACAACAGGAGGATTTTTATGAAACAAAAAATGGAAAAAACACCGATGCTGGAAGCACAGATACAAGCAAGTCGTTATAACGGCGCAAGAGCAAATCTGCTTTTGCTTGTAGCCTTCACGGCAATCAATCTCGTTCTTCTCGTAACGGGAAGCAATTCCTATTTTCTTTTTTCCGCAAGCGTTCCCTATACCTTGACAGATCTTGCCATGTTCCTTTGCGGTATGTATCCCAGGGAAACATATACGGGGATTTATGCGAATATGGATTTTGCGGATAGTTCGCTTTACTATATCGTATTGGGCATTTCCATCGTCATTATCGCGCTTTATCTGCTCGCCTATATTTTTTCCAAAAATCAGAAAGTCGGCTGGCTGATTTTTGCTCTTGCTTTCTTCGCTTTGGATACGGCATGGTTGCTCATCTACGTTGGCATCTCTGCGGAAATCATGATGGATATTTTGTTCCATATTTGGGTGATCGTCAGCCTTACGATGGGTATTATCGCGTATTTCAAGCTGAAAAAGATTCCGACGGAAGTGAAAACGCCGGTGGATCCCGAAGCGGAGGAGATCAGACAGGATATTCCCGATTCCAAGGTGATTCGTTATGCGGATACTGCTGAAAAAGAAAAAGTTTTTCTTTCGAGTGAGATTTATGGACACAAGATCGTTTACCGCAGAGTGAAAAAGACCAATGAACTTGTCATCGACGGCAGAGTTTATGCGGAATATACTGCGCTTTTAGAAAAAGCACATCTGCTGACGGCAACACTTGACGGTCATACATACGGCGTAGGCTATGATAACAGAGGGCTTGTTTATCTTTCCGTTGACGGTATGCTCACGGAGCAAAAAACAAGATTGATCTGATGATGAATATGCTTGATTTTTTCGCAAAAATATGTTATAATGAAATCAAGCAATGCGGCGTTATATTTTTCGGTGTGTATAACGGCGATTGCATTTGACTTTTATGATTATATGATTCAAGGAGATCTATCATGGATAACAACAAACTCGTCCGCTTCCTTCTCACATTTTTCCTCGGCTGGATTGGAAGCATTATCATCAACCACACTTCTTTGAAGCCTGAAGGTTATACTTCCAGAACCCTCGCTTACCTCATTCTCGGTTACATCACTTGCGGTATCTATACTTTGGTCGCTTCCATCTGCAACCTCGTATTTGATCCTGCAAAAGCAAAAAATATCGGTTACAAAAAAGACTGATTGACATTCAATTAAAACAACTTGTATACACCGATCAGCAAAAACGGTACTTCGTACAGAAGTGCCGTTTTTGTTTTTCGATAAATTCGTGAATTTTTAGTATTTGGGGAGTTTTATGATCCTCTCAAGATTCCGCATCGCTTTTCGGGCAATCTGAAACCGAACAAAATCCGTTTGATTTTTTTGAAAGAATTTTCAGAAAATTCTTGTCTTTTTGAAAGGGATATGATATCATATAATTGATATATTAAAATGGGGTGGATAATGTTTGGAAGCCCTGTTTTATGAAAAAAAGCAAAAATCTTTATAAGAAGGGATGAAACCATCATGGCTGAAACAGTAACCAAAACAACAGCCGAGCTTCGCGCTCTCCTTACGAAAGGACAGACCGCAGAGCAGAAAGCACTCGCAAAAGCGGGTCGTCTTTGCGCAAGAGATCGTATGGGCTTGATTTTTGACGAAGGCACGTTCGTTGAAATCGGCGCATACATCGGACGCAAGAGAACCGAGCTCGACAAAGAAACAGACGACAGCTTTGAACCCGTTATCACAGGCTACGGCGCTGTAAACGGCACGCTCGTCTACGCATTTTCGCAGGACTTCTCCCGTTTGCACGGTGCACTCGGTGAAATGCACGCGAAAAAGATCGTAAACATCATTGCAATGGCAGCAAAAGCAAACGCACCCATCATCGGCGTATTTGACAGCGCAGGCGCAAAAATTCTCGAAGGCGTTGACGCACTCGCAGGCTACGGCTCCATCATGTGCGCGCTTGAAGACGCAGACGTTCCGAAGATCGCCGTTGTTGCAGGTATCTGCGGCGGCTCTACCGCAGTTATGGCAGAAATGTTCGACGTTGTTATCGGCGCAAAGAAAACAGGCAAGCTCTATGCCGCTCTTTCCGGCAAGACGGAAGATGCGATCTCCGTTGATCCTTCTCTCATCGATATCGTTTGCGAAGACGATAAAGCCGCGACCTTCAAGGCGCGTGATCTTATCAAATATTTCGCGGGTGCAGTTGAAATAGCTGACGATATCAACCGTGTCCTCGATATCGAAGGCATTCTCGCAAATGACAAATATGATATTCACGATATCATCGCTCAGACGTTTGATGCGGGTTCTTTCACAGAGCTTTGCGGCGAAAACGCAAAGAGCATGGTAACGGGTCTTGCGACCATCGGCGGCAATCCCGTTGTAGTCATCGCAAACAATCCCTCCTATAAGGACGGTTTCCTCTGCACAGGCGCGGCAAAGAAAGCGATCTTCGCTCTTGAAACCGCTTACACAGCAGAACTTCCCGTCGTAACCCTCGTTGACGGTAACGGCATCGGTGACAGCAAGAGCTTTGAAGAAAAGGGCTTCGCAAGAATCCTTGCAAGACTTGCCTCCACCTACGCGCAGCGCAATGCTTCCTATATGAATCTCCCCACCGTTACCGTTACGCTCGGCGCGTCTTACGGCACGGCTTACACCGTGATGGGCTCCAAGGCTCTCACCGGCGGCATCGCTCTCGCGCTTGACAGAGCAAGAATTTCCGCGATGAGCCCCGACAGCGCAGTTGCGTTCCTTGACGAAGTCAAAAACGAATCCAAACACAAAGAAACCGCAAAGGCTTGGTCAGACCGTTTCGCTTCTCCGCTGGAAGCTGCAAAGAGCGGTCATATCGACGATATCATTGACAGCGCAGAGCTTCGCCAAAGAATCGGCGCGGCACTTGCTATGCTCCTTTAATACCGGAAGGAGGGAATGATTATGTTTCTTACCGGTAATGCGCCCGTAGCAACGGGATTTGCAGAAAATTGGTCACTTTTTGTGGGAACGGGTCTTCCCACGTTGTTTATCGGTATGCTCGTCGTATTTGCGATCCTCGGCATTATTTTCGTTGTGCTTCAGATCATGCGTGCAACATTCAAAAAAAATGCGATCAAGGCAAAAAAGGCGAGAAAAGCCGAAGAAGCAAAAGACACTCCGAAAACGGAAGCGGCTCCTGTAGGAGAGATCGCTCCCGAAGCACCCGTTACCGATGACGGCGCGATCATCGCGGCGATCATCGCAGCGATTTCCGCGCACACAGGCAAAGCTCCCGAAGGCTTCCGTGTCGTTTCTTTCAAAAAAAGAAGATAAAATTATAACTTGGAGGAAAATACTATCATGAAAAGATACAGTGTAACCGTAAACGGCGTTGTTTATGACGTAGCCGTTGAAGAAGTAACAGACGCAGCTCCCGCACCTGTTGCAGCCGCTCCTGCACCCGTAGCCGCTCCTGCACCCGTGGCAGCTCCCGCAGCAGCACCTGCTCCCGCGGCAAAACCCGCAGCTCCCGCCGCTGACGCAAAATATTCCGTTTCCGCTCCGATGCCCGGCAATATCCTCGCCGTTAACGTAAAAGTTGGCGATAAGGTTGCCAAAGGTGCTGTTCTCTGCATCCTCGAAGCAATGAAAATGGAAAATGAAGTTATGGCTCCCGATGCAGGTACCGTTACTTCCGTTACCGTTTCCAAAGGCTCTACCGTTCAGGCAGGCGATGTTCTTGTAACACTTGCTTAATTTATTATTATTTTTTAAGATTCCTACGGCTACTTTTAGCCGCCCGAACCTGAAAGGAATCCATCCATGAGTTCTATTTTGAAAAGTCTTGTAACGCTTTGGGAAAGCACAGGTATCGCGCGCCTGTTCGGTGGTGATGCTCTGCTTGCTCTCAAAACATTCGCTATGTATATTATTGTTGCGGTTCTTGTGTATTTCGCAATCAAAAAACAGTATGAACCGCTCCTCCTCTTGCCGATCGCAATTGGTATGTTGCTTACCAATCTGCCCGGTGCAAACCTTTTTCACATGGATCTCTTCATTAACGAAGCCGATCCGCAAGCCAAGATCATCATTCAGGATGTCTTTGAAAAAGGCGGTCTGATCGATATTCTTTATCTCGGTGTTAAATTCGGTGTATATCCGTCGCTGATCTTTATCGGTATCGGCGCGATGACCGACTTTACGCCCCTGATTTCCAACCCCAAGAGCATCTTCCTCGGCGGTGCAGCACAGCTTGGTGTTTTCGCGGCATTCTGCGGTGCCCTTCTGCTCGGCTTCAACGTACAGGAAGCGGCGGCAATCGGTATTATCGGCGGTGCGGACGGTCCGACAGCCATCAATACCACAAAGGAACTTGCGCCTCATCTTTTAGGTGCGATTGCGATCGCGGCATATTCCTATATGGCACTGATCCCGATGATCCAGCCGCCTGTGATGAAGCTTCTGACGACAAAGGAAGAACGCGCCATCGAAATGCCCGCGCTCGAACAGGTTTCCAAGCTCGAAAAGATTCTTTTCCCGCTCGTCGTTACCTTTATCGTTGCTCTGCTTCTTCCCGATGCGGCGCAGCTTGTCGGCTGTCTGATGTTCGGTAATCTTCTCAACGTCTGCGGCGTGACGGAAAGACTTTCCCAGACGGCACAGAATGGACTTATCAACGTCGTTACAATCTTTCTCGGTATTTCCGTTGGCGCAACTGCGACTGCGGAAAACTTCCTGAAGCTTGAAACGCTTTATATCGTTGGTCTTGGTCTTTGTGCATTTATGCTCTCGACGATCGGCGGTCTGCTCGGTGGTAAGATCATGTGCAAACTTTCCGGCGGCAAGATCAACCCCTTGATCGGTTCTGCGGGTGTTTCCGCCGTTCCGATGGCGGCACGTGTTGCCCAGAGAGAAGGACAGAAAGAAAATCCTTCGAACTTCCTTTTGATGCACGCGATGGGTCCCAACGTAGCCGGTGTTATCGGCTCTGCGATCTGCGCGGGCGTATTCCTCGCACTCTTCAGATAAGCGGGTCGTACCCGCACCCATATGCCGCCGTATATCCGTGCAGTCAGATTTTGGCTGCATCCGATGGCGGAACCCATATTTCGCAATTTTCTCTTATAAATATAAAAATTTGAAAGAAAGGGAAATCCTATGGCAAAAGTAAAAATTTGTGAGACTGTCCTTCGTGACTCTCACCAGTCCCTTATTGCAACGAGAATGACCACGGAAGAAATGCTTCCGATTCTCGAACAGATGGACAAGATCGGTTACCACGCCCTCGAAGCATGGGGCGGCGCGACCTTCGACTCCTGCTTGCGCTTCCTTGACGAAGATCCCTGGGAAAGACTCCGTAAGATCAGAGATAAGGTAAAGAATACCAAGCTCCAGATGCTTTTCAGAGGTCAGAATATCCTCGGCTATCGTCATTATTCCGATGATGTTGTTGAATATTTCGTTCAGAAATCCATCGCAAACGGTATCGATATCCTCCGTATCTTCGACGCGCTCAACGATGCCCGCAACCTCAAGACTGCTATCAATGCAACCAAAAAAGAAGGCGGTCACGTTCAGGCGGCGATCAGCTACACCACAAGCCCTGTTCACACGAACGAAAGCTTCGCGAAATTCGCAAAACAGCTTGAAGAAATGGGTGCAGACTCCATCTGTATCAAGGATATGGCGGGTCTTCTCAAGCCTTATGATGCATACGATCTCGTAAAACGCATCAAGGAAACCGTAAAAGTTCCCGTTCAGCTTCACACACACTATACCTCCGGTCTTGCTTCCATGACCGTCCTCAAGGCGATCGAAGCAGGCGTTGATATCGTTGATACCGCAATGTCCCCGATGGCAATGGGTACCAGCCAGCCTCCGACAGAACCCCTCGTTGCGACCCTCGCAGGTACGGAATACGATACGGGTCTTGACCTCATTGAGCTTGACAAGATCAGCAAATATTTCATGCCTCTGCGCGAAAAATATCTTGCAAGCGGTCTTCTCGATCCCAAGGTTCTCAAGGTTGACGTTAACGCACTTCTTTATCAGGTACCCGGCGGTATGCTTTCCAACCTCGTTTCTCAGCTCAAGCAGGCAGGTCAGTCTGAAAAGCTTCTTGAAGTATTGGAAGAAGTTCCGCGCGTACGTGCAGACGCAGGTTATCCTCCGCTGGTAACACCTTCTTCTCAGATCGTTGGCTCTCAGGCTGTGTTCAACGTCATCGGCGGCGAACGCTATAAGATGGTCACCAAGGAATTCAAGGGTGTTGTTCGTGGTGAATACGGCAGAACCCCTGTTGAGATCACTCCCGAATTCCGCAAGAAGATCATCGGCAACGAAAAGCCGATCACTAAGCGTCCCGCAGATTATCTTGCGCCCGAATTGGATAAGCTTCGCGAAGAAGTCAAGCCTTGGGCAATTCAGGACGAAGACGTTCTTTCTTACGCGCTCTTTGAACAGGTTGCCGTCAAATTCTTTGAAAAGAGAAAAGCAAAGATGTACGGTCTTGACGATCAGAACGCGGATTTTGAAAACAAGGTCCACAACGTATAATCAGCAATTTCCAGCATAATAAAAAGCGGAGTCGCAAGACTTCGCTTTTTATTGGTATGGCATATGAACTTCAAATTATATTCCGAACTTTTTGAACATTCCGCTTTTCCCGTTTTTCTGCTTTCTCCCTACGGCAAGGTCCGTTATAAAAATCCCGCCGCCAATAAATATCTGCCCAGACTGCGAAAAAATGCAGATGCAAGCAAATATCTGCAACCTTCGGCGATTCCGAAGAAAAGCGGTGTTCTTCAGATCGCCGGCAGTACGTCTTATCACAGGGGACTTGCGCTGATCGAAGGAGAAGAAGTTCTCGTTTTGTGTTTTTCCTTTTTGCAATACGATGACGGTGTGGAAATGGGAGAAGCTTTTCTCAACCGTTTCGGTGATACCGCTTTTGATTTTCTGTGCGAGATGCATAGAGAAACCAGAAAATATATCCTGAGTCCGCCGCAGAAAAATCAGACCCGTCTTTATACGGATATGCTCTCTTTTCTGCAATATGAGGGTATCTTGGGAAAAAGGCCATTGTATGATTTTATAAAAGCGGCGGAAATGCTTTTCACAAAGCTGAAGACTTCTTTTTCCGCGCTCGGCTACCGTATCTCCACACAGATCAGCGAAGAATTGCCGACGCAAAAAGACGTTTTATTTTCCATGCACGATTTTCTTTTTATTTTCGGAAAGCTCTTATATCTGCAAATGCGGCTTGCCGCAAAAGGAGAAGTTTCCGTTACGCTGACAAGCGATGGGAATGCGTATCTCATTCGTTTTCTGATTCGCACGCGTGCGGAATTAGGATCTTGTGATGATATTCTTTCTTTTTTCACAGCTCACATTCCCGAATGTGCCTCTGAAATCATGCTGCTCGAACGCACGGACCTTTTTGACGATAATACCATCCGATTTGAACAAGGTGCTTTCGCTCGGTTTATGACGGAATATCGAATACCGTACACCGAAAGAAATCCGCATATTCTTCGGAGCGTTGATATTTCTGAGCTTTTGATTGCAGAAGATATCCGCATCCTGATCGAACGCATCGAGCAAAGACTCAAAGATATCGGCGCATCTTATTAATCATTTCTTCGTGAAACGCGAGTACATCCCCCGCAAGACGAATATTTTCAAGAGACGCGCCTGCGTCATCGGCATTGCGGATCAAATCTTTAAATTCCGTAACGCCCATGACCGCGCCTTCGATCATAAGTTCCGCAATCTTGGAATTGGAGCGGTCTGTCAGCGTGGACATCGTAATACCCATCTCCGCGGGAAGCTTCTGAATCGTACTGACTTCCTTCGGCACGATGGACATTTCCGCTAATTTCTCCCTGGCGCGCTTCGCGTAGCCCTCATAGGTGTCAAGATCGGCGGAAAGATTTTCAAGAAGGCTTCTGTCTTCTGCTTTTCCGAGAATTGTCATGACGGAATCCGTTCCCATCTTGACATTCTTATAAATTTCCTGCAAAAGTGCCGCATCGGCACTTTGTTTTTTGTTTTCCATAAAAGCATACTCCTTTTCTGTTGGATTTCTGTCGATAGTATGGCGCGTTCTGCCGCAAATCATGCGATTTTTGAAAAAAATCATAAAATATATGAAAATATTTTTGGGAAAGGTATTGTATATTTTTAATTTTTGCGTTAAAATATAGGTAGGTAAGAGCATAGTCAAAACTTTGCTCTAAATCAAATTTATAACATATGGAGGACTTATTCCAATGGTTAAAGTTGCTATTAACGGTTTCGGTCGTATTGGCCGTCTCGCATTCCGTCAGATGTTCGTTGCTGAAGGCTACGAAGTTGTTGCTATCAACGACCTCACCAGCCCCAAGATGCTCGCTCACCTTCTCAAATACGATACTGCTCAGGGCTCCTTCCTCGGCAAGATCGGTAACGAAACTCACACAGTTGAAGCTACCGAAGATTCTATCATCGTTGACGGTAAGGAAATCAAAATCTACGCTTGCAAAGACGCAAAAGATTGCCCCTGGGGTGCTCTCGACGTTGACGTAGTTCTCGAATGCACAGGTTTCTACACATCCAAGGAAAAATCCATGGCTCACATCGAAGCTGGTGCTAAGAAAGTTGTTATCTCTGCTCCCGCAGGCAACGACCTTCCCACTATCGTTTACAACGTAAACAACGAAACCCTCACAGCTGATGACAAGATCATCTCTGCTGCATCCTGCACAACAAACTGCCTCGCTCCTATGGCTAAGGCTCTCAACGATTACGCTCCCATCCAGAGCGGTATCATGACCACTGTTCACGCTTACACAGGCGACCAGATGATCCTCGACGGTCCCCAGAGAAAAGGTGACCTCCGCCGTGCTCGCGCTGGTGCTCAGAACATCGTTCCCAACTCCACAGGTGCTGCTAAGGCTATCGGTCTCGTAATCCCCGAACTCAACGGTAAGCTCATCGGTTCTGCTCAGCGTGTTCCTACCTGCACAGGTTCCACAACAATCCTCGTTGCAGTTGTTAAGGGCGCTAACATCACCAAAGACGGCATCAACGCTGCTATGAAGGCTGCTTCCAACGAATCCTTCGGTTACACCACAGAAGAACTCGTTTCCTCTGACGTTATCGGTATGACCTACGGTTCTCTCTTCGATGCAACTCAGACAATGGTTGCTAAGATCGACGACGATACCTACCAGGTACAGGTTGTTTCTTGGTACGACAACGAAAACTCCTACACTTCTCAGATGGTTCGCACCATCAAATATTTCGCTGAACTTTAATTCTAAAGTTTTAAGACGTATTTCCAAAGAGCAAGACTTGCGGTCTTGCTCTTTTTTTGAAAAATCAAACCCGCCATTCATGGAATGGCGGGTTTTTGACTAAAATCGTTATGATTTACTGTTTGGGAATGAGCTTTTCCTTACCGCCCATATACGGACGGAGCGCAACGGGTACGTTTACGGAACCGTCTGCGTTGAGGTTATTTTCAAGGAAAGCGATGAGCATACGAGGCGGAGCAACAACGGTGTTGTTGAGGGTGTGGGCGAGATATTTCTTGCCATCTGTGCCTTTGACACGGATTTTCAAACGTCTTGCCTGTGCGTCACCGAGGTTAGAACAGCTACCAACTTCAAAATATTTCTTCTGACGGGGAGACCAAGCTTCAACGTCAACGGATTTTACCTTGAGGTCTGCAAGGTCGCCGGAGCAACATTCAAGCGTACGAACGGGAATATCGAGAGAACGGAAAAGATCAACGGTATTCTGCCAGAGTTTATCAAACCACATCATGCTGTCTTCGGGTTTGCAAACAACGACCATTTCCTGTTTTTCGAACTGATGGATACGGTAAACACCGCGTTCTTCGATACCGTGCGCGCCTTTTTCCTTACGGAAGCAAGGAGAATAGCTGGTGAGGGTATAAGGAAGATTCTTTTCTTCCACGATCTGATCGATGAATTTACCGATCATGGAGTGTTCACTCGTACCGATGAGATAAAGGTCTTCGCCTTCGATCTTATACATCATAGCTTCCATTTCCGCAAAGCTCATAACGCCCGTAACGACGTTGGAACGGATCATATAGGGAGGAATGCAATATGTGAAACCGCGGTCGATCATGAAATCGCGCGCATAGCTGATAACGGCAGAATGCAGTCTTGCGATATCACCCATGAGATAATAGAAACCGTTACCGGCAACACGTCTTGCGGAATCGAGGTCAAGACCGTTGAAGGTTTCCATGATTTCGCTGTGATAAGGAATATCGAAATCGGGAACGACGGGTTCGCCGTAACGCTGAACTTCCACGTTTTCGCTGTCATCCTTACCGATCGGAACGGAAGGATCGATGATATTCGGAATAATCATCATGATCTTGGTGATCTTTTCTTCGAGTTCGGTTTCTTTTGCTTCGAGAGCGGCAAGAGCGGCAGAATTTTCAGCAACCTGTTTTTTAGCGGCTTCTGCTTCGGCTTTCATGCCTTTTGCCATATACATACCGATGGTCTTGGAAACCTTATTTTTGTTTGCGCGGAGTGCGTCCGCTTCCTGCTGGGATTTGCGTTTTTCTTCGTCAAGCGCGATCACTTCATCAACAAGAGGAAGTTTGGAATCCTGAAACTTGTTTCTGATGTTCTGCTTTACGATTTCGGGATTTTCGCGGAGGAATCTTAAATCAAGCATTGTTTTTATCTCCTTTTTATTTTTGATATTGTTTTCTTTGTAATTTTACGCCTTCCCCAAAAGAGAAGGCATCTGGAATATTTGGACAAAATCCTTTTTACAACATTCGCCTTAATATAAACCTTGCCGTTTCGCATAGCTTCGGGAAAGCTGAACTACGGATAGGCAAGCAGAGGGGTGTGGGCACAGCCCACCAAAAAAAGCCTTTTCACCCCTTGGAGTATGGGACGAAAAGGCTTCCGTGTTGCCACCCAAATTGTAAATTGCCTTGCAATCTACCACTTTGAAACGTATGATAAGGGATACGAACCCGTGACTTTCATCACACGCTCCGAAAGCGGACTCTCACGGATTCTGCCTACGGCTCGCACCGACCGCCGCTTCTCTTTGCACAGAGCTTTCCGCTTGAACTTTCATCATTGCGAAAATTATTATACCTCTTTTTGATACAAATTGCAATAGTTTTTTCTGATTTTGTAAATAATTTGCGAATAAATCAAGAATAAACACATGAAAATCTTGACAACTCGGAATCAAAGTTATATAATCTAACTTGCAAGTTTTAAATTTTTAAGGAGGATTCTGCAAATGGCAGTCAAACAATTTAAGGCAGAAAGCAAAAAGCTTCTCGACCTGATGATCAATTCCATATATACGAATAAGGAAATTTTTCTCCGCGAACTAATCAGCAATGCATCGGACGCGGTAGATAAGCTCCGTTTCCAAAGCCTTACGGATAATACTGTCGGTATTGATACGGATGATTTCGCGATCACACTCGTTCCCGATAAGGAAGCGCGTACACTCCGTATCATCGATAACGGTATCGGTATGACAAAGGACGAGCTTGAAAACAATCTCGGCACGATCGCAAAGAGTGGTTCTCTCGATTTCAAGACCAACAATACTTCCGAGGAGATCGATATCATCGGTCAATTCGGTGTCGGTTTCTATTCTGCATTCATGGTCGCGTCCAAAATCACCGTTGTTTCCCGTGCATTCGGTTCAGATGAAGCATGGATGTGGGAATCCGAAGGCGCAGACGGTTATTCCATTGAACCCGCAACCAAAAATTCCGTCGGTACAGAGATCACACTCACCCTCAAGGAAAATACTGAAAATGAAAATTATGACCGTTTCGCAGATGAATACGGCATCCAGACACTCGTTAAAAAATACAGCGATTATATCCGTTATCCCATCAAGATGATGGTGACACATTCCCATCCCATTCCGAAGCCCGAAGATGCCGGTGACGATTGGGAACAGGAATATGAAGATCACAGCGAACTTGAAACGCTCAACAGCATGATTCCGATCTGGAAACGCAAAAAGAGCGAAACTTCCGACGAAGAATATAACGAATTTTATAAAAACAATTTCTATGATTATAACGATCCCGCCCGTATTATCACGGCAAGCGGCGAAGGCGCAGTCAACTATAACGCCGTTCTTTTCATTCCCGAAAAAACACCTTACGATTTCTATACCAAAGAATTCAAAAAAGGTCTTGCGCTCTATTCCTCCGGCGTTATGATTATGGAAAAATGCGAAGATCTTCTCCCCGATTATTTCAATTTCGTGCGCGGTGTCGTGGATTCTTCCGACCTCAGCCTCAATATCAGCCGTGAACTGCTTCAGCAGAACCATCAGCTCCGTCTGATCCGCAAGAATATCGAAAAGAAGATCAAAAATGAACTCGTTTCGATGATTAAGAATGACCGCGAAAAATATGAAGCATTTTGGACGGCATTCGGCAGAGTGCTGAAATTCGGTGTCTATACCAATTACGGTATGCATAAAGATACCCTTTCCGATCTTCTCATTTTCTATTCCGCAAAGGAAGAAAAGATGATTACGCTTGACGAATACGTAACGGCTATGCCCGAAGCACAGAAATATATCTATTTCGCGGCTTCCGACAGCGTGGAACGCGCGGCAAAGCTCCCGAATACCGAAGCCGTTCTCGATCACGGTTTTGACGTACTTCTCTGTACGGATGATGTGGATGAATTCTGCTTCCAGATGATGCGCAATTTCAAGGAAAAAGAATTCAAAAACGTCGGCAGCGGCAATCTTGAACTCGAAACAGACGAGGAAAAAGAAGCTGCAAAAGCTGCCGCAGAAGAAAACAAAAGTATCCTCGAAGCACTCAAGGATGCGCTGAACGGCAAAGTCAAAGCAGTCAAAACATCTTCCGTTCTCAAAGATCATCCCGTTGCCCTTTCTTCCGAAGGTCCGATCTCCATTGAAATGGAAAAAGTCCTCAAGAATATGCCTGGCAATGACGGTGTCAAGAGCGAAAAAATTCTTGAGATCAATGAAAATCATCCCGTTTTCGCTTCTCTCAAACAGACTGCCGCAGATGGCAACAGCGAAAAACTCGCTCTTTACGTAAGCATCCTTTATGAACAAGCTCGCCTTATCGAAGGTCTTCCCGTTGAAGATCCGATCGCTTATGCAAAAGCCGTTTGTTCTCTGATGAACTGATCGGGAAGATGCTTGGTTTCAAGCACCTCCCCGAACCCCTCCGCAAAAAGCGGCAAGGTGCCGCCCCCTTCCGCCTATTTATCATTTGTGCGGATGGGAAGGCGGCAAAATGGCGGGATTGTACAAAATCAAAACCGATTTTATCGATACACTGAAAGACAGGGAATCACCCTGTCTTAATTTTTTATCAAAATCAGCGTTACTTTTTTATTATATTTTTTGAAAAGATCAACCGTGTATTTTGTACCACGAGATTTTCCGTCCCAAAAAGCAAGTGCTTCGTCAGCATATTCTGCGATTTTTTGATTTCGTATCAAAGGGGCGGCGCGTTTATACCGTGTATATTCGGGCAAAAATTCTTTTAACGGAATCCCTTTTTTCTTTGCATATGCAGCCGCGGATGTATCGATTCCGATCGCACCTCCCGAAACGATTTCCGTAATTCCCAAAGGCATATACATTTCAATATTTTCGATCAACAACATTCTTGAACCAATAACTGCAAGTTTCATTCCCATCACCTTTAAACACAATTTAGATATATTTCATATCTATTTAACACATGATAACACAAAACGGATGTAAAGTAAATACGAAATATATTTATTGAGGTGTTATTATGGCTACAAAAAGTTTATCGATACGAATTGATGAAGCAATGTTGGATAAATTGCACGTTGTTGCGGATTATGAAGGCAGAAGCGCGAATAGCCAAATATTGATCTTGATTCGAGATTGTATTGAAAAATATGAAGAAAAGCATGGCGAGATCAAAACAGGAAAAAGAGAATAATTCAAAAAAGACAGAGAACCTTTCGATTCTCTGTCTTAATTTTTTATCAGATTGTATTGGAATCCTTAACGAGAACGTCGTGTGCGCCGCCTTCGATGATGGAGGTGGAGGAAACGAGCGTAATCTTTGCTTTCTGCTGGAGTTCGGGAATGGAGAGAGCACCGCAGTTACACATGGTAGAACGGACTTTGCTGAGAGTTACGGAGAGGTTATCGTGGAGAGAACCCGCGTAAGGAACGTAGCTGTCAACACCTTCAACGAAAGAAAGTTTTGCCGCACCGCCCATATCGTAACGCTGCCAGTTGCGCGCTCTTGCGGAGCCTTCGCCCCAATATTCTTTCATGTAGCTGCCGTTAATCATAACTTTGTTCGTCGGGCTTTCATCGAAACGGGAGAAATAACGACCGAGCATACAGAAGTCACAACCCATTGCGAGAGCGAGGGTGATATGATAGTCATGAACGATACCGCCGTCGGAACAGATCGGTACGTAGATACCTGTTTCTTCAAAATATTCGTCACGAGCCTTTGCAACTTCGATGACAGCGGTAGCCTGTCCGCGCCCGATACCCTTTGTTTCACGGGTGATACAGATGGAACCGCCGCCGATACCGATCTTAACGAAGTCTGCGCCTGCTTCTGCGAGGAAACGGAAACCGTCACGGTCAACAACGTTACCCGCGCCGACTTTTACGGTATCACCGTATTTTTCACGGATGAAAGCGATGGTACGGCTCTGCCATTCGGAGAAGCCTTCGCTGGAGTCGATACAAAGAACGTCTGCACCTGCTTCCACGAGAGCGGGAACACGTTCCGCATAGTCACGGGTATTGATACCCGCGCCAACAACGTAACGCTTATGATCGTCAAGAAGTTCATGAGGATTGGTCTTATGCTGATCGTAGTCCTTGCGGAAAACGAAATAGCAAAGTCTGCCTTCTTTATCAATGATCGGGAGAGAATTGAGCTTATGATCCCAGATGATGTCGTTTGCTTCTTTGAGAGAAGTGCCTTCGGGCGCTGTAATGAGCTTATCGAGAGGTGTCATGAAGCTTGCGACTTTTTCATCCATGGACATACGGCTGGTGCGGTAGTCACGGCTGGTAACGACACCGACGAGCTTACCGTTTGCCGTACCGTCATCGGTAACGGCGATCGTGGAATGACCGAATCTTTCTTTCAGATCAACAACTTCCGCCAAGGTCTGATCGGGACGGATATTGGAGTCGGATTTGACGAAGCCCGCCTTATAACCTTTTACGCGGCGAACCATTTCTGCCTGATTTTCGATCGTCTGAGAGCCGTAAATAAAGGAAACGCCGCCTTCTTTTGCGAGGGCGATCGCCATCGTATCGTTAGAAACGGATTGCATGATCGCGGAAACGAGCGGAATGTTCATAGAGATCGCAGGTTTTTCTCCGCGTTTGAATTTAACGAGAGGTGTTTTCAGCGAAACGTTTGCGGGGATATGTGTGGAATCGGAATATCCCGGAACGAGCAAGTATTCACTGAAGGTATGCGAAGGTTCGCTGTAATAAAAAGCCATTTTAAAAATCCCCCTTAAAGATTGCTTTTAATTTACACAATTATAACATGAATTTTCCTCTTTTTCAATATTTTTTAAAAGAATTATTAAAAAATGTAAATTTTCTTTTAAAATTCAATGTTTTTTGATTTTTTGAGGGTATGAATCCGCTTTTTTTCAGAATCGGGATAAGACTTGACCTTTTGAGAAAATTATGCTACAATGTTGTCGAAAAATATCAAACGGAGGAGATTTATGAACGATCGGGAGAAAGATGAATTTATGAAAAACGCAAAATTTGCGTTGGGACACGCATGGGAAACACACCGTCAGGCATTCGGACCGATCCTGGAGCCCGCATTCAAAGATAATCCAACCGTTCGTATCCCTTTGACCGCGGCTTTGAATTGCATCAGCCGCCGAGAGATTCAGAAAGGGATTGAGATCCTGCAATCCATCCAAGAACAATGTATCTGCGATGAAGATCACGCGGCTTGGACATTCTGTGTCGGACTTGCCTTTGAAATGGCGGGAGATCAGGAAAAAATGATGCGTTGGTACGTAAAGGCGGGAAAATACGGTCATCGGTTCTATCTGCCCTATCTCAAGGTCGGAAAGGCGGCTTATGAAGACGTGCGGTACGACCTTTCCGTTAAAAATTATGCGCTCGGGATCGAATGTCTTTTGGAAACAGATGAGGGCGAAAAAGAAAATGCGCTTCTTGCTTCCGCATATGTCAATTTCTGCGCGGTACTGACGATGATGCACCGCTTTGACGAAGCAGAAAGAGCTTGGGAAACGGCAACACATTATCCCTTGCCTGCCGCCTCATTTGGAACGGCAGCGACGCTTTACGCTGCAAAGGGCGATCGTAAACGCGCGGAAGAATTTCTGAACATGCTGAAAAAGAAACTGCCGTCTTATTATGAAGATATCCGCCCGAAATGCGACGGTGTTTTTGAGGGACAGAACGGTCATTTCCACGTGATCCCTTTTGAAAAAGAAAAGATGAACGCTTTCTGGCAATGGTTTGAAGCCAATGCGGGATTGCTTTTTGCGAAACTTGAAAACGGAGAAGCCGATGCGCTGACTGCGATCGCCGCACGGTTGAAAGCGGTCTGCCCCCTTTTCCTCAAAGAGCCGAGAATCCGCGCGCAAAAAACGGAAAACGCTTTTCTCCTGATCGTTGACGATTTCTATGCGAAAACGCTGACGGCAGAGCTTCCCCGTCTTTTTGATGCCTGTCCGAACGGGCTGCGCTCGGGTTTTTCTTTCGCGGTTTCGCATTGACGGAAATACCGAAAATATCCCGTGAAAAAACCGGAAAATTATCCGCAATGTTTTATTGCTTTTTTCGGCATAACGTGGTATAATGAAAACGCTTAAAAATGATACGGAGGAATTTGTCTATGAATCATACGGAACGATTCCTTGCCGCGCTGAATTTCAAGCCGCTTGACCGCCTGCCTGCCATCGAATGGGCAAGCTGGTGGAATGAAACGGTGAAGCGTTGGTATGGGGAAGGACTTCCCGAGGATATTCCTTGGGATCGTATTCAGACGCATTTCGGATTGGATTATATACAGCGCGTCTGGATGCCGTTGCAAACGCCCGACTGTCCGCATCCTGCATCGCACGGCGCGCCGCTGATCGAAAGCGAAGAAGATTACGACAGCTTCAAACAATATCTTTATCCGAACGAAACCCATGAAAATTATAGACGCAAGCTCGACGTATTGCGAAAGCTGAAAGAGGAGCATGACCGCGGCGACGCTGTCCTCTGGTATTCCTACGACGGCTTCTTTTGGTTCCCGCGTGTGCTGATGGGTATCGAAAACCATCTCTATTCGTTTTACGACGAGCCTGAGCTCTATCATAAAATATGCAACGACCTTGCCGATTATATCATTGGCGAACTGCCGAAGATCTATGAGATCTGCCATCCCGAATTTATGGTCTTTTCGGAAGATATGAGCTATAACAACGGTCCGATGATCTCCGAAGAGCTTTTCGATGAATTTCTTTTGCCTTATTACAAGCGGGTAATTCCTGAAATCAAAAAATACGGCACGAAAGTTATCGTCGATACGGACGGCGACATTTCTATGATGATCCCATGGCTCATACGCGCTGGTGTGGACGGCGTTCTGCCCCTCGAAAGACAGGCTGGGGTCGATCTTGTTCGCCTGCGCGAGCAGTATCCCGATTTCATTTTTATCGGCGGTTTTGATAAAATGACCATGCCGAAAGGCGAAGCGGCAATGCGCGCGGAATTTGAAAGGCTTCTGCCCGCAATGCGTAGCGGCGGCTATATTCCCTCGTGCGACCATCAGACACCGCCGGGCGTTTCCCTTGAAAATTACCGCATTTACGTCCGTTTATTGAAAGAATACGCGGAAAAAGCCGTTCAATAAAGAAACGAAACGCAAAAAGCTTGTGCAAAACAACCAATTTATATACTTTGAAATTGTAAAAAAGGCAGAATCTTTTCCAAACGCAAAAGAAAGGTTTGATTTATTATGGTTATCGGTGTTATAATATAACATAATGACATCAGTATCACTCGGACCTGCCCTTGCGTCCGACAAAAATTCTGCCGTGTTAAAAATTTTTGATTTTGGAGGAACATACAGAATGAAGAAAGTATTGGCTTTCCTGCTCGCGCTTTCCATGTGCGTGGCTCTCGTTACAGGCTGCTCGAAGATCGACAGCGACGACCCCGCTCAGAGAGGTCCGGAATTTGACATTTACCTCGGTACAAAGGTAATGAACCTCGATCCCGCTATCTCTTACACTGATGAGAATGCCATTAAGATTCTCAGCCTCATTTTTGAAGGTCTTACCAAGCTTGACGAAAACGGCAAGCTCAAAAAGGCTCTCGCTAAAAAATGGGAGATCACAGAAGATCCCAAGACCGGCGAAGAACGCCTTGAGATCACCATCAACGATACTTACTGGAGCGACGGCTCCTCCGTTCAGGCGAACGACGTAATCTACGCTTGGAAACGTATCCTTGATCCCGAATTCGATAGCCCCGCAGCTTCTATGCTCTATTGCATCAAGGGCGCAAGAGATGCAAAGCTCGGTAATATCTCTATTGACGATATCGGTCTTTATTCCGTAAAGAAGGATAAGTTCATCGTTGAATTTGAGGAGGGCACAGACATCGACGAATTTATCTATAATACATCCAGCCCCGCGCTCGTTCCGCTCCGCGAAAACAAGGTTGCTTCCTACCCTGACACATGGTCCAAAAGCGCAACCGACCTTTCCACAAACGGTCCGTTCCGCGTAAAGAAATTCTCTGAAGATCCTACAGAGCATATCACTCTCGAACGCTCCAAATACTACTACCTCAATCAGGAAGTTGAAACCGAAGCGATCGATAAGTTCGTAACACCTTACAGAATCAACGTTCGTTACGACGTACCCATGGATAAGAATGTCGTTTCCTCCGCAGCGGAAACCGATATTCTCACCATGTATCAGAATAAGGAAATCTTCTATGTCGCAGGTCTTACTGCTGCAACCGCAGGCGCTTATGGCAAAGACGTACAGATTGAAGAAGAAGCTTCCGCATTCATGTTCTATTTCAACATGAATACTTCCGCTTTCAAGGAATCCGCGGTCAGAAAAGCATTCTCCATGGCTCTTGACAGAAACTACGTAGCACAGCTTGTAGGTCTTGAAACCAAACCTGCAACCGGCATCCTTAACGATAAGGTTTACGATACCAAGAAGGGCACTTCCTTCCGTGCTGAAGGCGGCGAGCTTATCTCTCCCGTCGGTGATATCGAAGGCGCAAAAGCACTTCTCTCTCAGGAAGGCATCTATCCCGAAGATTACGATGATATTTATATCCTCGTTCGTCAGAATGAAGTGAACGACAGCTATGCTTCCGCACAGCTCGGCTTTATGAGCAACGAAAAAGCAATCGCTCAGTACGCTGCAAGCGTTTGGAAACAGCTCGGCTTCAATGTTGTTGTACGTGCAACCGACAATGTTACCTTTGAAGACGCTTACAAGACAGGCGACTACGACGTGGTTGGTATGGACTATCAGATGATCTCCACATACCCGATCTATGACCTCGCAGCATTCTCCGCAGAATACAGCGGCACCGCTGTTCCTGTAAAGAACTACAAGAACGAACAGTTTGACGCACTCCTTACTTCCGCATTTGAAGAATCCGATGCAGCGAAGAAGGCTGATATCCTTCACGAAGCAGAAGCGGTTCTTCTCGCTGATAACGCAGTCGTTCCCGTCATCTTCAATACCAATGCTTACGTTGTATCCGGTGAACTCTCCAAGGTTAAGACAAACTATTGGGGCGTACAGACCTTCACCAAGACACAGCTTAAGGATTACGTTCAGTATCTCCCCTCCGTTAAGGCTGCTGCCGCTAAGGAACAGGAAAACGCTGAATAATCAAAAACAAAAATCATCAAAACAGACGAACTTCGGTTCGTCTGTTTTTTGCTGTACCATATCTATCTCCACGCGGATTTTCCTTCTTTGCGAACAAAAATGCACCATTTGCTCTCCTCATCAGTCAGCATAAACATCTTAATTTCATACACGTCGGCGCACCCACAGAGAAAGCTTTTTGAGGGATTTTCAAGGGAGCTTTTTCACGAAAAAGCTCCCTTGAAGCAGGGTTTGGGACAGTCGTTCCAACTTAAAATATCCCTTCGATATGAAATCCCTCCAAAATCCGCAGACGCAAAAGCGCATCGTGAAATTCGGAAAGAGCCGCCGCGAAGTCAGAAAAATTGCGATTGCCGAAATAGACGGTCAACGCACCGAGTGCTTGATCGCAGCGTTCGGTATTGGTGTAACCTGCCGTAAAAGCGATATAAGGAAACCATCGATCCCAGAGAGCCGCAAGCGTATGCACTTTTTCCGCATCCGTTTCATATGAGATATCATTGGCAGAAAGCGGGATCGTTTCCGCAAGAGCTGTCATTTCATCAATGGCACGGACCGTCACGAATGCATTCAAGCTCACGAAAAGTATAACGGAAAACAACAATACCCAAGCAATGATAAACGATCTCATCCGCGCTCACCCCCCTTGATCCGTTTCTTTTTGCGTAATGAGCGTGAGCGTGCCGTTATACGTCACGGATAACAAAAAAATATCTTCCATCTTCAGATTCCTTGCGGAAATCGTTTCTTTCAGCCAATGGCGGTCTTTTCCTGCATTTTGCAAGCCGTCTTCATTCAGAACACCGTCAATCACGATGGGATGCGAAAGCGCTGCTTCTTTTTTTGGAAACACGGAAATCTGTCCATTCTGTTCCAAAATGACGTAATCCGCCTCATCTAAAGAAGCCATATTTTTCAGACGCAATTCACAAAGCAGATCATCGATGGAAAGACGCATTTTTTCCATCTCTTTTTTGCATACTTTCCCATGTCGGACGATCACACTCGGTTTGCCATCCAACAAACGCTTGAGAGGAGAACATTTCGTTGTCAAAAAGGAAAATATGATCTCAAGCGGTATGATCGTCAGAAGCGGAACGATGGCATTCATCATCGGTATTGCAGGATCTGTCAAGGGATATGATGCGATATCCGAGATCAGAAAGGTCGTAACAAGCTCGGATATCTGAATCTCTCCGATCTGCCTTTTGCCTGAGATCCGCATGACCGCAAGCAAAAGCAGATAAATCATGACAGTTCGGATAAAAATAGCCGCCAAAATATCCATCTCCTTTTCAAAATCAGAATAAATCTTTCCCTTAATGATATTATTTATATAAAATCTCAAAATATTTATTGAAAAAATTTCCGCTTTGGGTTATAATATAAAATGTATTCTTATAAGTGGGTGATTGACCCGTCATTTTCAGAACAATATAAAAAGGATTTTTTGAAAGGAGCCGTTTATTTATGGACGATTATAGCGCAGGAAAAAGCGAATACAGCGTAAAGCTTAAAACACTAATCGATGAATTCAAGCTCGAAACCCTTTACATACCCGAGGGCAGAAAAATCAAGATCACGCAGCCCGAAGTGAATAGACCCGGTCTTGCTCTTTCGGGATTTTTTGAATTTTTTGATCCCAACCGCATCCAGCTTTTCGGTAACGCCGAACATCAGTACATCGCATCTCTTTCCAAAAAAGAAAGACTTTACAGACTTGAACAGTTTGCCGTTCATCATCCGCCCGTTATCATTTTGACGACCAGTCTTTCCGTTTTCGATGAGATCGATTACGTTGCGAGAAAATACGGTATCGCCATTCTCCGTACCGCAGAAACCACTTCCGCATTCCAGGCATCTCTCATCGCATCTCTCAATATCCATCTCGCACCCAGAATCACAAGACATGGTGTTTTTGTTGAAGTATACGGCGAAGGTGTTCTGATCTTCGGTGAAAGCGGTGTTGGTAAGAGCGAAGCGGCAATTGAACTTGTCAAACGTGGTCACCGTCTGGTTGCGGACGATGCCGTTGAAATCAAGCGTGTATCTTCCAAAACACTCGTCGGTACAGCACCCGAAATCATCCGTCACTACGTTGAACTCCGCGGTATCGGTATCGTGGACGTGCGCCGTATCTTCGGTATGGGTTCTGTCAAGATGAGCGAAAAGGTCGATCTTATCATCAAGCTCGAACCTTGGGACAAGGCAAAGATCTATGATCGCATCGGTCTGGATAACGAAACCACCAATATTCTCGGTCTGAATATCCCTACGCTGACGATCCCTGTCCGCCCCGGACGAAACCTTGCCATTATTCTTGAAATTGCGGCAATGAATAACCGCCAGCGTAAGATGGGTTATAATACTGCGGAAGAATTCAATAAACGTATGATGGAGCAGATGTTTGCTCCGAAGAATGAGGACGACGATTAAGCCGCCCATTTCCGCATCATATCAAAAGGAATACTATAATGAACCAACAAAAAATGAAATCCCCGTCCAATCTGCGTCCCCTCGGATTAACGGCGGCACTCTGTCTGATGTCGATCGCCTCGGCGATCGACATGGAATATGGAACTGCACTTGTCGGATATCTTCTCTTTGCCGCCATGATCGGCGTGCTTTGCGTCATCTTCATGACTTGCGAAAGATATATTTTCGTTCTTGATGCGGTTTCGATGCTCGTAATCCTATTTTTTGCAAGCAGCGGTTCTCTCCAGACTGCTCT
This sequence comes from Clostridia bacterium, assembly GCA_017472285.1. GTDB lineage: Bacteria > Bacillota > Clostridia > Oscillospirales > CAG-272 > QALR01. The sequence continues at coordinate 15,247 of JAFUQQ010000002.1, read as the reverse complement.
GCTCGGCGCGGTCCTGATCGCAAGTGCCATGATCCTTTCCGTTTTCATACGGAAAAAATGCGAAAAAACCGTTGCCATCCTTGCCATCACAATCAGCGCATGGATCGGTTTTACGGCTGTTTTTGCGATATTCTATGCCGCGGAAGGCGGCTCTCTCCTGCCCGATGATCTTCTGAGCCGTCTGAATGATATTTTCGACGATTTTAAAGTCATGGGCGCATCGCTTATGCGTGAATATATCGAATCCATGCCGGAAGAATTTTTTGCGTATTATGAACAGCATGAAGTCACCAAAGATATGCTGATTTCCGTTAATATCGAAGCTGTGGAAACTTACGTTGATTATTTGCAGATGCTCCTTCCCGGATTCTTTGTCTTTGCGGTTCAGGTATGGGGCTATCTTTCCTCCCGCGTCTTTGAAAAAACGGTGAAACTTTCCCGTTATGATGCGCTGCTTCCTCAAGTACGCTGGGAACTGTATCCGACACAATTCACCTGCATCGCATATCTCGTCGTTGCGACCGTCTATCTCCTCACATCGTTTTTCTCCTCTACCTCCGTCTTTGCGCTCATCGTTACAAATATCTGGATCGCGCTGATGCCTGTGATGCTTGCCTGTGGCTTCCGTAGCCTGCGCGCGCGTCTGAAACATCCACAATTCCGTTTGTCAACCGTCATTATCCTGATCGTATTCGCCGTCGGTTTCTTCTTTATGCCCGATACGGCACTGACGTTTGCAATCTTTATGCTGGCATTCATGGGTGCACAGGACGTTTCTCTTTCCCATACGGCAGAATCTGCCAAAACGCATTTCGACGGCAAAGACGACCGCTTTTAAATGGGGCAAAGCGGCATCCACAAAATTTTTATTAAAAAATAAAAAACACATTGGAAGGGTTAGGAACCACCATGTTTGAAAACAACAAAAGAACAAGACGGCGCGTTTCCGTCGGAACGGTCGTCTGCGCATCGCTGGCTGTGATCGCGCTTGCTGTTTGTGCAATATTGATGATCCGTACCGATATTCCGCCCGTCACGATCATATATTGTGCGCTCGGCACATATCTTTTTCTCCTGCTTTGGCTCGGCGTTATCACGCTGATCCGCCATCGCATGAAAAAAAGTGATTTCTGGCAATTGCGCGAATCGGTTTTCGGTACGATTTCCCTCGGCTTTCTGGAAAATCTTTATATGCCCGTCCTGATCTGCGACGAAAAAGGCAAGATCGTCTGGCATAACCGTGCGCTCAAAGCGCAATTCTCAGAAAAAGTCGTTTTACGCAATAAATATATCGATTCGATCTGTAATGAAACCATTCAGCAGATCGAACAGGGTCAGATCGAAGTAACGTTCAGTCTTTCGGAAGATGTTGGACAAAGCGAAAAAGTCTTTCTGCCCAAAGCCTATCAGCTCTCCTATCAGGGCAAACTCCATTATGCCGCGATCTTTCAGGACGTTTCGGAAATCAAACGTCTGAATACACGCCTTGCGGATGAAGATCCCACGGTCGCGTACGTCGTTATCGATAACTTGGAAGAACTGATGCAGCGCGTACAGGAGATCTATGCGACAGCTGTACCTACGGTTGAACAGATCCTCCGTGAATACGTGGAAGAAAAAGCCGGCGGCATCGTATTGAATTACGGCAATCACAAATTTATGCTCGTTTTCTCAGCAAAAGATCTCGCCGCGTTTGAGATGGACCGCTTCTCCGTGTTAGAAAAGGTCCGCGCGATCCGTGTCGGCGAATCTTATCTGCCCGTCACGCTTTCTGTTGGCATCGCCAAGATCTCTGGTACACTCTATGAAAAAGAACGCGCGGCGCAGGTCGCTCTGGATATGGCGCTCCAACGTGGCGGCGACCAGGTCGTTGTCAAAAATGCGGATACCGCTGATTTTTACGGCGGTAAAACAAAGAGCTTCCAGAACCGCACGAAAGTACGCGCACGTGTATTGGCAAGTGAATTTCTCCATATGATCTCTCAGGCGGAAAATGTCATCATTATGGGACATAAATTCCCTGATTTTGATGCTTTTGCCTCCTGTATCGCCGTATATCGTCTTGCCAAATTCTGCGGAATCACCGCGCATATCGTTTGTGACAAAACAACTCCCGCATTAGCCCCCTGTTTCAAAAGGATCGCAAACAATCCCGAATATACAAACGTATTCCTCAGTAAAAAGGATGCGCAGAATCAAATCAAGGATGGCACGCTCGCCGTTGTCGTTGACGTAAACAATATGGATATCTGCGAAGCACCTGACATTGTAGATACGGCACAAAATTACATCATCATCGACCACCACAGAAAAACCGCAGATTTCAAGATCCCGCCGAAAATGGCTTATATCGAGCCTTCCGCAAGCTCCGCTTCCGAGCTTCTCAGCGAATTTCTGGAGCTTCTCCTCCCACACGGCACACTCCCCAAAAGAGAAGCGGAATTTTTGCTTTCCGGTATCGTACTTGATACGAAAAACTTCATGCATAATACCAACGAACGTACTTTTTCCGCGGCAATGTATCTGCGCGGCACAGGAGCAGATCCGCTCGTTGTCAAAGATTTCTTCAAAATGGGCTTGGAAGATCTCCGTCAGGAAGCAAATTTTGAAACGAATATCGTTCCTTATAATTCCGTAATTACTTTCGCGATCAATGACAGCGAAAACAACCCGCCGAACGCAAGAGTCAATGCATCCCGCGCGGCAGACCGTCTTTTGCACGTGGAAGGCATCGAAGCAAGCTTTGCGCTTTGCCGCATCGGTGAAAGCGTTCATATTTCCGCGCGTTCTCAAGGCAAGATCAACGTACAGCTCGTCCTTGAAAAGATTGGCGGCGGCGGTCATTTCGATTCCGCAGGCGCACAAATGAAGGATTCCTCCATCGATCATGCAAAGAATATGCTCTGGGCGGCACTTGATGAATATTTCGCCGAAAATCCCTCGTGGGCAGAAGAAAGGAAATGACATATGAAAACGAAGATCTGGGCACACAGAGGCGCATCGGCATATGCGCCCGAAAACTCCTTGCAAGCTTTTCAGATGGCGATCGATATGAAAGCGGACGGTATCGAGCTTGATATCTATGAAACCTCCGACGGTAAGCTCGTCATTCATCACGATAACGATATCAAACGTATGACAGGCGGTGTGGAAGCAAAGATCCGTGAAACCGATTTCAAAACGCTTCGCTCCTATAATTTCAACGGTTCCTGGGGCGATCAGTTCGGCAAGGTACAGATCCCCGAATTCAAAGAAGTCCTTGACCTTTTTCAAGGCACGGATATGAAGATCAACGTCGAACTGAAAGAGGGTTCCATCGCGTATCTGCAAGCGATCAGTCAGGCAGTTCAGGCATTTCAGATGGAAGAACAGATCATCTATTCTTCTTTCGATCACCTGAAATTACATCATATGCGTAAGATCAATCCGAATTGCGAGATCGCCGCACTTTATGCATTCAACATGATGTATCCGTGGGCATACGGCAGAATGATGAATCTGACTGCGCTTCATCCCGCTTATTCCATGATCTATAAAATGCGAGATGAACTCGGTATCGATTACGTCAAGGAAGCACATACACACGGTCTGCAAGTCAATCCGTGGACTGCCAATAAAGAAGGCATCATCCGTTATCTCGCAGAGATCGGTGTCGATCATATCATTACGGATTATCCCGACGTTGCGCTCCGTATCGCAAACGAAGTCGCGGAAAAACAAAACATATAAAATCATCGAACCTCTCCCGAAAGGGAGAGGTTTCAGTTTGTCGAAAAAACTATGTAGAAAAGGCGAGAATAAAAAGTTGCACAAAAACTTCGAAAAGATAACTATTATAAAGGCTCGCCCTTTGGGAGAGCTCCCGACGAAAGTCGGGTGAGAGGGCGGTAGTATATGCTGAAAATGCCCTCTCCGTCAACTACGTTGACACCTCTCCCAGCGTGAGAGGCTTTTAAAAAGTTTTTCTTTTGTTAAAAATACCGAAGCCAAATTTTTAGTCCGAGTTTATCGACACACTGAGAGAAGATACAATATCTTCTCTTTTTTGAATTCCATATACACAAAAAAACGAAATCTTTCGGCAAAGGACGAAAGATTCCGTTTTGCGACAAGAGGACTCGACTGCTTTTTTAAAGGTTTTGCTGTATGCTGTATATAAGACCCATATACCGCCGTCTTGACCGATCTGATCCATCTTCCGTATCTTCCCCGACGGTATACGGCAAATGTTAAAGGAAAGAAAAAGGAAGGGGTATTCCAAAATGACAGAAGAACAAACAAAAACGATCTATGAAAAGCCATCCGTCCACACTGCAAAAAAAGAAACACAAACAAAGAAAAATTCCGAAAAAAAGTTATTGCCCACCTTATTGACAGCCGTACTCGGATTTTTATTCGGCGGAACAGAACTGCCGTTTTCACTCATGCCATTCGGAAGCGCACTTGTTGCAGCCTTGCCCAAATATACAGCATCCGCATTGCTTGGCATCCTTCTGCGTTCCATACTGATCTTGGCAATGGGCGGGAATCTTCCAATTTCTGCGGTCTGTTCTTCCATACTATTGCTTTCCCGCATCATTCTGAATATCATCGTATTCGGAACAAAAGACCTTTCCCGTTTGCGAAGATTACCCGATTCACTCACAACCAAGCTTTTGCTTTGCGCACTTTTTGTTTTCGGCATCTCTTTTGCGGATGCGCTTACATCGGGAATATCCTTTTCCGCGCTTCTGACGGCAGGACTTTCCGCAATCGTTTCCACAGGCTTTACCTTGGTCTTTGCGTTCTTTTTCAATGAAGAATATAAGGATTCCCCCGTATTTGAAGCAGGACTCGGCGCGGTGATCTTCGCGGCAGTTTTATCCTGTGCTCCGTTTGCTTTCGGCGGTTTTTCAATCGGTCTTACTGCGGCTTTTTCCATGACGTTTCTGATCGGATTTCTCGGTGTTCCGACAAGGAGCGCATCCGTCGGACTTCTTTGCGGTCTGGCCGTCGGTGATATTTTTGCACCCGTTCTATCCCTTGCGGGACTCGTAACGGGTATCTTCTCAAAAACGTATGCGATCTTTGGCGGAATCAGTGCCGCAATCGTTACGGTCTGTACAGGACTTTATTTCGGCGGGACAGAAACCGTGCTTGCTTTTTTACCCGAACTGAGCGTTTCCGCTTCCGTTGTCACGACACTTGCCGTCTTTGATCTCTTACCCGAACATCATTTTCCCGAATATCATAAAAACGGAAAAGATACCGCGCTTGCCGTTCTTGCCGAAAAACAGGAACGGGAACGGACGCTGCGGATGTATGGGCTTTCGGGAGCATTGGATTCCCTTTCCTGTCTGGTGCAGGACCTTTCCGAGCGTTTTCGCCGTCCGAATCGTCAGAAATTAACGGAAAAATGTCGTAACTGTTGGTCTTCTTATTGTGCAAACTGTTTCAAGGAATGTTCCGCAAGGGATTTGAACGGAAAAGAATCCGCGCTTGTCGATGTCTTGATCGCTTCGGGAAAAATTGACCGTGAAAAACTTTATGAGATCATACGGATACGCTGTCCTCATCTGGATGATCTCGCTGAGGAAATCACCGCCATCTCCTCAAAAATGTTACAGGAAGCCATCCGTGAAGACAAGACCCGCGTATTTGCCTTTGATTATGAAACGATGGCAAAAATATTTGCCGATGCAGCCGAAAACGATACACAGACCGTCACGGATCCAATGCTTTCCGAACGGTTACGGCGCGCATACAGACGGGCAGGATTGCGTGCGGAAAACGTACTTGTTTGCGGTGAACGAAAGAAAACCGTCATCGTAACAGGTGAAGAAATTGCAGAAGCGGAGCTTCGACCCGCCGATATCCGACTGATCTGCGAAGGTATTTGCGGCATCGGATTCGGAAAACCCGTTTTCATGAAGGAAGGCGGAAAACATATTTTTATGATGGAATCCTTGCCCGTTTATACCGTGGAAAGCGTCATCAGACAGCTTCCGAAGCAGGGGGAATTCGTTTGCGGGGACAGTATTTCTTCCGCGGTCAGCAATGACGGATATTTTTACTGCTATCTTTGCGATGGGATGGGAAGCGGAGAAGAAGCATCGCTCACATCGGGACTTTGCAGTGTTTTTCTCGAAAAAATGCTGGTCAGCGGCAATAAAAAGTCCATTACCTTGGATATGCTCAATCATTTGCTTTGTTCACGCAATACCGAATGTTTCGCAACGGTGGATATCTGTGAGATCGATCTCGTCTGCGGCATTGCATCATTTCTCAAATGCGGCGCGGTACCATCTTTCGTCATGCGGAGCGGTCATCTTTATAAAATCTCTGCAGGGACGTTTCCCATTGGGATTTTATCACAGGTTTCTGCGGAGGTGACGGATTTTGAACTGCGGGCGGGAGATGTGATTATACTTTGCTCGGATGGAATCGTTTCTGATCCCGATGCCGCAGACGGAGAGGATGCCGTGCGTTTTCTTGATCTGATCACAAGGGAATGGACGGATGATCTTACGGTGATGGCGGAAAAGATCCTTGCTTATTCTTCTGATTTTTCCATGCGTTCGGATGATATGACCGTTGCACTCCTGAGAGTAAAAAGGGGGTGAGATTTTTGTGTTATAACCTCATCCGTCTTGCCCCCAAAGGAGAAGGCTTTTTGGAATTTTATCTGAATGAAGGCGGAGGACACATAGGGGTGCAGGCACCGCCTGCCGTTTCTTTTGGCTACCTTTTCTTCTCGTAAAGAAAAGGTAGGAGAAATTTAAAAAAATGTATTGCAATTTTGAGGGTTATCTGTTATAATGCAATTGTGGATTTGGGACCTTTCCCGGAGGTCTTTTCAAAATGATTTTTTGATATTGTTCACGGCACTTTTTAATGCACGGAAAAAAATTTTTCGTGCATTTTTTTATTACAGCAAGAGCGGATGGTTTTTGTTGTACAGGCTTGACGGGTTTCATCGTCCTGTGCGTAGTCGGTCCCTTGGGTAAGGGCGGGTGGCGTACGAAATTTTTTTAAAAAGTGAGACAGAAAAAGATGAATCAAAACAAAAAAGTAATTGAACTCAAAAAAATCGCCAAAAGTTTTGACGGCGACCAAATTTTGAAAGGTATCGATCTCGATATTCACGAAAAAGAGTTTCTAACATTGCTCGGTCCTTCCGGATGCGGTAAAACGACGACTCTGCGTATCATCGGCGGTTTCGTTACGCCCGATTCCGGTGACGTACTGTTCCAGGGTAAGCGAATCAACAATATGCCTCCTTATAAGCGTAAAGTCAACACCGTTTTCCAGAAATACGCTCTCTTTCCGCATCTTGACGTATTTGAAAACGTCGCTTTCGGTCTGCGTCTTGTGAAAACTCCCGAAAAAGAGATCGTTCAGCGTGTCAGAGAAATGCTCGCACTCGTGAACCTTGCGGGTTTTGAAAGCCGGCGCGTCGATCTGCTTTCCGGCGGTCAGCAACAGCGCGTTGCGATTGCTCGTGCTCTTGTCAACCGTCCGAACGTCCTTTTGCTTGACGAACCGCTCGGCGCACTTGACCTGAAACTGCGTAAGGAAATGCAGCTTGAACTCAAAAAGATCCAACAGCGCCTCGGCATTACCTTCGTATACGTTACACACGATCAGGAAGAAGCACTGACAATGAGTGATACCGTCGTCGTTATGAATGAAGGCAAGATCCAACAGATCGGTACACCGCAGGATATCTATAACGAACCTGTCAATGCGTTTACCGCAAGCTTTATCGGGGAAAGCAATATCGTCCCCGGTATCATGCATAAGGATTACCTTGTCGAATTTGCGGGAAGAAATTATGAATGCGTCGATGGCGGTTTTGCCAAAGACGAACCCGTTGATATCGTCGTGCGCCCCGAAGACGTGGAAATCGCAAAGGCTTCGAGCGAATTCCTCTGCGGCAAAGTCACGGCCGTTACGTTCAAAGGCGTACATTATGAAATGCGCGTCGATTGCAACGGTACGACATGGCGCGTACATTCCACAGATTTCACGCCCGTCGGCGCGGATGTCGGTCTGCGTATCACACCTGAAGATATCCATATCATGCACCGCTCGGATTTCGGAGGTGAAAAGGGTTGAAATTAAACGCGAAATGGGCTTCTTACCCTTATATCATCTGGATGATCCTTTTCACGATCATTCCCCTCTTTCTGATCGTTTATTTTGCTTTCACGGATGCTTCCGGCGCGTTTACCATGGCAAATGCCGAACAAGCCGTGAAATATATCCCCGCGCTCGTCAAGAGTATCTCTCTTGCCGCGATCGCAACGATCCTTTGTCTTGTCTTTGCATATCCTTTCGCGTTTGCGATGTCCAGACTCAGCTTCGCAAAACAAAAAATGATGTCCATGCTCATCATGCTCCCCATGTGGATGAATTTCCTTCTCCGTACTTATGCTTGGCAGACAATTCTTGAAGATAACGGCGTTATCAATACACTTCTTACAGGCATCGGACTTTCTCCCCTGAAGCTCATCAATACTTCGGGCGCGGTCGTGCTCGGTATGGTCTATAACTATATCCCTTTCATGATCCTTCCGCTTTATTCGGTCATGACCAAAATCGATAAAAGCGTTTTGGAAGCGGCAAACGATCTCGGTGCAGGCTTCTTCTCGACCTTCTACCGTGTCGTTCTTCCGCTCAGTATGCCCGGTATCGTTTCGGGCACAACGATGGTATTTGTTCCCGCAGTTAGCACGTTCGTTATCAGCGGCATGCTCGGCGGCGTGAATAACTATCTCATCGGCGACCTGATCGAAACGCAATTCCTCGGCAACTCCTATGACTTAAACTGCGGCTCGGCAACTTCACTTCTCCTGATGATCGTCGTACTCGTTACGATGGCAATTTTCAATCACTTCAGCGATGAAGACGCAGAGGAGGCTTTGGTATAATGAACAGCAAAAAGAAACTTTCCGGCGTTTATATCGCCCTTATGCTCCTTTTCCTCTATCTGCCGATCTTCGTGCTGATCGTCTTTTCCTTTAACTCCACCAAGGGTTATTCATGGACGGGATTTTCACTCAAATGGTATCAGGAGCTTTTTTCCAATGAACTCATTCTCAACTCTTTGAAAAATACGCTGATCGTGGCCGTGATCGCATCCGTTTTCGCAACGATTCTCGGTGCAACGGCAGCTATCGGTGTCTTTTCCATGAAAAACAAGGCCGTCAAGGGTGCAATCCAAAACGTAACAAATCTCCCCTTGCTCAGTCCCGAAATCGTCATGGGCATCTCGCTCATGCTCCTTTTCTCGTTCGCAAGAATGTCGGGCGGATTTGTTTCGCTCATCATTTCGCATATCTCTTTCTGCGTACCTTCGGTATTTCTTTCGATCCTGCCGAAGCTCCGTCAGATGAACGCAAGCCTTTATGAAGCCGCACTTGACCTTGGTTGCAATCCTTTTCAGGCATTTACCAAAGTGGTCCTGCCCGAAATCATGCCCGGTATCATCACAGGCTTCCTGATGGCATTCACATATTCTCTCGATGACTTCGTTATCAGTTATTTCACGGCGGGTAACGTACAGACGCTTTCCATCACGATCTATTCAATGGTCAAGAAGCGTGTCAGCCCTGAGATCAATGCGTTGTCTACCATTCTTTTTGTGGTCGTACTTCTGGTTCTGCTCTTTACAAACGTGCGTTCCATCAAGAAAGAAACCGCAAAACAAAAGAAAATGATGAGAATTTAAAGCAAAGGAGAATTTCAAATGAAAAAAATACTTTCCATTTTTCTTTGCGTGCTTTTCATTCTTTCTTCTTTGGTTCTGACTGTTTCCGCGCAGGATGCTTATGAATTGGATGAAGAATATTATTCCAAATTCAAAGGACAAAATATTACGCTTTACGTTTATAACTGGGGCGAATATATTTCTGACGGTTCGGACGGTATGATGGACGTTGTTGCGGAATTTGAATCCCTGACGGGTATTGACGTGGAATATACCACTTTTGATACCAATGAAGGTCTTTATTCCAAATTGCAGAGCGGCAGTGCATACTATGATATCATCATTCCTTCGGATTATATGATCTCCCGTATGGCAGAGAATGGAATGCTCGAAAAACTCAATTATGAAAACATTCCGAATTTTGAAAAATATGTCGATGACGTTTTCAAAAATCCTGATTATGATGCGGCAAACGAATACAGCGTACCTTATACGTGGGGTACGGTCGGTCTGATCTATAATACCAAATACGTAACGGAAGAAGTGGATAGCTGGGAAATCCTCTGGGATGAACAGTACAGCGGAAAAATCCTGATGTTTTCCAATTCCCGTGACGCATTTGCGATCGCTCTTGCCCGTCTTGGTTATTCCATCAACAGCGAAGATGAAACCGAGATCACGGAAGCGGCAGAACTTCTGAAAGAACAAAAAAACGTGGTTCAGGCATATGTTATGGACCAGATTTTTGATAAACTTGCGGAAGAAAACGCATGGATCGCGCCTTATTATGCGGGCGACTATCTGACCATGAGCGAAACCAATCCCGATCTTGCTTTCGTTTTCCCGAAAGAAGGTTTTAATCAATTCGTGGATGCCATGTGTATTCCGAAAGGCTGTGTCAACAAAGAAGCGGCAGAAATGCTCATCAATTTCATGTGTGAACCCACCGTTTCTGCGGAAAACTGCGGTTATATCGGTTATTCCACACCGATCTCCGCCGCAAAAGACTTGATGGATGAAGAAATGGTTGCAAATCCTGTTGCTTATCCGAGTGATGATATCCTCGAAAACAGCGAAACTTTCCGCAACCTTTCCGATGAAACCAATAAATTGCTTGACGATCTCTGGATCGAAGTGCGTGTTGGTACGCTGACCGCGGGATTCTGGATCGCTGTGGCACTTCTTGCCATCGGTATTACTGCGCTTTGCCTTTTCTCGATGTGGAGAAAGAAAAAACGCATGGATGCAAGACAAATGAAATAAAAGGCGATTCGCCGCACGAATCAATGCTCCCTTTTTGATAAAGGGGGCATTTTTTTCAAAAAATTTGTAACATTTTCTTCGTTGGTATCGTCTTTATTGATATACTGTACGAAAAGGAAGATCAGAATTTTTCAAAAACGGTGAGAAAATCTGAATGGATTTTCGACTAATATATGAAAACCAATTCAGAAAGGGTGAAATTCAATGAAAAAAATCATCAGTATACTTTTGTTTTTGGCAATGCTCGTTTCGTTTGCTTCCTGTCATACAAGCGATATTGAAGAAACATCGTCTTCCACCGCAACGACGGACACAACCGAAACAACCGATACGTCAGAAACCGTGATTCCCGAAAAATTTTTTAAAGTTCCCGATGACGAAAAAGAAGTTACTTGTGTAATCAAAAGCGAGAAGGATTACGGATTAAAAATGGAAGTTACTTTACATGGTTATCAGAGTGAAAGTCTTAACAAAGATTTTTATGTAAAAAACAATGAATATTTTATTGTGGACGTAAAAATCATCAATGATAGTCCCACTTCCGATAAAATATTACAATTTATGTCTACTGATTGCAGAACTTTCGATCCTCCGCACAATCATGAATTGGAATTTTATTTTGCAAACCGTTACGGCGATCATTTAGCCGTTTCTTCAGACTATCGTAGTTTAGCTCATCCTGAAAGATATATCATTTGGGAATTGAAACCAGGCGAAAGTGAAACGTATACGTTGAAGCTTGCTGCAGGCAAACACACAGAAAATTCCAAAGAGTATGATCTTCTCTATGATGGCAGAGAAGGGGGCGGCATAGAGCTTTATGATGAAAGTATATATGAAAATGGCTCTTGCCTGTTTATCGGTTATATCTATTTCCCCCATGCATTCGACGACAATAAGGGACTCGATACCAGAAATAACCTCTATATTGCAACAGAGCTGTCTTTTGAGGTAGTTTATGTTTCTGATGAAACGACCGAAACCATGGACACGACCGAAACCACGGATACGACAGAAACAAGTGACACGGCAGAAACCGTGATTCCCGAAGTCTTTTTTGAAGTGCCTTCCGATGAAAAAGAAGTCACGAAAACCATCGTAACCGAAAATACCGACGGTATGAAAATGGAGCTCACACTTCACGGTTATGCAAGTGAAAGTCTTGAAAAAGATTTTTATGTAAAGCATAATGAAGTCGTGACGATGGACGTAAAAATCACCAACACTTCCGACCATACAAATCGTCAATTTCTGCCGACCTATTGCCGTGAGTCAGGCTTGGGTGATTATCGCCATAATCATGAAATTACCGTGGATATTACGAATGCAAACGGAATCGAATTGACTTCCTGTGCTGTGTACGGTGGATGTCCTGAAATGTATGATATGTGGGATATCGAAGCGGGAGAAAGCTACGATTTCAAATTGGAATACGTTGCGGGTAAGGTGTATTATGATGAGCGTGACGATGCACCGAAACTCTGTGATATTCCGCTTTACGGCAATGAAATCTATCCCAACGGCACTTGTGATTTTACAGGTACGATCTCGTTTGTTTATTGTGAAAATTATGAGGAAGATCAGATTCGTGGGGCGAATGATCTTTCACTTTCCGCAGACATTGCGTTTACTATCGTATACGTTCATTAAAGCGAAATATACAAATCACCTCGGAATTCCCGAGGTGATATACATTTGTAAACATTTTGTGAACAATCCGAATTTTTGCTGAAAATTTGAGAATAGATTCGTTATTATATATAGAGGACTTTTTAAGGAAATATTAACATTTTCGGAAAAATCAAGGAATTGCAAAAATTCGCTTGACGAAACCCAAAAAAATGTGTATCATAATATTGAAACGTCCGACAGAAAGGAAGAAATGCGTAGTATGAAGCCTGAGTTCAATAAACGTAATAATACGCTTGCGTTATATGCGGCAGGCGTGATTTTTGCTGTTATAGTGTGCATTTTTGCCTTCCTGCATTTTTCGGAAGTGGTAAAGACCGCTGTGAAATTTCTCGGTGTTTTTCAACCGATTATTTATGGTGCAGCGATTGCTTATCTGCTTTGCCCTTTCGTTAAATTTTTTGAACGCCGCGTATTCCGCGGAATGACGCAAAAAAAACTGTTCGGACTTTCCCGCATATTTTCCGTTGTTCTGGTTTTTCTGATCGTTATCATATTGATCGTTATTTTCTGTTGGCTTGTTTTGCCGCGTGTGTTGGCGGGTTATGCAGAATTGCAACAGATGTCCAGTATGTATATTCAAAGCTTGAAGGAATGGTTGCTCGGACTTTCTGTTGGAGAAAATTTCTTTTCCGCATATATAACAAAACTTCTTGAATATTTTGTTGGATTGGTAGAAAAATTATATACCTCCGCTTCCGGCATTATTCCCGACGTTATGACGGTTGCAACAAAGCTTGTCGGCGTATTGGGTGACGTTTTACTTGGTATTATTCTTTCAATTTATTTTCTGCTCGCCAGAGAACGCTTGCTTGCGCAAAGCAAAAAATTGCTCCGTGCTTTTCTCAATACAGAAAAATATCGTGTTATGGCAAAAAGCGTGCGTCTTGCCGATAAAAATTTCGGCGGTTATATCAAAGGACAGATCGCAGATGCGCTCGTAATCGGTATCATCTCTTATTTTTGTCTTCTGATTATCGGTGTTCCGTATTATCCCCTTGTCAGTACGCTCGTTGGTATCGCAAGTCTGATCCCCGTTTTCGGTACGCTGATCGGTACGGTTATCGGCGCGTTGATCGTTTTTCTTACCAATCCCGCGCTTTCCGTTGGTTTTGTGATCTTTATGATTGTTTTACATCAGATCAATAAACGCATGATCCGTCCTTATATCATTCGTGTCGGTGTGGATGCTTCCACAATGTTCATGTTTGCCGCGATCATTATTATGACAGGTCTGATCGGTCTTTGGGGACTTGTTATAGGTGTACCCGTATTTGCGATTCTTTATGCATTCTTACATTCCGCTGTGGATAAACGCTTGATAAATAAGGGGCTTTCCGCTGATCCGCTCGATTATTATCATACGGATGCGGGTAAACAACTCTTTATTGAACGTGAAGCCAAACGCTCCCGCAGAAAACGCGGCGAAAAAGAAGAAGAAGCCGATGAGGATTTCAAGCTCAAAAAGCCCGATCCCTCGCCGCAAGAATCTATCGATCTCGAATCGGATTCGACCGATACGGCAGAAATCACGATTCATCAATCCTAAGGATAAAATATCATAATAATCTGCTCTGATGGGCAGATTATGTCCCTGTAGTTAAATGGATATAACGGGAACCTCCTAAGTTTCTGTTGCGGGTTCGATTCCCGCCGGGGATGCCAGAAAAAGCACTTGCGAAAAGGTATCTGCGATAAAGCAGTAAACCTAAAAGCATCATAACAAACAGAAAAGGACAGAGAATTTTTTCTTTGTTGTCCTTAACGGAGAATTTACAGGCACAAAAATTTCGGCAGAGACATTGTTTTCTCTGCCGATTTGTGTTATAATGGGACTAACGAAAAGCCCAATGTCTTTGTAATACAAAGGCGAAACTGGCGATAAAATCAATAAATATAATTCTGTTAGGAGAATGATATGCAAGGATACAATGCAATAGTGGTCTTTACTGAAAACGCTGATAAAATATTGATGTGCAAAAGACGGAGAAATCCGTACAAGGGATTATATAATTTTGTTGGTGGGAAAATTGAGCCAAACGAGGATGGTTTGGATGCTGCATATCGAGAACTTGAAGAAGAAACCTCAATAACAAAGAACGATATTATCCTTTCTCATTTAATGGATTTTACATATCATCTTGGAAACTGTTATCTTGAGGTTTATGTTGGCAAATTAAACAAATCGATTACAGTTAGCGGAGATGAAAACGATTTGTATTGGTCAACCCTCAATCATAATTTTTTCGATGCTGCACAATATGCGGGAGAAGGAAATATTGGGCATATAATGATGCATGTTGAAATGTATAGAAAAGAATTGTTGAAATGAATTTATTAACGAAAACATACCTCGACAGATCATTGAAAATCTGTCGGGGTTAATTATTTGTTTACTGCGGAGTAATTCTCACTTATACGCAGGGGAGACCTGTGGTCTCCCGCGGGCGAACACAGTTCGCACCTACTATCTCGTCCCTACTAAAACTTGACATATGAATGATTATTTGGTATACTAAAAGAAAACGAAAAAGAGGTATACCAAAATGTTAAACAAAGAAATATATTTAACCGTAGAAGAACAAATCCAGCTTAAAGAAATTG
>JAFUQQ010000030.1 GCA_017472285.1 Clostridia bacterium | reverse complement strand
GCGGCAGTATCGCGCCTTACCAAACGCTTGCTGCCCACGCTTGCTGTCATGACAGCCGCCGTTTTCGCACCGATGATCTTCTCTTATTTTGGCATTACGATTTTGGATAAGATTTCATTTTTGAATCTGTTTGTGAGGTAACCATTCATTGAGATCGATAGTAAACCGACATTCAGAAAAAAGCGATATATTTTTCTCCTCCTATTGATTATTTCTTATAAATTTGCTATAATAAATTCATTCAAGTGAATGATATGCTTGTAAATTTAATCGAAGTTAGAATCCTTAATCATTTTATTATAATAAAGGAGGATATAAAAATGATATACGCTATTATTCTATTTGCTGTTACCTATGTACTGATGCTTGCATTTACGAAATACCGAGTATATATTGCGCTCGGTTCTGCTCTGATTTTTATGGTAAGCCAAATGCTGCCCCTTGACCAAATCATTCCTTCCATTGATTTTAACGTGCTTCTGATGATTGCGGGTACGATGGGGCTTGTTCAATTGTTTATTGACAGCAAAATGCCGGCACTTCTTGCCGATCTTATTATGTCAAAGGTTCCGAATGTGCAAATTTCAGCCGTTGCGCTTGCTTTGTTTGCTGGTATTATTTCGGCATTTATCGATAACGTTGCAACGGTGCTTATGGTAGCTCCTATAGCGTTAGAAATTTGTAAGAAGCTGAAAATCAATCCTGTACCTTTTATTATTGCCATTTCGGTTTCCTCAAATCTGCAAGGTGCTGCAACATTGGTGGGTGATACCACGGCGATCATGCTCGGTTCATATGCCAATATGAGCTTCCTTGACTTTTTCTGGTATCAAGGAAAGCTCAGTATTTTCTTTGCTGTTGAGCTTGGCGCGTTGCTTGCGGTTATCATTCTTGCCTGGCTGTTCCGTCATGAAAAAGCTGCGATAGAAAAAAATAACGACAGAACGGTTGTGACAGATTATGTTCCGACGATTCTTTTGTTGCTGTGCATCGTGCTTCTGATTACAGCATCCTTCATCCCCAATAAACCTGACATCACAAACGGTCTGATTTGCGTTTGCTTGCTTGCGGTAGGTTTGATTTATACTTGTATCAAGAGCAGAAAAATATCTGTCGTTACCAATGTACTGAAATCCATTGATTTTGAAACGATCGGATTGTTATTCGGCTTATTTCTTATCATCGGTGGTATTTCGCACATGGGCGTGATCGATGCAGTTGCAAATCTGCTGGCTAAACTCGGTGGCGGTAATGTATTTTTGCTCTATACGATCATTGTATGGGTATCGGTTCTTCTGTCGGCATTTATTGATAATATTCCTTACGTGGCGACAATGTTGCCGGTTATTACGGGACTTGCTGCTTCCTTGGGCATTGAACCTACTATTTTGTATTTCGGTCTGCTTGCCGGTGCGACACTCGGCGGTAACTGTACGCCTATCGGTGCATCGGCTAATATCACGGGTATGGGAATTTTGAGAAAAGAAGGCTATACGGTAAAAAATAAAGACTTTTTCAGAATCGGTATCCCATTTACGCTTGCGGCGATTATTCCTGCGTATATTTATTTCTGGATCGTGTATGCTTGAGAATCGAAAAATAATGAAAATAAAAGCTCGCATCAACAGATGCGGGCTTTCATTTTTAACGCAAAAATTTGATTCTCCGTATTGCCATCGAACGAAAAAGATTGTATAATAAAAATATATCAAATATTTGAAAGGAAACCGCTATGACAGAACTTGAAAAAATCGAATATGCAAAAATGTTTATAGATAAATTGGCAAACGGAATCAATCCTTTGGATGATACACAGGTTCCGGAAAATGATATTGTAAACAATGTGAGATTGTCACGTTGTTTCTTTTATGTTTCGGATATTTTGCGTCAGGTGATTGAAAACGGAGGAACTTCTGTTGAAAAAACGGTAAAACATCGGAAAAAAGAATTTTCTTTAACAGAAGATGCGAGGGCAAAAATTCAGGTATCGGAATCTCCTCTTTCGGTCAGTGAAATATCGAAAGGGTTAAATGATGTTATTGATTCGGACACGATGAAAACGATTTCTCCGGTTACGATCAATGATTGGCTTGTTGATCTTGGTTTGTTGGAGGTGATTGCATTGCCCAACGGTGAAAATAAAAAAATGCCGACACAAAGAGGAAATCAAATGGGAATTTTTACAGAGGAACGAACGGGTATTCGAGGCAAATATATTGCGGTTCTTTTTTCTTCTCAGGCGCAACAGTTTATTTATGATAATATTGAAGCTGTTGTTGAAACAAAAAATGGGAAAAAGCGGAATTCTTAAAATCCGGAATATAAAAATAAAGACAAAGAGGTGACATACGTTGAAAATCGAGAACAATATACTGAAATACGATGTCAATCTTTCTCAAAAAAATCATCTGTTTTACATTCCAAGATCTGAGCAAGATGGGGTAAAAAAATAATATCGGGATAACAGATATTTTGTTCCCACTTATAAACTGCTTGCGCAGAAACGCCCATCAGCTTGCCGAATTCACGTTGTGTCAGTTTATGTGTTCTGCGATATTCCTTGATTCTCTCAGAGATCGTGATATGATAAACCGATACGATCATTTCAAATCACCGCCTTTAACCATATTGATTTTTCTCATACGGTTGATAAGAGCCATCAATTCCGACTTGCGCGGCAGGTCAAGAAATCTCTCACAGGTCGTAAAGAATGCTGAATAGAGAAAATCAATTCCTTCGTCATCAATCTGCGCATATAAATCGTTTATTTTCTTTTCGATATTGATTTTTCTGTCGTTGTTCGTTACTTCCAGATAGCGCAGCATAAAGCCTAACGTATCAAGCTGACGGGACGAAACGATATCGTGAAGTCCGCGCACATCGATCTTTTCGTCACCAATGATGATAAATCCCATATCTGAAACCTCAAGTTTTTCCGTTCCGCTTCCTTCGGGATAGGAAGAAAAACGATCAGAATATAATATTCTATTCTGTGACCAATTCGCAGAGGATGGCAAATCTGACGTAACACCGTGAGAATTGCTGATCGTTTTTGAGCGATCCGTAACATCATGTATCAGATAATCTTCCATCATGTAAATTTTGTCGGCAACGGAAAGATATTCTCCGCTTCCGCCGATCACAAGAATGGTAGAAACATCATGCGCGGCGTACAGTTCGTTTACTCTGTCAGTAAATGGTGTGATAGGCTCTTTTTTGATCAGTTCTTTCATCATACGGTCGCGTATCATAAAGTTGGTGGCACTACGGTCTTCATCAATGAGCAGCAGCTTTGCTCCGCAATCGATAGCTTCCATAATATTCGCCGCTTGAGAAGTCGAACCCGATGCGTGATCGGTGGAAAAATCGTTCGTATCACCGCCGGGTAACCACTTAATAAATGGTGAAATGTTGACGTGCTTCACGCTTCGTCCGTCTTCCGCGGATATGGTAACAGCACTTTCATCGGTGATACAAAGCTCGCGTCCATCACCAAAAACGTGGTCATAGATTCCCGCTGAAATCGCATCGAGCAACGTGGATTTTCCCGAATAACCACCTCCCGTAATGACTGTAACGCCTTTTTTGATTCCCATTCCGCGCACACCGCAAATTTCAATTTCATCATCAGGTGTAGATCTGAACGGTATCGCATCCTGCATCGGAAGGGCGTTCCCCTTGGCGCGAGGTAAAATACTGCCATTGGCTACAAAAGCACAATATTGGCTATTCTTCAGCCACGCACGGATAGAAGCTTGTTTTCGGGCAAGCTGAGTTGCATTTGCGAGTCCATCTATATCGAAGTCTAAAACAAATCGCTCTACTGTGTCTGGAAGATCGCGGCAAAGCATCTGTATCGTCTTACGGAGTTTCTTTTTCGGTAATTGAACTTGGATACGAATACAAAGGCACATCAGCGGCGGACGGGCGATTCCGTCGTTTAAAAGATATACGTAAGATCCCGACCCATTCACATAATCTTTTTGCGGACATAGCGCAAAATACGCCGAATTCCTGCGAACGATTTCGCCGCCGGGAACACAAAGATAATATTTTCCGTTCTCATGATCGGGACGACTACGGTTATATAACTCTGCATTGAGTTCGTCGATATACCGCCCAAACGCTCGCAGACAAAAATCTGCTTCGGCATTCTCTGTGGATTGATCGGGAACATCGATTCCAAGCATATCGCAGGGAATACTGATGACAACGGTCGGCTTATCCTGTGCCAATTTGTGTGTCATGGATATCTCGAAACCCACGCGATCATTATAATAGACGGCGCTATGATCTTTATATGGCAGCATCGTCGGATGCGCGGGATCATCAATAATCATGCTGCCTTCATACATATCTCTATATGTGGCAGTATCAGATTCCATCGATAACAGTTTGTTTTTTAATCTTTTCATGGGCATTTCCCTCTTTCATTTTTCAAAAGTGTTGTAATTGCGGTCATCATAAAAAAGCGGCGACTCGCCGCTCCCAATTTCTCGCCTTTTTGCAGCTTTACCGCATCCAAATACGGCAAATCGGCGAGGTTGTTTTGGAGCAATTTCTTAGTAAATAAAAAATTCTCCTTTCGGTTTTTCTGAATTTTCCGTTTGACTCATATTCGAGGGCTTTCCACGAAAAACAAAAAGCACCCCGTGGGTGCATAGAACGATACGTTTGCCGAAACGTATATTTTTCAGGCAAACAAAAAACACACCCGTGTCGGATGTGCATCAGAATTGATAAAGAACCTGCTTTCAGCATATCGCAGGCGATACGTATGACATCCGATCTATATAAGCGTTCATCATAATCATCGCCTCCTTTGGCTGAATTTGCGGTTTATTGCATGAACAGTATATCATATTTTCTGCTCTGTGTCAATCACCGAGAGAAAAGTTTTCATCAACCATTGGTTTGTTCGTTTGCACCAATCCCTTTCTTTCAACATATTATATAGAGAGTTCCGATGATTATAGGGGGACTTGGAAAGGAAGATTTTTATGGGTGTAACGAACTCAAATAAGGAGCTGAACGTAAGCGGGATCAATTGCGGAGGCTCTTTCAAAGTAAGATTATCATTGACGGCGGCTCCCGATATTACGACAAATCCCACCGATATTGTTTTGATTCTCGACCGTTCGGGCAGTATGCAAGGCGCGCCTCTTACCAATCTGAAAAACGGTGCGAAAGCCTTTATTGATATTATTGATGAAGCGACAGACGGTTCCGAAGATGGTCAGATCGGTTCAGGAAGCCGTATCGGCATCGTCAGCTTTGCAGATGTCGCCACACAGGATACACAGCTTATCACTTCGGTATCCGATCTGAAGGCTGCGGTGGATGCGCTGACTTCGGATGGCTCTACCAATCATGAAGATGCGTTTACAAAAGCACTGGATCTCTTTGATCCCGCTTCAACCAATGCAAAAGTGATGATTATGTTTACCGATGGGGTAACGACTGCGGGCGGTGATCCCAATACGGTGGCAACACTTGCAAAATTGCAAGGTGTTATCATATATTGTATCGGACTTTCGGGAAACGGCGGTATTGACGTGAATGCGCTCAATGCATGGAGCTCCGATCCCGATTCGGCATACGTCGCGATCACTCCCGATGATACAGAGCTGGAAGAACTGTTCGAAAATCTGGCGAGAAATATTGCCAATCCGGGTGCAACGAACGTAGTGATTACAGATACGGTTGCTCCTTGTTTTCAGATCACATCGATTTCTTCACCGACAAAAGGTTCAGCGAGTACGTCGGGAACGAATACGGTAACATGGACGATCGACGCGCTTGGTGTAACGGCAAGCGAGGGTGCGACTTTTGAATTTACCGTTACGCATATCGGTCCTTGCACGGGAACGGTTGAAGTCAATGAAAGTATCAGTTATGATGATGCGGAAGGTAATATCGTTACGTTTCCATCTCCTGCCATTGAAGTGGATTGCGGTGTTGACATTTGTCCCGAAGGCTGTCCCGTAACGGTTGATCTTACGGTTGACGGATGTACGGATACCGTAGAATTTGATGCAGGAGAACTTGTGATGGATTCTCTCGGACGCATCGTACAGCTTGACGTGACATTGCATAACGTATGTCCGAACCGTCGTGTTGCACTGGCAGTTATGCTCAATGAACTGGATGCTTTGGATACGGAGCATAAAAGGGGTTTTAAGACCATGACTATCCCCGCGCACACAAGAGAAGGATGCCGCGACGTGACTGTTCGCTGTATCAAATTTGTGCTTCCCGAAGATCTTGACGTATCGGGCGAAACTTTTGCGATTTGCAATGAAAGAAGATTCCGAGCAAGACTCATCGCAAACTACGTGGACTATGACTTCGATTGCTGCTGTGATACCGATACGGATGCGTGAGCTCCGATGGATGATTCGAAGCGGATAGAAGCATTCTATAAAAATTCGCTTTCAATTACAGAGGGCTGACCGAAACAAATGGTTAGCTCTCAAATATTATCATAAAATCAAAGGTGACGGATAGTTCCGTTGCCTTTTTTAATTATAGAAAATTGCCAAAAATAGACCTCGCCGCTTCTTTAAAAATTTGATATATTTGGAACGAACGTGGAACATATGGGGAACTGTATGGGAACAGGAATCATGTATAATGGATATCAGGAATCGCGCCGAAAGCAGAGGCGCGTTCAAAAAATTTTCGGAGGTATTTTATCATGTATTTTAACGCTATTGCAAAAGTTATTTCAGAAAGAATCGGTTGTGATGTATCCACAATCAAACCCGAAAGCACATTTACAGAATTGGGTATCGATTCTCTTGATACCGTAGAGCTTCTCATGAGTCTTGAAGATGAAATCGGTGTAGAAATCGAGCTTGATCGTAAAGTGGAAAGCATTGCCGATCTCGATACATTCATTCAGAGCAAAGTGCCGGGTTAAACGATGATCAAATCGAAAATCTGTGAGTTGCTTGATATCCGATATCCTGTATTTCAAGGCGGTATGGCTTGGATTGCAGATGGAAAACTTGCGGCAGCGGTCAGTGAAGGCGGCGGACTCGGTATTATTGCGGCGGGTAATGCACCCGCTTCTTACGTTCGTGAACAGATCCGAATGCAAGATCTCTTACGGCAAAGCCGATCGGTGTGAACATTATGCTGATGAGCCCTTATGCCGATGAAATTGCCGCGGTCGTTACGGAAGAAAAAGTTGAAGTCATAACGACAGGAGCGGGAAATCCGTTCAAATATATGAAGGCTTGGAAAGAAGCGGATATCAAAGTCATTCCCGTTGTCGCTTCCGTTGCGATGGCAAAGCTGATGACAAGAGCAGGTGCTTCCGCATTGATCGCGGAAGGCGGCGAAAGCGGTGGTCACGTTGGAGAACTCACCACGATGGTGCTTGTTCCGCAAGTATGCGATGCGACACATCTTCCCGTTATTGCCGCGGGCGGTATCGCGGATGGACGTGGTGTAGCGGCGGTATTGATGCTCGGTGCGGAAGGTGTTCAGCTTGGAACACGTTTTCTTTCCGCAGAAGAATGTTCGATTCATCCGAATTATAAAGAAAAAATATTGAAGGCAAGCGATCTTTGTACGATGGTTACGGGCAAACGTCTGGGGCATCCCGTGCGCAGTTTGCGCACCAAATTCGCGCAGAATTATTTGAAAGCCGAATACGGCGGAATTGCGATGTAAGGAGAAAGATATGAATGAAAACAACAAACGTGTCGTCGTAACAGGCATTGGTGCGATCACACCCCTTGGTAAGACTGTATCCGAAACATGGGAGGCAATGAAAGCGGCATCGTTGGTAATGTCATTCCCGAACGGTTTGGTGTTTATATGGGGGTTGGTATCGGCGGCATCCGTACCTTTGAAACTGAACATACAAAACTGATGGAAAGAGGTCCGCGCAAGGTTTCTTCTTTGTTCGTGCCGATGATGATTCCTAATATGGCAGCAGGCATGATTGCCATTAAATATGACTCTCGGGGACCGGCGATGCCCGCTGTCACGGCTTGCGCTTCCGGTTCGAATGCCATCGGTGAAGCTATGCGTCTGATCCGTCACGGTTATGCCGATGCCGTGATTACAGGTGGCGCGGAAGCGGCGATACGTCCTTCTGCAAGGACATTTTCCCGGTAATCCAATCGTTCCTGGTGTGATTTTGTGTGAAATCCTCGCACAATCGGCTTGCGTACTGATGGCGGATGTGATGACGGACGGAAAACTTCCCGTGTATACGGGACTCACAAACGTCAGATTCAGAAATCCTGTCCGTCCCGGCGATCTAATCGAAACCGTATGCACGATCAAAAGAGAAAAATATCCTTTTTATTTTGCCGAAGGTACGATAAACGTGGATGGCAAGGTCTGTGTCAGCGCGGAATTTTCTTTTGCCATCGTCGGAGAATGAATTATGTTTTCTAAAATTTTAGTTGCAAACCGCGGTGAGATCGCCGTAAGAATCATCAGAGCCTGTAAAGAAATGGGCGTTGCAACCGTTGCCATATATTCGGAAGCAGATCGGAACGCGCTTCACGTTGCGCTTGCAGATGAAAGCTATTGCATTGGAAAAGCGGAAGCTGGGGAAAGCTATCTGAATGAAAATCAGATCATCAGCACGGCTCTGATCGCGGGCGCGCAGGCGATTCATCCCGGTTACGGCTTTTTATCAGAGAATGCTCATTTTGCGCGCTTATGCCGTAAGAATGGTATCGTTTTCATCGGTCCCGATCCCGAAGATATGGAGAGGCTCAGCGATAAAGCCATATTGAAAGAATTGATGTGCGATGCGGGACTTGCCGTCATTCCCGGTACGAAAGCCGTCGCATCGCTTGAAGAAGCGAAAAATGCCGCCGAAAGAATCGGATATCCCGTCATGCTTAAGGCTTGCGCGGGCGGCGGTGGACGCGGTATCCGTCTGATCCGAAGTGAAAATGAAATGGACGATGCCTATATACAAGCTTCTGCCGAAGCCGCAAGCGCATTTGGTGACGGCTCGATGTATCTTGAAAAATATATTTTTCCTGCGCGCCATATCGAATTGCAGATCCTTGCCGATGAAGCGGGTAATGCGGTATGTCTGGGAGAACGCGACTGTTCTTTACAGCGCAGAAATCAGAAACTGATCGAAGAAAGTCCTTCTCCCGCGGTCAGCGAAGAACAGCGCGCTCGTATGATTGAAAGTGCAGTCGCGGCGATCAAAAAGATTGGTTATACGGGAGTGGGTACGCTGGAATTTCTTTATGATCGAGCGGGAAATTTCTGGTTCATGGAAATGAACGTAAGACTTCAGGTAGAGCATCCCGTGACGGAAATGCTGACGGGATTTGATCTTGTCAAATGGCAGATCCGTATTGCCGCGGGCATTCCTTTGAATTTCACACAGGAGGATGTTCGCATCATGGGCTCGGCGATAGAATGTAGAATCAATGCCGTAAGCTGCGGTACGTTAAAAATGATTCATGTTCCGGGCGGTCCATCGGTGCGTTTTGATACTGCTCTTGCGGAAGGCACGGTCGTGACACCTTATTACGATTCTCTGATCGGAAAACTGATTGTTTACGCCAAAACAAGAGAAGAAACTTTACGCAAGCTCCGAGCATCCCTTTGTTAGCTTGTGATCGATGGTATCCCGACCAATGCGGAAGAACAATTGCGTATCGTTTCCGATTCGCGTTTTGGCTCGGGAGATTATGATCTGAATTTTATGGGAAGCAGGTGAAAACGTGGCATTGCTGAATTTTTTGAAACCGAAAAACAATCTTACGGGCAAATCAGCTCGTTTGTCCTTGTGGTTATCATTTCCGCATGAAAGCGCGTTACCGCATCCATATGATGACGGATAAAAACAGCTTTTGCGAGCTTTTTTCTGATATTTGCTCAGTAGATCCATTGCATTTTCACGGATATCGGGATAAGCTGGAAGCTTCTCGGACCGCGAGCGGAGAAAAAGAAGCCGTGCTTTGCGGGATTGCTACGATCTGCGGAGAGGATTGTTGTATCTTTGCAATGGAAGCATCTTTTATGATGGGGAGCATGGGAAGTGCTGTCGGAGAAAAGATCGCTTCTTTGTTTGAATATGCGACAGAACACCGGTTGGCTGTCATTGGTTTTACGGTTTTGGGTGGCGCGCGTATGCAGGAAGGACTTTTGTCACTCATGCAGATGGCGAAGACGAGCGCGGCTGTCAAAAGACATAGCGATGCGGGACTGCTTTACGTTGCCGTTCTGACTGATCCCACAACAGGCGGTGTGACGGCAAGCTTTGCCATGGAAGCGGATATCATTCTTGCGGAACCGGGCGCAACGGTTGGCTTTGCGGGAAAGCGTGTCATTGAGCAGACCACCAAGCAAAGTCTGCCCAAAGAATTTCAATCCTCGGAATTTATGCTTGCGCACGGTTTTATTGATGCGATCGTGCCGCGGAAAGATCAGAAAATGCTCCTTGCGGAGCTGATAAAAATGCATCACGGAGGATAAACGGATGGGAACTCCTTATGAACGGGTAAAACTTGCCCGCGACAATAAACGTCCTACGGGACAGGATTATATCAGAAATATATTCAGCGGCTTCCTTGAATTGCACGGAGATCGAAAGTATGCAGACGACAAAGCGATCATCGGCGGAATCGCTTATTTGAACGACACTCCCATCACCGTGATCGCCATTGAAAAAGGTCACAGCGCGGCGGAACGTATGGAACGTAATTTCGGCGCACCGCATCCCGAAGGTTACCGCAAGGCACTCCGCTTGATGAAACAAGCGGAAAAATTCGGAAGACCGATCGTTTGTTTCGTGGATACTTCAGGCGCATATTGTGGAATCGGTGCGGAAGAACGCGGTCAAGGACAGGCGATCGCCGAAAATCTGATGGAAATGAGTACGCTCGGCGTTCCTGTGATCTCCGTTCTGATTGGCGAAGGCGGAAGCGGCGGCGCGCTTGCTCTTGCCGTTGCCGACCGCGTATGGATGCTTCAGAATGCGGTCTATTCGGTGATCTCACCCGAAGGGTGTGCGAGTATTCTTTGGAAAGATGCCGCACAGGCAGACGTTGCGGCAGAAAGTTTGAAGCTGACGGTGGAGGATGCTGAAAAGCTTGGTGTCATTGAACGTATCTTACCGGAAGACGATATCGGTGAGAAGGTATATTACGATCGGATTCGTACACTTTTTACGGATGAGATCGCAGAACTTTCACATACTCCCGATCTTATCGAAGCAAGATATCGGCGCTTCCGCAGAATCGGAACGATTGGCACAAACAGTTGATGCAGAGGAAAATAGGATGAGCATATATGAAAAATATTGCCGTGAAACGTTTGATGAACACGGTAATCTGATAAAATTTGAATTTGAATATCCCTATGATTTCAATTTCGGTTATGACGTTGCAGACGCGATCGCAGAGCAGACCCCCGATAAAAAAGCACTCGTCTGGTGTAATACCGAAAATGAAGAACATATTTTTACTTTTGGCGATATACGGAAATACAGTAACCGTATTGCTAACGTGCTGAAACGCGCAGGGATTCGCAGAGGAAGCCGCGTGCTTGTCATTCTGAAACGGCATTATGAATATTGGTTTACGGCGGTAGCACTCCATAAGCTCGGCGCTCTGATGATACCCGCAACGCATATGCTGACGGCAAAGGATTTGGAATACCGCCTGACCGCTTCGCATCCCGATGCGATCATATGCACGCCACAGAATGATGTCCCCGAAACCATCAGGGAAGCGGTGAAGCATGTGGATTGTTCGCCTTCGCTCTTTTGCGTACAATCGGACGATATCGATGATTTTGTCAATTTGACGGCGGCGATGAAAACAGCAGAGGATTCCTTTGTGCGCGTGCCGACGCTCGCTTCCGATCCGATGCTTATGTATTTTACTTCGGGTACGACTGGAAATCCTAAGGGGGTCATTCATGATTTCACCTATCCGCTCGCTCATATCATTACGGCAAAATATTGGCAACAAGCGGAAGAAGACGGACTACATTTCACGGTTGCCGAAACGGGTTGGGCAAAGGCATCGTGGGGCAAACTTTACGGTCAATGGCTCGTCGGAAGTGCGGTCATGGTCTATGATTTTGATAATTTCGACCCGAAGCAACTGACGAATATCATCAACCGTTACGGTGTCACATCTTTTTGTGCGCCGCCGACCGTTTATCGTTATCTCGTCCGCAAAGGAATTCCCGATATGCCAAATCTCCGCCATGCTTCTACGGCGGGCGAAAAATTGGCGACGGAAGTTTTCAAATGCTTTACGGAACGCACGGGTATCCCGCTTTGCGAAGGTTATGGGCAGACGGAAACGACGCTGCTGATGGGCAATCTGAAAGGTCATACCCCAAAGGAAGGTTCTATGGGAATGATATCTCCGATGTATCATATCGAATTATTGGACAAAAACGGCACTCCTGTACATCAGGGTGAGATCGGTGAAGTAGTCATCGTGCCACCCGAAAACAAAAAGCAAATCGGTGTTTTCTGCGGTTATCTTGATAATGAAAAGCAATATGCATACGTATGGCGCGGTGGTGTTTATCATACAGGCGATGCTGCATGGCAGGATGAAAACGGTCTTTATTGGTTTCATGGGCGTTTTGATGATATCATCAAAACTGGTGGCTTCCGTGTCGGTCCTTATGAGATCGAAAACGTACTGACGGAGCATCCTGCAGTGACGGAATGTTCTGTGATTGGAATCCCCGATGTGCTACGCGGGCAAGCAATCAAGGCGGTGATCCTCCTCGGCGACGGATATGAACCGACGAAAGAACTTGAAAAAGAGATCAAGGATTTCTGCAATCATAAGTTGGCGGAATATAAATGGATACGCACCATTGAATTTGTAAATGAAATGCCTAAGACCATCAGTGGAAAGATCAGGAAAAGTGAACTGCGCGGGGATTGACGAAAAACGAAATTTGTGATAAAATATATCGGTCATCTATGAATTGCCATTGAGAGTTAAAAAGAATGCAGAGGAGATACCATGAACTTTCAATCAGAACACATCGAGGAAATCTTTGATACTTGTATCAGCGGTTTCCGTCAATATCGATTTGAGCCATCGGCAATACCGACATTTATCAGTCGGAATTTTTGTGAAATGACAGGATATACGAAAGAGGAACTTATCGGTGCTTGCGCTATCCCGTATATTTCTTTGATACATCCCGCTGACAGAACAATATATGACCGTTATTTAGCAAATCTTGCAGAAAAGAAACAATCAGATTTTGCGTTCCCGAAAGGAAACGGACGGCGGGGAGGCGGATATCCTGCGCACAGAAAATCTTTCACTGAAAAACAGAAATGAGAATATGCAGGAAATGATGATGCGATATTATGACGGGGTCGCGGCATTTGAAGTTACCAAGGATTCGGTAACGCCTTTGTATGCCAGTGATAACGTATGTGAATTTTTCGGTTTCAGCAAAGACGAATGGCTGCATCTCATGAAAAAAAGCACGTCCATCAAGGAATTTGTTTCCAAAAGCGCCGTTGATTATGAGAAATTTTCTGCGTTGCTGCAAAATGGCGAAGCGGAATTTACTTATTATGATATCGGAAGCGATACCGAACAGCGAATCAAGGCAATCTGTTCGCAAAAACACGCTGACGGCGATTCTCCGCGTTACGTTATGCTCTATAAGATGGACAGTGAGAAAAAACAGGATGATCCGACAGGAGAACAACATAAAATATATATCCGTACGTTTGGATATTTTGACGTATTTATTGATGATAAACCTATCGCATTTCGTAACAAAAAAGCCAAAGAATTGCTCGCTTTGCTCGTGGATCGTCGAGGCGGTTATGTCACAAGCGAACAGGCGATCGGATATCTTTGGGAAGATGAACCTGCCAATACGGTGACGTTGGCGAGATACCGCAAAGAAGCATTGCGTCTGAAAAATACGCTTGAAGAATACGGAATTGCGCATATTATGGAATCCGTTGACGGCAAACGGCGCATTATTCCCGAGAAAATATCTTGCGATCTTTACGATTATCTTTCAGGCAAAGAAGAATATGCGGGACTTTTCAAAGGCAGTTATTTGACGGATTACGGTTGGGGAGAAATGACTTTGGGTGAACTTATGAATGATAATCAGTATTAAAAGCGGTGAGGTCGATTCCCCGCAATTTCCTATAATATAAAAAGCGGGCATTGCCCGCTTTTTTGTATTGATAAGTTCAATTCGGTTACAGTCTGTGCGTCGTTAAAAAATATGATCCCCTCGAACGAAAAAGGTCCGGATAAGAGGAATACGCAGAGTGCGCTGATCGCCAATATTACCAAAAGGATCAGGATGGCGACAGCCGCTCCGGAAACGGACGAAGATTTCTTTTTGGTAGTATTTTTTTCTTTTTCAGGAGAGATATCTGTCTGTCGTTTCATGCAATAAACATTTGCATGGTAATAACCCAATGTATCCCATTGTTCCTGCGTACCATTATATTGGAGGAAAAGGTCATCGGAATCAAAGAAAGCATTCGGTTCGATCGTTTGCACGCTCGAAGGAATGATGATGGATTTTTCCGTTACCATTTCCGCATATTCGGCTGTTTGCGGATGTTGCGGCAGATGCCAATGAGAAAAAGCAAATTCTTCAATTTTTGAGACACCTTCGGGAATCTGCAGAAAATTGAGAGAAACGCAACCGCCAAAGGTATTGCGGGCAATTACGCTGATATTTTTCGGTAACGTAAAGTTGCTCAAAGACGAACATTCATAAAAAGCAAATTCGCCGATCGATGTTACGGAATCGGGTAAATAAAGGGTCGCAAGCATTGAGCATTTACGAAACAGTGCCGGTGCGACAGATTTGATTCCCTTTGGAAGACGGACGTTAATGAGATTTCTGCATTCTGAAAATGCCATCGTTCCAATATTGGTCACAGAATCGGGAAGGGTGATGGATATCAATCTTTCACAGCGGGCAAACGCTTGTGAATCGATTGAAGTCAGGGTATCGGGCAAGGAGATTCTTTTCAGATTTTTACAACCGAAAAATGCATTGCGTCCAATTTTCACTACGCCTTGCGGAAGGATGATTTCTTCCAAGTCTTCGCATCCGGCAAACGCATATTCGCCGATCGTTTTGATGCGGTCATGAAATTCGACTTTGGTGATACGGACAGGATTTATCATTGTGTCATAAGCATGATCGGCGATTCCCGTTACTTCATAGGGAATCGGTGATTTTTGCTGATTTTCGTAATAGATCCAACCGTCTTTTTTGAGAAATTCGATCTCGCGGTAATGTCCCTGTTCAGCCTGATACAAATTTTCCCAGGCTTTTCTTGTTCCGTCAAAAATGATCTTCAGTTTCGGACAATGCAGAAAAGCATGGTTGCCGATTTCTTTGACGTGATCGCCAAAACAAAGTTTTTCAAGATTGGTACAATCGTGGAACGTATCGGCTTCGATTTTGGTTACACTGTTTGGCAAAGTCAATTCAACGAGTTCATCAAGGGATTGATCTTTCTCAAAGAATCTCCTGCTGACCGTTTTGATTCCATATGGGAGAGAATACTGAAATTGTAAAGAACGGGCAGAACCCATTTTCTGTATTGCGGTTTCATCCGATGTTCCGTGACAAAGATCATGGACCAATTGCCCGTACGTTGCATCCGTATAGATCGAACAGCTTTGTAATTCATGCGGACATTCCGCTTTCGGATTTTCATGTTCACCTGGAATATAAATCAGCAGATTGTTTTTTCGCATATGGTTATCATCGAGATAAAGCCAACGCATCCAATCGTTTTTGATCCACGCCACCTCGCTCAGATATTCTTCCTTACTGCTGATCAGCAACATTTTTTTGCTTTGCAAAAGATTTGGGAAAACAGTCATTTCCGTTCCATTTGTAGTTTCACGGGGAAAAGTATTCAGAAAGACTTTTTTATGACATTGTTCCGTTAGATATCTGTAAAGTGCCTTTGCTTTTTTGAAATCTGAGGTTTCCGCTTGATTGCCGGGTGTTTTTCGTGTCATCTGATTAATTTTGACACAAATAAAAATATCGTTTTCGATATCGGAAATGCTTTTTTTGAACCGATCGATAGTGTTTTGAATATTTTCTGCCAATCGGACATACAGTTGTCTTTCTTTAGAGTCGGGCGGCAAGGAATCAAGGATATCCCGATATTCATCTTCTTCCGTAAATATTCTGTGATAAGAATATTCGGGAAAGCAATAAATCGGCTCGATAGGGTATTCTCCTGTCTTTTCATCGGTTTTAAAATAATTGGTAATGTATATGATACCGTATTTGGCTAAAAGATAGCCCCATTTTGCAGCGATTGACATAGATGTGTATGCTTTATTTTGTATCAGGGAAAGGAACATACTTCTTGCATTGCCAAAATTATACTGTTTGATTTCATCATACGCATTCTGAAGCCGATTTTTTTCAAGGTTCTGATGTTCAGAAAGACGATTGGCAATATAATGTGCCGCGCCGCAATGCGTACAAATGCGGATATCTTTTTGGATGATAAAATCAACGTAAACTCTGTTGCCGCAATACGGACAAAATATTTCATCAATATTCATTAAGAAAACACCCCCGAACGACATTATTTAAAAATATTGTAACATAATATTTTTCTTTTTTCAACAAAAAAACGATCGGATTTAAAAAAATCGATCGTTTTTCTGTTATTTTCCATTATTGATGATTTTTAAGAAATTCCTCCACTTCATCTCTTGTAGGAATAGAAACGCTTGCACCTGCGCGGCTGACCGTGATCGCAGAAACTGCCGTCGCAAAAAGAATCGCTTCATCCATAGATTTGCCTTCGCAAAGCGCGGAACAATAACCGCCGATAAAGCTATCGCCTGCGGCTGTGGAGTCAACAGCTTTGACGTTGAATGCTTTTTGTGTTTTCAACTCGGTGCCGTCATTATAAAGACAGCCTTTGCTACCGAGCGTGATGATGATATTGCGATTGCCGTTATCGTACAATGCTTTCAGCGCATCTTCTTCATTTTCATATCCCGTAATGATAGCAGCTTCATGTTCGTTGGGGATGATGATATCCGTATAAGAAAGAAGTTCTTCAGGCAATTTTGCGGCAGGCGCGGGGTTAAGAAGGACTTTACAACCGTATTCTTTTGCTTTTTTTGCCGCATAGATAATGGTATCCATCGGAATTTCAAGCTGGAAGATAACGATATCTGCATTCTTAATCAAGTCGGTATTGGCATCGATCCATGCGGGAGAAACGGTATCGTTTGCGCCGCCGTCCAGGATGATATGATTGTCGCCACCGCATACGGTGATAACAGCAACACCGGAATTGGTTTCGGAAATCTTAACGCCTTCGGTTCTGACATTGTTTGCTTCCAGATTACCTTTCAGGAGCTTACCGAATTCATCGTTGCCGACCGCGCCGATCATATCCGCTTTGCCGTAAAGCTTTGCAACTGCTACCGCTTGATTTGCTCCTTTACCGCCATAAGCTGTCATGAAATTTTTTCCGTGAATGGTTTCACCGAGCTTGGGAAGGATATCCGTATTGATAACAAGGTCAATATTGATACTGCCGATAATGAGAATATTTTTCATGATTTTTTTATCCTTTCATAAAAAGAAATATTCAAAATTGATTATTGTCATGATATCACAAATGCTTTGGATTGTCAAGCGACATCGGCGTTTCAAAACAAAAAGCAGTCAGATTTTTCCGTAGAAACAGACAGTCTGTACCCGCATTTTAAGCAGATTATTTTCAGCAAAACGGGAAAACAGGGAAAATGCATCTTTTTGAAAAGCTTCATATTCCGGGCTTTCGATATTTGGCATATAAGATGCAGATGACCAACCGCCGAAAAATTCTTCAAAGCTCTGAGAGAATATTTGTTCAAAACTTTCTTTTTTAAAATTGCCTTTACCGAAAAGATGTTCAGCGCGTGTTTCTCTTGCAATACCTGAAAGTGTTCTATTTTTCTTCTCTCGGTATTTTTGATCGATTAAAAATTTTTCTTCATCAAAAACATTTCCTTCGTATATGTCCCAGAAAAGAAAAACATAACCGTTTTCCTTTAAGATACGTTTAAATTCTTTTTTCGTTTCTTCATTATCAAAATAATGATATGCGCTGGAAACTACAATGATATCAACACTATTTTCTTCTAAAGTGGTTTGTTCGGCTGAAGCGGCGATGGGAATATAATTGCTATATTTCGAGAGCGATTCGGTCGCTGTCTTTCGCATTTCTTCATTGGGTTCGATAGCATACAGTTTTTCAGCGCGATCAATACAAAGCGCGGAGACTCTGCCTGTCCCGCTTCCGATATCGGCAATCACAGGAGTTTCTTTCACAGAAAATACAAGATTGATCGCGGATATTGGAAATGATGGCCGAAATTTTCTATAATTGGTGGACTTATCTTTAAAAAGAGAAGTATCATATAAATATTTTCTGATTTTGTCTCTTGCTTTTTTGGATGAAAAACATCGATCGATTTCATTGATATCAACCGTATAGCCTTCTAACAGATATTCGACCAATATATCCGTTAGGAGTGCTTCTTGGCTATTTGCATCTTTGAAATACGCTTCTATATCTGTTTTCATTGCATGATTGATGCCGCTGATTGCTCCTTGATAAAGGAAGGATTTTTCGCCGAAGAAATGTTTCATATCCGAAAGGGCGGTAAATCCTTCTTTAAGATCGGAAAGAGAAATTCTTTTTCTTCTTTTGATGATCGGATTTCCTGCGCTCAGTATTTTATCTGTGGTCGTATCCAAAATATCTGCAAGATCGAGAAGGATGCTCGCATCGGGAAGATTTTCGCCCGTTTCCCATTTGGAAACAGCCTGAAAAGATACGCCAAGTTTTTCCGCTAAATTTTTTTGAGAGAGCTGCTGTTGCTTTCTCAGAAACTGTATATATTGACCGATAAAAATGGTATTGACCATAAAAACCTCCGATTTGGATTTTTTCGTAGCTACGCATCTATTATAACAGATTGCCATGGATTCTACAATAACGGGATTCTTGAATGGATTCTATTTTCAATCGAATTGATTTGTTAAAGAAATCTTAAAGTGAAATTCTATTGATTTTACATTTGAAATGTGATATAATTACAAAAAATGGTTTTTATAAAAAAGAGAGGAGCTAAAGAGCATGAAAATCGTTATATTGTCATGTAACACGGGCGGCGGACATAATTCCGCGGCAGCCGCTATCAAGGAATATCTGGATTCCAAAGCCATTGACTGTGAGATCAAGGACGCGCTTGCGTTTGATTCCCGCTTGAAATCGGAAGTGATCAGCAAGGGTCACGTTTTACTTTATAAAAAAGCACCGACATTGTTTGGCGCAGGTTATCATTATGCGGAAAAACATCCGTCAAAGCCCGGAAATGAATCCATGCTTTATATGATTATGAAAAGCGGTACGGATTCACTTCATGATTATTTGATCGAAAATGAAGTGGATGCTGTAATTTGTACGCACGTTTTTGCTTCCATGATGATGACAGAACTGAAAAACGATGAAGATTTCCATGTAAAATCATATTTCGTTGCAACGGATTATACTTGTTATCCCGGTGTAGATGAAGTCATTGCCGATGCATTCTTTATTGCGCATCCGCACCTGATTCCCGATTATACGAATTTTGGTATTCCCGAAGAAAAACTCGTTCCGACGGGAATTCCGATTAAACGCGCATTTTACCGTTCGCTTGCACAGGAAAAGGCAAAAGAAATGCTCGATCTGCCGAAAGATAAAAAGATCGTTCTTTTGATGTGCGGCAGTATGGGATGCGGTCCGATTTTCAAACTTGGCAAGATGCTTTTGAAATCACTTCCCGAAGATTCCTTTCTTGCGGTGATCTGTGGAAGTAATCAGAAACTGGTCAAAAAATTTGAAAAGATTGCAACCGAAGATAAGATGCGTGTTGTAGGTTATACCAATAAAATGAATCTTTATATGGATGCTGCTTACGTTGTTATGACAAAGCCGGGCGGACTCAGTTCCACAGAGGCTGCTACGAAAGCACTTCCGATGGTATTGATGAATGTCGTTGCCGGTTGTGAAACCAGAAATCTCGATTTCTTCTTGCGGAACGGTTTTGCTGTCAGCGCAAAAAATCTGAAAGGTCTTTCGGACGAAGCTGTTGCGTTTCTTTGGGACGAAATACGGGCAAAGACGACTTCCGATCTGCTCAAAGAGGAGTTTTCAACTTATGCGGCAGGTGAGATCGGGGATTATGTGATTGATGCGGTATATGATAATGCTTGATCGTGATAAAAAAGCGGGCAACGCCCGCTGGAAGTTGCTCGCCTATCCAAACTTTGCTTGTGTCTAACCAATGCAAAACGGCGAGGTCGATTCCCCGCAATTTCTTAGTAAATAAAAAATAGGAAAGGTTCTCGTTGCTTAAAAAAATGTTGCTTAAAAAACTGATGTATTATAAAGATTTTCGGCTGAATCGATTGAATACGCCGAAATACTCACATATTAAACTGCTTATTTTCTGGCCGATTTTCGGTATGGCTTTTACATTTTTAGAAAGAGGACTTCCTTGGTTATGCAAGCTTTTTGGTACGGAAATTACATATTATCCGATCTATTGTCCCTTGGATGATCAAATTCAGTTCAATGAACTCTTTGTCATTCCGTACTATTTCTGGTTTGCTTTTATTTTTCTGATGCTCGTTTATACTTTTCTTTTTGAAATCCCTGTTTTTCGTAAATTTATGTGGTTTTTCATTTTTACGTATGGAATTACGGGCATTATTTATATCGTATTTCCCAATATGCAGGATTTTCGTCCGCTCTCGCCCGAAATGCTTGGCAGAGATAATTTTTTGATTGATATTGCTTTCTGGCTCTATTCTTATGACACCAATACGAACGTATTTCCTTCTATGCACGTGATCGGTTCATTTGCGGTTTGTTTTGCCGCGTGGCATAGTGAATTATTTGGAAAGTGGTATTGGCGTATCATCTTTTTTGTGACCGCTGCCATCATATCCGTTTCAACGGTCTTTTTAAGACAACATTCTGTTCTGGATATTGTCGGCGGATTGATACTTTGTGCGATTTTTTATCCCTTGATATTTCTGCGTAAGAAAAAGGAGTCGACACAAACCGCTCAACAGGATATGGTAAAAAACAAAATATAAAGAAAATGCGTAACCCGAGCGGTTACGCATTTTTGTGTATTAATTTGCTGTATTTTTTCTCTTTTTGCGAAGAATCTTTTTTGTAACAAGGATAACAATCAGCGCAACGATCGCTACGACAACAAGAACGACGATGATCAGAATCCATGTAAACATATTGGCATTACGGAGAAGCTCATAAAGATTGGTGCTTGCGTAAACGACTTTGCGCGCTTCAGGCTGAGAATAGAATTCGGGAACAACGGAAATGCCGTCTTCATTCTTTTCAAAGCTTTGCAAATACATCGCAAGCGCATACCATTCCTTGATCTCATTGTCGTTTTGATCGTGAATAATCAGCGAGTCATAATCCGTAACGGGTGTACCGTCTTTATGACGGGGGGTGATGCTGAGAAGTCCGAAGGATTTATCTTCAACGGCGGAAAGCATCTGACAGCAGTAAAGACCCGTAACAACGCGGTAAAGCTGATCGTCTTCAATCGGAACGATAGAGCCGTCATCCATAATGACACCTGTTTCAACGACTTTATTGAAGATCATACGGCTTGTATTGTATTTCCAATAAACCCCGCTGCCGTAAAGCTGTGCCGCAGACATCAGGGGAACAACAGAAGCATCGACCTCAAGAGCAGTTTTGAGGTCTTTGCCCGTAAGATATACGGAAACGAGCGGATAACCCGATTTTCCGTCCGCGCCGACACCGAGAGAGTCAATATCAAAAACTTCGCTTGTCGTGATCTCACCTTCTGTGAAAGAACCGCGTACAACACCCGAAGCAATAACGGTAAAGGTGATTCTGTCTTCTGCGTTATCGCCTTCAATGGATTCAACTGCATAACGGTAAGCATCGGCAATGAAGTTACCAATGGCTTTATCTTCCTGCGCGCCGCCGACGCTATCAAAATTGAAAGAAGAAACGGCAAGAACGTCGTCAAACGTCAAACCGTATTCGGCAAGATAATTTTCTGTAACGAGCGTTTTATAATCTTCAACGATTGCAGCGATTTCTTCGTTATCTTTGACCTTTTCGCTGACTTTTTTCAGTTCATAGGAAACGAGTTCGGTATTGCCGTGTTCGCCTTTGATCTTCAGAACACCAAGATTTTTCGCATAAGAACCGCAGGAAACGATCCATGTATTGTTGACGTGAATCGGTTCGCGGAGTGTTGTATGTGTATGACCGCTGACGATCACGTCAATGCCGTCAACTGCACTTGCGAGTTGAAAATCTTCGGATTTTTCTTCATCGGTCTCCGTGCCCGAATGAGAAAGACAAATGATATAATCATAATCTTCTTTTTCTTTGATTTCCTTGACGATGCGTTCCGCCGTTTCGATCGGATCTTTGAAATCCATACCCGACATCGGTGCGTTGCTGTGTGCATCCACACCCATCAGACCGAAGACTGCGAAACGAACACCTTCTTTTTCGATCATAACGTAATCTTTGACACCGTAATTATTATAAGCATCCCAAGCATCCTGTGCTGTGCCATCGGTCGGGGGATAAAAGTTGCCACAGACGAGCGGAGGAAGTTCGTCACCGCTTGCAACGGCGCTGTTGAGCATATTGACAAGACCAATCTGACGGAAATCAAATTCATGATTGCCGAAAGTGGTTGCATCCACACCGAGTTTAGCAAGAATACGAAGTTCTGCGGCATCGGTCGCATAAATGGTCTGAAAAAGAGAACCCATCGAGAAGTCACCGCCATCAAGCGTGATAACAGCACCTTCTGCTTTGTTGCGTTCTTCTTCCATCAGCGTATACAGTCTTGCGTAACCACCCGATTCGCCGCCGCTATCTGTGCCGACGGGAAGAAAATGCGAGTGTAAGTCGTGTGTGAAAAGAACTGTTACTACGTCTTCTGATGCAGCGGAGATTGGCATACAAAGTCCGAGCATCAAGATAAGACAGAGCAAAAGCGCGAAAAATTTTTTCATAGCAATCCTCCAAAAAGTATATGATGAATCATATTTTATCATATCCCATTGCATTTTGTCAATCTTATCGGAGAAAAACGACAAAAACGGGATATTTCGGAGATTTTTTTATTTTCAACCGACAGTTGAAAATGTTCGTTTGCGCGGTTATTGCAAATGAAGCGGGGTTTTGATATAATAAAGACATAAGATAGGCGCCGTCGTTGAGATTTATTTTCGGAGGTATAACAATGAATATAGGAAACAAAATCAGAGAATTGCGCAAAGCGCGCGGCATTACGCAGGAAGAACTTGCAAGTAGCATCGGTATTTCGTTTCAAGCAGTCAGCAAATGGGAAAATAATATTGCTTTGCCTGATATTACGCTTGCACCCGTTTTAGCGAGTTACTTCGGAATTTCGATGGATGAACTTTTCGATTACAGTCTGAAAGAAATGGAGCTTGATGTTAATAGGATTACCACAGAAGCATATCAATTCAGAGAATCCGATCCTGAAAAAAGCAGAGCGATTCTCGAAGACGGACTTCATAAATATCCGGATAACGATATTTTATTAAATAATCTTCTTTACGTCTTGAATTACAGCAAGAATCCCGATGAAACGATTGCTGTTGCAAGTGCTCTGATTGAAAAAACAAACCATGCAGACGTAAAATACGATGCTCTGCGTTTTCTTGCCTATGCCTATAAAGCGAAAGGCGATCTGAAAAGCGCTGCGGCGGCAATTGAACAGATTCCCGAAATTTATTTTACGAAACTGACTGAAATAGCATATCTGCTGGAAGGAAAAGAAAAATATGAAGCGGCAGAAAAACAAAAATGGATATCTTTTGAAAATCTGATTCAGATGATGGAAAAACTTGCGGAATATTATGATGCGGAAGGAAAAAATGACAAAGCCCTTGCGGAACGGGAACAGGCATTGAAATTGATCTCGGTAATGGGAAATTCTTCTTATGATGCTTATATTCATTTTTTTGAAAAAAGAATCAAAATGGGAGGACTAATTGATGGATAAGATAAAACTTCGTATTGTTTCTGAGGAGGATTCCGATTTTTTGTTTTCTATTATGAATACAGACGTTATTCTTGATGCATTGAACGAAATTCCAACGCAATTGGAGAATTGGAAGTCTGCAGTCAAAGCCTGGGATAGCGATGATGACGAGGAAGATTATATAATCAGCGATGGTGAAAATCCGATAGGTTGGATTGCGATCAATGGTTTGTCTGCTATTGATAATATTGTTTATATAAAAATGGTTGCAATATTACCTGAATTTCAGAACCAAGGGATTGGTAATTATGTCATTACTCAAGTCATTGAAATGTTAAGAAAACGGAATTATTCAAAAATCATACTTTATACCGATCAAGATAACCATAGAGCAGTGGTTTGTTATAATAAATGTGGATTTAAAATTGCAGAAAAATTCAAAGCAAAAATGTCTAATGGCAAAACCGTCATTCGTCATAAAATGGAACTGACTTTGGATAACAAATCAACCCCGACAGACTAAAACTGTCGGGGTTTTTCGTTTGATAACGTGCTATTTTATCGTTATTCTTCCTCAAAAGTCAGAATTCTCGGCGCAGTGAGAATACCTGTTCTTGTAAGCATATATTCGTCCGTCCAAAATCTGCCTTTTGTTCTCCATGAATCAGGACCTGTCCATGAGAGATGTTCATCGGTTTTATGAAGCTGACCGAATGTATTCATACGGTTGCCGTAGAAGATCAGATCAACGGTATGTTCACCTTCGGAAAGTTCACCGAGATAAAGTCTGTGAGGCGGGAAATCGATATAACCTTTTTCTTCGCCGTCAACGAATACCTTGATGACTGCGCCGCGGTATTTGGAAATTTCCATCGTTTTCTTGCCGCCGCCATTCATCTTGAACGTATACTTGATGTTACCGCCATAGAAGCCCATCTTCTGATTCGTGATGCTTTCAAAATAGAGAACATCGGGAAGTGTTGTGATCTTCGCGTAATACCCGTGGACCTCAACGCCGAAATTGCCGAGGATATAATATGCCTCCACTTTATCGGCATTGCTATGACGCAGATTAACAATAAGTTCGTTTTCACCCTTCTTGATTGTGGGAAGCGGAATCGTTACGATGGCATCGTCAACGTAATGACCGTCGATATTCATGGGAACTTTTTCTCCGTTGAAGATGACTTCGGAAAATTCGGGGTACTCCAGACCGAGATGCGCGCCTTCATATTCGATATCGGAGTCTACTGTAAAACGCAGAGAAACGATATCTTTCGGATTTTTATCAAGCGGAACTTGCCAAGGCTGCGGCTGACCTCTTCTGGTGTAAGGTTTGCCGTTATTTTTCAAATAGATATATTCTTCGATTTTCAGTACATCCATCGGTTCATGCCAGGGTTCGCCGTTGAACGAGAAAGAAGCACGGTCGAGAAGAAGAACATTGGGTTCTTCCATTTCGTAGGAAGCCTTATGAGCGGGATATTCCGCTTTGATTGCATGAGGTTCGAGATAAGTATGTCCGCCTTCTTCCGTATCTCTGCCCGCTGTCAATTCAAGGAGCAAGGAATCACAAACGGAACAAGCCCACGGGAATACGGTGTTGCCGTTTCTGTATCTGACAGACAGACGGCGTTTTTCGCCTTTCAGTGTATCATATTCGGAAACTTTCCATTCGCCTTTCAGAGTGACACTGAAAGTCAGGATGGGTGCAACGTCATAGTCTTCTTTGTTAACGTGGCTGATGAAGATATGCTTCACGTCACCGTCATTGCGGAGCTGATAGATCAGATTATTTGATGCGTAACCGTCTTTTTTTCGGATATCAATGAATCGATTATCTTCTACGGAACTCAAAAGCGCAGAATCCGACCATGCGATATTTTCACATTCTTTTGCAAATGTTTTTGCTTCATCGGAGGGGATCGCATCGACATATGTCGGCGCATCGCCCATAAAGATGACTTTGCCGCCGTTTGCACGGAATTTCTTGAGTGCGTTCAAAGTTGTACTGCGGATGGTTTCGAGATAGGGCACAATGACTGTTTTATAGCGCATTTTGCCGATCACGAAATCTTTTTCTCTTGCTTCATACTGTTCGGGAAGCAAAGATTCAGAAACAAAGTCAAAATCATGCAGACCAAAGAGCAGCCATTTTGTCAATTCTTCAAAACGATCTCCGATCGCGGAACGTTTTGCACCTGTCTGGTCAGCAGGACCATAATTGATCCAATAAGATTCGATCGGATGAATGACTGCAATATCAACTTCGGGAGTACCTCTGGTCATAACGGTATTCACACGAGCAAAATGGTCTTCGATATGGCTATATTCCTTATACCAAGGAGATTGATGTCCGATGGAAGCGGGATAGTCACGCTTAGCATCGCCACCCATGGAAACCCAATAAAGA
Organism: Clostridia bacterium; assembly: GCA_017472285.1. Classification (GTDB taxonomy): domain Bacteria; phylum Bacillota; class Clostridia; order Oscillospirales; family CAG-272; genus QALR01. The sequence goes on along the minus strand of JAFUQQ010000030.1, from coordinate 92,215 downwards.
TGCGGTACGCGGTGAGTAATGCCCATTGCCGCCTGCCAGTCACCTTGCAATTTATGACCGCGGAAGTCAAAATCCCAGTTTGTAACGCCGTAAAGTTCGCTCATTACACCTTCTTTGCCGTACTGGCGCGCCGCGCTCTGTGCTTGTTTTGCAGTATTCAGCTCGCGGAGGTCACAAAGCATATCGATGCCGGGAATCTGAAAATTCCTGTAATGCCGCATCGCTTCGCCAATAGAATTAGTCTGACTGTAAAGCGTACCCTCGTTCATCATATGACCTGTAAAAAGAATTCCGTTTGCTTCGCACCATTTGCCGATATTGTCTGCAAAAGCATTCGCAAAGCGTTCCGTGGAATGATCGTAATAATAGTAACGGAGAGGGGAAAGAGAACCGTCTGCATTTTCCCAGAAAAGAACAGGGAAATGATCTTCGATGCTGACACCGTATTTTGCTTTGAAGGTTTCGTCAAAATCATTGGTGTAGGGAACAACTGCGCCTGTTTTATCGGAAGCATATTTGAGGAGTTTCTTTTCTCTCATCTGCGGCTCGTCTGTAAAGATCGTAGGCGCATATTCTTGAAATTCATTGCCGTACCATTCTTTATATCTCTCATATGTGAGTTTGATAAAGGTATCGATGGTATCTTTGCGCATCGTATCGCAATAGCCGCCGTATTCCATATAAGCGAACCATTTTTCATGACCTTCGGAAACCTCATCCGCAAGCGTGATGCGTTGATAAGATACAAGACGGCTGTCTTCATTCAGGAGAACATCGAAACAAGCGAGAAATTGATATTTATCTGCACCGGGTTCTCTGGATTTTGCAATATCAGATTCCGTCACGAGCATGCCGTCATTATACGGTTTATAAGTAAAATAAAGAACTTTTTCACGGTTTTCTTCGGATGCTTTCACGGTGAAACCGCCCGCTGTACCGGAAGGCCATCTGTCTTCGTCATACAGATAGGAGTTCATACCGACTTTCTTGCCTTTTTCGATACAAGCACCGACAAGCTCCATAAATTCATCGGAAAGATAGGGCGTTGCCATACCGACGCGGGTATGCATATAATATCCGCCGAATCCCATTTCATGCATAATTTCGATCTGTTTTTCAAGAACTTCTTTTTTCAATTCGCAGTTCCATGACCAAAAGGGTGCCGCGCGGTATTCCTTGGTTGGATTTTGAAACAACGACATTTCAAGCTTTTTTGCTTCTTTTTTTGGATAAAGCATAAGTTACCTCTTAAACAATCCATATATTTGTGATTTCTCACAGTTTCATTATAAACAATCGGTTTTCTAAAGTCAACATCAAAAGAAATGAAAAAAACAAAGTTTTTGTTCATAATTTGTTCATATCTTTATGTTATACTGTTAACCAAATGAAAAAGGAGGTAATTTTTTTATGATATATGAAGAATATGTGAAAGCAAGTCTTGAGGATTACGGAAGAAACGGCAGATTGGAAGAACGCTCGATTTTGCGTGTGTTGGAAAATATCAGCTCTTATCATTCCGATTCGCTCGGTTACGGCGCACGAGATCTGGAACACACCAAACTTGCGTGGCTTCTCCTGGAATGGCGTGTAAAGATTCATCGTCATATGCAATATGGACAAAGCTATCGCGTGACCACATGGAGCCGCGGTGTGTGTTCATTTTGTACGACACTCCGTGATTTTGAAATTTTTGATGAAGAAGGTAATCTCTGTGTCAGCGCATCATCCAAATGGACACCCGTCAACGCCGTGGATAAAAAACTGATCCGTGTGACAGACGAGCTTCTTGATATTTACGGTACAGAAGAAAGATCCGCTTTTGAAGACGGCGAGCTTTTTCGATTGCGTGAACCCAAAGAATATGAAAAGGAAATGCCGTATCATATCCGCAGAAAAGAGATCGATCTGAACGGACATCTGCATAATCTCTGTTATCTTGATATTGCACTTGAAATGATTCCCGATGAAATCTATCATGAAAGAGATTTCAAAGATATCCGTATCACTTACCGAAAAGAGATCAAATCGGATGAAAAAGATATCGTTTGCAAATACAGAGAGGATAACGGAACGCATACGGTCGGTGTATACGGTCCGAACGGTACACTTCGTGCAATCGTTGCGCTTTCCTGATCTGAAAAAATGCAAAGAATATATTCCTTTTGAGATCAAATTCTATATTTTCACTTTGCTTGGAAGTGCGATACTGGCATACGGACTTTATAATATTCATGCTTTTGCCGACGTGACGGAAGGAGGTGTTCTGGGACTTACGCTTCTATTCCATTATTTATTTGATATTTCTCCCGCTTTGTCGGGATTTATCCTGAATGTCGCTTGCTATCTTTTCGGACTGCATTTCTTGGGAGCGGGATTTCTCATTCGTTCTTTTATCGCGGGCGGATGTTTTTCCATTTTCTATGCTGTTTTTGAACAGTTTGAACCGATCTTTTCTGCAATCGGAGAATATCCTTTTGCGGCAGCCATCATTGGTGGCATTTTTGTCGGTATCGGTGTTGGACTTTGCGTATTGGTCGGAGGTGCGCCAAGCGGTGATGATGCGCTTGCAATGGGGATCTCCCATATTACGCATATTGATATTCAATGGATATATCTTGCAACAGATCTGACGGTTCTTGCACTTTCTTTACTGTATATTCCGCCGATACGACTGCTCTATTCACTCCTTACCGTCGTGATTTCAGGACAGATCATCGGTTTGATGCAGAAAATACCTAATATCAGAAAACGAAATGCAAAGCTATGAACAGCTTTGCATTTTTTTCGACAAAAAAGAATTGACCTATGGCTGAAAATATGGTACAATACTCATGTAAAACGGCAATATGCTGATTTCATGTATTAAAAAAGCATAATCTTTGATTATTTTGACGCTTTGGAAAGAAGGAATGGATTTTGCAGGAACAGGTATTTATTGACAAGGCAAAACAATATTTAAAAGGAAACCTTCATACGCATACAAATCTTTCAGACGGTAAATATCCCGTTTCGGAGGTTTTAAAGATATATTCAGAAAACAAATATGATTTCATCGGTATCACGGATCATGATCTTTTTTATGAAGGTGAAAATACTTCGGGGGAAATGTTGATCATTGCAGGACAGGAAGTTACTTGCGATTATATCGGTGATCCCGAATGCAAAGGTGCTTACGTTCATTTTAGCTGTTTTCAAAAGAAAGCCGTTCCCATTGCGCCGATGACCTACAAAAACGCGGAAGAGCTTCAGAAATGTATTGAGGAACTTAAGAAAAATTACCGTTTGGTACAATTCAATCATCCGCTTTTTTCTTCGATGTTCGCAAAACTCAGCGAAAATGACGTTGTTTCGCTGAATGATTACGATCTTTTGGAAATCTATAACCATAAGGATTTCCGCAACGAAACAGGGATATCCAGCGCAGAAGTTCTGGTCAGATGCGTTCTGAACGCGAGAAAAAAACTTTTGCTGACAGCAGGCGATGATTTCCATGGTCCTTACAAAAAAGCGAAAAACGATTATTTTGGCGGCGGCTACATCATGGTCAATGCGGAAAAAAATGAAGAAAGTATTCTCGCTGCCATTGAAAATGGAGATTTCTATTCAACGACAGGTCCTCGGATCATTGATTACCGACGGATCGGAAATCGTTTGGAGATCACGACTTCTCCCGTCAAAAATATTATTTTCTATTCTAACGTCAGACGTTGCAAAAATATTCTTTCGGATGACGGCGAGGATATTACTTTTGGAGAATATGAGATCCGGGATGCAGATTACTACGTTTGGGTGAAAATTGTTGACACAGACGGAAAGACCGCATGGACACAGCCTCTTTATCTTTAAAAAATTCTTTATAAATTTATAAAAAAATATTGACAGATGCTTGGTGAAGTGATATAATACAGGCATTCAAGAAAGAAAAGGAGAAAATACCATGACAAACGTATTCGTTATGATGATGGATATGATGATGTACATGAACGGTATGCTCATGTGCAAATTTTGTCATGCAAAAAACTCCAAATCGCTTTCTGTTTCCGCATCGATATAATCGAGCGGAGATCCTATAACGGATTTATTAGACGGGAAACCATTTGGGTGTCCCGTCTTTATTGTTGTTGAAAATCTTATGAAAGAGAGGCTTCATGTTTTGACAAATGAAATCATAAGGATAGAAAATCTGAATAAGACCTTCCTTGCGAAAGACAAAAAAATCGTTGCTCTCAATAATATCAATCTTTCGATTAGGCGCGGCGAGATCTTCGGTATCATCGGTCTTTCGGGCGCGGGCAAAAGTACGCTTGTGCGCTGCATCAATTATCTCGAAGAGCCGACCGAGGGGAGTGTCATTTTTGAAGAAAAAAATCTCGGGAAATTAAAGAAAAAGGAACTTCTGAAGGCAAGACGTTCGATGGCAATGATTTTCCAGAACTTCAATCTCCTTTCTCAAAGAAACGCTTTACAGAATGTATGCTTTCCGATGGAGATCGCAGGTGTTCCGAAAGCGGAAGCAAAAAAAAGAGCGGAAGAACTTCTGAATGTTGTTGGTCTTTCCGACCGAATGACATCTTATCCGTCACAGATGTCCGGCGGCCAGAAGCAAAGAGTTGCGATTGCCCGTGCGCTTTCCACAAATCCGAGCGTTCTTCTTTGTGACGAAGCAACAAGTGCGCTTGACCCGAATACTACGGCGCAAATCCTTGAACTTTTGAAAAAGATCAATCAGGAGCTTGGTATCACAATCGTTATTATTACGCATGAAATGAAAGTTATCGAAAGTATTTGTAACCGCGTTGCCGTTATCGATGACAGTCATATCGTGGAGCTTGGCGAAGTCAAAGACGTTTTCCTGCATCCCAAGTCAAAAATTGCGCGTCAGCTTATTTTCCCGCACGGCGATGCCGCATCTCAGAAATTTGAAAGCGGAAAGCGTTCACTCAGACTTGTTTTTGATGGTACGACCGCATTTGAACCTGTTATTTCACAGCTTACCTTAGAATGTCGCGCGATGGTCAATATCGTTGCCGCCAATACGAAAACAGTACATGGAAAGCCTGTCGGACAAATGGTGATACAGCTTCCTTCCGACAGAGATGCCGTAAATCGCATCATGGTTTATCTGATCGATAAAGGAATCAAATTTGAGGAGGTGACGGAAGCATGAATACAGCTTTGATCCTTATGTCCTCTTGGGCAGAAAAGATCGCAAACATTTTCAAATCGGTTACCGTATCCGATTATGCAGATGCGTTTCTCGCAACGATGGGAATTACGTTGATTAGCACGGTCATCGCTTATCTTTTCGGTATCCCGCTCGGTGTTTTGCTTTACGGAACATCCGAAGAAAAGATGTTTCCCAATCGTCTCATCAATAAAATATTGGGGATTATCGTCAATGTATTCCGTTCAATCCCTTTCATTATTTTACTTGTTATGATACAGCCCGTTGCTAAGCTTATCGTCGGAAAGACGATCGGCAATGCTGCCTTTGTTTTCTATCTTACCGTTGCGGCAATTCCTTTTATTGCCCGCATGATCGAAACATCTCTCCATGAAGTCGATAAAGGTATCATCGAAGCGGCGCAATCGATGGGCGCAGGAAACTTCAAGATCATCTGTAAGGTCTTGATTCCCGAAGCAAAACCTTCCTTGCTTCTCGGCGCAGCAATCGTTTTCGCAACGATCCTCGGTTATACGCCGATGGCTTATCTTATCGCGGGCGACGGACTTGGCGCACTTGCGATTCAATACGGCCTTTACCGTTTCAATCCAACGGTTATGTATATATCTTCCATCTTGCTTATCATTTTGGTTCAGATTATGCAAGAGGCGTTTGGTTTTCTTGCGAGAAAAACAGACAGGCGCATTTCCAAATAATATTTAATCCAAAAGGAGAAATCACTCATGAAAAAACTCATTGCTCTCTCACTTGCACTTCTTCTTTGCCTTGGTTGCCTCGTTTCTTGTGGCACAGACAAAGATGACAAAACCGTTACTGTTGCCGCAAGCGCAACTCCTCATGCAGAAATCCTTGAACAGTGCGTAGAAGCTATGGCTGCAAAGGGCTATACGCTTGAGATCAAGGTTATGGATGATTACGTCATTCCCAACACTTCTACAGAAGACGGCGAAGTGGATGCCAACTATTTCCAGCATATCCTTTATCTCAATGACTTTAACGCAAAGAGAGGAACACATCTCGTTCAGGTTGCTAAGGTACACTATGAACCTTTCGCAATTTATGCCGGTACGGTAGATTCTCTCGATGCTCTTGAAGACGGCGCGAAGATCGCTGTTCCCAATGACGCTACCAATGAAGCGCGTGCGCTCCTTCTTCTTGAAGCAAATGGTCTTATCACCCTGAAAGAAGGTGTAGGTCTTAACGCAACAAAGAAGGATATCGTTGAAAATCCCCACAATTATGAAATCGTTGAACTTGAAGCTTCTCTGATTCCGAGAAACCTGACCGAAGTTGCAGTGGCAGTTATCAACGGTAACTACGCACTTCAGGCAAATCTTTCTGTTGCAAATTCTCTTGCAAAAGAAGCGTCCGATTCTGCTGTTGTTCAGGATTATTATGCAAATGTTCTCGTTGTCAAGGAAGGCAATGAAGATAACGAAGGCATCAAAGCTTTGATCGAAGTCCTCAAGAGCGATGCCATCAAGGGATATATTGAATCTACATATAATTCCTCCGTTGTTTTCATCGATTGATCTGGACACAAAAAGCCGCGGAATCGCGGCTTTTTCTTTGTGAGTATCGCTATTTTTTGATATGAAATACCTTTCTGAGTAAGGGAGAAATCATTTTCGGTGATTTCAAAACGATAATTTTCAAGTAATATCCATCCTTTCCGATTATAGTTTTCTGTTATATATTATGATAGGGAACACCGATTGGTGAGAAGAAATGGCAGATATTTTATGTTTCTTATAGAAAAATATCAAAAGAAATTTAAAAAAGTTTTTGATAGCTATTGCTTTTTGCAGATATTTATGGTATACTTTATCATGTAAGAATCAGGCAATGTTGGGAGTGGGCGCAGGTCCACTCTCACTTGTTTATTCAGCACATTTTATATAAGATAAGGAGGAATTTATATGGCAAAGGGAATCAGTATCGCAGAACGTGTGGAAGCACTCGTTACACCCTGCATTACAGAGCTCGGTTATCGCGTCTGGGATGTCGAATACGTCAAGGAAGGTGCAGAATGGTATCTTCGCATCACACTTGATTCCGATGACGGCATCGATATCGATGATTGCGAAAAAGTCAGCCGCGCTATCAATCCCATTATCGACGAAGCAGACCCGATCGAAGATTTTTATTATTTGGAGGTATCTTCTCCCGGTCTTGAAAGAGTGCTTCGCAAGCAGGAGCATTTTGCCGCCTCCGTTGGCTGTGAAGTAGAGATTCGTTTGTTTGCACCTGATGAATATAAGAAAAAATCTTATACTGGTACACTCGTAGCGTACAGTGAAGAAGATATTACGATCGAAACTGAGGGAGATACACGAAAAATCCCGCAGAATAAAATTTCTAAAGTGCAAACGCTTTTCGATTTTTCAACAATTAATATGAAAGAAGAATAATTTTTCAGAAAGGTATCAGCATTTATGAAAAACGAGAACACCAATTTTTATGAAGCATTGGAAGAATTGGGAAAAGCATACGGTATTCCAAAGGATAAATTGAATGAAAAGATACAGCAAGCTTTGCTCAGCGCATATAAGAAAGAAAAAAAGGGGATGGAAAATCTCAACGTTGTTATCAATGATGAGAAAAGAACCGTCAAGGTATATCAGCAGAAAACCGTTGTACAGATTCAGCAGAAGAAGGTCGTTTCGGAAGTACTTGATCCTCAGACGGAAATTTCTCTTGAGGATGCACAAAAGATCCGCCGCACAATCAAACCCGGTATTTTTCTCGATATCGTAAGAAGCAAACAGGTTGTGGAGGATGTAGAAAATACGGAAACAGAAATTTCCGTTGAGGATGCACAAAAGATCAATCGCGGTTATAAACTCGGTGATACCGTGAATTTCGTTCTGAATCCGGAGTCGGAAGTTTCTTGTGATGAAGTCAACCGCAAGTATACGGTCGGTGATAAAATCGATGTGGAACTGAAAATGAAAGACTTTTCCAGAGATGGCGCGATGTCTGCAAGAGGTGTCATCATTCAGATGGTTCGCGAGGCAGACCGCGAAAGATTGGCAAAAGAATACGAAAATAAACGCGAAGAAATTGTGACAGCAACCGTTGTGAAAGTGGATCCCCAAACCGGCAATGCTACCGTCGATACCGGTACGAGCGAGGCAGTTCTTCTCAAATCTGAACAGATCCCTGGCGAAACTTTTGAAGTCGGCGACCGTATCAAAGTCTTCATTATGGAAGTTAATAAACCCGAACCCAAATCCACAAATGAAAAGAGCGACAGAAAGACCTCCCGCGTTCCGATTGTAACACTTTCCAGAACACATCCGGGGCTTGTTAAAAGACTTTTTGAGCTTGAAATCCCCGAAATTGAAAAAGGTACCGTTGTCATCAAGGATATTTCCCGTGAAGCCGGTTCCAGAACGAAAATCGCCGTTGAAAGCAGAGATCCGAACGTAGATCCGATCGGCGCTTGTATCGGTAACAAAAGCAGTCGCCTTTCCAATATTCTCAATGAACTCGGTGGCGAAAAGATCGATATCATCAAATACAGTGAAAATCCTGCAGAATATATTTCCGCCGCGCTTTCTCCTGCAACCATCCGTTCCGTGACACTTGACGGAGAACGTAGCTGCCGCGTCATCGTTGATCCCGGTCAGCTTTCTCTTGCCATCGGTAAGGAAGGACAGAATGCCAGACTTGCGGCAAGATTGACGAAATATAAGATCGATATTAAAACAGAATAAAATGGAGGAATGAGCTTTGCAGAATTCGGTCAATAAAAAAATACCGGAACGCAAATGTATCGGCTGTTCCGAAAAAAAGGCAAAGAAAGATTTGATCCGCATCGTAAGACTTCCCGATGGACAGGGCGTGGAGCTTGACAAAACGGGAAAAAAATCGGGACGCGGCGCTTATATCTGTCCTTCCGCATCCTGTTTGAAAAAAGCCAAAAAACGCTTGGAATACAGTCTGGAATGTAAGATCCCTGAGGAAGTCTTTCAAAAACTTGAAATGGAAATCGAGAGTGATCGACAGTGAGTGAAAATAATCGTATCAAACAACTGCTTTTTTCGATCGGATTGGCAAGAAAAGCGGGGAAGGTCATCGTCGGAACGGATGCCGTGTGCGATGAGATCCGTAAAAATAAAATCATGATCGTTCTTTCCGCTGACGATATTTCCGATAATACCAAGAAAAAAATTTCCGATTGCTGTTCATATTACCACGTCACACTGCATTCTTGTGAATTGAGCAAGGAAGAGCTGGGACACGCGATCGGAAAACCGTTTGCTGCTTGTATCGGCATTACCGATCAGAATCTGTCTTTGCTCATCGGTCGCAATCTTATAAACTGAGGAAAGGAATGAAAATATGGCAATCAATCAAAAACCGATAAAAATTAATACGCTTGCCAGGGATTTCAACATCAAAAGCAAGGATGTTATCGAAATTCTCGCTTCGGTAGGCATAGATAAAAAAACGTCAGGAACGATCGATGCGAATGAATACGCTTTGTTTCTGAGCCAAATAACAGAATCCAATCAGGTTTCCAATATAACAGACTATATCAACGGAAAAACAGAGCTTCCAAAAGCTCCAGAAAAAAAGCCTGAGCAAAAAACAACCAAACCAAAATCCACAGCGGATTCTGCCAAAACCGCATCCGCAAAACCCGTACAACCCAAGGAAACCGCTGCGAAGGAAGCTCCCGAAGCAAAACCTGTACAGCCTAAGGAACCTGCTGTGAAGGAAGCTCCCGAAGCAAAACCTGTACAGCTTAAGGAACCTGCTGTGAAGGAAGCTCCCGAAGCAAAATCCGTACAGCCTAAGGAATCCGCTATGAAGGAAGCTCCCGAAGCAAAATCCGTACAGCCCAAGGAACCCGTAGTTAAAGAAGTTCCTGAAGTAAAACCCGCACAAGCAAAAGAAACTCCCACAAAGGAGCCTGTGAAAGAAATGGCAAAGAAGGAAAATACGAACAGATTCAATCAGACAGCAAAACCTGCTTCGGAAAGAACAGAAAGAACATTCGCTTCTGATGATATGAAGCATACGGAAAGACCTGCGCAGAACAGAACGCCTGCCGTAAACAATAACAGACAGGATAATTCCGATAGAAGACAGCCTGTTTCTCAACAGAAGACACAGGAGCAAAATCGCCAGCAATTTGGTCAAAGAATGCCTTCTTCCAATAATAATCAGCGTACACAACAGCCCCGTCAGAATACACAACAGAATCATACACCATCCACGCTTCCGCAGAATCACACACAGCCTGTCGTTCAGCAGAATACGCAGCCTGCACCTCGTCCGATTCCTCAGCCGCAACCCCAGAAGCCGAAGGAAAAGAAGGAACAGCAGCCTATCGCACCGAAAACGACAAGAATCGTCGATACAAGAACAACATCCGTCGATCTTTCCAAATACGATGAAAGACTTGAAAACTTTGTTCCTGAAAGTGCACGCAGAAACAATGCGCCCGATAGACAGAAACTCAAAAAACAGCAAACACACAATCCTTACGCAAAAGGAAGCAAAGACAAGAGCAAAAACGCTCCCGATAAACTCAAAAAACAGGAAGTTAAAAAACAACAGCTTTCTATCACCATTCCCGACGAGATCGTCGTATCTGATCTTGCCGTCAAACTGAAAGTAACCGCAAGCGAAGTCATCAAGCGTCTGATGATGATGGGTGTTATGGCAACGGTGAATCAGGTAATCGATTACGATACCGCTTTCTTTGTTGCAGATGAACTTGGTGCGAAAGTGACCAAAGAAGTTGTCGTTACCATTGAGGAAAAACTCTTTGATGAAGAAACCGATGATGCAGATGCATTGGAAACACGTTCTCCCGTTGTTTGCGTTATGGGTCACGTTGACCACGGTAAAACATCCTTGCTTGATGCGATCCGTAACACACACGTAACCGCAGGCGAAGCGGGCGGTATCACACAGCATATCGGTGCTTACCGTGTAAACTGCAACGATCAGTATATCACATTCCTTGATACCCCTGGACACGAAGCATTTACTGCTATGCGTGCGCGTGGTGCGAAATCCACAGATATTGCAATCCTTGTCGTTGCTGCAGATGACGGCATCATGCCGCAGACCGTAGAAGCGATCAACCATGCGAAAGCGGCAAATATTCCGATCATCGTTGCGATCAATAAGATCGATAAACCGACCGCAAATCCCGAATCCATCAAATCCGAACTCACAAAATATGACCTTGTTCCTGAAGAATGGGGCGGTGATATCATCTGTTGTCCCGTTTCCGCTCTGACAGGAAAGGGCATTCCCGACCTTCTTGAAAGCGTTCTTCTCGTTGCAGAAGTGGAAGATTTCAAAGCAAATCCGAACCGCCGCGCGAAAGGTATCGTTATCGAAGCAAAGCTTGATAAAGGTCGCGGTCCCGTTGCATCCGTTCTCGTTCAGAACGGCACGTTGCATACAGGCGATACCATTATCGTCGGCACAGCCGTTGGTCGTGTCCGTGCAATGACAAACGATAAGGGTAAGGTTATCAAGGAAGCAGGTCCTTCCGTTCCTGTTGAAATCATCGGTCTTGACTCCGTTCCTTCCGCGGGTGACGAACTGAATGCCGTTGAAGATGAACGCATGGCAAAAGAGCTTGCTGAACAGCGCCGTCAGAAAGAAAAAGAAGAAATTTTCAAGGCGAATGCAAAAGTTAACCTTGACGATCTCTTTGCGCAGATGGCGGGCGGTGTCAAGGATCTCAATATCATCGTCAAAGCAGACGTTAAGGGTTCTGCGGAAGCTGTTAAGGCATCTCTTGAAAAACTCACCAATGAAGAAGTTAAAGTCAATGTCATCCATACGGGTGTCGGCGGTATCATCGAAGGTGACGTTATGCTCGCTGCCGCTTCTAATGCGATTATTGTCGGCTTTAACGTTCGTCCCGATAAGACCGCGATCGACTCCGCAGAATTGCAGGGCGTTGATATCCGCACCTACCGTATCATTTATGAATGTATTGAAGAAATCGAAGCAGCGATCAAGGGTATGCTGAAGCCTGTTTATAAGGAAGTGATTCTCGGTCATGCGGAAGTCCGTCAGACCATTCACGTTCCGAATGTTGGCTTTATCGCAGGTTCTTATATCACTGACGGTAAGGTTACGAGAACATCTCAGATCCGTGTCATTCGTGACGGTGTCATCATTTTTGAAGATAAGATTGCATCCTTGCGCCGCTTTAAAGATGACGTAAAAGAAGTCGCATCCGGATATGAATGCGGTATCGGTCTTGATAAATTCAATGATATCAAAGAAAATGACGTTCTTGAAGCATTCGTCATGGAGCAAGTTGAGCGTTAATGCGGTCAATTTTCCATGAAATAAAAAATCATTCTTACGCTGCCTGACAGGATGGCGGCGTAAGAATAAAACAGATAAAAAATCATGCAAAGGAGAAACTACGATGAGATTCAGACAAGTTCACCTTGATTTCCATACAAGCGAATGCATTGATGGAATCGGCAGCAAATTTTCCAAAGAAGACTTCCAGAAAGCGTTGAAGATCGGTCACGTGGATTCGATCACTGTGTTTTCCAAATGCCATCACGGTTGGGCATATCATCCATCCAAGGCAAATGAAACACATCCGAAACTCGATTTTGACTTGCTCGGTGCACAGATCGAAGCAGCACATGAGATCGGTGTAAAGACTCCCGTATATCTTTCTGCAGGTCTTGATGAAAAGATGGCAAGAAAACGTCCCGACTGGCTGATCAGAAATGAAGATGAATCGATCGCCTGGACACCCACTTTCAATGTCCCCGGTTATCACAGATTCTGTTTCAATACACCGTATCTTGATTATTTGCTCGATCAGGTAGCGGAAGTTTGTCAAAATTATGATGCGGACGGCATCTTTACCGATATCGTTCAGATCATTCCTTGTTACTGTCAGACTTGTGTCAAGACGATGCGCGAACGAGGTCTTGATCCTTATGATTCCAAAAATGCATACAATCTCGCTGTTGAAACGTATAACAATTATACGAAACGCATGAGAGAAACCGTTGACAAATATAAACCCGGTTTGCCGATCTTCCATAACGCAGGTCATCTTTACGTTGGTAACAGAGCATTTGCATACGGCAATACACATCTCGAAATCGAAAGCCTTCCCACTGGCGGTTGGGGCTATGACCATTTCCCGCTTTCTGCGGCATATGCAAGAACTCTCGGTATGGAATATCTCGGTATGACAGGTAAATTCCATCGCGGCTGGGGTGAATTCGGCGGATTCAAGCATCCGAATGCTCTCCGATACGAAGCAGCTCTTTCCCTTGCTAACGGCGCTAAATGCTCCATTGGTGACCAGCTTCATCCTCTCGGCTTTATGCAGGAAGCTACATATAAATTAATTGGTGCCGCTTATGCAGAAGTAGAAGAAAAAGAAGCCTGGTGCGATAAGGTCGATGCTGTCGCTGACGTTGCGATTCTCGGTCAGGAATCTGTATTCGGTCATATGCATCCCGGTGCAATTCCTCCCGGCAAACATTCTTATAAGGGTAACACGGGTGCTTCCAGAATCCTTCTTGAAGGTAAATATCTTTTCAATGTTGTTGACGTTCAGGGCGATTTCAGTCCTTATAAAGTGCTTATCATGACAGATGACAGCATGGTTGACGATGTTCTGGCGGAAAAGATCCGTACATTCGTTAAGAATGGCGGTAAAGTTCTTGCTTCCGGCACGTCTGCCGTTTATGCGGATGGTCGCGGTTTCGCTATCGATCTCGGTGCGGAATATGTTGGCAAAGCAAAGTTTACGCCCAGCTATTTGCGCCCGCAGTTTGAAATGAACGGTCTTTGGGATGCTTCTTACGTTATCTTTGAAAACGGCACACAGATCAAGGCAACAGGTGACGTTGTAGGTCTTCGTGAAAATCCCTATTTTGAAAGAACCGTTGAACATTTCTCCAGCCATGCACAGACTCCCAACGATATCACAGTAACCGAACCCGCTATCACGATCGGTAAAGACGGCGCATATATTGCGTTTGAAATCTTCAAAGAATATGCGATCCAAGGTTCTTTGATCGCTCGTGAAACCGTTGTTCGTGTTCTTGATATGTTGCTTGGCGAAAATAAAACAATCGTAACCAATCTTCCTGCACAGGGTGTTACAACACTTATGGAACAGAAAGGCAAAAACCGTTATGTTAACCACCTGCTTTATGCCGCTCCCGTAAAACGTGGGCAGCGTGCAGAAATCATTGAAGACCTGATTCCGATTTACGAAACAGAAGTCACATTGAAACTGGACAAACAGCCCAAACGTGTTTATCTTGCTCCGCAGATGAAAGATATCGCATATGAATATGAAAACGGTACGCTTCATTATACCGTTGATAAATTCACTTGCCATCAGATGGTCGTTATCGATTATTAAGATTAACAGCAGAACATCCAAACCGCCTTTGGTGGTTTGGATGTTCTTATTTTTCTATTCAGGAGGTGATTGTATGTGTAAACAATATACTATCAGAAAATTTCATGAGGATGATGCCAATAAGGTATCCGAATTGATTATAAAAACGCTGAGAACCACGAATATAAAAGATTATTCCGCGGAATATATTGAGAATGATGTGCAGATGTTTACCCCGAAAGGTGTTCTGCAAAGAGCTTCATGGACGCATTTCTATGTAGCTTGTGATGGTGAAAAAATCGTTGGTTGCGGTGCCATAGGTCCATATTGGGGAAAAGAGGACGAGAGCAGTTTATTCAATATCTTTGTTTTACCTGAATATCAGGGACAGAGAATCGGCAGACAAATAATAGCTACTTTGGAAGAAGATGAGTTCTTTTTAAGAGCAAAACGAATTGAAATTCCTTCTTCCATAACGGCGGTCGAATTTTATAAAAAGATGGGATATTCTTATAAAAACGGCATGGCTACCATTGACGAAGAACAATTGTATCGTTTAGAAAAATACAGATAAATCATATCCACCAATATTTTCCGCAAAGAAAAATTGTATATTCTTGACGAAAATAGGGAAATGTGGTAATATAAAGATATCCCATAGTAAAGGAGAGAAATCTTTATGTTTTTGACTTTTGATGAGATCCGAACAAATTTATCGATCAAAACTTATATCAAAAAAGCAGATGAAACCCTTTCCGCTCTCGGTTTTACAGAACATAGCTTTCCTCATGTTTTACGTGTCAGCGATGTTGCGGGAAAAATACTCAAGATATTGAATTATTCTGAACATGATGTCGAACTCGTGAAAATTGCCGGATATATGCATGATATCGGGAATCTTGTAAACCGTGTTGACCATGCGCAAAGTGGTGCGCTTATGGCATTTCGTATATTGGATAAGCTCGGCATGGATACGGAAGATATTGCAGATGTCGTTTCTGCAATCGGTAATCACGATGAGGGAACTGCCGTTCCGATCAATGCCATCGCGGCGGCATTAATTCTTGCGGATAAATCCGATGTAAGAAGAAGTCGTGTCAGAAACCGTGACATTACTTCTTTTGATATTCATGACCGTGTCAATTATTCCGTTAAATCTTCAAACCTTGTAATCGATGAAAACAAAAAAACGATCACATTGGTTTTAGATGTAGATACGGAATTTGGTTCAGTTATGGATTATTTTGAAATATTTCTTGGTCGAATGATTCTTTGTCGTAAAGCTGCAGAAAATTTGGGATTACATTTCAAACTGAATATCAACGGACAGCATTTGATCTGAAATAACAAGATGACATTCTCCGAAAGGGAAGAATGTCATCTTTATATGATTAAGAAATTTTATTTCTCAAACGAAGATTATCTGCGATCATTGCGATAAATTCACTGTTCGTTGGCTTGCCTCTTTCATTCTGAATGGTATAACCGAAATATGCATTCAGCGTATCCAAATCACCTCTATCCCAGGCAACTTCTATGGCATGACGGATCGCGCGTTCCACTCTGGATGATGTGGTCTGATATTTTTTGGCAACGGTAGGATATAATATTTTGGTAACTGCATTGATCAGATCGCTATTTTCAATGGTCATCATGATCGCTGTACGGAGATATTGATATCCTTTGATATGTGCGGGAACACCGATCTTATGAATAACACCCGTTACTTGCGCTTCCAAATCGTTGCGATCCGGCAAAAATTGTGTACTTCTGCTGAATTTTGGACGTTCCGTATTTTTTCGGTTCTTATAGAGTCTGAGGATCCGTTCGTATAATATGGTATAATCGATCGGTTTTTGCATACAATACGCAACACCCGCTTCTGTTGCTTCTTCAAAAAGGTTCGGATTGGAACAACAGGAAAATACGATAAATTCGGGAGGCAATGCGCCCGTATTTTCAAAGAGATGTATCGTATTGCGGATAATCTGAATCGCATCGACTTTCGGCAACCATACATCGATCAAAATCACGTCGGGTAGTGTTTGTTTGATTTTTATAAAAACATCTGTACCATCATTACATTCCGCGACAAATTCAACACCGTATCGTGAAAGATTCTCCTTGAGTTCTGCCCGGAATTTTTCGCTCTCATCGGCAATTAATATTTTTATTCTCGGTTCCATATGCTATTTCTCCATTTCTGATTGTTTTGTTGTGTCGGATTTTTATACTTCCAAAAACTTACAATCATATATTACCACATTTTGGAACTAAAAGCAACTATTCATTGGAAATTAATGTAAACAAAAAAATTTCCCATGTTTTGTTTAGAAGCAACAAAGTTGCTTACATCTATCGTCAAAAGCTGTCAATCATTGCAAAAAAACTCTCGAATTCAGACTAAAAAAACAGTAAAATTCAATTTTTTTGTATAATGCAGACGGCATGAGCGGAAATTCCTTCTTTTCTGCCTGTAAAACCAAGTTTTTCTTCTGTCGTGGCTTTGATATTGATGTTTTGGATATCCGTATGAAGCGCATTTGCGATATGTTCCCGCATCTGATATAAATGTGGTGCCATTTTCGGTGCTTGCGCGATCAAAGTACAATCAATATTTCCGATGGAATATCCATCTTCCGACAATATTTTCATGACTTCCGATAATAAAAACAAACTGGATACACCATGATAACGCGGGTCGGTATCCGGGAAATAATATCCGATATCCCGTTTTCCTGCCGCGCCGAGAAGAGCATCCGCGATCGCATGAGAGAGAACGTCCGCATCGGAATGACCTAAAAGCCCGTATTCATACGGGATTTCTACGCCGCCAATGATCAGTTTGCGTTCGGGAACCAATTTATGAACGTCATAACCGTGTCCAATTTTTATTTTCATACTTGAAATCATTCCTTTTTTGTTGTATAATTATAGTGTTTCCTGTTTTTGGATTCTGCTATCTAATATTCTCGCCGCTGTAAGAACATCTTCCGGTGTTGTGATCTTGATATTTTCATCTCTGCATTCGACCAATTTGATATGAAATCCTGCATTTTCCGCAAGCATCGCATCATCCGTGATCTTTTCATTCAATTTTTCTGCTTTGATCAAAGAAACTTCATAAAGTGATTTCTTGAATACCTGCGGTGTTTGTGCAAGCCATACGGAAGCGCGTTCAGGCGTTTCTTTGACAAATCCGAATTTATCCGCGATCTTCACAGTGTCCGTTGCTTTCTTGGCAGCAATTGCTGCACCATAACGCTGCGCTTCTTTCACAACGCGATCAATATCGTCCGTTGTGATCAGACAGCGCGCACCGTCATGAATCGCAACGAATTTGCATTGTTTTGGAAGTCTTGCAAAACCGTGCGCCGCCGATTCTGCACGACACGCACCGCCTTCGACAGCAGTTTTCAATTTGGTGATATTATATTTCTTTTTGAATGTTTTATAAACGGTAAGTTCTTCTTTTGTGGCAACGACCAATATTTCATCAATATATTTACTGCTTTCAAAAGCAAGCATCGTTCTGACAATGACAGGAACACCGTCAAGTTCCATCATCTGTTTTGTAACTTCTTCATTTTGCATACGCTCGCTCTTTCCCGCTGCAAGAATGATCGCGGTGGTATACTGATGTTTTTCTTTTTTCGTGATGGAATCGCATATTTCGGCGATTTTCTGAATAACTTGAATGGCCATTAAAAATCCCTCGTTTCTTGATTTTTTGAGTATGCAGGCATAAAACCTACCTCTTTATGAGAATAGTATACCATAGATTTGTAAAAAGACAAATATTTTTCTGAAATTCTTACAAAAAAATGTGAAAAAACTATTTATTTATAAAAAGATATATAGTATAATATATATAATAAAATGCGAAACACACTCGGGAGGTGTCTTTTCGCAAACATAAATTTTTGGACGGAGGCGAACTCACTTGGAGAAATTTTGGAAAACAGTTACCTTTTTGATCGCACAATTCGATATGGTCGATTTTTTCGATATCGCGCTCGTCGCGGTACTGATATTTTACTTTGTAAAATTTATCAGAGACCGCCGTGCAAGTAAACTTGCCATCGGCGTTGGATTTGTGTTCGGACTTTTATTATTGAGCGAAGTTTTTGAAATGCGCGCAATGAATTTCCTGATATCCAACATCGTACAGGTCGGTGTTGTCGCGATACTGATCGTCTTTCAACCTGAACTGCGTTCTGCGTTAGAAAAAGTGGGCGGAAGCTCCTTCAAAACTTTGAAACATACTATGTCGCCCAAGGAAAAAGAGCGTTCCAACAGCGAAAGCATCGAAAATATCTGTCAGGCAGTCAGCGAGCTTTCCAGAGAATATACAGGTGCTTTGATTATCATTGAAAGATCAACACCTCTCGGGGACATCATCAAAACAGGTACGGTTGTCAATGCAAACATCGTCGTTGCCGTTTTGAAAAACATATTCTTCAATAAAGCGCCTCTCCATGACGGTGCTGTTGTGATTCGCAACAACCGTGTCTGCGCGGCAGGTTGTTTCCTTCCGATGTCACAGAATGACGATATCATCAAAGATCTTGGAACCAGACACCGCTCAGCGATCGGTATGAGTGAAAACAGTGATGCTGTCGTCATTGTCGTTTCCGAGGAAACGGGGACGATCTCGATCGCGCTCAACGGAGAACTCCGTCGTAATTACGATTACAATTCTTTGAAACAGGAATTGACCTCTCTCCTTGCAGAACATTGATTATTATGAAAGGAAGATAAATGATATGAATTCGCTTTTTTCTATTTTCACATCAAATTCTTCAAAAAAAGAAGACGCTGAAACAGAAATGACCCATCATCACGGGGATTATACCGTTAATAAAAACAGACGCGTAGATATTGCCATCGGTGTTTTTGCAGCTATTTGTGCGATCATTATCTGGGTATATGCCGTCACAGTCGGTGATACAACGAAAGAGTTTCAGAATATTCCCGTTACCGTCAAACGTGTCTCAATTGTATCGACACAGGGCTATGACGTGCAATACAGTGATTTGAGAGTCAATTTCAAAATTCAGGGCAGTGGTTCTGCTGTCAGCCAAATCTCCGAAAACAGCGTTGAAGTATACGTTGATCTTTCCACTATCAATCTGACAGAGATCACGGATATGAAGGTCGTTGAGCTCCCGCTTGTTTTTAATGTTCCCGGTGATGTGAGATGTCTTGAAAAGTCACAGGAATATATCAAAGTCACGATCACAAAAATTGTACATAACGGGCAAAGTTAATTTTTATGGTTTATATAATTCAAAACATTAAATTATCGATTGAAGCATCAAAAGACGAGGCTTTTGCGATTGCGAAGCATCGTCTTTTGAAATTCTTTCCTAAAAATGCCATTTCTGATATGGCAATCTATAAAACATCCGTGGATGCAAGAAAAAAAGATAATATTTGTTTTGTCTATTCTGTTTCAGCGCAGACTTCTTGTGTCGCGCGGGCAGATGAAAAGACGCTTGCAAAAGAGGGTATCGTTCCGATGACGGATGATTCCGTGCAGATCGTTTTCGGCGAAAATGAGATGAAAGAACGTCCTGTTATCGTCGGATTCGGACCTTGTGGGATGTTCTGTGCGCTGATACTTGCAGAACAGGGGTATCGCCCTCTCGTCATCGAAAGAGGCTCTTGCGTCAAAAAAAGAACGGAAGACGTTAAAAATTTTTCTGAATTCGGTATACTGAACACCGAATCCAATATCCAATTCGGCGCGGGCGGCGCGGGAACATTTTCAGACGGTAAGCTCGTTACAAGAATCAATGACCCCAAGTGCGGATATGTTCTTTCTGAAATGCATCGGTTTGGCGCGCCGGATGAGATACTTTATAAAGCAAAACCGCATATTGGCACGGATTATTTGAAAAAAGTCGTTGAAAATATTGAAAAAGAAATCATCCGATTGGGAGGAGAAGTCTTCTTTGATACCAAATTGGAAGATATCGTATTTGTGAACGGAAAGGCTGTTTCCGTTAGAACCAATCGCGGAGAAATTCCGTGCGGAGTCCTGATTCTTGCGCTCGGACACAGCGCAAGAGATACGTTCCGTATGCTCGGAAAACACGGACTTTCCATGGTTCCCAAATCATTCTCTGTCGGTGTACGTGTTGAACATTTGCAGGAAGATATTGATCGTGCTCTTTACGGCAATATGGCGGGACATCCGAAGCTTCCCAAAGGAGAATATAATCTTTCTTGTCACAATGGCGATCGCGGTGTTTATACTTTCTGTATGTGTCCCGGCGGTCAGGTCATGGCGGCGGCAAGCGAAGAAGGCGGTGTCGTCACGAACGGTATGAGTAATTTTCTGCGTGACGGAAAAAATGCAAACAGTGCCGTTGCCGTTTCCGTCAATCCTGCGGATTACGGAGAAACAGTTGAAAATGCGATCGCTTTTCAGCGCAATCTTGAACGAAGAGCCTATGAAACTGCGGGCAAAACATATGCTGCGCCGTGTCAGACAATGGGGGATTTCCTCGGAAAAACAAAAAATTCCGAACCTTTCGCCATTTTGCCGTCATATCGTAACGGAAACGTAACGATGACTGCTTTGGATCAGGTTTTGCCCGCTTTTGTTTCGGAATCCCTTCGTTTCGGTTTTATGAACTTTGATAAGAAGATCAAAGGATTCGCACGTAATGAAGCGATTCTGACGGGTGTTGAAACCAGAACATCATCACCTTTGCGGATTTTGCGCAATGAAGAACATCTTGCGATAGGTTTTGATAATCTCTATCCTTGCGGCGAAGGTGCAGGCTATGCGGGGGGGATCACAAGTGCTGCCGTCGACGGTATCAAATGCGCGCTTGCTATCATGAAGAAATACAGACATTTGTAAAAATATTATGATAAAAGAGGAGGGAATCCGAATATGTTTGACAGAAACTGTTGGCAGGTTTCGGAGCAAAGTCCTGATCTTGTAAAAAAATTGGCGGATTCTCTCCGCATACATCCTTTGTGTGCAAAGCTTTTGATCAACCGAGGTTATACAGATACCGATTCCGCAAAAGCTTTCGTTCAGAAATCGGATGCATTCTTATATAATCCTTATTTATTGAAGGATGTCAGAAAAGCGACCGCCCGTATCAGACAGGCATTGGAACAGGATGAAAAGATCACGATCTACGGTGACTATGATGTTGACGGTGTTACTTCCGTTTCGATCCTTTATATGTATCTAAAAGAACGCGGAGCAAACGTGGATTATTACATTCCAACAAGAGAAGGAGAGGGCTACGGTCTGAACATCGGTGCTTTTCAATCAATTCTTGAAAAAGGGACGAAGCTGATTATCACCGTTGATACGGGTATTACTGCCATCGATGAGATTGCCTATGCCAATAAAGTCGGGTTGGATGTTATTGTCACGGACCACCATCAATGCCGACCCGAATTGCCGTCTTGTATAGCCGTTGTCAATCCGCGACGCTCGGATTGCGAATATCCCTTCAAAGAACTTTCCGGTGTCGGCGTTATTTTCAAAGTCCTCTGTGCATTGGAAATGGATATCGTTAATTTCGGAGAATATAATCTTTTTACAGTCAAAGATATGTGCAAGAGATATATCGATCTTGTTACCATCGGAACGATAGCCGACGTTATGCCTCTTTATGATGAAAATCGCATTATGGTATATATGGGTCTTTCTTTGATCGCTTCCACAAGCAATGTCGGTATCCGAGCATTACTCCGTGCCGTCGGTATCGATGACACAAAAAAGATCAATTCTTCAACAGTCGGTTACACGCTTGCGCCCAGAATCAATGCGGCAGGTCGTATCGGAAATGCGGCAAGGGCTGTTCAACTCTTTCTTTCATCCTCGCCCCATGCGGCAGACGTGATCGCGGAAGAATTATGTGTGATCAACAGGGAACGTCAACAAACAGAAAATCAGATCTTCGCGGAAGCTTTGGAACAGATTGAAAAAGAACATGATATCGAGAAAGAAAGCGTGCTTGTGCTGGCAAGCAGCCAATGGCATCAGGGTGTTATCGGTATCGTGGCATCCAAGATCACGGAGCGTTTCGGAAAGCCTTCCATTTTGATCTCCTTCGAATCCTCCGACCCGAATCCCGATGAACTCGGAAAAGGCTCTGCCAGAAGTATCAAAGGCTTAAATATGGTGGAAGCGCTTGCGCATTGCGAAAAATTCCTTGCTAAATACGGCGGTCATGAGCTTGCTGCGGGACTTTCCGTTACGAGAGGAAATCTCGATCAATTCCGTAAAGAATTGAATATCTATGCAAAAGAACGTCTTGCTGAATCCGGAAGTATTGTAAAAACATATATTGAAGCAGAAATCACGGAATACGATGTAAAAATGCAAACCGTTTATGAAATCGCGAAATTAGAGCCTTACGGAGCGAAAAATCCTGAACCGATCTTCATTTTAAAAGATGTTCGCATCGCAGAGATCGCACCGCTCTCTATGGGTAAACATACAAAACTTTATCTTGATAAAAACAGCACAGGCATTTCAGCGATCTGTTTCGGTCATAATCTGATATCGGAAGGATTTTTTGCCGGCGATCGTGTCGATGTCGTATGTTCGATCAATATCAATGAATTCAGAGGAAATAAAACAGTGCAACTGATCGTCCGTGATATTGACTATTCAGAATGGACATGGAATGAGATCGGATTGATTGAAGAAGAATTTTTTGCTATCAAAGACGGAGAGATTCCCGATCACAATGAACAGATCATTCCCAAAAGAGAGGATTTTGCCGCAGTATACAGACTTCTGAAGGATGATAGCTACATAAAAGGAAAACAAATTTCTATTCTGAAATTAATGGCGCCGTTATCGAATATTTCATATTTGAAAGCAATGATTATCTTAGAGGTTTTTTCTGAATGTGAACTAATCGAATGGAACAATACCGCAATGGCTACATATCATATTCGCAGATTGGAAACCAAAGAAAAGAAGAATCTTTTCGAGGCTCCTATAATGAAACTTCTGATGCAAAACCATTGAGAGTGTTTTGCAAAAAAACAGACGAAAGGACTGAAAGATAATGTCTGACGGATTTGAACGCTTATTGGATGCAATCCAAAAAAGCGGAAAAAATTATAATATAGAAAAAATAACAAAAGCATATGACCTTGCTAGAGAACTTCATGAAGGACAGTTCCGTAAAAGCGGCGAACCGTATATTTGCCATCCTGTTTCTGTGGCAGAAATCGTTGTCGGATTAGGGTTGGATACAGATTCCGTCTGTACGGCTCTTTTACATGATACCGTTGAAGATTGTTCCGATAAAGTCGATCTTCCAAAATTGAAAAAGGAATTCGGCGAACAAGTCGCTTCCATGGTTGACGGTCTTACAAAACTGATTCGTCTGAAATTTCATAACAAAGAAGATGAGCAGATGGAAAACATCCGCAAAATGCTTCTTGCAATGACAAAAGACGTACGTGTTATTTTCATCAAGCTTGCTGATAGATTGCATAACATGAGAACCCTCAACGGTCAGCCCGAGGCAAAACGCCGCTTGATCGCATTGGAAACCATGCACGTTTATGCACCGCTCGCACACCGTTTGGGTATGCAGAGAATCAAACAGGAGCTTGAAAATCTTGCGATGTCTTATCTTGATCCAATCGGATATCAGGAGGTTCAAAACGATATCAATCACAAGTTCGATCAGAACAAGGATATCGTCAATCAAACCAAAGCTTCGATCGAACAGAAGGTAAAAGAAAGCGGTATTGATTGTACGCTGGAAGGTCGCGTCAAATCCGTATACAGCGTATACAGAAAAATGATGCGCCAAAACAAGAGCTTCGACGAAATTTACGATTTCTATGCGATCCGTGTCATTGTTCATACGGAACTTGAATGTTATACTGTTCTCGGTATCATCCACGATATGTTCAATTCCATGCCTGGACGCTTCAAGGACTATATTTCTATCCCGAAACCCAATATGTATCGTTCTTTGCATACAACGGTTATCGGTCATGACGGTGTACCGTTTGAAGTACAGATTCGTACATGGGATATGCACCATATCGCAGAATACGGTATCGCAGCGCATTGGAAATATAAATCAGGGGATAAAAGCGATGCGGGACTCGATAAAAAGCTCGAATGGATCTCGAAACTTGTCGAAAATGAATCCAGTACAGCCGACCCTGATGAATTTATCAATGCCCTGAAGATTGACGTTTTTCAGGATGAAACATTTGTATTTACACCGAAAGGCGATGTCGTTACCTTGCCACAGAACGCAAACTGCATCGACTTTGCTTATCACATTCATTCTGAAGTCGGCAACCGTATGGTCGGTGCCAAAGTCAACGGTAAGATCGTTCCGATCGACAGAACGCTTGTCAACGGTGAAATTGTTGAAATTCTAACTTCTTCTTCCACAAAAGGACCAAGCAGAAACTGGCTCAATATCGTTCAGACCAGTGAGGCAAGGGCAAAGATCCGTCAATATTTCAAGAAAGAAAAACGCGCGGAGAATATCGTAGAAGGCAGAAATGAAATCCTTGCCGAAATGCGCAAATTCCCAGGTTCGTTCAATGAAGAACAATTTCAGGCAATTACTGCCGTTATCGCCAATCGTGTCGGCATGGAATCAGCAGATGACCTTTTCAATATGATCGGTTACGGCGGTCTTTCCGTCAATAAGATCATGAACCGTTTGCGTGATGAATATGATAAGGTGATTGCACCTTCCACGGAAACACCGATCACGGAAGCTTCGCAGATCCCCGTAGCAGAAAAGAAACCGTCCGGAGAATACGGAAGCGTTATCGTTGACGGGCAGGAAGGCTGTCAGGTCAAATTCGCAAGATGCTGTAACCCTTTACCAGGGGATAATATCGTTGGTTTTATTACGAAAGGTTATGGCATTTCTGTTCATAAATGTGATTGTCCCAATATTATCAATTGTACAGAGCAGAATAAAGACAGACTTGTAAATGTCGAATGGAGAAAACATTCCAGCGAACAAAAAGATCAGCAATATGAAGCATTGATGCAGATTCTGGTCGAAGACAGAATTTCCATGCTTGCGGATATTTCCGTTGCGCTTGCGGATATGAGAGTATCTATTCTTCAGGTTAATACACAGAAACGCACAGACAGACAATCTTTGATCAACCTCAGCGTATCCTGCAAAAATTTGGCACATTTCAATAGCATCATCAACAGATTGAAATCGATCAAGGGTGTCAATGAGGTTTCCCGCGGCTACGCAAAATAATCGGAGGATCCTATATATGAGAGCAGTCATTCAAAGAGTTTCGGCAGCAAGTGTCATTTCGGATGGCGTTCTGACTGGTAAGATCGGGCAAGGGCTTATGCTCTTGCTCGGTGTTGCGAAGGGCGATGAAAAGCTCGATGCAGAACTTCTTGCCGCCAAAATTGCAAAATTACGCATTTTCTCGGATGAAAATGATAAAATGAATAAAAGTGTTATGGATATCAAGGGCTCTGCGCTCGTGGTCTCCAATTTTACGTTAAGCGCAAATTATTCTCACGGAAACCGTCCCGATTATTTCGGTGCGGAAGCACCTGAGCGTGCCAATGACTTATATGAATATTTCGTCGAACTTTTGAGAAAAGAGATCGGAAATGTAGAGACAGGTGTGTTTGGCGCACACATGGATATCACAATGGAAGCCAACGGTCCAATCACCATCGTTATGGATAGCGACGTACTAAAAAGAAAAGGAAAATAACCGCCATGAAAATTCAGATCAACGGAAACATCAATGAATATTATGTACAAACACTCTGTATGCTGTTTTTTTCGGGTGTTAAATTTTCAAAAACAGACAATGGAGAATCCGACGGACTTTCCGCGGATGTTTCCGTTACGGACTTCGGCACGGGTGCCGCAGCGACCGTAACATTAAAAACAGAAAAGGGAATTGCGACCTGTACGCACAGCGAACAAAAATCGATCGGCGCGAAAGTTTCCGCGGAACAGATCGCTTGCGGAAAGGCTTTTTTTGAGGCTGGCAAAAAACTGACAGGGATCACGCCTTCTTGGGGGATTCTGACCGGTGTCCGTCCCGCAAAACTTGCTATCGGCGGCATTGTCGATGAAACCTCCAAAAAAGAAGTGCGGGATTCTTTGACAAGAGAATATCTTGTCACACCCAAAAAGGCTTCTCTGGTAACGGAAATTGCCGCAATTGAAAAAAAATTGCTGGAAAAAGCAGATACTTCTGCTTGCAGTCTTTATATTTCGATTCCATTTTGTCCTTCCAGATGTAGTTACTGTTCGTTCGTTTCCTTTACGTCGGCAAAACTTCTTGGACTTCTTGATTCTTATTTGATCCGCTTGTGTCAGGAAATCAATCAGACCATTGATTGTATTGAAAATTTAGGCATCAAGATTGCTACCGTCTATATCGGCGGCGGCACACCGACAACACTCAATGAAAAACAGTTGGAAATCCTTCTTGATACCATCACAGCACGTATCGATCCCTCAACTTTGCAGGAATTTACCGTAGAGGCAGGTCGTCCCGATACGATTACAAGTGAAAAATTGAACATCATTAAAAATCACGGTGTGACGCGTGTCAGCATCAATACACAGACGTTGAACGATGATGTTCTGGAGATCGTCGGCAGAAAACATACGGCGGCGGATTTTTATCGTGCTTTTGAAATGGCAAGAAAAGCGGAAATTCCCGTTATCAATACCGATCTGATCGCAGGTCTTCCGGGAGAAGGTTTCGGCAGTTTTTCGGAAACGATCGATGCGATGATCAAGCTTCGCCCCGAAAATCTGACGTTCCATACGCTTTGTATCAAAAATGCGGCAGATTTCGCACATAATAAGGCTAATATTAATGCATGGCATACATTCAATGAGACCTCAAAATGTGTCGATTATTCACAACTCAGCGCAAAAAATGCAGGATACATCCCATATTACATTTACAGACAGAAAAATACTGTGGATAATCTTGAAAACGTCGGCTTTGCGTTGCCAGGCACGGAAGGTCTTTATAATATCTATATGATGGAAGAAATTCATAGTATCTTTGCTGTTGGCGCGGGTGCCGTTTCCAAGATGGTTTCGCGTGACGGACGTACGATTGAGCGCATTTTTGAATATAAATATCCGTATGAATATCTTGCTGAAACAAACGGTCTGAAAAATGAAGAAAAAGTAAAAAAGATCAATGAATTTTATCAGAATATTTGGTAAGGAGATTTTTCTGTATGCTTGTCTATGACAATATTTTCAAAAATGACGAAGAAATCCGTGCTTTTATACATGAAGCAGAAGAAAAATATAAAAATCAGGTGTTGAAGATCGCAGATGCATTAGTCGAAATCGATCATATCAAGTTTCTGACGTTAGCAGGTCCTACCTGTTCCGGCAAAACGACAACGTCATATATTCTTGAACATGAATTTGAAAAACGCGGGATGACTGTTAAAATTATCTCGATCGATGATTTTTACCGCGACCGTTCCGACATTTCCGATGATGAGATGCCTGATTATGAATCGATTTCTGCCATCGACTTTCCGATTTTTGAGGATTGCGTCAATAAAATTTTAAATGGTGAAACCGCTATGCTACCGATCTTTGACTTCAAGGAAGGCTGTCGTACGAAATTCGTTCCGTATACACCTTCAGAACATGAGATCGTCATATTTGAGGGGATTCAAGCAATTTATCCCGAAATTTTGGCAACGCTTCCCAAAGATATATCCAAATCCATCTATATCAGCGTGGATGATGATGTTCTGGCATACGGGTCGTATTTTGAAAAAAGAGAAGTCCGCTTTTATAGGCGACTCTTAAGAGATTATCTTTTCAGAAATGCATTGCCGACCAGAACGCTTGATCTTTGGGTTGGTGTGGTTGAAAATGAAGATAAAAACATCATTCCGAACGGAAAAAATGCAGATTATATCATCAATTCATTTCTTGCATATGAATTGTGTGTGATCAAACCTTATCTTCTGAACGTCATTTCGTATGATATGGATAATACGCGGGAAAAATCATTGTATGAAACGATCCTCGAGGAATTTAAAAATATTCCCATGATACCATCGCATTTTGTACCGATGGATTCTGTTTTCAGGGAATTTATCGGGAAATGAGCAGAAAGGAAATCCAATGAAAACTCTTTTTAAAAATATCGTTTTGATGTATGAAGACGGACATACCGAAAAAGATATGTATCTTGCCGTCGATCACAAACAGATCTCGTATATCGGAAAGACCATGCCCGAAGGGAATTTTTCCCGCATCATAGACGGGAAGGATAAATTGCTTTGCCCCGGATTCTATAATTGCCATACGCATACGCCGATGACGTTGTTCCGAGGATATGCAGAGGATCTTCCTCTTTCCCGTTGGTTGCATGAAAAAATTTTTCCAGCAGAAGACAGATTGCATCCGCAGGCTGTTTCTGCCGCAACCATGCTTTCCGCCGCAGAAATGATCAAAAACGGAACGGTTTCATTCTCCGATATGTATTTTTTCTGTGATGAGATTGTGGAAGCTACGGCAAAATCGGGATTGAAAGCAAATATTTCCCGTAGTACAGTCGCTTTTGATCCTGCTATCACTGCGCAAACCGATGATAGATTCAAAGAATCTGTCAAACTTTATGAAAAATATCATAATTCCTTTGACGGCAGAATAAAAATAGATATGTCCATTCATGCGGAATATTCAACGGTTCCCGCAAGTTGCCGTTATACATCCGATTTTGCTTTGGAAAAAGGACTTTCCATGCATATTCATCTCTCCGAAACGGCATCCGAACATCAGGCTTGTATTGAAAAATACGGTGTGACACCAACAAAATTTTTCGAGCAAAACGGTGTTTTCCGTGTTCCCGTTACGGCGGCGCATTGTGTTCATCTAACGGATGAGGATATGAAGATTATGGCAGCAAACGGAGCAACTGCCGTTCATAATCCCGCAAGCAATCTGAAGCTTGGTTCAGGTATTGCCCGATTGGAACAGTTTTTGTCTTTCGGAATCAACGTAACACTTGGCACCGATGGTGCGGCATCCAATAACACATTGGATATCATGAAAGAAGCTTATCTTGCCGCAATCCTTCAAAAAGGTAGCACTGGACGCACAGATACGCTTCGTTCATCCGCATTTATCAGAATGTTGACAGAAAACGGTGCAAAGGCGCAGGGAAGAACGGATTGCGGAAAGCTTACTGTCGGCGCACGTGCGGACCTTGTTATGTTGGATTTTGACAGAATTTCCGTTATGCCTGTCTATGATTATTGTGATTCGTTCTTGTATGCCGCAAATTCCTCCAATGTTGTCATGACGATGGTTGATGGTATGGTTTTGTATGAAAACGGTGAATACAAAACGCTTGATATTGAAAAAATAAAATTTGATTTTACCAATGTCATCAAGAATTATTTCGCATAATGAATTTTTAAAAACAAAAAGCGTAGGTGTATCAATTTGCAAAAAAACAGGTCATCAAGTCCGAGATTGATATCCGGGGTCATTGTATTAACCGCCTCCAATTTAGTCGTCAAATTATTGGGACTTCTATGTAAAGTCCCTTTACAAGAAGTCCTCGGCGACAAAGGTATGGGATATTTCAATATCGCATACAGTATTTTTACAACTTTATATTTAGTTGCGACGGCAGGTATGCCCGCCGCGCTTACGATCATGATTTCCGGTACTCCGAAAAATTCCGTTCACAGAAAACAGGTCGAACGCATATTCCGTGTTGCGATGTCTGTTTTCTTTACGATGGGATTGCTCGGCGCATTGGTCATGATGATCTTTTCAAAACAGCTCGCACGGATGACGGGAAGTGATGATGCCTATCTTTGCATCATGGCAATTGCACCGACTCTATTTTTCATATGTATGTCAAGTGCGATCCGCGGATATTTTCAAGGGCATCGGAATATGGTTCCGACAGCTATCAGTGAGGTCACGGAAGCTGTCAGCAAATTTACGATCGGTATCGTGCTTGCTTATTATGCGATCAGACGTGGAGAGAGTATTGAAGTTGCTGCTGCTTATGCCATCACGGGTATAACGATCGGCGTTGCTATGGGAATGCTTTTTCTCTTCATCGCAAAATTTTTGCATAACCATGACAAAAATCAGAATTGCGCCGTCATTGCTGTAATCGGCGATGACGCGAAGATCAGTACAAAAACAGAGATCTTCAAGAAAATGTTCTCGATTGCTTTGCCGATCACACTCAGTTCTGTTGCTTTGAATCTGACGGGTATTATCGATGCATTTTCTATCATCAACGCCATGAAAAGTTTTACAACAAAAGAAATGGCAGAGATCGCTTACGGAAATTACAGTACGTTGGCTGTTACGATGGCGCACTTGCCTTCCGCATTCATTCAACCGATCGCATCTTCTTTAACACCGACATTGACGGCATCTTTGACATCCATGAAAAATGCAAAAGATGCTGAGGAAAGAAAAGCATATCAAGAATCGTCTGTCAAGATCATGCATTCCTGTTTAAAATTTGCCGCGATTATTTCTATCCCGTGTGCAATCGGTATGTCTGTTTTGTCAGCGCAGATTCTTGGGTTGCTTTTTAAAGATGCGGATTCCGTCGCAATGGCCGCTCCGTTGTTATCGATCTTATCGATCGGTGTTTTCTTCACGGCGATGTTAACGATTTCTACATCTATCTTGCAATCACACGCATTACAGAAAAAAACGATCATATCCATGTATAGCGGCGTTCTGGTAAAATTGATTTTGAATCTGATTCTGATCAGACATCCTTCCATTGGTATTTATGGCGCACCGATCGCAACAGTCGCAGGTTATTTCACCATGGCTTCGATCAATTTCTATTTCATTATCCGTTATGTAGGTATCCGTTCCGTATTCTTTAAAAATCTTCTGAAAGCACTGATGGCATCCTTGATCGCATCTATCGGTACAATTACTGTATACAAATTAATTGCAAGTTTCGCTCATCCTTCGATTGCAACGATCCTCGCAATCCTTATGACAATCTTCATTTATTGCATTTTGCTGTTTATCTTGAAGACGTTTGAGAAAAGTGATATCATGATGTTGCCGAAAGGACAAAAGATTTATGCCGTTCTGAAAAAGATTCAGTTCGTAAAATGATAAAACCAACGAAAAATCAAATAGAAATCACAAAAACGATGAGAATATCGTTTGAACGATTTCTATTTGATTTTTTGCATATTTACGTATTTTTTTAAAATTTCTTAATTTTAGCTTCCCTCAATTATATAAAATATTAATTTTGTATAATTGGTATAAAAAGTCCTCTTATATACAAAAATAAGCGAAAAATAAACACCTTCATTTTGCTCAAAAAATCAGGTCTTTTTTCACTTATAAAAATCACTCATTTTCAGAAACAGTTTGCTTCATGCTCTTCCCTTTATTTTATTGTTCGTCATAAAAAAATCCGTTGCATTTCTGCTAACGGATTTTCAAAATTTCTTCTTTCTTAATTTTTGTCTTGTGAGGCGAGAAGCTTATCCAATGTTGGTCGGCTCACACCAAGTTTTTCCGCAAATTTGACTTTGTTGATTTTTCGGTTCTGATATTCCTGAAGAAGTTGTTCAAAAAGAAATTCATCAATGTGGACAGGTTTTCTCCCTTTGAATTTGTGTTCACGTTTTGCGATCTCAATTCCCTCGCGTTGTCTTTCCAAAAGATTTTGTCTTTCAAATTCTGCGATCGCGCCGATCATCGTTAACATCAATTTTCCTGTTGGTGTGCTGGTATCAATATTTTCTTTGTTGCTGACAAGATGAACTTTTTTATCGTTCAAAATCTCAACGATTTCCAGAAGGTCTTTTGTGCTTCTGGCAAGTCTTGAAAAATCATGAATATAGATGGTATCTCCTTCTCTAACAAAATTCAATACCTCTTGCAGTTTAGGGCGGTTCGTATCTTTTGCGGATACTTTCTCTGTGAACCACTTTTCAATCCCGTGTTTTTCAAGAGCTTCTATCTGACGTGCTTCATTTTGTTCGGCTGTACTGACCCTTACATAAGCAATTTTCATTTTTGTCGATTCCTTTATAAAAAAATTGTTTTTTCAGATATATTATATCATATTGCAAAAATAAATTCAAGAGTTTATTTACAAAACGCAAAATAATTTTAAAAACAACTCTAAATTTACAACATTATGTATCACTCGATGTGTAAAGTTAGAGTATACTCCAAATTTACAAAAATAAAGAGCATTTCATTGAAAAAACAAAAAATGCATCCACCGTTTTATCGGTGGATGCATTTTTGCTTATTGAATTGTCATTTTGAAAATACCTTCTCTGATGTTTTCATTCCTCAAAGAAATGCGATACAAACAATCGCGTCCCCAGCTTCTGATGATCGCCGGATCTTCCAATTGAATTTTGTCAACGGTTGCACTCAAGCGTCCATCAAATGTGACAGTTCTTCCTGTCGAAAGACGGATTGTATTGTTCCCTGTGATCGTCGGCTCATCGGCCGTCATCAAATGAAAATCTATTTTGCCCGATTTATTCAGCTCCACATCATCAATGATATGAACCACACCATCGTTCAACTCACCTGAACGGATAAACTTACAAAGACCGCTTTCTGCAGGATAAGCCTTTTTTAGATTCAGTGTCAAACGGTTATATTCTTCATCATAAACAACGTCATCGGAACGGAATTCAAAACCATTTCGTTGTTCCACATCATTGAACATCGGAAGATTATGATAAGAAGAACGCATCGTGAATATCTTATATCGGTTTTCATTAAAGGTATCTGCACAATAGGTTCCGACACCGATATCAATGATTAGAGGCTGACCGTTTTCATATATGACAAAATGCCCAACATCGTTATGATTATGACTTTCTTTGTTATGTCCGCCTTTCATTGCGAAAAAGAGCCCTGATGTGTCTTCAGCTTCTCTTGCGACCATAATCTCTATTCCGCCGAACCATGCCTTTTTGGGATATACGTATGTACCTTCTGTTCTTGGCGGCAAGATTTCACAATTGTTTTTTAAGGAACGGTACAAATACCATTTCATTGGCATTGATGGATTCGGAGTTGGACAACATAGGCCAAAGTTTTCAAGCATTGCAGATTTTGTTCTTCGACCAAATCGTGTTACTAAATTTCGATGGATTCCCACGCGCGGTCCCGCATCTGCAAAATTGATATAATAATTCTCGTCAATATTGACACACACCTTTGCGATATATTCCCCCATGCTACGGATAAAGGGATCATCGAAAACATTAGCGTATCCGCCGGTGATATCATACAGAAGCTCAAGACAGTCAAAATAAGATGCACCCGCAACTGTCCAATAATTCGGACCTTCATCACAACCGCCATCATCATGATAAATCAAAGTGAAATGGTCGATAACTTCCATGCATTTTCTCGTAATATCTTTACGTTTCTGCATATCCGGTTCACAAAGTGCACAGGCTGTCAATACGTTAGACGTAATCCATGGACACCAGTTATTGATATTTCTTCTCACATAACCCATCCACCAGAAATCACTGTAATTGAGATATGGCAACAATACTCTGCGCCGCACTTCATATAAGATACGGTCACGGATGATCGGTGTGACGGCATCCAGAATATCTTTTCCGAGATAGCAGATAAAAGAAAGCATTGCGCCCGTTTCAGCAGAAAACAGATCGACAACGTCAACTTCATTTTTGTAATACAAAGGAAGCTTCGGTGTATATTCGATACGGATCTTCGTATGTGCAGGATATACCCACGAACATTCGTCCAGAATCAACCAAATACCATCGATCAGTTTTTCAAGAAACCTGCCTTTACGTTCAAGATATTCTCCCAGAAATAGATACCAGACCATCTGTCTGCGCTCGGAGCATTCTCCTTCATAGATCGAACGGTTTCCGTTCTTTTCAAAACGCATATAAGAATGTGCAAGAATCGGCTTATATTCCTGATTCAGATATTCTTCCGCAAATCTGAGAATCGTTTGTTTGGTTTCTTCTGCAAAAGATGGATTTTCCATGTCCGAGAAAAGACGGAAATCGTCAAGAGAAACCACGTGCTTCGCATATTGATCTGCGGTATGTTCAAAAATTTTTGGCATATCATTTCCTCCTTTTAATATCCTTTAAAAGAAAAAGTCAGACGAACGTATCCGTCTGACTGAATATCATTATGTGGCAGAATCGGAAAGCGCTCTTTCCAACCAAATCGTACCGATGTCAAGGGCATCAGCCAAACCGACCTTGGTAATTTGTTTGTATATTTTTGTGTCTGTTCCTGTTGTCAAAATCTGAACCAGAATGCTATTCGGAACCTCTTTGCCATTGACCGTTTTGTTATTGATAATAAGCATAGATAAATAATATTTATCTGTCATATTACCGTAGCAGATCCAATTTTTTTCTCTGAGGAGAGGTTTTCCTTTATACATTAAATATTTGCCTTCGATAGGCATTTTTTCGTTCATAATTTTTAAGCTCCTTTCCAAATATATCTAACATTTATATTATAATATATTATAGATTGATTGTCAAGAGAATAAACTCTCGCTTGGATCAATTTGTTTTTTCTTTGAAAATAATGTCGCTGTGTTTATGATATCCGAGCACTTCCCTTGCATATTTTGCGATATATTCTTCTTTGGGAAGCAACAATTCATGTTCCATTTCAGCGATCGACATCTGATAATCATCCACGATTTCTTTCAAGGAATCGCGTTCTTTTTGCAAGGATCGAAGTTGTATTTGCAGAGAAATAATATAGATTACAACAAAACAAGCAACGCATATCAAAGCGATTTTGAAAAACAGAGTCTTTTTTTTCAAAAATAACCACGTCCTTTCTTCAAATCTCCGGCGGTACAGTCGGAGATTTTCTGATGAATGAAATCAATTTTTTTAATATCCGTATGATCCAAAAAGATGGTATTAATATAGCGCACGCCAATATATAAAGGATCCGACGGATGAAATAAATAATTCTTTTTGATAAAAATATCAGAAGATTGCCGATCGATTTCTGATAGATTACAAATCCGATCGCAGAAAAGAGAAGACAGTAGATACGGATCTCCCCACCATTCAGTTGAAATAACATCAAGATTTCAGTAAGGGCAACGATCAAAAAAAAGAAGATGTCTTCGACCCATATAATCGCAGTATCACCACAATGTCTTTTTTTCTTTTTTGGATCCGATTCCGTTTTCCTGAAAAATCGTTTTTGAATCGCGTTTTTCGGATCAAAGGTTTTATCGTTTCTTGCGATTCTGGATAATCGAAAAACATCGTACACAATTCCTAAAAACACACCGGGAATCAAAAATTGGAGGATCAAGGAACAGGAATCATAAAAAAATTCCGTCATTTCAGCATTTTTGCAAAGAAACCGTCTTTTTTCTTTGTTTCTTTGTCGTTATAAATCATGGAACGGATCAAACCTTCGATGATCATGTTTCCAGAAGCCACATCAAGCGTCGTGATATGTAATTCCGTCCCCTCGACGAGTAAATTTCCGTTATCCGTTACGAGATAAACGCTGAGTTCATCAAAACTGATCACATCTTCAATTCCCGAAAGCTGAAGTTTTTTTCTTTCCCAAAGCATCATTGATGCACATTTTGATTCTATTGTATCCAATACGATCACCCTTTCGCATATCAATATCATTGTATCTTATATGCGAAAGGGTGAAAAAATATGCTTAACTCAAAACCTCATAAAGTTCAGAAGCATCATTTTTTAAGGTGTGTTCCTTGATATCCTTGACGCGGATCTTTAAAACGCGTTCACCGAAAGAAACTTCGATGATATCACCAACTTTGACATCATAAGATGCTTTTGCATCACGACCGTTTACTTTGACATGCTCGGAATCGCAAGCATTATTGGCAACAGTTCTTCGTTTGATGATTCTGGAAACTTTCAGATATTTATCTAAACGCATAAAAATTTCCTTCCTTATTATTATAATAAAGCACGGCTGAAAAAATTCAGCCGATACTTTGATTGCATAGAAAATGTTTATTTATTAACGGAATCTTTGAGTGTCTTGCTTGCAGAGAACGCAGGATATTTGGATGCAGGAATTGTGATGGTTTCCTGTGTTTTGGGATTTCTGCCAAGTCTTTTTGCTCTGGTTTTCACTTCAAAAGAACCGAGTCCAGAGATCTGAACCTTTTCGCCGTCCTCAAGTGCTTCCACAATAGATTCGATTGCGGCAGACAAAACAGCTTCCGCATCTTTTTTCTTGATACCTGTTTTCAAAACGATAGAATCGATAAGTTGTGTCTTATTCATATATAAAAACCCTTTCTTTGCATTATAATTTGATTTTTTCGGTTACAATAGTATACCATTATTTTCGCCGTTTTTCAATACTTTTTTACAATTTTTTTGATATTTATAATACATTTTTGTATAAAATTTAAAAAGATCAAAAAAGTCTGAGCTGATTGGTTTCGGATAATCCGTCTAAAACACCGCCTTCCGTCAGAATTTCAATGACGGCTTTGGAGATTCCCGTACGTTGTTTCAAGTCTTCAACAGAGAAATATTCTCCGTCTGCCCTTGCTTCCTGAAGCTTCAATGCTGCAGCTTCTCCGAGTCCGGGCAAACTACCGAATGGCAAACGGATCGCATTGTTTTCGGGAAGAAACATTCTTGCATCAGATTTATAAAGATCAACAGGCAGAAAACGATATCCTCGTCCCAAACATTCCAACGCGATCTGCATTGCAGCAATGGTATCATCATCCTTTTGCGTACGCTCTTTTTTATCTTTGGCTTTCAAGTCATTGATCAGTTTTGCAACTCTTGCTTTGCCTTTGGATGCAATCGAACCGTCAAATCCACCGGGGGCGGCGCTGAAATATGCGCAATAAAAGACGATCGGTTGATGAACCTTGAACCATCCAAGACGAATCGCACTCATAACATATGCCGCAGCGTGTGCTTTCGGGAACATATAACGAATTTTTGTCAAGCTATCGATATACCATTCATCCACATTTTTTTCCCGCATTGCCGCCAGCATATTATCGGGGATTGGTTTTCCAGCTTTGTTTTTACGGACAAATTCCATAATTTTGAACGACGTGCTGTCATCCAATCCGTATCGAATCAGCGCAAGCATAATACTATCACGTGTTCCTACAACCTTGGAAATGTCACAAATCCCGTTTTTGATGAGATCCTGTGCATTACCGAGCCAAAGACCCGTTCCGTGAGTCAATCCCGAAATCTGCAAAAGATCGTTGAAGTTTTTCGGTCTTGCTTCGATCACGACAGGCATAACGAACGCCGTGCCAAATTCAGGGAGTCCCAATGTACCGATCTTACATCCGCCGATCTCATCCGGTGTTGCTCCAAGGGTTTGTGTCGAACGGAAAAGCTCATAAACCTCCTGATCGTTCATAGGAAGTTCCATGACGTTGAGCCCTGAAAAACGCTCCAGATATTTATATTTTGTCGGAATATCGTGTCCCAATTCATCCAACTTCAAAAGTGTATCGTGAAGATATTCAAATGTGAAATGCGTCGTGATGATATCCGAATTGGGATCGTCCGCGGGGTGCTGAACGGGACAAAAATCATAAATATCGTATTCTTTCGGCACAACAACGATGCCGCCCGGATGCTGCCCCGTTGTACGTTTGACACCGATACACTTTTTGGTCAACCGTATGATCTCTGCTTTACTGAGCGGTATATTGCGTTCTTCCGCATATTTGGACGCATATCCGAAAGCGGTCTTATCCGCGACACCGCCGATCGTTCCCGCACGAAATACGTTTTCCGCACCAAAAAGTTCTTCCGTATATTTATGTACCTTTCCCTGCACTTCGCCTGAGAAATTCAAGTCAATATCGGGAGATTTATCACCATAGAACCCAAGAAACGTTTCAAACGGAATGTCATGTCCGTCTCCCCTCATATCCGTACCGCAACACGGGCATTTTGCATCGGGCAAGTCAAAGCCTGAACCGTAAGAACCATCAAGAATGAATTGCGAATATTTGCAATTCGGACAATAATAATGCGGAGGTAACGGATTTACCTCCGAAATACCTGCCATCGAAGCGACGAATGACGAACCAACAGAACCTCTTGAACCGACAAGATAACCTTGCTGTTCGCTGTACCAAACAAGCTTCTGTGCGATCATGTACAATACGGCAAAACCGTTTTTGATAATTGATGTTAATTCTTTATCCAGACGTTTTTCTACGATCTGCGGCAACGGATTACCATAAAGAGATTCGGCCCTTTCATAACAAATGCGGCGAAGATCTTCTTCCGCACCTTCCATTTTCGGTGTAAACGTGCCGTCAGGAAACGGACGAATGCCGTCTTCTACCATATCAGCGATCTTATTGGTATTTGTAATGACAACTTCATGCGCTTTTTCTTCTCCGAGATACGAAAACTCTGCAAGCATCTCTTCGGTTGTACGCATATAAAGTCCTGTATCATGGTCAACATCATCGTATTTCATGCCGGCAAGCAATATTTTACGGTAAATTTCATCCGTCTTGTCCATAAAATGCGCGTCACAGGTAGCAACGACAGGTTTTCCCGTTTCTTCGCCCAATTGAATGATTTTCTGATTGATTTTTTTCAATTCTTCTTCACCCGAAACCATATTTTTGGCGATCATAAAGCTATTATTGCAAAGCGGTTGAATTTCCAGATAATCATAAAAATTCGCAATGGAAACAAGCTCATCCCAAGGTTTACTTGCCATGATCGCGCTGTAAAGCTCGCCGGCCTCACATGCGGAACCAATGATCAGACCTTCACGGTGTTCATCCAATAATGTTTTGGGAATGCGGGGACGTTTTTTATAATATTTCAGATAACTGAAAGAAATCATTTTATAAAGATTTTTCAGACCTTCTGCATTTTTGACAAGAATGATCATATGATATGTATTCAATTTTAAAGGATCGGTACGGTCAGCCATAGCGGCAGACATTTCTGCCGTGGTAGATACGCCGTCATTTTCAAGCTTGGCAGCCATGCGATAAAAGATTTTAGCGGTCATCTCCGCATCATCGGAGGCTCGGTGATGATTGAAATCACCGAGTTTGAAATAGTCCGCAATGGTATTGAGCTTATGGTTTTTCAGATCGGGATTGACGAATCTGGACATAGAAAGCGTATCCAGATAGGTGTTATTAAACGGAAGATCATGATCCTGAGCAGCCTTTCGGATAAAGCTGATATCAAACGAAGCGTTATGTGCAACAAGCATACGATCCCCGATAAAATCCAAAAATTTCTGAACAGCTTCCTTTGTTTTGGGTGCATCTGTAACCATTTCATCCGTAATACCCGTCAATTCCACAATATCTTCGGGAATCGGCATTTCAGGATTGACAAAAGTATTGAAGACCGAAAGCACTTCATCATTCTTGACTAAAACAGCACCGATCTCCGTGATTTTTGAGCTGAGAGAAGAAAGACCTGTCGTTTCAATATCGAAAACGACAAATTCATCATGAAAATTCACGTGGGTATCACCATAAACCGTCTTTTCTTCATCGTTGACGAAATAAGCTTCCATGCCATAAATCACTTTCATTCCGAGCTTTCCCGCGGCTTTCATGGCTTCCTGATATCCTTGCACATTACCGTGATCGGTAATCGCTACGGCTTTATGTCCCCATTTGTGCGCTGTTTTTACGACCACATCAGGAGGAATGATGGCATCCATCTGCGACATATTCGTATGCAGATGCAATTCCACACGTTTTTCTGGCGCACAGTCCATACGTCCGATCTTTTTGATCTGCATAATAGCGAACGGTGTCAGAACAAGTTCCCTGTCAAAGTCGTCATAATGTAAAGACCCTCTCACAGCAACTTGCATACCGTCGGAAAGTTCCTGATATTTGGGCAATTCTTCATCCGTGATACCGAATCGCGCCATGATCGTCGCTTCATAGTCTGTGATACAAAATTCCGTTTTATATTTTCCTTTGGTTTTTCGTTCCGCAATCTCTTTTCCAAGAATCTCTCCAACGAGAATAACGGAATCTTTCGGATATCTCATGGAAAAAATCGGAGAAGGTTTGATCTCGAATGCTTCGCCAATCAGCGGACTTGCATCTGTGAAATCAAATACACTGTTTCCGATATGGAGATAACCGTCATCATCCGTAAAGGTTTTGGTCGGTGTTTTGTAAACACTTGGGCTTTTTTCTGTGTTGACAGGAGTACCTACGTTTTCGTTGGTCGTTTGAGCGATCGCCGGCTTTGCTGTACGGAATCTACTCAATTCTTTTTCCATCCGTTCCGAGCGATCGGAAACGTATCCGTTTGCCTTGCGGAAAGAAAATTTATATTGCAATCCAAATTCTTTGAAAATGATTGCGGCGATCTTTTCTCCGATATGATTATACTCAACAAAATGAACGCCGCCGTTTCCAAACATGATATCAATCGTAATACGGTCGCCTTCAAATGTAGCTTTATATTCCTGCAAAAAGCTTTTCGATATGATATTGGTACGGTATGCCTCATACATGATTTCCGGAAAGTAAGCTTCCGAAAAAAGCCCTTGGGGATATTTTGGCAGCAATCTTACGGAATTAAGCGCATAAGCTTTCGCGATCTCATTTTCCAATCGATACAATTTGGATTTTGGGAGCAATTCGGCATAAGAAAAATCCACTTCAAGCATCCGTAAATGTTTATCCACGCGGATATTCCCAACAAGCTTTGCATTTTCCAAAAAAATTCGTCCCTCGCTGTCGGGCAAATAACGTGAAAAAACTGCTATCAGCGTTTTTGCCATAGATGATACATCCTTTCTTTGCAATTTTTCTATGGTTTGAAAAAGCGCCCTTACGATATCACGCAAAGGCGCAGTATTTCATTTTAAGAACGGTTTTTGATTTCTTCAATCAATTCATCGACAAGTTTTTCTTCGGGAATACGGCGGAGGATGGTTCCGTGAGAAAACAAAATGCCTTCTCCCTTTCCTCCCGCAATACCGATATCTGCTTCCGCAGCTTCACCCGGACCGTTCACAACACATCCCATCACAGCGACAGTCAATTTCCGATCGACCCGAACAGAAGATAATCTGCGTTCAAGCTCTTCACAAATGCGGATCAGATCAATTTTGGTTCTGCCGCAAGTGGGGCAAGAAACAAGGTTGATAAATTTTTCTTCCGATCTTCCGCAAGCGCGAAGGATCGATCTTCCTGCTTCAATCTCTTTGACGGGATCATCCGTAAGAGAAACACGGATGGTATCACCGATGCCTTCACAAAGCAACGTGCCGATGCCGATGGCGGATTTGATCGTCCCCGCATTTCCGCGTCCCGCCTCAGTCACACCGATATGGAGCGGATAATCACAGGATGCGGCAACAATTCGGTTCGCTTCGATCATATTGCGGACATCGCTGGATTTGATAGAAATGGCAATATCACCAAAATCGAATTTTTCCAACAATGCAGCATGATACATTGCACTTTCAGCCAAAGCCTGCGGTGTGGGAGAACCGTATTTTGCGAGAATTGATTTTTCAAGAGAACCACTATTAATACCGATTCTGATCGGAATATGACGTT
Source organism: Clostridia bacterium (assembly GCA_017472285.1). Lineage (GTDB taxonomy): Bacteria > Bacillota > Clostridia > Oscillospirales > CAG-272 > QALR01. The sequence continues at coordinate 50,048 of JAFUQQ010000030.1, read as the reverse complement.
CTTTGCATTTCTCTGCAACTGCTTTCACTTTTTCATCCGAACCGATATTACCGGGATTGATCCTGATCTTATCAACACCCGCATCGGCAACCGAAAGCGCAATACGATAGTCGAAATGAATATCGGCAACAAGAGGGATACGAATATTACTTTTTTTCAGTCGAGCGATCGTCTCACACGCGGCAAGATCGGGGACAGTAATACGGACAATATCACAACCGACTTCTTCTAAAGCTCTGATCTGTCTATAAGTGGCATCATAATTATGCGTATCCGTATTGGTCATAGATTGAACAGAGATCGGAGCATTGCCTCCAATCTGTACATCGCCGACAAAAATTTTATGCGTTTTTCTTCTTTCGAGTGAATAGTCCTTCATTTTTACCTCATCAGAATGCAATATTATCGAATAATCAAAGTAAAGATATCTTTAAATGTAATGATCAGCATCAAAAGCAAAAGGAGAGCCATACCGACGAAATGGATATATCCTTCAATTCTTGCATCGAGTGGCTTTCTTCGGATGCCTTCAATCGCCAGAAATACGATACGTCCGCCGTCAAGCGCAGGAAAAGGAAGCAGATTCATGCAACCGAGATTCATTGCCAAAACGACGAACAGCATGAAAAGATAAGAGCCGTCTTTGGTTTCCACAGCATCCTGTGCCGCATCGGTAATGACGTTCGTAATGCCAACAGGCCCTGACATCTGCTGAATACCGAATTTGCCTGTGATCAGGTCATACAAAGAATCATAAACCATACGGACAGTATAAACTGATTGATAATACGTTGTTTTCAGAATAATGCCAAGATTTTTTTCTTCCAAATGAACGTAGAAATCTCGCATACCGAAAGTTACGCCCTGCTCTATTTGTGTCGGGAAAACAATGTTTTCAAGCGTGATTTCCTTGCCGTCACGAAGCACGGTGATATCAACAGGTTCTGCACCGTAACGGGAAATTTTATAATTCATATCATAAAAAACATGAACTTTTTTTCCATTGATTGCAAGGATTTCGTCATTGGCAAGCAATCCGTCTTTGGTTTCTGTCTGAACGGAAAGCGCCCCTTCAGGAAATGCGGAAACTTTTGTGGAACCAATATTGGCAGAAAAAACAACGATAAAAAACATTACAATCAGACCGATCAAAAGATTGAATACCGATCCTGCCGCAGTAATGATGATCCTTTGCCATACTTTTTTATTGCGGAGAGAGCCTTCATCATCGGATTCTTCATCTTCACCCGCCATGCTGACAAAACCGCCGATCGGGAACATACGCAAAGAATATGCGGTATCGTTCTTTTTGGATTTCCATGAAATCAGTTTTGGACCCATACCGATCGCAAATTCATAAATTTTTACTTGAAAAAGACGAGCTGTCAGAAAATGTCCGAGTTCATGGATAAAAATTAAAGAACCGAACATCAAAATTGCTACTAAAATGTATAAAAGCAGCATATTTTGCTCCTCCTATGGATTAAATAATTTTATTTCGCACAAGTTTTCTTGCGGAAATATTGGCTGTTTCGATCTCGGCAAGTGTCGGATGATCGATATTTATATAGCCGTTGACTGTTTCCGATACCAAGTCGGAGATCTCTGTAAAACGGATCTTTTCTTGCAGGAATAAGCCGACAGCTTCTTCGTTAGCGGCATTCATCACACAAGGCAAAATGCCACCTTTTGCCGCTACGTTTTCAGCAAGAGAAAGCAACGGAAAATTAGGTCGATCAGGCGAAAAGAAGGTCAATTTTCCCAGCTTTGTAAAGTCCAAAGGTTCACAAGGAGAAATTTCTCTTTCGGGATACGTAACAGCATATTGAATCGGCAGACGCATATCCGATACCCCAAGCTGCGCGATCACTGCTCTGTCATTGTATTCGACCATCGAATGAATTATACTTTCCCGATGAATAATGATCTCTATCTTTTCGGGAGAAACAGCAAACAAGTGCATAGCTTCGATCAATTCCAAGCCTTTATTCATCAGGGTTGCGCTATCGATTGTAATTTTCGCACCCATTCTCCATGTAGGATGCCCAAGCGCATCGGCAACGGTCACATTTTGCATTTGTTCCAATGTTTTGCTAAAAAACGGACCTCCCGAACAAGTCAAAAGGATTCTACGGATGGTTTTTCCGCGATTACCTTCCAAACATTGAAAGATCGCGCTGTGTTCGCTGTCAACGGGAATGATTTCGCAAGCTTTTTCTTTCGCCTTCTGCATGACAATCTCTCCCGCCGCAACGATCGTTTCCTTATTGGCAAGACCGATGCGCGGAAATTTTTCAATAGCAGAAAGGGTCGGACGCAATCCGTTGAAACCGCTGATGGCATTGATACAAACGTCGGAATGAAGATATTCAAGCATTTCACAAACAGCGTCCTTGCCGGAAAAAACCTTTGTATTTGTATCCGCAACGGCAATTTTCAAATCTTTTGCGGATGTTTCATGACTGACTGCAACGTATTTGGGCTTAAATTTTCGAATTTGTTCTTCTCCGAGTCGAATATTGGAACCGAAAGCCAAAGCATCCACCTGATAATCGGAAAAAGATGCCATATCAAGTGCTTGTGTGCCGATAGAACCCGTAGAACCGAGAACTGTTATATGTTTTTCATAATTCATAAAGGAATACTCCTTTTATCTACTGAAAATCACACAAATATCGGACAAGAGATATGTGATAAAATAAATTGCGGGCGCAACAGCAATAATGGAGTCAAAACGGTCAAGAACACCACCATGTCCCGGGAAAATAAAGCCGAAATCTTTGATACCACATTCTCTTTTTACATAAGAAGCGATCAGGTCACCAAATTGTGAAACGATGGAAATCACAACGGCAAGAAGTACAAGCATCAGATAATTTACAGTAAGCACCGCAACTTTTTGAATGATAAAACCATAGAGAACAAATCCGATGATACAACCGAGAATGCCTCCAAACGCACCTTCAACGGTTTTTTTAGGGCTGACTTCGGGAATCAATTTATGTTTACCGAAGAGGACACCGACGAAATACGCGCCTGTATCTGTCATCCATGCACCGATAAATACAAGACCATACAAATACGCACCCATTTCCGTCTGACGACGAAGCAACGCAATACTCATAAAACCAAAGATGATATAGAATACCCAAGTAATCATTTCAGCGGCTTTCGAAAATTGAATTTTTCCGAGAGAAAGCATCGTTGCCGCGCAGACGATAAAAATATAAGCAAACGTCAAAGCCAGTACAGCGGCTGTCAGTTTTTCCATCGAAAAAATGCTTGCATAAGACTCTTTTGCCATGACGAAATAAACCGTCACGATTGCGGAAACAGCAACACCATATATAAACGAAGAAATGGATAAACACCATTTTTTTCTGACATCAATACATCCAGTGATCTCAAACACGGACATAAGAGCGAAAAATCCGCAAATGATCGGGAATGCGACTGTGTTTGAGGTTAATAGAACAGGAATCAGAACCATAATTGCAACGATTGCGGTGATTACACGTATTTTCATTTCAGATGCCTCCGTATCTGCGATTTCTTTGATAAAAAGTTTCGATCAGGCAATCGACCTCATCGGTCGTAAGATCAGGCCACAAAGTTTCCGTGAAGAAAAGTTCCGCATAATCGGATTGCCAAAGAAGAAAATTAGAAAGACGGAGCTCACCGCCTGTTCTCACGATCATATCCGGAGGCGGTACGGCTCCCGAATAGATCGAACGGGTAATATCATCCTCGGTAATATTTTTCTTTCCCAAGGCGATCAATGTATTGACAGCATCTACGATTTCTCCTCTGCCACCGTAATTAATGGCAATACAAAGTGTTTTTTTGCGGTCTGAGGTCAATTTTTCCACGCGGGACATTTCATTTTGTAAATCCTCATCAAAAACATTCCTGTTTCCGATAAAAAGAATTCTTACATCGCTTTTTCCGAAGTCACGTTCTGCTTCGCTGATATATTCACGGAACAGACGCATAATTGCATCCACTTCTTTTTGGGGACGTTTCCAATTTTCCGTTGAAAAAGCGTAAACCGTTACGTTTTCAACGCCTTTGTCTGCGCAATACTGCGCAATTTCCCTGAATTTCTTTGCGCCGACAGAATGTCCGTATTCACGGGGCATCAAATGTTTTTTTGCCCACCTGCCGTTCCCATCCATAATAAATGCGATATGTTTCGGAATATAATTTTCTTTCGTTTCTGACATAATAAGCTCCGATCTGAAAAATTCATATCAAAAAGCAACCGCCTTTATAAAGGCGGTTGACAATGGGGATAAAGTTAGATTTCCATGATTTCCTTTACTTTGCCGGCGGTGATTGCGTCAACCTTTTTGATATAGGAATCGGTAAGTTCCTGAATCTGCTTTTCGGAAGCTTTCTGTTCATCCTCTGTCATTTCAGAATTCTTCTTCATCTGTTTGCATTTATCGTTTGCATCGCGGCGCACGTTACGGATGGCAACTTTGATTTCTTCACCTTTTCCTTCTACTTCTTTTTTCTTCGCTTTTCTGGTTTCACCAGTCATGGGCGGGAAAGAGAGGCGGATGGATTTGCCGTCATTCTGGGGATTGATGCCGAGATCGCTTTCATTGATCGCTTTTTCGATCGTGCGGAGAAGATTTGATTCCCAAGGTGTGATCATAAGGGTTCTGGCATCGCTTGCCTGAACGCTTGCGACCTGAGAAATCTGTGTGGGAATACCGTAATAGTCAACAAAGATCTTGTTCAAAACAACGGGATTTGCCTTACCGAGACGAATCGTTTCAAGTTCTTTTTCGTAAGCGGTAAGTGTTTTTTTCATTTTTGCTTCAAATTCTTTAACGTCCAATTTCATTTTCTTGTTCCTCCTACAATTGTACCGATTTTTTCGCCGTTTACGGCTCTGATAATATTTTCCGGATCATCAAGACCGAAAAGCAAGATCGGAATATGATTTTCCATGCTGAACGAAGTTGCCGTGAAGTCCAGGACTTTCAGACCTTGTCTAAGAATATCGATGTATTCGATGCTTTCGATCTTCTTTGCTGTGGGATCGATTTTGGGATCCGCAGTATAAACGCCGTCCACATTTTTCGCTAAAAGAACGATATCCGCACAAATTTCCGCTGCTCTGAGCACCGCCGCAGTATCCGTTGAGAAGAACGGGCTACCGATTCCGCAACCGAAGATTACGACTCTGCCCTTTTCAAGATGAGCAATCGCTTTATTGCGGATATAAGGCTCTGCGAATTGTTGCATTTCGATAGCGGTCATAACACGTGTTTCCATGCCGAGTCTTTCAAAAGTATCCTGCAAAGCAAGGCAATTGATAACGGTCGCAAGCATACCCATATGGTCTGCGCGTGCGCGATCCATATTCACGCCCTGTCTGCCTCTCCAGATATTACCTGCTCCAACCACGATGCTGACCTGTGTACCCATATCAACACAGCGTTTGATGGTCTTGCCGACTTCTTCAAGAAAATCGTAATTCAGGATACCGTTCGCTCCGTCAGAGAGAGCTTCGCCAGAAAGCTTCACGAGTATTCTTTTGTAATGTGGCTTTTTATCCTCCATAATGTCCTCCTTGAGTCCGATGATTATACACTTAATATGATACCTTAAAATTTGGAATTTGTAAATATGTTTTTGAAAATTTGATCTCTGTTTTTTTAATTTTCTTCCAATCTAATCAACAAAGAAGTATTTGCTCCAGTTCTTCCGCGGAATCTGCCAATACGGATGCCCCGTTTTGAACAAGGAACGCTTTATCACGGAATCCCCACGTAACGATGATCGCATCCATTTTTGCATTACGGGCAGTCAGGATATCCACTTCGGAATCTCCGATATATGCAGCATCTTCTATGTTTGCGTTTAATATTTTCAGAACTTCAAATACGGAATCCGGTGAAGGCTTTTTGGCAATTCCTTCTCTATCACCGACAGAAACCATGATCCGATCCCCCAGATATTTTTCACATAAAACACGGACAGCCGAATCGACTTTATTGGAAACAACGGCAAGTTTCGCGCCGTTTATTAAAAGCGTATCCAAAAGCGGCAAAATACCGTCATAAAGCTTTGTCTGATCTTCGCAATGCAAGGCATAATGTTCTTTGAAAACAGAAAGCGTTTTCAAAAACATATCGTGATCGGTTCCATCCGGAACAGCTCTTTCAATCAGCTTTGCAACGCCATTGCCAACGAAAGCGCGCACTTCTTCCATCGTTCTTGTTGGAAAACCCATCGTTTCCAATGCGAAATTGGTGCTGTTTGCGAGATCCTGTAAGGTATCCAACAGCGTTCCGTCCAAATCAAAAATAATTGTATGATATCTCATGATTCATATCTCAAATCGATTAAATTTCCCATTTTCCCGTGGGATTCTGCGGGTTTTTAAACATCATTTCAGGGCTTTTTACGATAACTTTGGTATAGTCGGGTACCGATTTCGTAATAAAAGCGTTACCGCCAATGATGACACCGTTTCCGATCACGGTTTCGCCGCCAAGTACCGTAGAATTGGCATAGATCGTGACGTGATCGCCGATCGTCGGATGTCGTTTGACACCAGAAAGCTCTTGCCCGCTCCTCGTCGAAAGTGCGCCAAGCGTGACACCTTGATACAGTTTGACATAATTGCCGATCACCGTTGTTTCACCGATAACAACGCCTGTACCGTGGTCAATGAAGAAATATTCACCGATGACAGCACCAGAGTTGATATCGATCCCCGTTTCGCTGTGGGCATATTCCGTCATGATCCTTGGAATCAGAGGAATCTTTTCCATATAGAGAATATGTGCTATCCTGTAAACAAAGATCGCCAATAAACCAGGATAAGAAACAATGATCTCCGATTTACTCTTTGCGGCAGGGTCACCGTTGAAGCCCGCATCCACGTCACACATCATCAGACGGCGAATCTCTGGAATCGCAGAAATCAATTTTTGACAAACGGCTTCCGCTCTGTCGCTTGCATCTTCCGGTTTGCAATCAGAAAAAGGAAGACAAAGAGCGATCTCTATTTGCGGTTTTAGTTTTCTATATATTTCCGTCAAAAGATGTCCCGTATAATACTCCACTGCGCTCCCACGAACAGTTTCTCCTTCAAAATATCCAGGGAAGACCACTTTTTTGATATCTGTCAGAATCTGAATAATGGAAGCTCTGTTCGGAAGATTACAAATCTTCGACGGTGTCAATTGATCGGGAACATAATAATCCGTCGCAAGTTGTTTTGCTGATTTTTGAATGATTTCATCTATATGCATAGATAAACTCCTTTGCCAGATATTGATATCCTTATCATATCACAAAAGGGAAAATTTGTCTATTCTTTTTTGTAAAATTTATTTGAATTGCATATTAAAAAGAGGAGCAACTTTAACGATTGCTCCTTCTGAAAATTATGCTTTAGGGATTCTTTTTCTGATCGGAATCCAAATTCTGCTTTTTGGCTTTTTTCTTTCTGCTATGTCTTTCAAGAAGAACGACTGCAAGAATGATACCTGCGATCACAAAACCGAACGGAAATACCCAAACCACAACGATAATCAAATTACCGATCACGTCAACGAAGTTTTCCATCGAACCGACGATTGCTTCGCCAAGTTCCTGTAAATACGTCTTCTCTTCCACATGATATTCACGAACTTCATTCAGCGTGATATACACATAGGAATAATTGACGGATTTATCCATGCTTTGCAATCTGTAATTCAAAGCATTGATCTCCGAACGCACAGATGTCAGTTTATCATCGAGCGTAATCATGTCTTGCAGGGTCTTTGCTTCTGCAAGCATTTCCGTCAGTTTCTGTTCCTGAATGACAAGACTATCCAATTGAGATTGAATGCCATAATAACTGTCCGTGATATCTTCGGTTGTCAGAGATGAAGAATAGACGTTACAAATTTCGGAAACAGATGCAATGTAAGTTTCAAGTGATTTTGCGGGAACACGGATCGTATAACGCGCGGATTGGGTTCTTGAAGAATCTGAAGAGATGCTGTTTCCCGTAACGGAAGAATCGGCAACGTAACCGCCAAGTGCTTCTGCTTCAGAAACGATAAAACGGGAATCTTCTTCAAAATTTTTGGTTTCAAGCGAAAGATTGTAGGTTTTGATAATCTTTCTCGCGTCATCGATTTCAGCCTCATCTTTTGCGACTTCCTCATAAGCAGTGCCTGTACTCGATTCAACTTTGGAAGCAGAGTTGTAGGAATCACTTGCAGAATCTCTTCCGCAGGAAGCAAAGAGAAGACAAAGCATACAAAGCGTGAGAAATAGCGCGATCAATTTTTTCATAGTTGAATACCGTCCTTTCTATCATATAAGAATAATGGATGCCTTCTATATATATTAGTCGGATTTTCTATGAAAATTTCTCACCAAAAAGAAATTTATTTTTTATATTTTGCCAAAGAAGCTTCAACAGAAGCAAGTTTATCCGCATAAGCGGCTTTTTTCGCCTTTTCACCTTCAATAACAGCGGCAGGTGCTTTGGCTACGAAGCCCTGATTTGCAAGTTTCTTATCAACACGTTCAATTTCGGAGAGCAATTTCTTCTTTTCTGCTTCCAGACGAGCGATTTCTTTTTCAAAATCAATAATTTCTGCCAAAGGAATATAAATGATGGCTTTATCGGAAATGATCTGTACGCAACTGTCATCGTGGAACGTTTCATGATATTCTACGGTAGATGCACCGGCAAGCTTTTCAAAGAAATGAGAAACCGCAGGGCTGAACGTATCCGTATCTGCGGAAACAACGATTACCTTTGCCTTTTTGGACGGAGGTACGTTCATTTCTGCGCGGCGATTACGGATCTGGCGGATCGCCGTAATGAGAAGTTCCATGGAATCTTCTTCTTTTTCAAAGATCAGGTTTTCATTGCGAACGGGATAGTCTGCCATCATGATGCTTTCGCCGTCATGAGGCAATGCCTGCCAGATGGTTTCCGTAATGAAAGGCATAAAGGGATGCAAAAGTTCCATTGCGCCTCTGAGAACGTAAGCAAGTACACGGCAAGCGGTTTCGTAATCTTCGCCTTCCTTGATGAACAGACGGGGTTTGATAACTTCGATATACCAGTCGCAAAGAACATTCCAAAGGAAATCGTAGATCTTGGAAAGCGCGATACCAAGTTCATATTTATCAAGATTTTCGGAAACTTCCGCAGTAAGTTTATTAAACTTGGAAAGGATCCATTTATCTTCGATATGGAGCTTTTCAATTGCGGGCAATGCGGTATCTTCCAATGTTTCGGGAATGTTCATAAGCGCAAAGCGGGATGCGTTCCAGATTTTATTTGTAAAGTTACGCGCCGCCTCTACCTTTTCGGGAGAGAAACGCATATCATTACCGGGAGAGTTACCTGTCAGCAGTGCGAAACGGAGAGCGTCTGCGCCACAGGTTTCAATGATTTCAAGCGGATCAATACCGTTACCGAGCGATTTGGACATCTTTCTTCCCTGTGCGTCACGGACAAGACCGTGGATCAAAACGGTATCAAAAGGAACCTGATCCGTGTATTCCAATGCGGAGAAGATCATTCTGGAAACCCAGAACGTAATGATATCATAACCGGTAACGAGCGTATTGGTAGGATAGAAATATTTGAGATCTTCCGTTTCATCGGGCCAGCCGAGCGTGGAGAACGGCCAAAGCGCAGAAGAAAACCAAGTATCAAGTGTATCGGGATCCTGTGTCATGTGACCGCCGCATTTCGGACAAACGTCGCATCCGTTTTTATCAACGACCATATGACCGCAATCATCGCAGTAATATGCGGGAATTCTGTGACCCCACCAAAGCTGGCGGGAGATACACCAATCCTGCGTGTTTTCCATCCAATGGAAGTAGTTCTTTTCAAATCTTTCAGGAATGAATTTTGTCTTGCCTTCACGGACAGCTTCCACAGCGGGTTTCGCCAGAGGTTCCATACGAACGAACCATTGGAGAGAAAGCATCGGTTCGATGGTCGTTCCGCAACGGTAGCAAGTACCGACTTCATGATTCAGGTCTTCAATTTCTGCAAGGTAGCCGCCTTCACGGAGGTCATTGACAATCGCTTTGCGTGCTTCATAACGATCCATGCCCGCATATTTCGGATAATTTTCGGTAATTTTGGCGGTTTCATCCAAAACGACTTCCATCGGAAGATGGGCTCTCTTACCAACTTCAAAGTCGTTGGGATCGTGCGCAGGAGTGATCTTTACGCAACCTGTACCTTTACCGAGCTGCGCGTGTTCATCGGCAACGATCGGAATGCGTCTGCCGACAAGCGGAAGAACGACGTACTGACCGATCAGATGCTTATAGCGTTCGTCATTCGGGTTGACCGCAACAGCAGTATCGCCGAGCAAGGTTTCGGGGCGGGACGTTGCGACTTCAACGTAACCGCCGCCGCCAACAAGAGGATAACGGATGTGCCAGAAATGGCTCTTTTGCTCTTCATAAACAACTTCCGCGTTAGAAATGGAAGTTTTACAATGCGGGCACCAGTTAATGATACGTTCACCGCGGTAGATCAAGCCCTTTTCATAAAGACGCTGGAATACTTCACGGACAGCACGGCTGCAACCTTCATCCATTGTAAAGCGTTCGCGGGTCCAGTCACAGGAAGAACCCATTTTCTTCAACTGTTCGATGATACGACCGCCGTACTGATTTTTCCATGCCCAAGCTCTTTCAAGGAACTTTTCACGTCCAAGATCTTCTTTGGAAAGACCTTCTTTTCTCATAGCTTCAACAACTTTTGCTTCGGTTGCGATCGATGCGTGGTCTGTACCGGGAAGCCAGAGTGTGCAGAAGCCTTTCATTCTTTTATAACGGATAATGCTATCCTGAAGCGTATTATCCAATGCGTGTCCCATATGGAGCTGACCTGTTACGTTCGGAGGCGGAATCACGATCGTAAAAGGCGTCTTGTTTTTGTCAATCTCAGGAGTGAAATATCCCGCTTCGCACCACTGCTGGTAGAGCGTTTTTTCGATCTCACTCGGATTATATGATTTGTCGAGTTCTTTTCTCATATCAAAATCGTCCTTTTTGTTTTTGATTTTTTATAATGATATTAGTATAGCACACATCTCTATCAATTGCAAGTTTTTTTGATGAGTTTTATTGAAATCAATTCTCGTTTTTATACCAATTCAAGTGCTCTGCTTCCCAATAAATATTGACAAGTATAGCGATAGACTCGTTTTCCAAATGAGGTCTATAACCATTCGTAACATAAAAGGCATAAGCCTCCTTGTCCTTTTCTGCGGTCATATTTAATACAATAAAATCCGTTTGATGAGCGGTGTCATTGTGAAGCGGATAGATTTCTTTTCGATCTGCAATATGAGGCAATATATAAGAATTAGAAAGCACGGAAACATCTTCGGGAATAATCTCCAATGCTTCGCTGATCTCTTGATAGTGTTCCTTTCCCTTTTGATATTGATCGATACGATAAGGTATTTCCGGCAATACCAGATAAGAATATAAGAGCAAAGATGCCGTCAGGCATAGCGGAAGAAGATACAAGCGTAAATGTTCTGAAAGATCACGGTAATTGAGAATTGCCGCAAACAAGAAGAAAGCTGAAATTCCGAAATGATATTGATAGATAAATTCAAGCTGATATTGCCAAGCTGTCAAAAGATTTAGAAAAATAGGAAGCAACAATACATAGCGGACAATTTTTTTGCTCGCTAACGGAAGAAATCCAAGAGGAGCCAAAAAAGCCAAAATATATAAAACAGAATCCCAACCTTTATTCATAAGTTGCTGAAGAAACATACCGGGATTAGCAAATACCGTATAGATAACACCGATCAGTGAACCGTCTGTACTGATATTTTGGTATCTGTTACTCATAATGCCTTCTCCAAACACATTGATATACCACGTTGCAAAAAGAAAATAAAGAACGGCAAACGCGAACATTCCTACACCGCACAATTTTCTCTTTTTTGTTTCTCCGGACAGGATACAGTAAAGGGCGAACACTGCAATATATACAGCCGCATCCTCTTTGACCATACAGCAAAGCAAGGTAAAGAGTACAGTAAAAGGAATTTTTTCCGTTTCATAAGCCCAAAAAGTCCATAAAAGAAGCGGGAGAAGAAAACAATTCTCATGAAAATCATAAAAGCATCCTCTGCTAATGATCGGAAACAGCATATAAACAACGCTAAATCCGGCACGCGCACGAGAGGAAAGCCCGTAGCATCGCATAATCAAATAAAATGGAACAATCCCGCTTGCAACTACAACAGCTTGTCCGATTTGCAATGTCAGGGGCGACGGAAAGAGCCAATAAAATGGCAGAAGAACATAGCATATCGGCGAAAGATGTACTGCAAAATGCGAAAGAAATTCATTTCGTTCACAAGTCGTTTCCGGAATGAGCGTTTCGCTCATATTATGAAACATTTGTACGAAAATACCGAAATCGAATGTCGGCGCAGCAAAGTTGATATAGCGAAAGCAAGTTATAACGGCAATCACTCCCGCGCAGATTACACCGCAAAGAATGAAAACGAAAATCGTTGCTTTCTCTTGGAAATGAAAACGGTTCAAAACTTCATGATTCTGCGCAATGAAATCCCATACGATCAGTGCAGTTGCGGCAATCATCGTAAAGCAAAAAAGCCAGTTTTTTTCGTTAATGCCATTCGATTTTATAATCCAAGTCAGAGAAAGCAGTAAAGCTCCAACCAACATAGACAGACTATCCGTTTTGAAAGAAGACACGGCATACGAAAGCGCAGAAAGTGCGAAAAAGAGTACGATTAGAATAAATAGGGGGGTGAGTAAATTGACATCCTGTAAAAAGTTTTTGGAACTGAAATCCTTTTCATTAAAGATGAGAACAGCATATGCAGTTAAAAGCCACGCGCCGATAACTCGTCTTATCAGATTTCCAAAGAAAAAAACACTTGTAATACTTTCCTTTTTCATTTTATAAATTCCTTTCAATGATAAAAATCACACACCTCTTTGAAACAAAAGGTGTGCAATTCTCTCTACTTATATGTCGGATTTCCCAATGAAATATCTCAACAAAAAGAAAAAAATTTTTACATCGTTTGCAGAAATCTTTCCGTGTCTTCCGACAAAGATTCCTCCTGAGCAAGTGCTTTGCATACACAACCTTTGGGAATCGAAAATGCAATTGCTTTCGGAACAACCTCAATGGTGACGGATTTCACGGGAGAAATCTCACCGTCACCGCAAACACCGATCATCTGCTGCGCTTCCACGACAACCTTTTTACATTTCTGATAACGGAGGAACGGATATTGGGAATTCCCGTTTTCATCGACGTGAAGCCCCGCTTTATATTTGGAAATAATTTTTATAAATTGTGCTCTTGTTACGCGATCGACCAGACAAAGATCCATATAACCGTCATTTACTTTTGCAAGAGGAGCTACCATATAGCCGTCACCGTAATAAAGAGCGTTTGCCATCGCGCAAAGCATAAAATCCCTTTCGATCAGTTCCCTGTCATCGATCAATACTCTGAAATGTTTGCCGAGCGGTTTGGTGAATACATCGGCAATACCCATTGCATAAGCCATTTTTGACGGAACAAGTGCTTTTCTTTTGATCTGTGCCACTCTTTGTACAACATCGCAATCAAAACCGATATTGATGACGTTCATGCTGTAACGATCATTATATTTCAGAAGATCAAGCTTTTCCGCTTTACCGAGGATCTGCCTTTTCACATCGGAGAAAAATTCGGAATTGGTGAATGTCTTGATAAAGTCATTGCCCGTACCGGAAGGAATCACAGCGATTTCCGCATTATCATAACCAACCGCGCCGTTCAGAACCTCAAAAAGTGTACCGTCGCCGCCACAAGCATAAAAACGCATCTGTTCCCCCGGATTGTTTTTGCATTTTTCGGAAACGAAGCGGGTCGCGTCACCGACAGTCAGCGTATGATAGATCTCATATTTCTCTCCGATCTCTTCACAGGCATATGTAATGTCGGAAAGCAAAGCGGGCAGATTTTTTCCTTTTCCCGCCGCGGGATTGACAACAAAGATATGTTTCATCATATTTCTGAGTATTCCTTTCTTTATCAAAATGTAATATTATAAAAGATTCCTATAAATTATATCAATTTTTTCGTATAGTGTCAAGGGTTTTTGTGGATTGGTAACAATAATCGGGCAATGTTTTAGCGTATTTCCTTTTATGTCTTGACAAAATCAGAAAAATCTGTATAATAGAAGTATAATCGAATCAAAATACATCATTATTTTTTTACAAGGAGAACGAATCGTGGATAACGGAGAAGACGGCGACGATAATTGCCGAAGTACATACATTGTTTTGAAAAGATTTATAAGTTGAAGGTAGGCGTACTATGCCCTTTTGGATGAGGGATGTGGTATGCTTTTTTGCGTTGTACTTTTTTCATACGCTCTTCAACCGCTCCGAAATCACGATCCCAATTCACTATGTTGTATTTTGTAAACCATTTGTCTATTATTATTTTTAAGGAGTTATCATGACAACCCAAATCATTATTATGCTGATATGCCTTGCAGGTTCGGCATTCTTTTCCGGTACGGAAACCGCATTTACCTCTTTCAACCGCGCAAAAATGAAAACACTTGCCGATGAAGGCAACAAAAAGGCAACTTTATCTCTGGACATTGCCGAAAACTATGATAAAATGCTTACCACTCTTTTGATTGGTAATAATATTGTAAACATTTTACTTTCCTCCATGGCAACAGTCATGTGTATCGATCTCTTGTCCAAAATCGGCAAAGACAATCTTGCGGCAACCATTTCTACCATCGCATCCACAATCGTCGTTCTGATCTTCGGTGAAATCACACCGAAAGTTCTCGCCAAAGAACACTCTATCGGTTTTGCTTTGGTCGTTGCTCCCTTTGTAAAATTTCTGATGTTCATTCTCACACCTTTCAATGCTCTCTTTTCTCTTTGGAAAAAACTTCTTTCCAAGATCTTCAAGGCACAGACTGTTGATACCGTTACCGAAGGCGAAGTCCTGACTCTCGTTGATGAAGCGCATGAAGACGGTAGCATCGACGAATACGGCAAAGAAGTCATCGAAAACGTATTCGACTTTGACGATATCTCTGCCGCTGAAATCGCAACACACCGTACAGACCTTACGGTTCTTTTCTCCGAAGATCCTATCGAAGAATGGGATAAGATCATCATCAACAGCCGTTTCTCCCGTTATCCGATCTGCGGTGAAAACATCGATGATATTATCGGTATTCTTGATGCGAGAGCTTATCTCCGTCTGGAAGAAAAGACCAAAGAAAACGTTATGGAATCCGCTGTCGTTCCCGCTTATCTCGTCCCTGAAAACGTAAAGGCAGACGTTCTTTTCCGTAATATGAGAGAAAAGAAAGAATCCATTGCCATCGTTCTTGACGAATATAGCGGCGTTTGCGGTATCGTTACTTTGACCGACCTTATTGAATGTCTGATCGGTGAAATCGACGTTGATGAAGAATCCGAAGAAGAAACTGTAGCTTTGATTGAAAAAGTTGCAGACAACGCTTGGTATATCATGGGTAGCGCGCTCATCACAGAAGTTGAAGAAGAACTCGGTATCGTTATGGAAGACGCTGATTCCGAAACCTTTAGTGGCTTTGTTCTCGGTCTTTACGGCTCGATTCCCGAAGACGGTTCCACATTTGAACTTTCCACAGAAACCATCGACATCGATATTAAGGAAATCAAAGATCATAAGATCGAAAAAGCTCTCGTCGTTCTCAAAGAAAAAGAAGAAAACGAAGACGAAGATGCTTCCGCTTCCTGATATCAACTATGACCAGCGGAGGATTTTATGTTTGAACATGAATTGAAAACGCTTTTACAAGCAAACGGCGCAACGCTCGTCGGTTTCTCCGAAATCGGCGACAATGCCCCCGTTGGTTTTTCCCATTTACGTTATGCGGTGACGATCGTTCGCAGACTTTCCGATACGATCGTGGAAACTATTGACGGCAAACCGTCTATCATGTATTTCCACCATTACCGCACGACCAATACGAAACTTGACCTTTTGGCACTTGACGCAGTGGATTTCATCGAATCGATGGGATATTCCGCTCTGCCGATCGCCGCATCGCAAAGCACCAATACAGATAAAGACGCCTACCGTGGCGTCTTTTCTCACAAAACGGCAGCTGTCCTTGCAGGTCTCGGTTTCATCGGGAAAAACGCTTTATTCATTTCCACGGAATACGGTTCCAAAATCCGTCTTACCACTGTCCTGACGGATATGCCGTTGACGGCAGAAAGACCTTTGATTACGAAAGGATGTGGTGCTTGTGAAATTTGCAAAAACGCTTGTCCCGCTCACGCGATCACAGGCAATAATTACGAATATGGTGCGCCGAGAGATACGCTCCTGAACGCGCGTCTTTGTTCGGAGCATATGAAAACGTATAAAGATATCGGCAGAGGTGCGGTATGCGGCATCTGTATGAGTGTTTGTCCGCATAACCGAAGAAAAAAGCCGATATCCGATTCCATCAAAAAGGAGGTTTCTCATCTTGATTAAATTACTGAAACTTATGAAAGGTTACGTTGCCGAAGCGATTTCCGCACCGTTTTTCAAGGTCTTGGAAGCGATTTTTGAATTGATGATCCCCCTTGTCGTTGCAAATATAATCGACGTTGGTATTGCCAACGGAGATCAAACGTATATTCTGAAAATGTGTGGAATCATGATCCTTCTCGGTCTTATCGGTTTCACCTGTACCCTTTGCGCACAATATTTTGCGGCACGTGCGGCAGTCGGATTTTCTGCCAATATCAGAAACGCAATCTTCGGACACGCACAAAAACTCACCTTCTCCGATATCGACCGTCTGGGCACGTCTACCATGATTACAAGAATCACAAGCGACGTTACACAGGTGCAATCTGGTGTGAATCTGACACTTCGCCTGTTTTCCCGTTCTCCCGTGATCGTGTTCGGTTCGATGATTATGGCATTTACGCTTGACGTAACGTCCGCATGGATCTTTGTCGTTGCGATTCCGCTTCTTTGCATCATCGTTTTCGGCATCATGCTCGGCTCGATTCCGCTTTATAAAAAAGTACAGGCAGGTCTTGACCGTGTTCTCGGTATCACAAGAGAAAATCTTGCAGGCACGAGAGTGATCCGTGCTTTTGCCGGCGAAAAAAAGGAAGTTGAAAATTTTGATAACAGCAATGCCCTTCTGACTGCGGCACAGAAATTCGCAGGCAAATTCTCCGCCCTGATGAATCCTGTTACCTGTCTGATCGTAAATCTTGCGATCGTTGCTCTGATCTATACGGGTGCGCTCCGTGTAGAAGCGGGTATTCTGACACAAGGTATCGTTATCGCGCTCTATAACTATATGTCCCAGATCTTGATCGAACTTGTCAAGCTCGCAAATCTGATCATCACGATGACAAAGGCGGCAGCTTGCGCGGGACGTATCGAACATATTCTCGAAGATGGCGGCAAAGAAATGCCCCAGGCTGAAGATACATCCAAAAAAGATAATTTCGCTGTTTCTTTCAGCCACGTGAATTTCACTTATGAGGGTGCCTCCGATGAATCTCTGACGGATATTGATTTTACAGTTAAAAAAGGAGAAACCGTCGGCATCATCGGTGGTACAGGATCGGGTAAATCTTCCCTTGCGCATCTGATTCCCCGTTTTTATGATGCAACCAAAGGTGAAATTCGTTTGGATGGCGTGGACATCCGCGCGTATTCCACAGAAGAACTCCGAAAAAAAGTCGGTATCGTTATGCAGAAAGCGGTTCTTTTCAAAGGCACGATCCGTGATAATCTCCGTTGGGGCAAACCCGATGCCACAGATGAGGAGATCATGCGTGCGATTTCCGTTGCACAGGCGGCGGAAATTGTGGAAGATAAGGAGGGCGGTCTTGATTTCATGATCGAACAAGGCGGTAAAAATCTTTCGGGCGGTCAGCGTCAGCGTCTTGGTATTGCCCGTACACTCGTTGCTAATCCCGAAATCCTGATCTTTGACGACAGTGCTTCGGCACTTGACTATGCAACGGATGCCCGCTTGCGTACGGCTGTCCGTGAAATGCAAGGCGAACATACGGTATTCATCATTTCTCAGCGTACGGCATCCATTCTCCATGCGGATAAGATTCTCGTCCTGGATGATGGTAAACTCGTTGGTGTTGGTACGCATGAAGAACTTCTTGCATCTTCTGAAATATACAGCGAAATCTATTATTCTCAATTTCCGAAAGATAAGGAGGTTGAAACAGTATGAAGAAAAAAGTAACGATTTCAAAAGGTACGTTCAAAAAGGTATTGACTTACGTGCGTCCGTATTCTGCGGGACTAATTTGTTCCCTGCTCTGTGCCGCGCTTGCCGTACTTTTAACGCTCTATATTCCGATCGCTGTCGGTGATGCCATTGACCATATCATTGAGCCGGGAAAGGTTCATTTTGACGTTATTATCAATATCCTTATCAAAATCGGTATTGCCGCTGTTCTCGCCTCATTGATCCAATGGATACAAGGTGTCATTAATAATAAGGTCACTTTCGGTATTGTCCGTGATCTTCGCAATGCGGCATTCCATAAATTACAGGAACTTCCCGTTTCATACAGCGACACCAATGCACACGGTGATATCGTCAGCCGTATCATTGCGGATGCAGACCAATTCTCCGATGGTCTTCTGATGGGCTTTTCACAATTGTTCACAGGTTTGATAACAATCCTCGGAACGTTGATATTCATGTTCGTTATCAATTGGAAGATTGCTCTCGTTGTTGTTCTTGTAACCCCTCTTTCCTTATTTGTCGCAAGCTTTATTGCAAAAAGCACCCATTCCCTTTTCAAAGCACAAGCAGATATCCGCGGTGAACAGACTGCTTTTATCAATGAGATCATTGGTAATGAAAAAGTCGTTCGCGCGTACGGACATGAAGCAGAAGCCATTGAAACCTTTGAGGGAATGAATAAAAAACTTGAAAAATGTTCCCGCCGTGCGGTATTCTTCTCCTCTCTTGTCAATCCCGCGACGCGTGTGGTCAACAGTATCGTTTACGCAGGTGTATGTCTTGTCGGCGCACTCTCCGTTGTTGCCAATCCAGCGGTATTTACAGTCGGTAGTCTTTCAGTCTTCTTGAGCTATGCAAACCAATATACCAAGCCTTTCAATGAGATTTCCGGTGTTGTTACGGAGCTTCAGAATGCGCTTGCCTGCGCGGCACGTCTTTTTGAACTGATCGAAGCCGAACCGCAGACACCCGATGCTCCCAACGCAAGAATCCTCACCGATTCCAAAGGAAATATCGAGATCAAAAATATCGATTTCTCTTATACGGAAGATAAACCTTTGATCCGTGATTTCTCCATCACCGTTCCGCATGGCAAACGTGTTGCTATCGTCGGTCCGACAGGTTGCGGTAAAACGACATTGATCGGTCTTTTGATGCGTTTTTATGACGTAAACGACGGCGCGATCTATGTGGATGGCACGGATATCCGCGATATTACCAGAGAAAGCCTCCGTAAATCTTACGGCATGGTTTTACAAGATACGTGGCTGAAAACGGCGACCGTTCGTGAAAATATCATCATCGGCAAGCCCGATGCCACAGATGAAGAAATCATTGCCGCCGCAAAAGCCTCTCATGCGCATAGCTTTATCAAACGTCTTCCCAAAGGCTATGACACCGTTATCAGCGATGACAGCGGACTTTCCCAAGGTCAGAAACAACTTCTTTGTATCACGCGCGTCATGCTTTCTTTGCCGCCGATGCTGATTCTTGATGAAGCAACGTCTTCTATCGATACGAGAACGGAAATGCGTATTCAGAGAGCGTTTGCCAAAATGATGCAAGGCAGAACGAGCTTTATCGTTGCACACCGTCTTTCCACGATTCGCGAAGCAGATATCATTCTCGTTATGAATGACGGTCAGATCGTTGAAAGCGGAACGCATGAAACCCTTTTGAAAAAAGGCGGTTTCTATGCAAATCTCTATAGCAGTCAATTTCAACATTAAGGTAAAATAAACTGACAAATTGATATGTTCACATATCAGAAAAGCTCTCGTCCCATCACGGAACGAGAGCTTTTCTATTTAAAATAAACCTTTGTTATACTTAAATTGTGCATATAAGATCAAACCAAGTCCGACCAATATACAGCCCATCATCACAAATGCACCTTCTTCTATGCCGATAAGAGCCTGAAGGACTCCAGCAATGATAAGTCCTATGCCAATCACAAGCGTGCCAAGACCGACAGCCAAGCAATACGCTTTTTGATGTTCTTTTGTAACCTTACGTCGATTATACCAATGAATCGAGCCAATATTTCCGCACATATTGAATATGCCAAGTGCAGTCAATATTGCGCCCAGCCCCAACAGTTCCAGTACATCCCGCAACGGCTCAACAAAAATAAATGCCAATATGAACAGACCGATTGCACATCCTATCGAAAAACCAAGAATCACCTTTTTTTGCTGATCGATCGTTTTATTTTTTGATACCAAAATCTGTTCACTGTTCTGATTCGGTATCAAATCGTCAACGATCACTTCAAAATAGTCAGCTAACATTTTCAAAGATTCGTCGTTTGGCAATCCCAATCCATTCTCCCATTTTGCAACAGCAGATCTTGAGATATGTATATCCGCCGCAAGCTGTGCCTGCGATATGCCTTTCGCTTTTCGCAATTCCTTTAATTTTTCAGAAAATTCCATGGAAACACCCCCAATCCACTGACAGTATTTTACCATATCTGGTTTCAAAAATCAATGTTTTAAGGTGTTACTTTAGAGTGTTACTCTGTTACTTTGATGCCGTTTTCAATTTTTTGTAAATATTCCGCCGCATCTTCTCTCGAGCCGAAAATTACGATCTCTTTATCTGCATATTTTTCAAGCAATGCGATCACTTTCGGTCGGTTATCTCTGTTATAATTTCTGATAAGTTTCATAAATTCTTCATCAAATTCTCCGACTTTTTCAATCCAAGGCATATCAGGACGCGGTTTTCCATTTCTGGAAATGACCCCTTCGATGCATACTTCAGTAGGATAATCCAGAAAGAAAATTGTGTCACAAGCAGCCATACGCATTTCCATCGTAGAGCCGTAATTACCGTCTATGATCCATTTATCCTGTTCCATGACATTTTGCAATCGTTCAAGAAAAATCGGTTTGGAAACGGAGGTTTTATCCGTATTCCATTTCAACATATCCAAATGAAAAAGCGGGAGTCCTGTTATTTCATGCAGAGCACGGGAAAACGTACTTTTTCCTCCTCCGGGGCAGCCAATCACAATCACTTTTTTCATAATTTTTTCTCTTTCTTAATAGAATAATATACGCATTGATATGTTTTTCCGCGGTAATCGATGCTCGCTCTGCTGTTCATCTTCTTCATGCCTGATTTTTCCATGACTCTGATACTGGCGAGATTGTTTTCAAATGCGCCCGCATAAATGGTCGAAAAGCCTTTTTCAAAAAGATATGTGATTACGGCTTTTACCACTTCCGTTGCAAATCCTTGGTTATAATAATCCGGATGTAACGCATATCCGATCTCAATATTTTCTCCCTGGATATCCGTATCGTTGAGCATACCGATCAGCGTTTTATTCTGGTAGATTCCCCATACGTATCGGTCATCTCTCATAGATAAGATCTGCAAGCGTTTCGCCAAAGCAAAAACAGCGTCATCATTTTTGAATTCGGGAAGCAAATACGTTTTCCCGATCGTTTCATTCGTTAAAATACCGCAAAGGGTCTCGATGTCTTCATCCTCAAAAGAATGTAACGTCAAGCGTTCCGTCTTTATTTTCATAGTTCCACCTCCGATCAGTTTTATTTTATCATTCCGCGCTGTATTTGTCAAATAATAAGTGAAATTTTTGCCCGATTTCTTGACCTTGACCATAGAATATGATACAATAGAGTTAATAAAAGAATTTTTAGAAAAGGAGTTTTGAATATGCAACCGAAACAACCCGCACCCTTGCTCATCGTCATTGCAAGCTACGACGCAAACGGAAACGGTATCAATGATTATGATCCCGCGCATCCTGAGCTTCTCAATGATAAGACTTCCCCGATCTACGGAGAACAATGGGCACTCACGACCCCAAAGGATTGCTATGAAACCTTTTTTGGCGAAAACGGCTATTCCATGCTCAATTATTACAAGGAAATGACAAACGGAAAATTCTGGTTCTATCCCGCGCATATTGACCAAAAACAAAACGATGATGCGCCGGAAGGCATTCTGGAGATCACCGTTCCGATTCCGCATCCCGCTGCCCTGCGAAATCTTTCCGGTTATAACAATGTGATCGCGGCAAGAAAAGCCATCCACGATATCGTGAAAGCTTGTGATCCTTACGTTGATTTTGCGAAATACGATCTGAATGGCGACGGTATCGTAACCCCCGATGAACTTGCTATCATCATTCTGAATGCAGGCTATGAAAATTCGTCTACAAAGCCCGATTTGGAATATTCCACCGTCAGAGAAGAAAACGGTCCAATCCCAAGCCATCGCTATATGGTACACGGCACAAGCCAAAATACCGAAGTGGAAATGCGCGGCGGCGTCAAGATCGTGAAGGTTTCTAATACGGGGGAAATGAACTCTTTCGGTCCCATGACGATCGGCACACCCGCACATGAATTGGCGCATAACCTCGGCGCACAGGATATGTATTGCCGTTTCACACCTCCTGCTGACCGTGTTTTCGGATGGCCGATTCCCAATCAGCTTTCCCTTATGTCCCGAGGCAATAACCGAGGTCACGGCAAAATGCCAACCTATATCGACCCCTATCAAAGAATCTATCTCGGTTTTTCCGAGGAAGAAGTCGCAGAAAAAGACGGTATTTATACATTGTATTCCACGATGTCGGGTAAATATAAAGCATTGAAGATCCCGACAGCCAATCCCGATGAATATATCCTTGCAGAAGTCCGTCTGAAAGAAGGTTTTGAAGCGGATCTGACCGATGGTGATTCCAAGGGCGGTGTCGTGTTCTGGCATATCGATGAAAAGATCAATCAAGAATGGTTTTTGAAAGCGCAATGCGTTTCTTCCAACCGTCCCGAAGGCAATCCGCGCCATGATCTCGGCAATGCGATCCGCATCCGTAATACCTTTGAAGAGATCCGTGATGAAAACGGCAATCTCATCAAATACGGTCCGTATCTCACAATGGAAAAAAATATCGCACCCGATCCTTTCTTCTATAAATCCGATGATCCCAGAACGGCAATCTATGATTCTTCCATGTTCTGCGGTGCGGCATCGGGTTCTTACAGCTTGAATCATTTCCCTGAAGGCGTTTCAAAAGATTGGAAACTCGTTGTTGAAGTTCTTGATGAGCCCGGCGCGGAAATGCGTATCAAAATTACAAGAGGATAAAACGATTCTTTGAAAGGAACTCCAAATCACATGAAAAAAATTTTCGCGCTTATTTTGGCAACAATCTTCTGTTTCATACTTCTCTGCTCTTGCAATAAAGGCGGAAGCGGGGATGAAACTTATGGCGAAGCATTCACCGCAGGCATTAATATCAATACCAGCGGACATACTTTGCACGACGTAGAAATTACCGTAAAAGATTACGGTATCATTACGCTCTCCTTGGACGAAACCTTAGCACCCATTACCGTCAAAAACTTTATCAAACTTGCCAATGAAGGTTTTTATGATGGTCTGACGTTCCACCGTATCATTGACGGCTTTATGATTCAGGGCGGCGACCCCGAAGGCGACGGCACCGGAGGTTCGGAAGAAACCATCAAAGGCGAATTTGCTTATAACGGTGTTGAAAACGATCTTTCTCACGTCCGCGGTGTCATTTCCATGGCAAGACAGGGCGAAAATCCTTATTACGGTATCACTGCCGAAATTGCAAACAATTCCGCATCTTCCCAATTCTTTATCATGCATAAAGATTCGACAGGACTTGATGGACAGTATGCCGCATTCGGTTGGGTCACATCGGGTATGGAGTTTGTCGATCAGATCTGTGAGGATACTCAGGTCGAAGACGGAAACGGTACAGTCCTTGCAAAGAATCAGCCCGTGATCAAAAGCGTCCGCATCGTAAAAACTTATACCATGGATGGTTCTATCCAGACGAACGAACCGGTCAAAAGAGTGGAAGACGGTGCTGAAACGTATGGAAATGCCTTCGATGCAAATATCAATATCGATACGCAAGGCCATACACTTCACAAAGTTGAAATCACCGTGAAAAATTACGGAATCATTACACTGGAGTTGGATGAAACCTTGGCTCCCATCACCGTTCAGAACTTTATCAAACTTGCCAATGAAGGTTTTTATGACGGTCTGACTGTCCACCGTATTATCAAAGGCTTTATGATTCAGGGCGGAGATCCCAAAGGCAATGGTACGGGTGGTTCGGAAGAAACCATCAAAGGTGAATTTTCGTATAACGGTATCGAAAACGATCTTTCTCATGTCCGCGGTGTCATTTCCATGGCAAGACAGGGCGAAAATCCTTATTACGGCATTACCGCCGAGATCGCAAACAACTCTGCTTCCTCACAATTCTTTATCATGCATAAGGATTATACGGGACTTGACGGACAATATGCCGCATTCGGCTGGGTCACGTCCGGCATGGAATTTGTCGATCAGATCTGTGAAGATACAAAAGTAACAGACAGCAACGGTACGGTTCTCACAAAGAATCAGCCTGTGATCGTCAGTGTCCGCGTTATTGAATAAAGGAAACAAAAATCCCATAGACTTTTGAAAAGTCTATGGGATGATTTTTTAAGTATAATGACATTGCTCAAATCCAATCTCACCGCTTTATTTGCCGTCATAGAGTACAGTTCCGTCGGAATTATAGATCATTTCTCCGCCATCAATCAATTCAGGCGTTACATGGTCGGTACTTCTCAGCCAATGGTAAGCGAGGTATTCATGCGTATAACCGAGAGAATCTGTTGCGACGAGATAAACATAAAAATCTTCACCGAGAATGACCGTATAAGTATCCGTAAAAGGTGCTGTATACGTTCCGCTTGTAATCTTATCCTTGCTTGTACCCTTGACATTATTCGTAATATCTTCTCTTGCGATCTCTTTATCATTGGTCTTTACAACGATATCCATATCCACGAAATGCGCGCCGAAAAGATTGGCAAGCGTATATTCCACCGTCAAAGAAGCATCCATTTTGAGTTTACCTGTCGATTGATTGTAATTGGCAACACCTTCTACGTCCGCATAAAGCGACGGCAGATAATCAACGAAAAGATATTCTGTTTCCACATGGTCGAGAAGCTCGGTCTTTCGTTCACCATTTGCTTCCATCAGGATCAACGGTGCATCTCCCTCGGAAAAGATATACGTAGGGATCGTCGCAATGAAAACATCGTTTTCATTCTTGACAAATTCCGCCGTACGATCGTCAAGCATGACGGATATTTTCATATCTTCTGAAATCGTTTTCGGAATGACCGAAAGAATCATATTCACTGTACCGTCTTCGGCGGAAAAACCTTCATACCGATAATCGATACTTGAAAAAAGACTTGCCTGTTTACGAAGCTGTTCATCCACATTTTCATGGATTTCATCAATTGCCGCATCCTGTTCTTCAATCCGAATCAGAAGCTGTTCGCGTTGAAACTGAAGCTCTTTGACCTGCTCACTCAAGCTGTCAAATTTCACGAGAGAGAAAACAGCAAAGACAGCAAGCACAACAATCAAAAATATCTGTACACTCTCCTTGAGCGTTTTCGTTTTCATTTTCTACCTCCGTTACGATACGGGATACGCGTTTTCAGCGGCTTTACGGATGTCAGAAACTGCTTTTGCCGCATCTTTTGCGCCGAATACGGAGGAACCTGCAACAAGGACGTTCGCGCCTGCTGCGGCCGCAATAGCAGCCGTTTCCGTATTGATACCGCCATCAACCTGAATATCGATAGTATAACCACTCTCACGAACCATTTCATAGAGCGCACGAACACTTTCCATAGTCTGCATCATGAATTTCTGTCCACCGAAACCGGGTTCGACCGTCATGATGAGAACCATATCTACATAAGGAAGCAAAGGTTTCAGAACGGAAGCGGGTGTCGCGGGTTTGATGGAAATGGAAGCTTTTTTGCCCGCCGCACGAATCTTTTCCAACACTTCTTTCGGATTGTCACAGCTTTCATAATGAATCGTGATGATATCCGCACCGGCCGCAATAAATTTATCAATATAACGGATCGGATCCATAATCATCAGATGAACATCAAAGATCATTTTGCTCTGTGCACGCACACAATGAATGATATCGGGTCCGAAAGAAATATTTGGAACGAACATACCGTCCATAACATCTAGGTGTAAAAGCTCTGCACCGGCATCTTCCACTTTCTGTACTTCCATTCCGAATTTTGTGAAATCACAAGCAAGGACCGAGGGTGAAATTTTAATCATAAAGACCTCCTGATTTTTTTGAATCATTTATTTTTATTGATATTTATGCGGATAAGCTCTCCTTCAAAGAGATTTTTGATCGGATATGGTGAGAATCCGACATTTTGACATTCGTATTCTCCGTATCATATCGAAGCGTACGGCATATTCTGTTATTGTCCGCAATCAAATTCTGCCGATTTGCCGTCTGTCCGACATCCAAGGAAAAGGCCGTGTATATTCCACATACGGCATCCGGCTATATTATATATTATATGATCAAATATATTTTTTGTCAAGAGTCGGAAAAATTATGACCGAAAAACAGATTTATCCTCTTTATATTTTGTCAATTTGATGGTAAATTCACAATATTCATTATATTGACCTGCAACAGAGATATCTTCACCAAGATTATCCATAATCGTTTTACAGATATAAAGGCCAAGACCGACACCTGACTTATCGAGTCCGCGACTCTTATCGCTCTTATAGAAGCGATCAAAGACGTGAGGGAGATCTTCGGGAGGAATACCGACACCTTCGTTATAGACTTTGATGACGATCTTTCCGTATTCTTCCCGTAAAGATATCCTGTATTTGCCTTCTTCCCGTGAAAATTTAACGGCGTTATCGCAAAGATTATAAAGCACCTGATTGATCGCATCCTTATCGGAAAAGACCATCAGACGATCATCAGAAGCTTCAAATTCAACGTCAAGCTTTTTGGCATCGATCTTGGATTCAAAGGAAAGCAGAATGATCCTTGCCATTTCACAAACGTCAAAAGGTACTTTTTCAAATTTACGGTTGCCTGATTCCATACGGGAAATATCGAGCAAGGAACCCACAAGCCTGGAAAGCCGTTTGACTTCCTGACCGATAATCTCAAGATAATACGGCTGTTTTTCGGGCGGAATCGCACCTTCGAGAATACCGTCAATGAATCCCGCAATGGAAGTCATCGGTGTTCGCAGATCATGAGAAACATTGGCAAGGAAAGAACTTCTCGTATATTCATAATTTGCGAGCGCATCCGCCATCGAATTGAAAGCGGTCGCAAGCTCTGCGATCTCATCTTCTCCGACCACAGGGGTCTTTACGTCAAATTTTCCTTTAGCAAAATTTCTCGTGGCATATGTCATCTGCTTGATTGGCGATACAATCTTTTCAGTAATGAAATAAATAACAACAAAGCTTGCGATCATGACCCAAAGACTTGCAAGAATGATCGTTCTGACGGTATCGATCGCAAGTGCATTCGGCGTTCCTGCGCTGTAACAAACGATCAATGCCCCAGCGTAAACACCTGTATAATCATATTGAAAAGGCGTAATCAAAACACCGTATTTGCGGTCAAGCATACCGCCCATATCGCTATAAAGTTTTTTTCCACTCTCCGCGGTCAAGGAAGAAACAATCTTTTCATCCTCAATCCTACCGGAATACATATCATCGGTACAAATCAAGATCTTTCCTTGCGGATTGGTAATCATGATCGTCATTTTTTCTGCGTTTTTGGAAAGAATATCGATCATATTGGAAATATCATTGATTTTCAATGATATAAAGCGTTCAAAATCCGTCGGAATAAAAGACGACGAAAATTCCGAGATCAAATATTCCGTGATATAAGCCGCCGTGTTTTCAGCAATATCCTGTTTCTGCGCGTTTTCGGAACGAACCGTCATTGAGCTGATCAGAAGTGTCAGAACGAAAAAACTGACAAAAATAATCAAAAGAAACGTAGAAATATATCTTGTAAAAATACTCTTTTTCACAAAGAACCTCTCTTTTATTCACAAAAAATGAATTTGGCAGAAAGAGTTTTCATCGCTCTTTCTGCCAAAAAAGCATCATGCGGTTACTTCAAATTTATAGCCGACGCTCCAAACCGTTTTCAATGTCCATTTATCGCTCACACCTTCCAATTTTTCACGCAAACGCTTGATATGAACGTCAACCGTACGGGAATCACCGAGATAATCAAAGCCCCATACTTTATCAAGAAGCTGATCTCTCGTGAAAACGTGATTGTAATTTGATGCAAGGAAATAAAGAAGCTCCAATTCCTTCGGCGGAACGTCAACGGTCTTTCCCGCAACTTTGAGTTCATATTTCTGCAAGGAAATTTCAAGCTGATCGAATTTCACGCATTTTTCATCTGCGCGATTTTCGTTTGCCTGGCAGCGACGGAGCACCGCTTTCATTCTTGCAGAAAGCTCTTTCATATCGACAGGTTTTGCAAGAAAGTCATCTGCACCGAGTTCCAGACCGAGAACTTTATCGAAAACTTCACCTTTCGCAGTCAACATAATGATTGGTTTGGAAGAGATCTCACGGATCTCACGACAAACCTGCCAACCGTCTTTTTTAGGCATCATGATATCGAGCAGAATAAGATCGGGTTCATATTTTTTGAATACGGAAATGCCCTCTATGCCATCATAAGCGTTTCTGGTCTCATATCCTTCTTTTTCAAGATACAATCTCAAGGCTTCGCTGATATGCGGATCATCATCAATGATTAAAATTTTATTGCTCATATATTTTTTCCTCCTTGAAGTATTACAATGTTTGTTTTTTATTATTATAACATTTTCGGAAGAACTTGTAAAGGAATTTAGAAATAAATTCAAAATTCGTTCAATGATTTTTAATATTATCAGAAAAAAGACCCCGCAAAATGATATGCACCCCAAAAGTGAGACACTTTTGGGGTGCATATCAGGAAGCCTTACCGAAATTTTATCTCTAAATTTACATTAAGCCTGTTCATTTGCCATTTTTTCCAAAGATTCTTTGACGAAGAAACTGCCACCGATCGCCGCAACTTTATCAAAAGCAAGGAACTCATCGATATTGCTTCTGTCAACGCCGCCCGTCGGAATGAATTTGACCTGCGGGAACGGTGCGGAAAGTGCTTTGAGTGCTTTCAGACCGCCATAAATATTTGCAGGGAAGAATTTTACCGTGGTGATACCGAGATCAAGAGCCATCATGATTTCGGTAGGTGTTACACAACCAGGATAATAAGGAATATTTCTCTGATTACAGATCTTTGCAACGTCAACGGAAAGACCGGGAGAAACGATAAATGTTGCGCCCGCTGCCAAAGCAGCTTCACACTGCGCCGCATTGATGACCGTTCCTGCACCGATGCTCATATCGGGATAATTTTCTGCCGCATATTTGATCGCTTCTGCCGCGCAAGCGGTACGGAACGTGATCTCCGCACAATTGATATCGTTATTTTTCAGAGCTTTCAGAATTTTATCAGTTTCACCAAGTTCCTTGATGACAACTACGGGAATAAATTTTTCCATGTTTCTTTCTCCTTATTATTTATCAAGCTTATCAAGCATATCCCATACGCCAAGCATATACATGATACCGAGTGCGCGGTCATAAAGACCATAACCGGGACGAACACTTCCGGGACCTTCTGTCCAGAGATGTCTGCCGTGGTCGGGACGGATATAACCGTCAAAACCGCAGTCATGATAAGCCTTGAGGATATCCAGAATACCGGTATCGCCGTCGCAATCTCTGTGGCTTGCTTCGGAGAAGTCACCGTTTTCAAAATGTTTGACGTTTCTGATATGTGCGAATGCGATTCTGTCACAATGCTTGCGAACGATATCCGCAACATTGTTATCGGGATTTGCGTTAAGGCTACCCGAGCAGAGAGTCAAGCAGTTATATTCATCATCCACCATCTTGAGGAAGCGATCGATGCTTGCTTCATCAACGAGAAGTCTGGGAAGACCGAAGATATCCCACGGCGGGTCATCCATATGGATCGCCATCTTGATGTCACATTCACGGCAAGTCGGCATCAGTGCTTCAAGGAAATATTTAAGGTTTGCCCAAAGTTTTTCATGATCGATACCTTCATAAGCACGGAAGAGTTCATCCAATTTTGCCATACGTTCCGGTTCCCAACCAGGAAAAGACATATTGTATTTTTCGGTAAAATCCAGAATATATTTTGCCATCGCGTTGTAGTCATCCTGAATCATATTTTTCTCATAGAAGAGAGCGGTCGAACCGTCACCGACAGGATGGAAAAGATTGCTTCTTGTCCAGTCAAAGATAGGCATAAAGTTATAGCAGATGACTTTTACACCGAATTTCGAGAGATTGCGGATGCACTGCTTATAATTTTCGATATACATATCTCTTGTGGGAAGGCCGATCTTGATATCATCGTGAACGTTTACCGATTCAACGACGTCCATATTGAAACCGTATTCATCAAGCTGACGTTTGACTTCAGCGATTTCTTCCTCCTCCCATATTTCGCCGGGCATTTTGTGGTGCAAAGCCCAAACGATACCGTCAACACCGGGAATCTGTTTGATATCGGAGAGCTTGATCTTATCATTGCCTTCTCCGTACCAACGGAAACACATTTTCATTGCCATAATAACTCCTTTCTAAATAATCAAAGTTTAAAATATATTTTGCGTTAGCGAAGTATACGGCGTATACTTCGGAGCTTTGAGAATATTATACCATTCTTTTTCTGCAATTGCAACATCAATTTTGAGATGATATCAAAAATATTCCCCATAATTTTGTCTTTACTATTTCGAATTGAAAAAAATCACAAATTTCAAAAAATGGGGAAATATTTGTAAAATAACATCTTAAACAAAAGACCGATGAGGAAAAATATCCTCATCGGCTTTTTAGATCAGTTGAAATATTCGCTTACATCCGTCTTATCGTTGATATGCTTTTTGACACGAACAACGATCGATGCGTCAGACTGTTCTTCCGCAGAAACAATCTGATAGCGGGTTTTATTTTTTTCAAGATCTTTTTTGTATTTTTCAAACTCTTCACGATTGTATTTACGCTGCATCTCACGACTATAACCGCAATCCGCTTTTTGCATAAATACAAGTGTCTGAAGAATACAACCTGCTTTTACGCGTTTCATAGTACCTTCCTCCTCTCTTGTTTTTTATTCGGACAGAACAAAAAACATATTGCAGAGAGGACCGAGCGAAACGTATCGTTTAGACATATCCAACTGCCGCGGATATGAATAGGCTACATCGCTCTCTTGGTAGAATTTCTACCCTTTTATTATATCATTTTTTCTGATTTTTTTCAAGAAAATTTTTCGAAATTTTTTAAAGAATATTGTTCGCGGATATTATCAACTATTTACAAATTTTATGAATTGGTTTATAATAAACGTAACAAACCAATCAAAATATCAAAAAATGAGGTATCAACAATGAATAAATACGAAAATCTCCACCGGAAATTTCAAAACCGCGAACAAATCCTCGGCACGAATATCATGCTGATTGCAAGCGGTCCGATGATCGAAGTCATCAATGAGGATTATCTGGATTATGTTCTTTTCGATATGGAACACGGAATTTTCAACAATGAAAATCTGATTCCGCTTATGCAGACTTGCCGTCTTTGCGGTCTTCCCGCTTTCGTCCGTGTACCCGATCATACGAATTTCCATATCGCACGCTGTCTGGATTTCGGTGCGAACGGCATCATGCTTCCTCGTACGGAAACGGTCGCGCAAGTCAAAGCTGCTGTGGAATCCATGCGATTTCCTCCGATCGGACACAAAGGAAAAGGCGGTTACTGTCAGGTCAGAGCCGGTGAAACGCTTGCGGATTTCAATAAAAACCGCTATCTGCTCGTACAGATCGAATCTCCTGTCGGTATCGAAGCACTTCCCGAAATGCTCGATCTTTACGGAAATGAAATTGCCGCGATCGTGATCGGTCCGTATGATCTTTCATTCACGATGGGTATGCCCGCAGAGTTTGACCGCCCTGAATTTCAGGCGGCTGTCAAAAAAATCTTTGATATCTGTCTTTCCAAAGGCAAATCCGTTGGCATTTTCTGCGATAATACCGCGCAAGCGAAAAAATACAGAGAAATGGGCGCAAATTTCATGTGGATGTGTACGGACGATCAGATCGTCAAAGCAGGTCTGCGTTCCATCATCGCTCCGCTCGCAAAAACGTAAAAATATTCTTTTGCTCCATTCCATATGTTTGCGAACATATCTTTGAGAATACCTCTCCCGATGCTGATAAAAAGCATCGGGAAATTTTATTAATTGAATTTAATAACATTTCAGAAACATTTTTTCAACAAAACCGAAAAAAACAAGATATAAAATAAAGCCATCAAAAAACAAAAACACAAAGTGAGGTATTTCATATGAATAACAACGATCAGAAATTCATGGCGCAAAAAATCCGTACACAATATATGGAAAAAGCATCCACGGAACTCGATGAGCTCCGCACTCTTGACAAAAAAGTAAAACAGCCTGCAAATGTATTCGGTTATACATTCGGTACCATTTCCGCCATCGTTATGGGCGCAGGCATGAGCCTCGTTATGACCGATATTGGCGCAATCATCGGTATGACAAGCGTAATGATCCCCGGTATTGCCATCGGTGTTGCAGGACTTTCCATGGCACTTCTCAATTATCCAATCTATAAAAGCATTCTCAATGCACGCAAAAAGAAATATAGCGCAGAGATTCTTCATCTCAGCGAAAAAATTATGAATCAATAAGGAGAACTAAAAAATGAGTATCAAAACCTTTTTCAAAAACGCATTTTCCGATATGAAAGCCGATGCAAAAGCACAGCATGAAGTTGACAAAGCAAACATGGCAGCGGTTAAAGCGGAATCCAAAGCACAATGGGAAGAAGCAAAAGCAATGGGCAAACCCGAAACACACAAAGCAATGATGCAAAAGCAGCGTGATGAACAGATCGCCGATGCAAAAAAACGTGAAACAGCAGCAAAATCCCGTATCGATACAGCAAAAAAATAAATCGGTCATATATAAGACGGCAACCGTATGTTTCGGTTGTCGTCTTTATTTTTTAATAAAAATTTTTATTTTTTGTAACATCATTCGGTTTCCGTTCGTCTTATTTTTAAAGAGCAAAATATTTCAGAATTTCAGAAAGGATTCTATTTTATGAAAAAATGTATCGCAATCATCTTGATCTTTACAACTTTGCTTTTAACCGCTTGTAACAACAATATCGAAGATACGTCAATTTCGACAAGTAGAACGAATCCGGTGGAAAGCACAAGTGTGCTGCAAACAACAGAAAATAAGCCACAGGAAACCACGACAGAAACGCTTCAAACTTTCGAAACCACAACAAAAAACAAAACCGATGAAGAACAGATCAACATTCTAAAAGATCAGATCATCAGTCAAAAAAATAAATCTGCCTTCATTGAATTACCATCAAGAATTCTTTTTACTCAACCAAAAAGCAAAGATATTTTAATGGGAAATACTTATACAAGTGTACTTGGTAGTTATGTTTCTTATTACAGCAAGGCAGACGGAGAAAATTATATATATTGTTTTGATCCCTTATGCGATCATCAGGATTGCGGTGCTTTTGGTTTGCCGATCAGTTCTGCCGTTCTATGCAATGAACGATTCTATACAGCGATGATGAAGAGCTTTTCTTCT
The DNA here is from genome assembly GCA_017472285.1 of Clostridia bacterium. Taxonomy (GTDB): domain Bacteria; phylum Bacillota; class Clostridia; order Oscillospirales; family CAG-272; genus QALR01. The sequence continues at coordinate 16,073 of JAFUQQ010000030.1, read as the reverse complement.
TTCGCTTTTGACGGAACGGATAAGCGTAATATTTCATTGACGGAAGAATTTGACGGCTGTACGTTCTGGAATTTGCATACTTATGCCGAATATCTATATATCGAAGCATTGATGCCGACAGGTGAACAGCATATATTGCAGTATAATACCAAAAACGAAAACTGCATCGATTTAACAGAAAAAACAGGAAATTTTATCAATATCGATTTCTTTTATAACGATATCATTTATGGCTACAACAATGGCTTACCCATTCAATGCGATTTACATTTTGAAAACATACAAGAAATAGAAGATTTTCGTTTTCAATATGATCTAATCGAAGGAAGCCGTTTTATCTGGAAATGTATGGAAGAAAAAATCATAATGGCGAAATCACCATTGAATGTCTTGGTATTCAGTTATATGATATGAAAACCAATGAAAAAACTTTAATTCCGACAGACACGATCGGACATGAGGTTTTCCGTGTCATTTATGCAGACGAAAATTATTTTTATTTTCTTGCAAATGAATGGTTTTTGATCGGAAAAAACGGAAACCACGATCTGTATAATCAAAGCAGCGGTAAAATTTATCGTATCAATCGTGACGGAACAAACTGTATTTGTATTTTTGAAGATCAAAATATTGATTTTCAGAAAAGCCCCATTGCGATTTATGAAGATACAGTCCTTGTATACGCAAGAGAGATCGGCATGATAAATGGTATTGCACAAACATGGAATACCGGTATATATATCGGTACAATAAACGAAGACGGCACAATTGACTCTCTCGAATGGGTAGAAGTCATTGCATAAATAAAGGAGAATATATTATGAAAAAAATAATCGCATTATTTTTTATTCTTTCAACACTTTGTTTGATGGCTTGTAACAATCAAACGGTTGAAACTTCAACTTCCACAAACAAGACGGAACAGACTGAAACTACAAGCGTGGCACAGACAACAGAAACAACGGAAAATACAAATGATATCCCAACCTCTCAAACAAGCACATCAGCCGATGAAAAACCGAATGAGAAACAACCCTCTGTTGAATTTGGTGATGGAAAATTTTTCACAGAGTTGCAATCCAGAATATTGTTTTTACGTCATAATCAAGGAAAATGGGTTGGAAATAAGTATATTACAACAGGCAGTGACCGTTTGGCTTATTACAGCAAAGTCGATGGTGCAGCATATATTTTCTGTTTTGATCCTCTTTGCGAGCATCAGACAGGGGATTGTCTTTCTACCCCCGGAATGTTTCGGGCTGTATACTGTCAATATAATAACCGTTTTTATCAGACCAACATCCGTTATCTGATAAGTTTTTCCTTTGATGGCACAGATCGGAAAGAAATATATTTGGATGGTATTGAAGAAGGCACTCGCTATGAAAGTATTTGGGCATATGAAAAATATGTTTTCATAGATGCACTGATGCCTGACGGTGAACATCATCTTTTGCGTTATGAAACCGATAGTTATATTACAAGAGATTTGACGAAAGAAACAGAACTTTATATGACACCATCCTATTTTTATGACGGCATGATATATAGCAGCATTTTCTATATCGATGAAGAAAATATAGAAAATTCGGATATTATTTATTGCAAAACGGATTTGACTCTGCAAAATTTGGAGGAAATAGAAGAATATCCCTCTGGAAGCATTGCAGAAGGACAATCTTTGATTTCTATATATGATGGAAAAATCCAAATATATGATTTTGCAACAGATGCTTATACGATCATACCGATAGAAATGCCTGACGTGGAAGCCAAATTGTTGGCTTTTGCGGATGAACATTATCTTTATTTCTTTGATAACAGCTTCCCCGAAATTGGCAAGACGATCAATAGCCGAGGAGAAGAAGTACCGTTCTATAATGAGTACGGCGGAAAACTTTGGCGCGTGAAAAGAGATGGAACCGATTTGAAATGTATCTATGATAACATCAACTTCTCTTTTTACGGAGATATCTATATTTGTGAAGATACTATTTTGGTTTATGGCGGTCAAGTTGGCGTTCGGGATAACGGTTATGCTTATTCTTGGGGATATGGTGTTTATATCGGTAACATCGATGAGAATGGTATGATTGATAAACTCGAATGGTTGGAAGTGATTGAATAAAATTTTCAAAAAGTAAGGAAAAACGAGTTTTTTTACAGCTCTATATTATGAGAAATTAAATTTCTCAGCGATTTCGGGTGTATATATTTCAATTTTTTGGGAAAGAAGGTTTTTTAATGAAGAAACTTGTTACCATTTTTCTCGTAGTATCAATTTTGTTCAGTAACCTCTTCGGTTTTTGCAACAGACGACCTTTATGTAGAATATGCAGGCGAATATTTTCCTGCTTATTATAGTGGGGAATATGATTTCACAGCGGTAGGTCTTATCCATTATGCACCCACCTATGATACGGTAACTATAGGTGCAGTGGTCATCAATTACAACAACTCACCATTGGTTGCAAAGATTCGTGCACAATGCGCAATCGAGTACGCCGACGGGACTTACGATTTTGATTATGATGGACGTTCATTTGAAATTGGTTATGGTCTCGATAATGCATATCAAGGCTCTTTTGATATAACTCCCGATTCTTCTAAAACAATTATTGCATTTAATTCGGAATACAATATTGGATCTTCAAATTCGGAAGAATTGTGGCTTGCAGGCGCATATGAAGCGTATCCCGGTATTAACGGATAAATAAAACACACCCGAAATCGTTTTTCGCAAAAATCATGATGCTTTATAGCAAGAAAGGAAATTTATGAAAAAGATTTTTTTAATACTATTCGTTCTTTCTCTTTTGTTTTTGACTTCTTGCAGTAACACGAAAACACCGGAAACATCGACAGAAAATATCGAAACAACAAGCCACATGGAAAGCACGGAAACCTCGCAAAAAATCGAAAGCACAAGCGTATCACAAACAACAGAAACAAGTTCATCCGATAACACTATACCTAATCTCCCTACAAAATCAGAATCCGTTGTATTGGGTAAAGTTGGAAAATTCACAGATATGAAGTCGAGGATTCTTTTCCAACAAAAAGTAAGCGGTAATAATCGATTGGTATATTACAGTAAAGCAGACGGAGAAACCTATGTATTCTGTTTTGATCCTCTTTGTGAACATAAAAGCGGTTGTTCTTCTCTGCCGGGAATAGTTTATCAAATGAGTTATTGTGAAAATGACAATCGTTTTTATTTGACTGATAGATTTCAATTGAGTTCGTTTTCATTTGATGGAATTGATAATCAAAAATCTTTCTTGGAAGGCATAGACAAAAGCATCCGCTTAGAAGATACGAAAGCATATAAGCAGTATATTTATATCTCCGCACTCTTGCCGACAGAAGAAAAACATCAGATTCGTTATGATACGGATATGAAAAAAACAATCGATTTAACAGAAAAAACAGGATTATATTCTAAAATATCTTATTTTTATGACGGTTATATCTACGGAATCTGGCAATATCCCGATCCGGAAAATCCCGAATCGATCATTTATCAATATGGAAGAACAGATTTGAACTTTGAAAATTTTGAAGCACTTGAGGCACCGTCATTTAACTACCTTTTCGCAGAAGGTCAAGACTTGATTGGCGTTTTTGAAGGAGATATTATTATATACAATGTGGAAACCGCAAAACAAACCGTGGTTTCCAAAGACACGATCGGTTGCGAGGTAACTTATCTTCTCGGCGCAGATGAAAACTATTTTTATTTTGTCAATCATTCAACCCCCGTATATTTTGAAAGTCCAACCAAAACGATACTGAATATGTCAGGCGGGAAATTGTATCGAATCAATCGGGACGGAACCGGATTGATGTGTATTTATGAAAATGAAAATTTTGATATCATCAGAACTGATATTTGCATTTATGAAGATGTTATTTTGATAAGCGGAAAACAAATCGGCTTCCAAGCATCAAACACGATACCGAGCAGTTGGGATGAGGGTGTTTATATTGGCAAAATCAATGAAGACGGAACAATTGATTCTCTTGAATGGGTGGAAGTCATTGCATAAAGGAAATTTATTATGAAAAAAGCATTAGCCATATTTTTAATTATTGCAACGCTCGGCTTAACCGCTTGCAACAATCAAACAGTTGAAACTTCAACTTACACAAACAAGACGGAACAAACCGAAAGCACAAGCGCATCACAGAAAACAGAAACAACAACAGCCTCCACACAAACATCGGAAACAACTGCAACAAGTGAAACAACAACGAACACGGCACAGGCAAACGAAAATCAAGGCTATCAAGTGCCCAATGAATTAAAAGATAAGATCATCCCTTATGGAGAGCGTCAGAGATTTATAGAGCTTCCCTCAAGGATTCTTTATACACATCGTTTGGCGGAAGATATGCTTATGGGAAATCGATATGCCATTGCGAGCAACAGTTATCTCTGTTATTACAGCAAGGCTGACGGCGAAAACTACGTTTATTGTTTTGACCCGCTGTGCGAGCACAAAGATTGCTCTGCTTCCGCCGTATTGGTTTCCATGACTACATATTGCAACGACCGTTTTTATGCAATCAATCTGAAAGGATGTTATAGCTTTGCTTTTGACGGTACAGAAAAGAAAAAGCTCGATCTTTCCAAAAATTTCGGCGGATATACTTTTTGGAACATCGTCTCGTATGATATTTACGTATATATCAATTCCGTTGCCCCCACGGGAGAAACCCATCTCTTGCAGCTCAATACGAAAACGGGTGAAATCGTTGATCTGACTGAAAAAACAGGCAAAAGCATCGGCATTGCATTTTTCTATAACGGTAAAATTTACGGTTCATGTGACGGTAAAAGCATCCGATGTGATCTTTCTTTTGAAAATATAGAAGAATATGAACGACCATTTTTACGTTATGATCTGATCGAAGGCAATACGTTTATCAATGCAGAAACGGAGAACATAATGGAAAATGATCAATACGTCACGCATTATTATGGCATCAAGACGTATCATTTTGAAACAGGAGAAGAAACATTGATACCGACGGACGTGATCGGACATGAGGTTTCGGAAATATTATATGCCGATGAAAATTATTTCTATTTTACGGCAAATGAACCCGTTTTGGTCGGTGACTCACCATATTCCGAATCTGATTATTATAATGGCGCAGGAGGGAAACTTTACCGTATCAACCGTGACGGTACAAACTGTATTTGTATCTATGAAAACCCAAGCATTGATTTTTTAGACTATGCCATGATCTATGAAGATACAATTTTAGTTCATGCGCGGGAATGTGGTCTTGTTCAGGAGTACGCATATTCTTGGAATGAGTCTATGTATATCGGCACGATCAACGAAGACGGCACAATTGATTCTCTCGAATGGATCGAAGTCATTTCATAATATAGTTCCCTACCGAAAAAGCACCTGTCAGACAGGTGTTTTTTCATTTTATAGGAAATTGCTCAAAATCGACCTCGCCGTTTTGCCGTATTTGGATGCGGAAAAGTTACAAAAAGGCGAAAAATTGGGTGCGGGCACTGCCCGCTTTTTCATATCTGTTGACATTTTCATGGATTTATGTTAAAATAGTTTCATCTGAAACTGTTGCGAATGCAACGATTTTTGTGAAAATCAAAAAGAAAGGAGATCACCATGCGAAAAACGAATATCATCAGCCGTTGCGAAAGCATTTACCGTCAGGATAAGTTCAAAAAAGACAGTCTGATGGCTTGTCATCAAAGCTATATCCTCGCTATTTGTCATCATCCCGGCATGACACAGGAGCAGCTTTCCAAGCATATCTGTATCAATAAAAGCGGCGTTACAAGACATCTTGCGTTTTTAGAAGAAAAAGGATATGTGGAGCGCCGTCCCGACGCGAATGACAAACGCGCGATTTGTGTGTATCCGACACAAAAAATGCTGGATATTTATCCCGAAGTGAGAACTGTTGCAAACGAATGGAATACGTATCTCACGGAAAATATCGCGCCCGAAGAACTCGAATGTTTTTTCTCCGTGCTGGACAAAATCGCCGATCGCGCACAAAAATATTTATATGAAAAGGAGGATTCCGATAAATGAAGATCATGCTACGCTATTTAAAGCCGTTTTTCGGACGGATGTCTGTCGGACTTGCGATCAAAATCACAGGAACACTCGTTGAACTCATGCTCCCCTATATCCTCAGCCATATTCTGAAAAACGTCGTCGTCACACAGGATATCAGACAAGTGATCTTCTGGGGTATTCTGATGATCGTCTGTGCTTTTACCGCTTGCCTATGTAACATCATTGCCAATCGCATGGCGGCAAAGGTTTCCCGTAATTTCTCAAAGAAAGTCCGCCACGACCTCTTTGACAGCACACTCCGTCTTTCCGCCGCGCAAACGGACCGATTCACCATTCCCTCTCTGGAATCCCGTATCACGACGGATACCTATAATCTCCATAACTTCGTCGGTATGATGCAAAGAATGGGCGTACGCGCACCGATTTTGCTTGTCGGCGGCATTGCGATCACGCTTTTCATGGATGCATATCTTGCGCTTGCCATGATCGCCGTGCTCCCCTTTATTTTCGTAACGGTTTATTTTATTTCCCGAAAAGGTGTTCCACTTTATGCGAAAGTACAGGAATCTGTTGATAAAATGGTTCGTGTCGTCCGTGAAGATACACAAGGTATCCGTGTCATCAAAGCACTTTCCAAGACCGAATACGAGCATCGCCGTTATGATGAAGTCAATAAGACGCTTTCTCATGATGAACGCCATGCCGGTACGATCATGAGCTCCGTCAATCCGATCATGACGCTTCTGATGAACGCGGGCATTACCGCGGTCGTTGCACTTGCGGCAAACCGCGTTGCGAGCCATCAGTCCGATCCCGAAACGGTCATTGCGTTCATGCAGTATTTCACCTTGATCTCCATGGCAATGATGTCCGTCACCCGTATTTTCACAATGTATACCAAAAGCGCGGCATCTGCAAGACGTATCGCGGAGGTCATTGAAGCACCAGAAGAAATCACCGTGAAAAGCGAGAAAGAATTTCCGCCTATCAACAACGGCGTACATATCGAATTCGACCACGTAACTTTTTCTTATAGAGGCAAACATCCGAATCTGGAAGACATCAGTTTTTCTCTTGAAAAAGGCGGTTCTCTCGGTATCATCGGTGCGACGGGCAGCGGCAAGACTACGCTGATCCGCTTGTTGCTCCGTTTTTATGATGTGAACAGCGGTTCCGTTCGCATCAACGGCAGAGATATCCGCACGATTCCCAAAGACGAGCTGTATTCCATGTTCGGTATCGCGCTCCAGCATGATTTTCTTTATGCCGATACCGTGGAAGAAAATATCAATCTCGGACGCGGACTTTCTAAAGATGAGATCATCAAAGCGGCAAAAATCGCACAGGCAGATGATTTCATTTCCGCATTTCCCGATGGATATGCCCATATGCTTTCACAAAAAGCAACGAATATTTCGGGCGGTCAGAAACAACGTCTGCTGATCGCACGCGCCATTGCCGCGCATCCCGAAATTCTCGTTCTGGATGACAGCTCCTCCGCGCTCGACTATAAGACCGATGCCAATCTGCGCCGCGCCTTGAAGGAAAATATGAGCGGTACAACTGTCGTTACCGTTGCACAACGCGTAAGTTCTGTCAAAGATTCTGATCTCATCCTCGTACTTGACGAAGGTAAGATCATCGGCGCGGGCAAACATGAAGAACTTCTGAATACTTGCACGGAATACCGTGAAATCAGCGAATCTCAGATGGGAGGTGCGATCGTTGAATAGAGATCCTCGTTTAGCCAATAATCCCAATAAAATGAACGCGCCGCAAAAGCTTGATCGCAAGACCACGGGTAAGATTTTGCGCCGTTTAATCGGTTATATTTTAAAAGAATGGCCGCTTTTCCTTTGCGCGATCATCTTGACGCTTTGTTCCAATCAGCTCTCACTTCTCGGTCCTCGTTATTCAGGACGGGCCATCGATGCTATCGCAGCAGAAGGCGGTGTACAATTTGACGTGGTCTGGGAAAACGTATTTCGTATGCTGATCTGTTATGCGGCATCTGCTCTGATGGCATATCTGCTTGCTGTCCTGATGATCCGCTTCAGCCAGAGAATCGTTTATAAGATGCGCAAACAAGTTTTTGAGAAACTTACTTCTCTACCCGTCAGTTATTTCCATACACACGCGACGGGTGATATCATCAGCCGTATCTCTTATGATATCGATACCGTCAACGCTTCCCTTTCTCATGACCTCGTGCAAGTCATGACGAGTATCTATACCGTCCTTGGCTCGCTGATTTTCATGTGGCAGATCTCCAAGCCCATGATTCTTGTTTTTGTAATCACTGTGCCTGTTTCAATCATTTTCACGCGTTACCGTTCCAAAAAAGTTCGTCCCCTTTTCCAAAAGCGTTCCCGCAAGCTTGGTGAACTCAACGGTTATGCGGAAGAAATGATCTCGGGATGCCGTACCATTCAGGGTTATCATCGCGAAGAAGAAATCGGCAGACGTTTTGATAAACAGAATGAAGACGCGATGGATGCTTATTATAACGCCGAATATTACGGCGCAACCCTCGGTCCTTCCGTCAACTTTATCAATAACCTTTCGATCTCGCTTGTGATGATTTTCGGCGGTATTCTTTATATGTATTCACAAAGCGGTGTCCTGAAAGCAACTTCTATTTTCTTTATTACACTCGGCGGTATTGCTGAATTTGTGCAGTATTCCCGTAAATTCGCGGGACCGATCAATGAATTTGCCAATATTCTCCATGAATTTCAATCTGCATTTTCTGCGGCGGAACGTGTATTCCGTGTCATCGATGAAGATCCTGAGCCTTTGGATAAAGCCGATGCCGTAACGCTTACGGACGTTTCGGGACGTGTGGATTTTGAAAACGTAACTTTTGGTTATACACCGAAAAAGACGATACTCCATGATGTTTCCGTTCATGCCGAACCGGGCAAAACCATTGCCATCGTTGGTCCGACCGGTGCGGGTAAAACCACGATCATCAATCTCCTGATGCGTTTCTATGACGTAAATGACGGTCATATCTATGTCGACGGCAAGGAACTCCGTGATATTTCCCGCGATTCTTTGCGCCGTGCCTATACGATGGTCTTGCAGGATACATGGCTTTTCCACGGAACGATCTATGATAATATCGTTTACGGCAAAGAAAACGCCACGATGGAAGAAGTCAAAGCTGCAGCAAAAGCGGCGCGTATCGATACGTATATCGAACGATTGCCCGACGGCTATGACACCATCCTTTCCGATGAAGGTATCAATATTTCCAAAGGACAGCGTCAGCTAATCACCATTGCGCGCGCGCTTCTTTCGGATTCTCCGATGCTGATTCTTGACGAAGCAACCTCCAACGTCGACTCCCGTACGGAGATCAAGATTCAGGAAGCATTGAATGAACTGATGCAGAACCGAACTTGTTTTATCATCGCACACCGTCTTTCCACGATTCAGAACGCGGATATGATCCTCGTCTTACAGAACGGTAAAATCACGGAATATGGTAACCATGATGAACTCATGCGTAAAGGCGGTTTTTATAGTACGCTTTATAATTCCCAATTCACTTAAACTATAGAAAAAATCCTCTTTCCGAATTGCTCGGAAAGAGGATTTTTCATTCCATAGGAAATTGCTCAAAACTTATGAAAAGAGGATGATGATAAGCTGAGATGCAATAACGACAGCGATCAAAGCGAAGGGATATGTTGCAGCATAAGCGGAAGCAACGTCTTCTGTCTTGGAAACACCGATGAGCGTACCGAGAGCAGGTGTGGAGGTCATGCCGCCTGTGATGGAACCGAGGTTGTTGAGAAGCGGGAGCTTCAAAACGTACTTCGCAAAGAGGAAACCAATGAGCATAGGGATGATAGTGATGACAACACCGTAGAGGAAGTATACCGCTTCGAAGTATGCAACAAATTCCGCACCGCCGGAGACACCAGCGCCGATAAGGAAGAGCATCAGACCGAATTCACGGAATACTTTAAGCGTGCTTGCTTCGGGCATGATGGAAATTTTGCCGATTCTGGAAAAATGACCGAAGATAAGAGCTGTGAGCAGACAACCGCCTGTGGTGGTAAGAGAGAAGTTACCGATCTTGATCGAACCGAGAAGAACACCAATAACAGCCGCAAGAGCAAAAGGCATGAAACCGAATTCATCCATATGCAAAAGCTTGCCGGTGTATTTCTTTTCGTCAGCAGCAGCAACGGCAGTGATCTTTTTGCGTTCTTCCGCCATATCTGCCTTGAGGAACTTGGGTATAAGCTGAACGAAGAGAACGACACCGATAACGCCGAAGAGATATGCGATCGCGTGACCAACGGAAACAGCATTCATGAATTCGGGATCAACGGTATCTTTTGCTGCAGAGAATGCGGGTGTGGAGGTAAGAGCACCGGAAAGAATACCGACGAGCATCGCGGTAAATTCAGCGTTACCCATATCTTCGGGCTTGAAGAGTCTGCCAACATAGATGCAGCCGACTGTTGCAAGTGCACCTGCGACGATAATAATCAAACCAAGAAGGATATAAGATGTGAAGTTCTTTTTGAGATTGCTGAAGAATTTCGGACCTGCAATGAAACCAACGGAAGTTACGAAAAGAACAAGACCGAGGTTTTCAAGCACGGAGAGGAACTTATCGAGCATCTGTTCATAAGCAACTGCGGTTTCGCCAACGCTTACCGTAGGTGCCAGAGCATTGCAAAGAGGTGTGTAGAGGAAAACACCGAACACGAGAGCGATGATGAAAACGCCGCCTGTGCCGAGGTTAACGCCCTTGATGGTGATTCTGCCAAGGATATAGCCGACTGCCGCAACTGCCATGACGCAGAGCATAAAGAGAGCTGTACCCTTAACATAAAAATTACTGAAAAGGTTTTCCATTTTTTTGCTCCTTTAAAAAATATTTATTTTCTTATATTATTTTAACGCAATTCATAGGGAATGTCAACAGAAAATATGAATATTTTTTGAACTTTTTGAACAACTTTTTTAGCAATTATTACAAAAGCATTTCGAAACAAAAAACGAACTCTTTTTATTCTATAAGGAATTGTGCAAAATCTCCCTCGCCGTTTTATCGCATTTAAATGCTGAAAAACTACAAAAAGGCGAAAACTTGGGAGCGTTTTTTATGATTTTCCCATCGTGAAAATACGAGTGAATATTTTTCTCATAAGATCAAAAGGAATGACCGTAAAGGCAAGCAATAAAATTTCTGCGATCACGTGAAACGGAAGCGAGTGTGTGCGGAACATCGTTCCGCCGAAAAAAATTAAGAGAATCTGTACGAAAGAAACGGTTGCTATAATCAGAAGAAAGCTCTTATTTTTTCCGATATTGGCTAAAAAACGGATACGACTTGTGCGTGCATTGAATGCATTAAAAAGTCCGCTGAAAACGAAAAGCGTGAAAAATGCCGTCATGAAACCGATAAAATCCGTTTCAAATAAATAAATTTCACGAAAAACGGGAGAAATCAGAAACGCACCGAGCAATATTGCTGTATAACCGCCCGTGATCAGAATCTGTCCAAGCATTTTACTTGTAATGATCGGTTCTCTGCGATTCTTTGGCATTTCTTCCATATACGCTTTCTGTGGTGCCTCCCCCGCAAACGCAAGCCCCGCTAAAGTATCCATAATGATATTGATCCAAAGCATTTGTGTAACAGTAACAGGAGAATCTACACCGATAAAAGGACCGATAAACGAGATGCATACCGCGCAGAAATTCATCGTCAATTGAAAAACGATAAATTTTCGGATGCTGTGAAAAATCGTCCTGCCGTAAAGGATCGCTCGTGTAATGGAGGCAAAACGATTATCAAGGATGACGATATCCCCCGCTTCTTTGGCAACCTCCGTACCGCTTCCCATCGCAAAACCAACGTCCGCTTGTTTGAGTGCCGTTGCATCGTTGACACCGTCGCCCGTCATACCGACGACAAGTCCCTGTTCCTGTGCAATACGGACAAGCCGACTCTTATCCGTTGGCAAAGCTCTTGCAACCACACGCAGATATTTCATTTTTGCGGCAATTTCCTTGTCTGTCATTTCGGAAAGTTCTGTGCCTGTAATACATAATTCGCCTTCTTTTCCCGAAAGGATTCCCGCTTCTTTGGCGATCGCAACTGCAGTTTCTTTGTTGTCCCCCGTAATCATAACTGTTTGGATTCCTGCCCGTCTAACCGTTTCCACGGACATTTTTGCTTCGGGACGTAAGGAATCACGGATGCCAACGAGACCAATCAACGTCAATTTTGCGGTTTTGTCATCGAAATCCTTATCGGATGTCGCAAGTAAAAGTACACGCATCGCATCATCCGTCATCAAAGAAAGTTTTTCCCAAACAGTTTTGGGTAATCCCATACGTGCAATTCCATTTGTATCATAATACCCGATACAACGCGGCAATAATTTTTCAGGTGCACCTTTGACAAGTATCGTTCCGTCGGAAAGACGTGTCCATGCATATTTTTTTGCACTATCAAAAGGAACGACCTTTTCTTTTTCAAGTATGGAAACCGTTGCATACATTGAAGCGGCAAAAGAAACGAGGGAGCGTTCCGTACTGTTGCCGCCGATCGCTGTACCGTCTGCCGAAAGTGCCGCCGTGCCGTTGCAAATCGATGCTTTTGCAACGAGAAATTTATATTTCGGATAGGTCGATAAAGCATCGAAACTTTCAAACCCATCGCCATCCCCCATCACAATACGTTCCGCTGTCAGATTGCCTTTTGTCAATGTTCCCGTTTTATCCGTAAACAAGAGATTAATACTGCCCGCCGTTTCGATACCGACCAGCTTCCGTACCATGACACCCGCTTTCTGCATCCGCATCATATTGGACGAAAGCACGACCGTAATCATCATCGGCAGTCCTTCAGGTACACTCATGACGATCACAGAAATCGCAAGCAAAAGCGCATGAACAAGATTTTGCGCCATCAAAGGCAGATCATGGAGTTCCGCAAGGATCAATTCTTTGATATAATAATTATCGCTAACGATGGCATTGAAAAGATCGGCAAAAGCGATCAGGAGTGCCGCCGTATAACCGATCTTACTGAGTTGCCCCGCAAGATGGGAAAGGCGGAGTTTCATCGGACTATCAACAGCATCATTCTGTAATTCACCTGCAAGTCTACCGTAAACCGTAGCATCACCGACTTTTTGTACAAGAAGAACACCTTCTCCTTCGCTGACGACCGTGCCGCGATATAAAACCCGATGTTTTTCATCACCACCAGAATCTTTACGGCTTTCTTTACTTTCGCCGTTCAAAGCAGATTCATCCACGCGCAAATTACCCGATATAAGAATCCCATCTGCTGGAATTTTTTCACCCGCTTCCAAATAAACGATATCTCCGACAACGATCTCTCCGATCGGAAGTTCTTTCAGATTGCCGTCCCGTTTCACACGGCAAAAAAGTTTTTCCGCTTCTTTTTGCAAACGTAGAAACGCGGTTTCACTTCCATATTCTGAAAGAGTGGAAACGAACGTCGAAAGAAAAACGGCAATACCGATACCGACTGTTTCGAGGATATTATGCGTATGAAAAACTAAAAAAATATTGATAGCCAATGCAATGAGTAAAATTTTAATGATCGGATCGCCAAAGCTTTCAAAATATTTTTTCAGAAAAGATTTTCGTTTTTTTTGCGTAAAAAGATTATTTCCGTATTTTTTTCGTGATGCCGATACTTCCTTTTCTGTAAGTCCGATCAGTGTGTGTTTTTGTGTGGATGCCAACATAAATAAACCGCTTCCTTTCATTTAGGGTACTATGGAAATGTATTCTGAAAACCGTTTATTTATGCCATAACCGACCCAAGCTCCGATAAAATTGAAAATCACGTCGTCAACATCGGGAATGCCTAAACGCAAAAGTGCCTGTAAGATTTCCGTCATAAAAATCATACAACCAATATTGAGCATTATACGCGAAAATTTCCGCATCCGAGGAAAAAGCAAAGGCAGAAAAAATCCCATCGGTAAAAATAAGATCAGATTCCCGCCGATATTATAAAATGCAAGCCGAAAACTATCCCAATTTTGTTTGCGACAAATGAATTTTATGTATTTCAGCGTTGTGCGGAACGGAACGATGCTGGAATATTCGGCAATATATTCATTGATGGGAATCCATCTTTTGGCTTCTCTGCTGAAAAATAAGATCCATAATAAAAATACACAATAAAGCGCAAACGCCCCCCACAATATCTCTCGTATATATTTTTTCATATCTTCTCCTCTAAAAAAGATTTTATATCAATATAGACGAACGATATGATAAAAATGCGACAAATTATTTTATTAACATTGCTTTTGTTTTTTATGATAGATATTCAATCACATCATAAAACAAAACGTATTGAAATGCTTTCCAATCTGTGATATAATGAACCAAAAAGGACGCATCAAACTAAGTGAAAACGACTTGATTAGTCACTGACGCGCCCTCATGGTCAAAGAAAGGACTGGTTAGAGAATGAAAAAAATCAAAACAGGCATTATCGGATTGGGACAAAGAGGCATGGGGCTTCTGCGCACGATGCTTGTGTGCGACGAATGTGAGATCGTTGCGTTATGCGACGTTTACCGTGACAGAATGGAAAAAGGTGCGGAAACCGTGGCGCAGCATTGCAGTAGGCATCCCGTCCTATATCAAGATTATAAAGATTTGCTCCGCGATGAAAATGTTGATGCAGTCGTGATCGCGACCTCTTGGGAAACGCACACGCGCATAGCGGTGGCTTCGATGAGAGCAAGAAAATATACCGCGGCAGAAGTTGGGGGAGCGTGTGACCTTGAGGACTGCTGGCAACTGGTCCGCACCTATGAAGAAACCGGAACACCCATTATGTTGCTGGAAAATTGTTGCTTCGACCGTTTTGAGTTGCTTGCAACATCGCTTGCCCGTTCGGGCAGGCTTGGCAAAGTGCTGTATTGTCATGGCACTTACTCACATGAATTACGCGGTGAAATTCTCGGCGGACACGTGAACCGCCATTACCGTTTGGAAAATTATATGTATCGGAACTGTGAAAACTATCCCACGCACGAGTTGGGCCCGATCGCAAAACTCCTGAATATCAACCGAGGCAATAAAATGCTTTCTTTGACATCTGTGGCAACCAAGGGTGGCGTGGGACTCTCCGAATTTTCTGCGAGCGAGCGCAATCCCGACCCATCACTGAGAGGAAGCGATTTTTCGCAGGGGGATATCGTAGTCACGACGATCACGTGCGCGGGAGGTGAGGTCATCACTCTGAGATTGGATACAACTTTGCCACGTCCCTACTCCAGAGAGTTTACCGTACGCGGAACGAAAGGCTTTTGCCATCAGGATGCCAATATGGTCATGTTGGAATCAGATAAAAATATGCATGAGTTTTTCGATATGTCCAAAACCATCCGAAAATACTTGGATTGCGCAGAGGAATATAAAGAATATTTGCCTGATATCTGGCGTAACATTACAGAAGAGGAGAAGAAGCTCGGACATGGCGGTATGGACTATCTGGAGATGAAAGCCTTTTTCAAGGCGATTGCAAACGGGGAGGAAATGCCGATCGACGTATACGACATGGCGGCATGGATGTCGATCACCCCGCTCTCCGAACAATCCATCGCGCATGGCGGTATGCCTCAGGCGATCCCCGATTTCACACGCGGTGAATGGATTCTGCGAAAGCCGAAAGACGTTATTGATCTGCCAAAGGTCGAACTGAAAAACGAGTGCGTTCAGAACACATTCGGATATTCGAGAAAATAAAACCGTACCCATGAAATAAGTATCCCCGATCAAGTGATCGGGGATACTTATTTCAATTGAGCCGGAGTGTACCAAATCTCATAATTTAATGTGAGTTCGATGAAAATTCATGTAGAAAACTAAAATGAAGATTTTGCCAAGGCCTTCACCTTTGGGGAAGGTGGCAGCGAAGCTGACGGATGAGGTTTTGTCACCATTATCACCTTTTTTGCTTTGATTATGTTC
>JAFUQQ010000029.1 GCA_017472285.1 Clostridia bacterium | reverse complement strand
TTTCAGCATATATTACCGCCCTCTCACCCGACTTTCGTCGGGAGCTCTCCCAAAGGGCGAGCCTTTATAATAGGTATCTTTTTGAGTTTTTTGTGCAACTTTTTATTTTCAATTTTTCTACATAGCTTTTTCGACAGTCTGACACATCCCACGGGATGTGTTTTTTGTTTCAATAATTATTCATTATTCATCAGCGAAGCGACTTCATCATTCATTCAAAATCCGCTTTCGTTTAATGAATAATGAATGATGAATATTGAAAAATGAATAACACAAACAAAAATCCGCTCTCTTACGAAAGCGGATTTTGTTTGGAGCGGATTACGGGGCTCGAACCCGCCACCTCGACCTTGGCAAGGTCGCGCTCTACCAAATGAGCTAAATCCGCATTTGTTTTTTCAGTTGACTTCGCCATTATATCACACGATTTTAGCTTTGTCAATACCCTTTTCAAAAATTTTGGCGATAAATTCAAAAAAATTTACCGCCAAACATGAACATCTTATGCAAGCATTTTCAGAATTGCTTCTTTGGAATGCACACCGGATTCCTTGTGAACGATCTTACCGTCACGGATCACAACAAGTGTCGGAATAAATTCGATCTCAAAAGCACCTGCAAGCTCGGGTTCATCATCCACATTGACCTTACCGACGAGATACTGCGGATTTTCTTTTGCAATTTCTTCAACGACAGGCGCAATCATCATACAAGGACCGCACCATGTAGCCCAGAAATCAAGAAGAACCGTTTTTTCACTTTTCATAACGACTTCTTCAAAATTATTTTTTGTAATCACAACTTCTGCCATAACAAATTCCTTTCAATCCTTGGATTTATAATAGAGAAGACAATGACAATAGCCTTCAAAATCGGGATCCGCGATCTGTTCGCGAAATTCCTTACACATACATTTATTGTCTTCTGTTTTTTGCAAACGGCAAGGACAATAACCGTCTTTTTTCTTCAGTCCTTCACGTATACGGGCAACGATCTCTTTATCCTCATTCAATTTGATTGCCATCGATAGCACCATCCTTTCTTTCATTTAGTATACCACAGGAAGATATCTTTTTGCAATAGATTTTTTGAAAGACTTTAAATATCAGATATCCCAAAAAAGCACCCGTTATATTCAGAATGAAATCATCAATATCAAAAATTCCCAACCTCAAAAAAAGTTGTATGATTTCCGCAGAAAGAACCATCAGGAATATACAAAGTATCGTTTTCCATAAACCTCTCATTTGCGGAAAAAGTGTCGGCAAAAAGATTCCCATCGGCAAGAATAAAATCAGATTACCGCCGACATTTCTAACCGCCAACGTCACGAAATATGCGTCCGATACTGCTTTGGAGATATAATCTCCAATGGTCTTGAACGGAATCAGATTAACGGAAAACCGGATATAATCCCAAACAGATTCTCCTTGATAGCGATGCGAACGTGCATTCAGAAACAAAACATACACAAGAGCAAAACAATAGAAAACAAATGCCGTCCAAACTAATATCCGAATCACTTTTTTCCGATTCATCGTCAATCACCCGTATAAAAAGAGCTGAGGAAAGAATGAAGTCTTTCGTTATCATTCTTTCCGAAAATTTCTTCAGGCGAACCTTCCGCCGCAATAACACCGTTATCCATAAAAATAATCTTATCGGAAACATCCCTTGCAAAATTCATTTCATGCGTAACGATAATCATTGTCATATCTTCCGCCGCAAGCTCCTTGATGATCTTCAGAACCTCACCTGTAATTTCCGGGTCAAGCGCGGAAGTCGGCTCATCAAAACAAAGCACATCGGGACTGAGCGCAAGTGCGCGCGCAATGGAAACTCGCTGTTGCTGACCACCCGAAAGCTGACAGGGATACGAATCCATCTTATCCGCAAGACCGACTTTCGTCAGAAGTATTTTTGCCTTTTCTTCCGCTTCTCTGATTAGGCGTTCGCGTTCTGCTTTCGTCTTTTTCTGTTTTTTACATTCATCCTTGATATGTAAAATCGGTGCGAGGGTTACGTTTTCAAACGCCGTATATTGCGGAAACAGATTGAATGATTGAAAAACGAAGCCGAAATTTAGAATATTTTTCAATTTATCTTTATGTGCGGCATCAAAGATTTTATTGCCCGCAACGTAGATTTCACCGCCGTCAGCCGTTTCAAGCGCATTGATGCAACGCAAAAGCGTTGTTTTTCCGCTGCCCGAAGAACCGAGGATCGAAAGCACCTGTCCTTTTTCAAGCGTGAAATCCACACCTTTCAGCACGGACGTACCGCCAAAACTTTTCTCAAGTTTTCTGACTTCCAAAAACATGATAACCCCTCCTTACGCCTTGAAATAAGAAAGACGTTTTTCCGCATAGCCGAGCAAAATCGTCACAAATCCAACAAACAGCAGATAGAAAACAGCCGTATAGAAAAGCGGCCATGTCAACGCTTGTGTCGCCGCCATATCCTTGGCTCTCTTGATGATTTCGGGGATGGCAATGACGTTGGCAAGCGCGGTATCTTTCACAAGGGTGATGATCTCATTGGACATCGGCGGCAGGATACGTTTGATGACTTGTTTCAGAATGATCTTGCTAAAGATCTGTCCTTTTGTCAGACCGAGAACCTGTCCCGCTTCATATTGACCTTGCGGAACACTTTCGATACCGCCGCGGAAAATTTCCGAAAAATAACAAGCGTAATTGATGACGAACGCAATGAGTACCGCAACGAAGCTACCGTAATAAAGAAGCTCGGAACTGCCCATCAATGCCGTGAAATAACGGTCCATCTTATCAAAAATATTGATCGTTCCCGTGCCGAGCAGACCGGGCAGATAATAGATCATACAAACGAGAAGCATGAGCGGAATACCGCGCACGATCCAGATCAGGACGCGCGTGATCTTTTTGACGGGTTGATATTTGCTCATCGAACAAAAAGAAAGCAAAAGTCCGAGCGGAATCGCAAAAAGAAGTGTCAGCACGAAAAGCAATGCTGTGAGTCCAAAACCGCCCAGAAGATCGAGTGTGATCTGCCAGAAATTCATATTTTTAATCCTTTCAAAAATGAAGCCTTCCTCCTTGGAGGAAGGCTCATATTATTTTTTGATATACTGCTTATTTCTGATCGGAAAAATCAGTGATCGCGGTCACGAGCTTATATTTGTTTGCGATCTGATCGATTCTACCTTCAGCGGCAAGCTCCTCAAGCGCGCCGTTGACTTTAGCAGTGAGTTCACTGCCTTTTTTGAAACCGATCGCATAATATTCGGGATCGCCGGAAAGAGCATCCACGATTGTCAAATCAGCAAAATCACCGTTACCGACATAAGCGGTCGCAAGCTGTTCGTCAAGAACGACAAAATCCACTGTACCGAGAACGAGTTCTCTCAAAGCATCGAGCTGAGAACCGCAGCTCTTTTTCACGCTACCCGTCAGATTTTCAAGATGCGTATCGCCTGCAGAACCTTCTTCCACGCCGCCGACCTTACCGGAAAGCGAGGTGAAATCCGTAATGGAAGCCGCCAATTCCTCGGTTGTGACGACGACCTGCTTATTCAGCATATAATTATAGGAAAAATCGACTTTTTCACTTCTCATGATACCGTCCGGATCGGCGGTATTGGCTGTAAAGCCGTTCCAGATACAGTCGATCGTCCCCGCTTCGAGTTCGAGATATCTCTGATTCCAATCGATTTCTTTGAAGATAACTTTATAACCGAGCTTTTCTTCAAAAACAGCTTTTGCGAGATCGGTATCGAAGCCAACAAATTCGCCGTCATCGTTCGTATAGTTCATCGGTTTATACACGGTATAAGCCACAACGATACTGTCTTTTGTTTCGCAAGACGTAAAAAGACCCATCGCCATTACGGCAACGAGAAGAAGTGCTAACATTTTTTTCATAAAAGTGATTTCTCCTTGAATTTTAGTATGCTAAAATGATAACACAGAGAACCATCCTTGTCAAGTCCTTTTTGCATTTATTTTTATTAATTTTTCATAAAATGCAAATAGTGAAACCGCCTTGCTTTGCAAGGCGGTCTATCTCAATCAAATATAGATTTTAGAAACGAAATATATGGGCAACAGCCAGAAGAACTGATAAAGCGTCGGATAAATCGAAAGCATGACGGGCGCATTTCCCGTGAAAAGCACAAGTGCCATGACTGCAACACCGAGTCCACAGGCAACCGCTTGTAAGATCAGGTTTGTACGTCTGACATTTTCGATTCTTTTACAAAGAAGCATGGAATACATCAGGTCTTTGATCGAGCCGAGCGAGATCACACCCGCACTTCCTGCAGAAACACATTTTCTTTCGTCATCTTCCGTTTGAAAACCCTTGACGATCCGAACGGAATAACGATCGAGATTATTTTTTCCGTGATAAAATACACCGTCATCCAGACAAGGATCAGCCGTACGGACAGATACACTGATACCTGCAGCGCAAAGATCTCTTGCCATATCCATAAAATCTGTATCCGGCACGTATTGTATATAAAACTTTGCAATCACGATCTGATCACAGGCAAGATAAAAAATCCTTTTCAGTGAATTTCCCAGATATTCTTCGTCACCACGTTCAAAATGGGTTTCAAAACATTGTTCCTCCATATATTCGGGCGTACCGATCACGATATTTTTTTCATCGATCAATACGCAGATACCGTCTTTGGCAACTTCACGAAGACGGACTTCTTCTGTTTTTTCAGAATGGCAATCCGCCCTTGCGAAAACAGATGCCAAAGGTCCACCGATCTCCGCATAAGCAAGATGCGCATAATGGATCGCATGATCGATCTTTCTGTCAGCATAAAGTCGGACACCTCTGACTTTGGCTTTATTTGCAGGAAAAGCATCCGTATCATCAAAGGCAACGAGTGCAATATCTCGGTAATTTTCGGGTGTTTTATCACAAAGAACAGCCGAACGGTAAGAATACGCGCGTCTTGAGGCAAGATAAGAAGGATAACAATACGCAACGAAAACCGAAAATGGCGTACACATCATAAACGCGGCATAAGCAACAGCGATACTTTCCGCAACATTATGTTTTTCCAAAAAGTATGCGCCAAAGAAAAGCAATACCGCAATCAACAGGCAAGCAGGGAGAAACCATGAAAGCGGCCGTCTGACAGAAGATTCTTCAGATTTATGCTGAAAATAATCATCGATAAAATCAGCAGAACGAATCGTTCCGTATGTCTTTCCTTTCTGAGAAAGCGTCTCGGAAAATTCCACAGTTTCCACAGGAAGTTCTTCATCCGCATCATGTAGCTCGACTGCAAGCTTGCTATGAGATGAAGAAAGAACCTTAAACGAAAGGATATCGCGGCGCAAGGTATAAAAAACAGCAAGCGCATTCAGGAATACACAGACCGCATAAGGAAAATTATAAAGCGAGACCGTTGATTCCGATGTTTCAAAAAGCAATGCGACAGCCGTTGCCGCCACGGAAAAGATCAGCGACCATAACGTGACGGTATCCACATCGGCATGGAATCGGAAAAAGGTCTTTAGTGCCATACCGATACGATCAAAAATAAGGAGAGAACAAGCAAGTGCGAGGACCCAATCCGTTACGACGTAAGCCGTCTGACTCGGAAACAGCTCCCTGACCGCACCGATATTTTCAACTGCAAAAAGCATCGCCGCAAGAACAAGAGCAACGGCAAGACGAATCTTGGATAATAAATACCGCGAACGCAACGTCGCAAGGATATCGTATCGCTGCTCTTCATCCGTATATTCAATTCCTTGATACTGTTCTTCTCGGGTCTTATCTTCCTTTTCTTTTTTATGAAATTCTTTCTGTAAATCAGAAAGATCGACCGTTTCATCCGTTTGTGCATCGGTCTTTTCCGAATGCAATACCGTTTCGATGGTTTCCGCATCCACGGCAAGATCGAATATTTCTGTTTTTACGTTGTCCGTTTCAGGCATTTCGAATTTTTCACCGACCGTAAAAACTTCTGTATGTATATCCGTATGCTTCGGAATTTCTTCCAAATGAATATCTTTCGGTTCAAAACGGGAGATCTCCTCCGTACTTTTCAGATCCGGTTCCGGCTCAAGCGGATAGGGCGGTTCCGGCTTGCGTTTGATTTCGATCTGACCGTTCAGCATGGCATCGATATATCTTTCCGCTTCATCTATATTTTTTTCAACATCGGAAAGCGGAGAATATGCCTTCAGGGCAATCAATTCTTCTTCCGAATACGGAGTGACCGTGACTTCTTTTGTTTTTTGCATATCAAAGGACGTTTCCCGTTCCTTTGCCTTTTTGATACGATCTGCCATGAAAGGCTACCTCCTCTGTCATAATATCATGATAAGAAAAGCTCAAATGTTAGAGAAATCAATTTCTTCCCTGTTTTTGTGCCGCTTCAAAAAGAAGCACTGCCGCAGCCGTGGAAACGTTCAGGGAATTGACATGACCTCGCATGGGCAAGGAAACCGTGAAATCGCATTTTTCACGTACCAGACGGGAAACACCGTCACCCTCGCTACCGAGAACAATCGCGCAAGCGCAATCAAAATCCGCATTTTTATAATGGACACCGTCTGCTTCCGCAGCAAACGTCCAGACACCAAGCTCCTTGAGTTCATCCACAGCGGATGCGATATTAGCAACCTTTGCGATCGGCACGTAAGATGCCGCGCCCGCGGAAGATTTGAAGACAGTCTGTCCGATCACAGGACAGTGTCTTTTGGAAACAATGATACCGTGTGCGCCCGCACCGTCCGCGCAACGAATGATCGCACCGAGATTATGCGGATCTTCCACGCCGTCGCAAACGACGATGAGAGGCTTTTCGCCTTTTTCTCTTGCAATGGAAACGATCTCCTCAATGCTTTTGTATTCCACAGCAGACGCAACTGCCGCCACGCCCTGATGTGCATTACCAAACGCAAGCTCATCCAGACGTTTTTTATCCACTTCGGAAATGACGATCCCGCGTTTTTTGGCTTCTGCGAAAATCTTCGTGATCGAACCCTCACGTTCGCCTTTCTGAATATATAATTTTTCCACGTCTCTACCACTTTTCAAAAGCTCCATAACGGGATTTCTGCCGACAATGACGGATTCATCTTCCGTTCTCGGCACCTGTCTTCTGTTCTTTTCCATGAGATATCTCCTTTTCGGTCTTTAATTGCCTGCAACAAACGAAACCGTTTCCGTCAAAGCAATCGTTTGCATAAACGCATCATTGGCTTCGTCCGCAACAGCAATCACCCATTCGCCGTTTTTTTCAATCATTTTTACGGAAACCGTCTTTTCGATCATCATCGTTTTTGCGACCGTTCCGTCATCGATCATATCCGAAATCACTTTTTCTGCAGTTTCCGCCGAAACCAGAATCTGTTTTTTAACAAGCTCGATGAGTCTTGCCATATCCGGCACTTTCAGCGTCAAGCTGACAAATCTTGCGCCATCCTCCTCGGTCTGTTCCCCAACGGTATACTGTATGGGCGCATAGAGCTTCTTCAGAGCTTCCCGCTCTTCATCCGATGCGCGATTCAGGATATCCAACAATTCTTCTGCATCGACTGCCGCTTTCATTCCCTCAGCATCCATTTTCTTGAGCGCGATCAGATAATTTTCCGCCGCCGTCATCTTCACGGAACACGAACAAAGCGTGAAAGCCAATACTGCCGCAAGCACCATCGCCATCAATTTTTTCATCGTTTCAGCCTCCCTTTTCGGATATTTCGCCTATTTTGTTTATTATAACATATATTTTTCGTTTTGTATACAATTATTCCCATGTTTCTTAAAAAATTTTTTTCAGCGAATTGGGGCTTTGCCCCGAACCCCATTCAAGGAAACTTTTTATAAAAAGTTTCCTTGAAAATCCTTCAAAAATTTTCTCTGTGGTGCGTCTGATGTTAAAACGTGCGAAAAACGATTCCGAAACAGATGAATGTATTGTCAATATTTTTTCAAATTTCCCTTTGTCTTTTTTCCATTCGCCGCCAATTGAAAAAGCCGTAAAGATCGTTCACAAAGAACATCACAAAGCACATGACCATCGGCAAAGAAGATACATCCGTCATGGAAGCGGCTACCCAAAGCACGATCAGCACAAGGTCATTCAAAGCGTACGTCAGCGCATAATAGGGACTTCTCATAAACGTCAGATACGAAGCAAGAAAGCTTGTTGTGACGGAGATCGTGCTAAAAAAAAGATTCGCCGTATTCATGAGACCCAGAATAAAATAAAAAATAACCGTTGTAATGACAGCAAAAACAAACATGATAACGATCTCTCTGCGTGTCATATGATGCACTTCCACTTCTTTTGCCGTTTTTGCAGGATGGCGAATCCATGAAACAACGGAAAGAAGTGCTATCGGCGCACTCATGCCAAGATAAGTAATCATCTCGCCGTAATAGCGGAAATAAAATGAGATGATTCCGTAAAACACTGCGAAAATTACGATCAGAATTTGTCCGATTACAAGACCTTTCGCAACAAAGATGAGTGCCGTGATACCGATCAAAGATGCGATCAGCGTCAGATAATCTTTTTCTGCAGGAATCATAAATGACCCCGTCACAACAATAAGGGAACATAGCCATAAAAGCCATTCAAATTTGGTTAAACGCTTAAAGGGATTGGAAATTTTCATTGTGTTACCTTTCTATTTTTTAATAAATAATAGAACCTCGCCGTTTTGCCATATTCAGATGCGGAAAATGACAAAAAGGTGAGAATTTGGGTGCGGGTATTACCCGCAAAAAAGTAAGCATCCGTGACACATCTTCAAAGACCTAACGATGTGTGGCGGATGCTTGGCATCAGACTACCCGGTGGCAGTATGCATTATTTTTTTTTGGGATATGCTTTCTGGTCGCAGTAAGCACAACGGTGAATGTTGTGTTCTTCATCCACACAACGGAACATCTGCGGAAGCTCCTGTTCGGTGGACGTGATGCAACGGGGATTCGAGCAAGTAATTTCCGTTGTAGGCTCGCCGGGACGGACGGTATCGGGCTGATCCTTTTCTGCAAGGAGCTTGAGGATCAATGCCATGCGGATATATCTGCCGTTCTTCGCCTGTTCAAAATAGCAAGCGCGGGGGTCGTCATCGACCTTGACAGAAATTTCATTGACACGGGGCAGAGGGTGCATGATGCAAAGATCGGGCTTTGCATTTGCGAGCTTGTCAAGTGTCAGAATATAACTGTCTTTCAGACGGAGATATTCATCATGACTTGCAAAGCGTTCCTGCTGAATACGGGTCATATAAAGAATATCAAGCTCAGGCATTGCCGCTTCCATATCCGTGGTTTCCACATATTCGAGCTTGCCGTCACCGAGGAATTCATATTTGACGTAGCCGGGTAGTTTCAATTCTTCAGGTGCGATCAAAACGAATTTGATACCTGTATAACGGGACATCGCCGCAATCAAGGAATGAACGGTTCTGCCAAATTTGAGGTCGCCACAAAGACCAACGGTAAGATTATGCAGACTTCCCTTCTTGCGTTTGATGGTCAGAAGGTCAGTGAGGGTCTGGGTGGGATGGAAATGTCCGCCGTCACCCGCATTGATGATCGGCACGGTTGCCGCTTTTGCCGCAACGTAAGGCGCGCCTTCTTTGGGGTGGCGCATTGCGATGATATCGGAATATGCACTGACCATGCGCACGGTATCCGCAACGCTTTCGCCTTTAGATGCGGAACTGCTCGTTGCTTCGGAGAAGCCGAGTACGTTACCGCCAAGGCTCATCATTGCGGATGTAAAGCTGAGTCTTGTTCTTGTGGAGGGTTCAAAGAAAAGCGTACCGAGGATTTTACCCTTGCAGGCTTCCGCATATTTTTCGGGAGTCGCAATGATATCCTCTGCCACGGCGATCAGTTCATCGATCTCCGCGGTGGTAAGCTCCAAAATATCGATCAAACTTCTCATTTTTAAGTCCTTTCTCTATGGAGTGAATGACGATCTCTTGAAAATATGGGAGACCATTCTGCCAGTTTGACAGAGGGGTCTCCCCCTACAAACACACCATTTTTAGATAAAATTGGTAACCGCCGTTTCACCGCATCTCTCTGTCAGCAAAAACAAAGATAGGCGAAAACGGGTGCAGGCACAGCCTGCTTAATCAACAAATTCAGCAACGCATCTTTCGTATGCCGCAACGGGATCAGCCGCCGCTGTGATCGGTCTGCCGACAACGATATAGTCGGAACCGATAGCCTTTGCGCCTTCGGGGGTTGTGATACGAGACTGGTCGCCAACGTCGCCGCCTGCGAAACGCACGCCGGGGGTTACGGTGAGGAAGTTCTTACCGCAAACATCGTGAACCTTGCCCGCTTCGAGAGGAGAGCAAACAACACCGTCAAGACCCGCTTTCTTCGCGTTTGCCGCGTAGTGCATAACGACTCTATCGATGGGTTCGTTGATAAGAAGGTCTTCCTTCATTCTTTCTTCGCTTGTGGAAGTAAGTTGTGTAACGGCGATGAGGAGAGGACGTGTGCCGTCAGGTCTTGTCAGACCTTCGAGAGCCGCTTCCATCATGGCAATCGTACCGCCTGCATGGAGGTTGCACATATCCACGTCGAGATGAGAAAGTACAGCCATGGATTTGCGAACGGTATTGGGAATATCGTGAAGCTTGAGGTCAAGGAAAATTTTGTGTCCTCTTGCTTTGATTTCACGAACGATCGCAGGACCTTCTGCATAGAAAAGCTCCATACCGATCTTTACATAGGGCTTTCTGCCCGTGAATTTATCAAGAAAATCATATGTAGCCTGTGCGCTCGCGAAATCGCAAGCAATGATAACGTCTTTACCCATTAGTGAGCACCTCCGATAATATCTGTAAGATTTTGAATACCGTATTTTTCCATCACGCGCGGAAGATCGTTGATGATATCACGGCTCGCGTAAGGATTGACAAGATTTGCCGCGCCGACCTCGACAGCCGTTGCGCCTGCGAGCATCATTTCGATCACGTCTTCCGCCGTGGAAACGCCGCCCATGCCAACGA
The DNA here is from genome assembly GCA_017472285.1 of Clostridia bacterium. Lineage (GTDB taxonomy): Bacteria > Bacillota > Clostridia > Oscillospirales > CAG-272 > QALR01. The sequence goes on along the minus strand of JAFUQQ010000029.1, from coordinate 35,477 downwards.
TCGGAATTTTGACCGCGTCATATACCTGATATACCATACGAACCGCAACGGGCATGATGGCAGGACCGGAATAACCGCCCGTCTTATTGGCGATCACCGGTTTTCTCTTGCGAAGGTCGATACGCATACCCATCAGCGTATTGATGAGGCTGATACCGTCCGCACCTGCAGCTTCGCAAGCCTTGGCGATGGAAGCGATATCGGTTACGTTGGGAGAAAGTTTGATGATAAGGGGTTTTGTGGTAACGGCACGAACTGCTTTGGTGACTTCAGCCGCCGCATCTGCGGACGTACCGAAGCTCATGCCGCCGCCGTGTACGTTGGGACAGGAAATATTGACTTCGATCCAGCCGACCTGCTCGCAAGCATTGATCTTTTCACAGGTTTCCACATATTCGTCGAGGGAGAAACCGCTGACGTTTGCCATAACGGGCTTATGGAAGCATTTTGCGAGTTTTGGAAGTTCCTCGGCAATGACCTTATCCACACCGGGATTCTGCAGACCGACGGCATTGAGCATACCTTCGGGACATTCTGCAATACGGGGGGTGGGATTGCCGAAACGGGGATCTCTGGTCGTACCCTTGAAAGAGAAAGTCCCCAGACAATTGATGTCGTAAAGTTCGGCAAATTCATAGCCGAAGCCGAATGTACCGCTTGCGGGGATGATGGGGTTATCCATTTCGATGCCACAGAGCGTAACTTTAGTATTTACCATATTACTTCCTCCTTTTTGAGAACGGGGCCGTCACGGCAGATACGTTTATTGCCGTACTTGGTTTTGCAGGTACAGCCCATGCAAGCACCGAAACCGCAACCCATGCGTTCCTCGAAGCTGACTTCGCCGCTTGTGTTGGTTGCGTCGCAAAGCGCGTGAAGCATCGGGATCGGACCGCAAGCATAGAAATAATCGTAGTCAAGCGCATCCATTGCGTTCGTTACGAAGCCTTTCGTGCCGTAAGAGCCGTCAACGGTTGCAATGCGTGTTTCCACGCCGAGTTCCTTAAATTTTTCTTCATAAACAACGTCTGCCTGAGAAGCGAAACCGAGGATGACGGAGGGTTTCTTACCCATAGCGAGAAGTTTTTTGCAAAGACCGTACATAGGAGGCGTACCGATACCACCGCCGACGAGAAGGGGCTTTTCGCCACAAGCATCGGGATCAAAACCGTTGCCGAGTCCGACGAGGATATCGAGCTTTTCGCCCGCTTTCATTTCGGAGAGCTTATATGTACCGGCACCGACAGTCTTGAAAAGAATGGTGATGGTTTTGTCGTCCCAGTCACAAATGGAGATCGGACGGCGCAGATAGAAGCCTTCGATCTTGATATTGATGAACTGACCGGGAGCGGTGATGGCGGAGGTATCTCCGCCAAGCACCATTTCGTAAATATCCTTCGCAATCGTTACGTTGGATATGATCTCATAAAAGCCTTGTGTCATATCGCACCTCAATCGTGAATCGTGGAGATACCGAGGGTGGTTTCTTCGAGTACGTCGAGAAGAACCTTGACGGTATCGAGCGCGGTAAAGATGGTGACGTTGTTTTCAACAGCGCACTGACGGATCTGGTGACCGTCGGAAAGAACGCCTGTGGACTGAACGTCTCTGGTATTGATGACATAATTTACATAACCCGCACGGATGGAGTCGAGGATTTCTTCGCTTCCGTCGCTGATCTTGCGGACAGCGTGTGTGCGGATGCCGTTTTCCTTGAGGAATTTCGCCGTGCCTTCGGTTGCCTGAATATTGAAGCCCATGTTATAGAAGCGGCGGATGAGCGGGAGTGCTTCTGCCTTGTCGTGATCGGCAATGGTGCAGAATACAGTACCGTAGTTGGATACGTTCATGCCGGAAGCCTTGAGTGCTTTGAAGAGCGCGCGTGTCAGGCTGTTGTCGTAACCGATCGCTTCACCTGTGGATTTCATTTCGGGGCTGAGGTAAGCGTCAAGACCGCGGAGCTTAGAGAAGGAGAATGCGGGTGCTTTGACGTACCAGCGTTTCTTTTCCGCGGGATAGATATCCGTGATGCCCTGTTCCTTGAGTGTCTTGCCGAGGATAACGAGCGTACCGATATCGGCAAGGCTGTAACCTGTGGATTTGGAGATGAACGGAACGGTTCTGGAGGAACGGGGGTTTACTTCGATGATGAAGACGTTTTCGTCCTTATCAACGATGAACTGAATGTTATAAAGACCGATGATACCGATGCCCAGACCGAGCTTCTTGGTATAATCGAGAATCGTTTCTTTAACTTTATTGGAAATGCTGAAGGAAGGATATACGCTGATGGAGTCACCAGAGTGGATACCTGTACGTTCAACAAGTTCCATGATACCGGGAACGAATACGTCCGTACCGTCGCAAACCGCGTCAACTTCGACTTCCTTACCCTGAATATATTTGTCAACGAGAACGGGCTTGTCTTCGTCAATTTCAACGGCTGTCTTGAGGTAATGACGCAGACCTTCTTCATCAGCAACGATCTGCATCGCACGTCCGCCAAGCACGAAGGAAGGACGAACGAGAACGGGATAACCGATCTTCGCGGCAGCGGCAACACCGTCTTCGATTTTGGTAACGGCTTTACCCTGCGGCTGAGGAATATTGAGCTCACGGAGAACCTTTTCAAAGGAGTCGCGGTTTTCTGCCTTTTCGATCGCGTCGCAATCCGTACCGATGAGTTTCACGCCTCTTTCACGGAGCGGATCGGCAAGGTTGATCGCGGTCTGACCGCCGAGGGATGCGATAACGCCGTAGGGTTTTTCGAGGTTGATGATATTCATAACGTCCTCAACACAGAGAGGCTCGAAATAGAGCTTATCGGAGGTCGTATAGTCTGTGGAAACGGTTTCGGGGTTATTGTTGATGATGATCGCTTCAAAACCGGAGGATTTGATGGTCTTGATGGCGTGAACGGAAGAATAGTCAAATTCGACACCCTGACCGATACGGATGGGACCGGAACCGAGAACGATGATCTTCTTCTTATCGGAAACGATGGATTCGTTTTCTTCTTCGTATGTGGAATAGAAATAGGAAACATAGCTTGCGAATTCCGCACCGCAGGTATCGATCATCTTATAGACGGGAACGATGTTATTCGCCATGCGGATGGTATAAACTTCGATTTCGGGGCAGTTCCAGAGTTTCGCGATGAATTTATCGGAAATACCCATCTTCTTCGCATCTCTCAGAACTTCCACGTTCATAGGAGCCGCTTTGAGTTCATTTTCCATCAGAACGATATTCTTGAATTTTTCAATGAAGAGCATATCGATCTTGGTGGCATCGCAGATCATACCGATATCGGTGCCACGGCGGAGAAGTTCAGCAATGGCATAAATACGGTCGTCTGTTGCGAGGGGGAGATATTTCATCAGATCGTCTGTTGCCCAGTCGTCGAATTTTGCCATATGGATATGGCAAACACCGATTTCAAGGGAACGAACGGCTTTGAGCATACATTCTTCGAGCGTTCTGCCAAGGCTCATGACCTCACCCGTTGCTTTCATCTGTGTGGAAAGAGAGTTGTTCGCCGTTGCGAATTTATCGAACGGGAAACGGGGGAGTTTTGCAACGACGTAGTCGAGCGTAGGTTCACAAGCCGCGGGAGCGTTTGCGAGCATGATTTCATCAAGTGTCATGCCGACAGCGATCTTCGCGGTAACACGTGCGATCGGATAGCCGCTGGCTTTGGAAGCAAGCGCAGAGGAACGAGAAACACGGGGGTTAACTTCGATAAGGTAATACTGGAAGGAGTGGGGGTCGAGCGCGAACTGTACGTTACAGCCGCCTTCTACCTTGAGCGCACGGATGATCTTGAGCGCGCTTTCTTTCAGCATATGGCATTCCTTGCTTGTCAGTGTCTGAGAGGGACAAACAACGATGGAGTCGCCCGTATGGATACCGACGGGGTCCACGTTTTCCATATTACAAATGGCAATCGCCGTATCGTTTGCGTCGCGCATAACTTCATATTCAATTTCTTTATAACCCTTGATGCTCTTTTCAACAAGGACTTCCGTTACGGGAGAGAGTTTCAGACCATTTTTGAGAAGTTCACGGCATTCTTCTTCGTTGTCAGCAAAGCCGCCGCCCGTACCACCGAGCGTGAATGCAGGACGGAGTACGACAGGATAACCGATTTCTTCCGCAGCCGCAAGACCTTCTTCGATGGTATGTGCAATCAGAGAAGGAAGAACAGGTTCGCCGAGTTCTTCGCAGAGCTTCTTGAAGCCTTCTCTATCCTCTGCTCTTTCGATACTTTCACTGCTTGTACCGAGAAGTTCAACGCCGCATTCGCGGAGGATGCCCTTCTTTTCGAGCTGCATCGCAAGGTTCAGACCTGTCTGACCGCCGATACCAGGGACGATCGCATCAGGGCGTTCGTAGCGGAGGATCTTCGCGATATATTCAAGTGTGAGGGGTTCCATATAGATCTTGTCCGCGATGGTGGTGTCCGTCATGATGGTCGCGGGGTTGGAGTTGCAAAGAACAACCTCGTAGCCTTCTTCGCGGAGCGCAAGACAAGCCTGTGTGCCCGCATAGTCAAATTCAGCCGCCTGACCGATAACGATCGGTCCGGAACCAATTACAAGGATTTTCTTTAAGTCTGTTCTCTTCGGCATATTATTTGCCCTCCTTCATAATACGGATAAATTCATCATAGAAACCGACGCTTCCGCGAGGACCGCTCATGACCTCGGGATGATACTGAACGGTGAATACGCCGTCTTCCTCGGAGCAGAGTCCTTCCACAACGTCGTCAAGGATATCGAGGTGAGTGACCTTGAGTGTCGTTGCGTCAACGCTCGCCGCATCAACGGCATAATTGTGGTTCTGGGAAACGGTTTCAATGGTATTTGTTTTGAGATTCTTAACGGGATGGTTGCCGCCGTGATGGCCGAAGCTCATTTTGTAAGTTTTCGCACCGTATGCGAGAGCGATGAGCTGGTGGCCGAGACCGATACCGACCATCGGATATTTACCTCTCAATGCTTTGATGAGTTCGACGACTGCCGTTATGTCTTCGGGATTGCCGGGACCTTCGGAGATGAGGATGGCATCGGGATTCATCTTGATGACTTCTTCAGCGGCGGTATTATAAGGCATAACGGTGACGTTACAGCCGTATTCGTTGAGTGTGCGGATCACGCTGAGACGGATACCGCAGTCGATCGCAACGACGTTGTATTTCGCATTCGCGGTACGCGCATACCAACGCTTGCGGCAGCTTACTTTCGCAACGGCATCCGTGGAAATTTCCGTTTCTGCGATGATCGCAAGTGCTTTTTCCTTGGGAGTGTCCGCGTCGGTGATGATCGCTTTGCAGGAGCCATTGTCGCGGATCTTTCTTGTGAGTGCTCTGGTATCAAAGCCCGCAATGCCAGGGATACCGCTTTCTTCCATGGTTTCCGCCAGAGTTTTTGTATAACGGAAGTTGGAAGGCAGGTCATTATATTCACGAACGACAAGCGCACCACAGCTAGGTGCTTTCGATTCGTAATCTTCATCCGTCATACCGTAGTTACCGATCAAGGTATACGTCATGACAACCATCTGATTCGTGTACGAAGGATCGGAAATGATTTCCTGATAGCCTACCATAGACGTATCGAAAACGATTTCGCATACGCGTTCAACGTCTGCGCCGAAACCGTATCCGTAGTATTCGCTTCCGTCCGCAAGAACGATCTTTTTGTTTAATTGCTTTGCCATACCAAAGTTCCTCCATATATCGTCATTAAATTTTTACCGTAAACTGTATCGCCCGCAAAAGGTGTACTGCGTCCCATCGAAAGAAATTCTTCGGGATTGACCTTATAGCAGGCATCGAGGTCCCAGACGCAGTATCCCGCGTCAGAAGTGATGCCGAAACGCTTTCTCGGATTCACGGAGAGCAGCTCCGCGAGTTTTTCAAGCGTCAGGATACCTTTGCGCACAAGTCCCGTATAAAGCACGGGGAACGCTGTTTCAAGTCCGACAACGCCCATCGCGCTTTTTGCAAGACCTCGACCTTTTTCCTCCGCGCTGTGAGGCGCATGATCGGTTGCGACCATATCGATCGTACCGTCAAGGATACCTTCAACGAGTGCTTCTCTATCTTCGGGCGAACGCAAGGGGGGATTCATTTTGAATCTGCCGTTTTCCTGCAGGCAACTGTCGTCCAGCACCAGATAATGCGGACCTGTTTCACAGGTGATATCCACGCCGCTCTTTTTTGCATCGCGGATGAGGGAAACGCTTTCCTTCGTGGAAATATGACAAACGTGATATTTGCAGCCAACCTTTGCGGCAAGCTCGATATCGCGTTTGATCTGTTTCCATTCGCTTTCGGAACAGATACCTTTGTGTCCGTGCGCTTTCGCGTATGCGCCGTCATGGATATAGCCGCCGCGCAGAAGCGTATTGTCCTCGCAGTGTGCCGCGATGATCTTACCCATCGCTTTGGCTCTTTCCATAGCTTCGCGCATCATGCCGCCATCCTGTACGCCGCGGCCGTCATCAGAAAAACCGATGACGTAAGGAGCGATCGCTTCCATATCGGAAAACTCTTTTCCGAGTTCACCCATCGTGATCGTGCCGTAAGGATAAACGGCGATCTTTGCTTTTTCCGCGATTGCTTTCCTCTGAATTTCAAGGTGCTCAAGGGTATCGGGCGTGGGGTTCAGATTGGGCATCGTGCAGACAGCCGTATAGCCACCGCGCGCCGCCGCCGCAGAACCGCTCGCGATATCCTCCTTATATGAAAAACCCGGCTCACGGAAATGCACATGCACATCACAAAAGCCGGGCAAAATAGCAACATTCTCAAATTTAGAAACGGAAGTGCCGCCGCCCATAGCGCCGGTCATTGTAAGAGATGTTCCGTCAAAAGCGGCTTCGCAGGTTTTCATTACGCCGCCGTCATAAATCTTTGCGTTTTTTAAGACAGTAATCATAGTATAACCATTCCTTTCGCAAAAATACAAGGCAAAAACAAACTTTTACGATATTCCAATCATTCCCGATTTTCTCCGATATATTCCTATCGAAACGCAAAAGTCCGCTTGCCAATCAAAAGATTTATTAAAGAAATTATATCACAGCAGAGAAAAAGTGTCAAGGGGGAGATGAAAAAAAGCGTACGATGTACGCTTTTTTTCTGAATTACTTGGGATCCTCACCTTTTTCTTTTCCGCGTTCATGTAACCTTCGGTATCGTTTCTCAATCATACAGAAATTCATAAGGCGGAAGCGATTTCCATTCTTCCGAAGCCGTAAGCATATCGATGATCGTTTTACAAGTCTGCAAGAAACCATTTCCTTTTTTGACGCGGGAGGTGTAATGCAAAGCTGTTTCTCTGCAAGCCACCGTTTTTGTTTTTCCGTCCCATTGCAAAGTCAGAATTAAATCCATTGACGGATCGGACCTTGTCGTTTGTCCATCCTCGGTCAGATGCGGATCGTATTCATCGGGATAACTTTCAAGATCGAGTTCCTGTAAAAGCGCGCTGATCTCCGCCATTTGTTCCTCGGTCAGATAAAAATTTGTAACGTAATCTTCGGGATGTGTCGCATGAGAAGTTTTCACAAGCTTTCCCGTCGCGCTGTCGTAAGAACTGATACCGTAGCAACCCCAGACGAGCGTAAACGTGAAATCACCGACAGGTTCCTGTGTTTCGTCTTTTGTACAGGAACCAAGACCCATCAAAAAGCAAATAAGTAAAAAAATCGCAATACTTTTTTTCATAAAAAGCACCTACCTTTCATTTATATATAAAGTAGGCATACCATTCCGAAAAGTTGCACCCCATATAAAGTTTTTGAAGGATGGTTCGGGCGGCAGTCCGACAAAAAGAAAAGGCTTCTCCGATCGGAGAAGCCTTGAGGGGATCAATTCCAGAAAGATGTGCCGCCGGAGAGGTAGCTGATATCGAGGTAACCGATATAGGTGTTACCTGTTGCGAGTTCGAGTTCATCGCCGTTGGGATCTGTGAGGATCAGATCCGCACCATTGGAAGTCCACTTGATGTTGATAACCTTACCGCCGTTGAAGTAGTAGCCAACACCGGAACCCTTGGTATCAACAAGAGTCATTGTGGGGTCGTTAGCAATACCTGTGGAAACAGCTTTTACGTTGGTAAAGAGTGTAATGACGTTAGTGAATGCGAGCTGTTCGCCCGTTACGGAATCCGTGTGTGCAACGCCGTCCTGATTGCGCAGATACTTACCTGTCGCAGAATCATATTTGTAAGAAACAGATTTTACGTTGCTGGAGCCCTGACATTTGAAACGAAGATCGATATTGGTCGCAGTGGATGCGCCGCTCATATCTTTGGTCGTACCGTAATCAACGAACTTGAGGCTTTCTTTCGCGTAGCCAACGAGAGAGCCCTGACCTTCCTTAACGAATTTGGAATCGCTTTCAAGGAGAGCTGTCATTGCGCTGGATTTGAAGATGGTATCATATTTGAGGTCAACGCGGTCACCGTGGTTTGCGATTGTGCCGTAAACTTCGCCGTATACGTCAACAGCGAACCATTTTTCAAACATGGTATCAACGTAACCCCAACGGCTACCGTAGCGTTCTTTTGCGAGAGAATAGAAATCATAGTTATCGGTGATAGAACCGCCGTGGCAAACGAGAACAGCATTGTGGAAAGCTGCGAGATCGAGGTGATAATCTCTGCCGGAACGGATATTACAAACGCTGTCAATCTGTGTATAATCAGAAGTTACCATGAGGAAACGGGTAATACCGGGAGCAACGAGTGTTTCGTAAAGAATATCCGCATCGCCAAGACCTGTCTGATTTGCGTAGGAGAGGGTGTTGTTGTCAACAACGATCGCAACGGGTCTTTTATAGGAGAGATCGTTGACAGCGGGTTCACCTGTAAGGACGTTGAAGCCCTTTGTCGGCTGAACGATCGTACCGCCCTGATTGGTGGAAGTGGTTTCTGTGGTGCCGCCATTGGTGCTGGTGGTTTCGCCTGTGCCGGTGGTTCCTGTAGGAAGTGTCATGATCGGACCTGTGGAGTCTTCTGCACCGTCCTTGTTACAGCCTGTGAAGGTTGTGCATACGGAGGTTGTCACAAGAGCTGCGAGAGCAGCGGCGATCAATCTTTTGGTTGCTTTTTTCATACCTTATATTTATCCTTTCTGAAGCTCAAGAATTATGTTCAAACAATTATCAACAAAAGTAATTCTGGATACGCTATGATAATATAGTATCACAAATATAGCTGAATGTCAAACATATTTTTACCTTATTTTTCGTTTAAATTGTTAATTTTTTTATTTTTTTCGTCATTTTTCCCGAAAGAAGCATTTTTTCGCTGTTTTCTCAATTCCGCAAAGAAAGAAGAAAGCATTCCCGCACATTCTTCCTCCAAAATACCCGAATAAATTTCGGGTTTATGATTCAGCCCGAAATCATTCATATCAAAAAGTGTACCGAATGCACCTGCTTTTTGATCGTGTGCGCCATAGTAAACGGAAACGATTCTGGAATTGATGATCGCGCCCGCACACATCGGACAAGGCTCCAGCGTCACGTACAGTTCGCAACGGGGCAATCGCCAACCGCCGAGCTTGCGGCAAGCACGATGGATCGCCTTGATCTCCGCATGGCAAAGTGCATCTTTCCCCGTTTCTCTGGTATTATAAGCACGGGCAATGATCTCTCCGTCGCGCACGATCACAGCTCCCACGGGAACTTCGCCTTTTTTCGCGGCAAGGCGCGCTTGTTTCATTGCCTCCCGCATATATTTTTCAGCATTTTCATTCATATTTCCCTCCCGCTTTTCTTTAGAAAAAGAAAAGTTTGGCAAAAGAAACGGCAGGCAGTGCCTGCACCCCCTATGCCGCCTCTGTCTTTATTTTGATTTAATTTTTCATTTTGCAGGGGAATCAGCACAAAAAACAAATATTTAATGTGAGTTCGATGAAAATTCATGTAGAAAACTAAAATGAAGATTTTGCCAAGGTCTTCCCCTTTGGGGCAATGTCGTCAACTTAAGAAAAAAGTATTGCAAAAATTCTTATCGAACTCGCGTTATTTATGTAAAGAGCTGAATACCCACGGCAAGTCCGATAAAGAGCATCATCGGCAGACTTAATACCGCCGAAGACGAAACAGCATATTCATCATCGGCAAAAAAAGCAACGGTATTTTCCTTGAGAAAAGGGAGTCCCGTCGATGAAAGCAAAACGCAGACCGTAAATGCACCGCGTATCAAGAGCGAATATCCATCGGGCATATATACGTTGACCGTTTCCGCAAGAAACCAAAACGCATTACAAAGAAAATGGATACCGATCACGGAAAAGACCGAACCCGTTGAAACGTAAGCCATACCGAAGATCAATCCGCAAACAAACGCAAGCGGAAAAACAGGCGCGGAAAAATGCATCAGCGCAAAAACGAGTGCAGACATGAGTATCGCAAGCGAAGTGCGGAACACACGCATGGAACGCAGAACGACACCGCGGAAAAAGATTTCTTCCGTGACCGCCGGAACGACGGAAACGGAAAGAAAGAGCAGAAAATTTTCAAGCAAAGTATTTTCACGCGCGACACCCACAGGGGTGATCACAGTCGGGAAAAGCGCTGTATACAAGATCTCAATAATCACAATCAATCCCGCAGAGGACAGCATCAGCATCAGACTTTTATTCAGACTTGCCCGTTCCGTCATTTTGGGAGGGCTGATCTTTCTGCGCTTTAAAAATACGGCAAGCCACAATGCAGGAAAAAGGAAGATTGCGATTTTGAGAACGATACGGAAAAGCAACGGCAAAGCAGAAATTTCCGTTTCGGGCAAAAGTGAGATCCACAAAAGCAAAAGCATCGCCAGAAGCAACGCGCCGCCGATCGCTTCCGAAACACGTTTCGGTATTTTCGTATCCGGAGTCATTTTCCCTCACCGTCCTTTCATCATATTGTTTAGTAGTATAACATATTTTTTCGGGAAATGCAAGGCTTCATAAAAAAGAGTATTAAAAAATACCGCAAAACGATTTTCGGGGAAACCTTTTTTCAAGGTTTCCCCGAAATATTGCAATCAAGATTTCTTTTTACCGCGTTTTTTCGGTTCGATGGCAACGTCAGCAATACCCGCCTTGAAGCCCTGACCGATGGTTTCCGTCGCTTCGGAAAGGATCATGAACGCATTTTCATCAATGGAACGAACGAGATTTTTGAGTTCATAGATTTCATTTTTCTTGACAACGCAGAAAATTACTTTTTTGCTGCCCTTGGTATACCAGCCGGTACCGTCAAGAATGGTAACACCTCTTTCAAGCTTTGCCATCAATTCATCGGCAACGGTTTCATATTTATCCGAAAAGATATAAGCCACACGGGTCTTATCAAAACCGCTATTCATGAATTCAAGCATACTGGAGAACATAAAGGTTGCGAGGAACGAGAAAAGGATGGAAAGATAGCAAGCGTAAATGCTTTCTTCATTCATAATAAACTGACCGTCAGCGGTAAAGAAGCAGGTCGCAAAGGATGCGACGACAACGACAAGCACGTCAATGATCAAAAGCAATTTGGGCGTGGATACCTTGGGAAAAGGGATCTTGACGAGAAATGCCGCAAGGTCGGAGCCGCCCGTGGTATAACCGCGCACGAACATGAACGAAACCGCAACACCGATCACGATACCGCCAAACAGCGCACAAAGAATGGTGTTTTCTTCGGGACTCGTAAAGGGACAGCGGAAAATATTCAGAAAATCGGGACCCGTTGCATCAACGAAAACGGATGAAACGATGATACCGACGATCGCTTTCACGCACGAACGGAAGCCATAGAAAAACCAAAACAAAAGAACAAGAGGAACGTTAATAAGGAAGATCATCGTACCTGTCGGAAGATCAAAAAGGATATTGAGCGCCGTTGCAATACCGCCCGCACCGCCGATAAAGATACCGCCGGGAACGAGGAACATATTGTAAGCCACGCCGAAAAGGATACCGCTGATGAAAAGATAACCGATATCCAGTAAGATCTCGCGAGGCTTGAAAGCGCCGACTGTTTTTTCTTTTTTCATAAAAATTCTCCTTGTATATTATATTTTATTTTTTGATATCGTGTGCATAGTTGAACAAAAACGCGAATATAAGGATAAAAGAATCCCAAATGAAAGGACTGACAAGAATTTTGACAAGACTCAAACGCTTTATTCTGAATGCGATGCTTCTCGGTGCGACAACAATCTTTATGCGAAGCATTGCCGTGATCTTCAACGCATACGTTTCGGGAAAGCTCGGCGCGGGAGGCATGGGACTTTATTCTCTCGTAACAAGTGTATATGCCTTTGCCGTCACGCTTGCCTCCTCGGGAATCAATCTTGCCGTCATGCGTCTTGTTTCCGAAGAATTGGGAAAAGGAAACAAAGCGGGTGCGATCTCAGCCATGCGGAAATGCGTGGGATACGCACTTTTTTTCGGATTGCTTTCCTTTACACTTCTCTTTTTCGGCGCGGATTTCATCGCAAACCATATCTTACAGGATAAGAGAACGTATCTTTCCTTGCGTGTACTTTCCGTTGCTCTGCCGTTCATCGCGCTTTCAAACGTATTCAGCGGATATTTCAACGCCGTGCGCCGTGTCGCGAAAAGCGCATCTGCAAGCATCGCGGAACAATTCGTCAAGATCGGACTCACCGTCACGTTTCTGACGGCATTGCTCCCGAAAGGCATCGAATACGCGACCCTTGCGCTCGTTCTGGGAACAGCAATCGCCGAAGCGCTCTCTTTCGTTTATCTTCTGATCTTTTATCTCTTTGATCGGAAAAAGCATCTGCAAACGAAAAAAAAGAGCTGTGATCCCACCATGAAAAAACGGATGTTACATATCTCGCTTCCCATCGCATTTTCGTCATATCTGCGTTCAGGTCTGGTCACGATTCAGCATATCCTGATACCGATCGGACTGCGAAGACACGGGGCGGATTATGAAACGTCCCTTGCTTCTTACGGAACGATACACGGCATGGTCTTTCCGCTCATCCTTTTTCCCTCGGCGGTATGCAGTACCTTTGCGGGACTCATCGTCCCCGAACTTTCGGAACTTGCCGCCGCTTACGGTGATACGCGCAATCATAAGCATATCCGTTATATCGTCACCCGCGCGCTGACTTTCGCGTTGCTTTTCGGTATCGGAACGGCAGGAATCCTCGTCTGTTTTGCCGAACCGCTCGGAATCTTGGTCTACCAAAGCCGTGAAGCCGCAAAATATATCCGCATCTTTGCGCCGCTCGTACCCGTCATGTATCTGGATACGACCGTTGACGGAATGCTCAAAGGCTTGGGACAGCAGATGCATTCCATGTTATATAATATTATTGATGCATCGCTGAGTGTTTTTCTCGTCTGGACGTTGATGCCGAGGATCGGCATATGGGGTTACGTCATCTGCGTATTCGTGACAGAGCTTATCAATTTAGCTTTCAGCCTGACACGGCTGCTTTCGGTCACGAACGCGGGAATTCCGATACCCAAAGCGGTATTGTGTCCGATTCTTTGCGTGGCGGGCGCATCCGCGCTGACCATGTTATTGCTGAAAACAAGTATCCTTCCGCTGACAAATACGGCAATCACCGTTTGCGGTATCTTATTGACTGTCATCTTCTACCTGACACTGCTGAGAACGACAGGCGGACTTTCCGCGGAAGATACGAAATGGCTTCGGAGTATCTTCAGGGATTGAATTTCCGATTTCTCTTACGGAGGCAAAAAAGGGATGGCTGCTCTCTGATCGGTCATCGTTCCGTTCCTCCTTATAAAATATAAGTTATTATCTTGATTATAACATATTAATAAAACAAGGTCAAGTAAAACCTGTGCAAAAAACATCTTGAAAAAGTGCGGAGTTTATGTTATACTATATAAAATATCTCAAAAAAAGGAATGAGCCGAATGAAAATTTTAGAATCCGCCGAAAATTATCTCGAAACCATCCTGATTCTGCAAAAACGAAACGGTGCGGTACGTTCGATCGATATCGTCAACGAGCTTGAATATACAAAACCCAGCGTCAGCATTGCCATGAAGCATCTTCGCGAAAACGGTTATATCGAAATGGACAAAACAGGTCATATCACTTTACTTGCATCGGGACGTGAAATCGCGGAAAAAATGTATGAACGTCATACCGCCCTCACCAGATTCCTAACCGCACTCGGCGTTTCTCCCGAAACCGCCAGAGAAGATGCCTGTCGCATCGAACATATCATTAGTGCGGAAAGCTTTGATGCCATCAAAAAACACGCCGCCCTCCATTTGTCCGATGAAGAAGCCTTATCTCATGAATAATCATCAAAGTCAAAAAATCCTCCCGACAGGGAGGATTTTCATATAAGCATCAAAGCAAATCGATCAGCGCATCGACCATATCTTGCGTTGTTGCCCAGCTTGTCGTGATACGGATGAGATGACGCTCGTCATCAACGGGACCCCAATCATCCACAGCAACCTTTTCATTGATCTCTGCAAGTTTTTCATTCGTCACGAGGAAAAATTGCTGATTGGTATAGGAATCGCTATACATTTCATAGCCTTTTTCAAGGAATGCTTTTCTGATTTTCATCGCCAACTTGTCTGCGTGTGCGCCGAGCTTGAAATAAAGATCATCTTCAAAAAGTTCATCAAACTGAATACCGAGCATTCTGCCTTTGGCAAGGAGTGCGCCGTGCTGTTTGATAAAAGTCACGAAACGCATCGCATCTTCTTTACGTGTAAAAACTGCCGCTTCACCGAAAAGCGCACCGACTTTCGTGCCGCCGATACAGAAGCAATCGCAATATTCCGCAATCACGGGAAGCGTTACGTCTGTATTTTCACAAGCGACGGCATAACCGAGTCTTGCACCGTCAAGATAAAGCTGTAATTTATATTGATCGCAAACCGCGCGGAGTGCTTTCAATTCCTCTTTGGTGTAAAGCGTACCGTATTCGGAAGGATGTGAAATATAAATCGCGCCGGGTATCGCCATATGAAACCATGTGGCATCCTTATAAAAATTCTCCAGATATGTTTCCACCGCTTTGGGACAAACCTTGCCGTTGACAGCAGGAAGTGTAATGACTTTATGACCGGAATATTCGATCGCACCCGCTTCATGCACGCTGATATGACCCGTATCTGCTGCGATAACGCCTTCCGAATTACGCAGAATAAAGTCCAGCATCGTCGCATTGGTCTGCGTACCGCCGACCATAAAATAAACTTCGCCTTTCTCTTCCAGCCCGCAAGCCTTTTTGATCTTCTCCTTCGCGGATAACGTAATCTCATCAAAGCCGTAAGGTTTTGTCTGCTCGTAATTCGTCTTGCAAAGCCGTTCCAAAATATTCGGATGCGCGCCTTCAAGATAATCGCAATTCAATCTAATCATCATAATCTCCAATCTGTTTCCTATTGCATGGTAGTGCTGTACTTCAAAGCAAAAATATTTCTCATTTTTTGCTTTTTTTGTATAATCCTAAAAAATATATTTTCTATTATACCTTGACATCATCGTTATGTCAAGAAATAAATGGTCATTTTGCCAACAATTTTTCCGCAGATAAACTTTAAGATTCGATTAAATCCCGCCTCGTTACATTGATTTTCATTTTTACTTATTATATAATATGAAAGAATATCATCACAAAACAAAGGACAAAAAACGGATGAAAAAAGATACCCGCCCGCAAAAAATCATCAAAATCATATCTCTGACCGCCGTCATCGGTCTGCTTTTATTTTTCAGTTATCTCTTATACCGTCTGATCGCTGACAAAGAAGCGTTTGAAGCATGGCTCACGCAATACGGCGAAATGAGCCGATTGATCTATATTGCCATCGTTGCCTTGCAAGTCATTTTAGCTTTGATTCCTGGCGAGGTTTTGGAAATCGCAGGCGGTTATATATTCGGCATCCTTGAAGGCACGTTTCTGAATCTTCTCGGTGCGACCATCGGCAGTATGCTCGTCTTTTTACTCGTCAGAAAATTCGGCAAGCCTCTTGTCAGCGCATTTTTCTCCGAAGAAAAAATATCAAAATTGCGTTTTTTGCAAGATTCCAAAAAACGAGATCTCTTGTTGATGCTGATTTTTATGTTACCCGGCACCCCAAAAGATCTTCTCTGTTATTTTGCCGGTCTTACCAACATCAAAACTTCCCTATGGCTTCTGATCTGCTCGCTCGGCAGATTGCCTTCCGTCATTACGTCAACAATCGGCGGAAGCGCAATCGAAAACGAAAGTTATCTTGTCGCCGTCATTGCTTTTGCCGCCGCTGCCGCCGTCAGTCTGCTCGGTATTTTGATCTATCATCGCATTTCGGAAAAGAAAAAATAATTGACAGTATTGGGGAGATGCTGCTTTCAGCACCTCCCCAAACCCCACCGCAAAAGCAGCGAGTCGCTGCACCCCTCTGTGTCAATATTTCAAAGCATTCGTCTTTTCCCAATTTTTCTGCATCTTTGATGATGCAAAACGGCGATATTGATTTTTCACAATTTCCCGGAAAAAGAAAAAAAGCAAGTCTTCGGACTTGCTTTTTTCTGGTGATCCATCGGAGAGTCGAACTCCGGACACCATGATTAAAAGTCATGTGCTCTACCTACTGAGCTAATGGATCATTTTTATTTTGTTTTTGCCGCTCACCCCTGAGCGCTTAATTATAATACCACACATATTCCGAAATGTCAATACCTTTTTTAAAATTTTTTCAAATTTTTTTAATTTTTTATTTTCAATGATTTTATAGCCGTTTTCTTGACAAAAACCCCATATTTGCCGTATACTGAATGTAATAAAACGAAAGGATTCATCTCATGGAAATACAAACAAAATCCATTTTCGGTCTGACAGGCAATCAACTCAAGATCATCGCGCTGCTCGCTATGACGATCGACCATATCGGTTATCAGCTTTTACCGCAATACACTTGGATGCGTATCATCGGCAGATTGGCATTTCCGATCTTTGCCTATATGATCGCGGAAGGTGCAAGATATACGAAAAACCGCAAAAAATATCTCGGCATGATGCTCGGACTCGGCGCGATCTGTCAGCTCGTTTATTTTTTCGCAATGGATTCCCTCTATCAATGTATCCTTATCACCTTTTCCCTTTCCATCATTCTGATTTATGCGCTCGATAACGCATTCAAACGCAGATCTGCAGATGCATGGATATTGTTCGCCCTCATATTCATCGCTATTTTTATCCTTGTCTATATCTTACCTGAATTACTTACCAATACAGATTACAACGTAGACTACGGTATCTGGGGTGTACTTTCTCCCGTTTTCGTTTATCTCGGCGGGAAAAACAAATGGGCAAAGCTCGGACTTTTTGCGATTCCGCTCATCTTCCTTTCCTTGTCTTATACAAGCCAATGGTATTGCCTTTTCACACTCATCCTCCTTGCGTTCTATAACGGCTCGCGCGGAAAGCTGAAAATGAAATATCTCTTTTATATCTATTATCCCGCCCATCTCGTCATCATTTACGCCATCGGACTTTTTCTATAAGAAAAACATAAAGGGGGAGGTGCTTTTTTGAAAGCACCTCCCCCTTTCACCGTTATGACGGCGAGCGACACAGAGAAAAGTTTTGAGGGATTTTCAAGGGAACTTTTTTAAAAGTTCCCTTGAAGCAAGTCTGATCAATCCAAATTTTTGGGTGTATAAAGGCTCTGATATTCTTTTTTGGCATTTTCCTTCTTTGCTGTTGCGAAATGATATACACAACGGATCACAGCAAGGATGATATAGAAAACCGAGAAAAGAAGAACACCGTATACGGCAGTCTTACCGCGTTCAATCACGCCCGAAACCAGAATAAAGGAAACGGCAAAAGAAGCGATCGTGAGAATACCGTGAACAACAATCTTTGCAAGATACGAACCAAGGAAAGAAAGCTGAAATACGAGATCGCTGACAGCGACAAGTGCCGCAAAAAGAAGCGCTGTCCAGATCAGAACAAGATTGACGGTCGCACTCTCCATTGCGAGAGAAACGAATCCGAAAACGAGCATCGTCAGCATAAAATATGCGCCCATATGACCGAGATAGGAGCTGCAAAAAGAAATCATTTTTTTCATAATACGTCCATCCATAACTTTCGTCAAATTGTTTTTGAAAAACAAAAAACGGACATTCTGCAAAAAGAAGTCCGTTTCTGTCTTGTAAATTCTGAAATTATTCAGCAACAACGCTAACGCGTTTTTTGTTATCGCCGTAGCGTTCAAACTTAACAACGCCGTTTGTGAGCGCGAAAAGTGTATCATCAGAACCGATGCCGACATTCTGACCGGGATGTACGTTAGTACCTCTCTGACGAACGATAATGTTGCCTGCGAGAACGGACTGACCGTCGGATTTCTTAACGCCGAGTCTCTGAGCGCGGCTATCACGACCGTTCTTTGTGGAACCTACACCTTTTTTATGTGCAAAAAATTGCAAGCCAAGTCTCAACATAACTGTTCTACCTCCATTTTCAATGTTTTTGTAACTGTTTTTAAATCGGTTTTTCCTCTGCTTCGACATCAATATAATCGCCGTAATCTTCGATCATATCCATGAGCTGATAGAAATAGCCTTCGATCAGACCGGAGATCGCGTATTGCTTTGCATCCGATGAAGCATATTCGGGGAGAGCTTCCTTCACGGTGACCGTAATATCGCCCGTTTTCTCCTCGTATGCGTAATTGACATCTGCGCCCCAGACGGTCTCAACGGTATTGACGATCAGCATCGTCATCGCGGAGAGCGCGGAGCAAACGATGTCCTCACCGAATTCGGCATATCCTGCGTGACCGACTTCATGGAAGCCGTAATAGATGCCGTGTTTTTTGTAAAAAACCACTTTTGTCATAGGAAATTAACCAAAGATCTTTTCGATCTGAACTTTAGTATAGGGCTGTCTGTGACCGATCTTCTTCTTGGAGTCCTTTTTAGCTTTGTACTTCAGAATGTGGATCTTCTTGCCCTTGCCGTTCTTGAGAACGTTTGCAGTTACGTAAGCACCTTCAACGGTAGGCTTGCCTGCTACGAAAGTTTCGCCGGAAACTGCGAGAACTTCTTCAAATTTTACGGATTCGCCTTCAGCGACATCGAGTTTTTCTACGAAAATTACGTCGCCTTCCTGAACTTTGTACTGCTTTCCGCCTGTTACGATGATTGCGAACATTGGAAAAGCACCTCTCTTTCATTTTATGACTCGCTAAGTTAGGTAACAATCGACTTGTTTTTATGACCTAAAACATTATGCGGCAGTTTATTGTACCACAAATCCACCCCTCTTGTCAAGAGCTTTTTTATTTTTATTCTTTATTTTTTTATAAAAATACATCAATATTCGGAATTTTCTTCCATTTTCTTACTAAAAATTCCAATAAAAGTGAAAAATTTCAAAAAAACTCTTGACGGTTTTTCTCTCATTTGCTATACTGAATGCATATTTTATTTCATACTTAATCAGAAAGGATGATATGAATTATGAAATACATTGAAAGAGTTCTTGCGGATCTCAATAAAAAATACGCAAATCAGCCTGAATTTTTACAGGCAGCACGTGAGGTACTCGATTCCATTGCTCCCGCTGTCGAAAAAAATGAAGCACTTTATGAAAGAAACGCGATCCTTGAACGTATCGTTGAGCCTGACAGACAGATCCAGTTCAAGATTCCGTGGGTGGATGACAAAGGCGATGCCAAGGTCAATATCGGTTACCGCGTGCAGTTCAATAACGCGATCGGTCCTTACAAGGGCGGTATCCGTCTGCATCCCTCCGTCAATCCCAGCATCATGAAATTCCTCGGTTTTGAACAGGTATTCAAAAACTCCCTGACAGGTCTTCCGATCGGCGGCGCAAAAGGCGGTTCCGATTTCGATCCCAAAGGCAAATCCGACAGAGAAGTCATGGCGTTCTGCCAGAGCTTCATGACGGAGCTTTACAAATATATCGGCGCAGACGTTGACGTTCCTGCGGGTGATATCGGTACGGGCGCACGTGAGATCGGTTATTTCTATGGTCAGTATAAGAGAATCCGCGGCGTTTACGAAGGCGTTCTCACAGGCAAAGGTCTTTCTTACGGCGGTTCTCTTGCGCGTAAAGAAGCAACGGGTTACGGTCTGCTCTATATGACGGATGAACTCATGAAAGATCATGGCGACACGCTCGAAGGCAAGACCGTTGTCATTTCCGGCGCGGGCAACGTAGCGATCTATGCGGCAGAAAAAGCAACACAGCTCGGTGCAAAAGTCGTTACCCTCAGCGACTCTACAGGTTGGATCTATGACAAGAACGGTATCGACCTCGATCTCGTCAAGGATATCAAGGAAGTCCGCCGTGCGCGCATTTCCGAATACGTGAAAGTACATACCGATGCGGTCTATACCGAAGGCAGAGGTGTATGGAGCGTTCCTTGTGATATCGCACTTCCCTGTGCAACACAGAATGAACTCCTCGCAGAAGATGCAAAACTCCTTGCCGCAAATGGCTGTAAGGCAGTCTGCGAAGGCGCAAATATGCCCACGACACTCGAAGCAACGCAGATTCTTATGGAAAGCGGCGTGATGTTCGTTCCCGGTAAGGCGGCAAACGCAGGCGGTGTCGCAACCTCTGCGCTTGAAATGTCCCAGAACAGCGAAAGACTCAGTTGGAGCTTTGAAGAAGTGGACGAAAAACTCCACGGCATCATGAAAAATATCTATAAAAATATCTCCGCAACCGCTAAAAAATACGGTGTGGAAGGCAATTACGTTGTCGGCGCAAACATCGCAGGCTTTGAAAAGGTCGTTGATGCAATGCTCGCTCACGGTGTTTGCTAAAGATACGAGGGATTTTGATACTTTTTCTTTACAACAAGAAACGTATATATGTCACAGCCATATAGAAATACTCCCGCAGATGCGTCCAAGCGTATCCGCGGGAGTATTTCCGTTTTTAATAGATATATTCGCTCATATTGTTCGATAATGATTCATATCGGAAAAGATCTGCAAGACCAAGTCTTTCGGACGAAGCGTCACCCAAAGATCGACTTCTCGGAGCGCGGGACGCAATCGTTCCATCGCTTCCTGTCCGTAACTGCCCGGTTTGTAATACGCCATCGTGATATGCGGTGTCAGGGCATATCCGAGCGGAACGACTGTTTCCAAAGCGCAGTACATCTCATCCAGACGGCGATGCGTTTCATCATCCGCGGGCGCAAGACCTAAAACAATACTCGTATTCACCATATTGAACATTCTCGTCGTATGCATACGGAGCGGTTCATCACTTTGAAAACGGGAAATGATCTCTCTTGCTTTGTATTCTGCATCCGCCATACATGCGTCAAAACCTTCTTCCGTCCCAAAACCGTTGACAAGATCATGTAAGGTCATATGAAAGATATCCGTCTGTAATTTTTCCGAAAGCATCTCTCCCGCAACTGAATATAATTCATCGCGAAGTCCTTGCAATGCCCGTTTCGTGCCGTCATCCAAAAGAAAAACGGCAGTATTTCCCCGATAAGAACGCATTTTTCCGTCATCCGTCACCTTTTTGCGAAGATTCGGATTCGTTTCAAACGGTGCGTACTGCGGAAGACTTTGCCATATGTAATCACTTAAAAGATTAATCATTTTTCTCCCATCCTTTTTTATATTTACCATCATTATAGCATGTCATGATTTCTTATGCAAGAAAATATATCTCCAAATTTCAAAAACCTATTGACAAAATGTTCTTACAAGTGTAAGATGTAATCAAAAGGACTACAATTGTAGGAAAGGAGAGTTTTTATGAAATTATCAGATGCGGAATGGGCGGTGCTTGAAATTTTATGGGGCGGTCATGCTTTCACCCTCGGTGAAATCACCGCCTCGCTCAAAAATATCAACGGCTGGAGCAGTAAGACCGTCTACACTTATCTCACACGCATGGAAGCCAAAGGCCTCGTTGCCATCGACCGAAGCATAAACGCACCGTATTCGGCAGCGCTTGCACGAGAGGAATGTGTCAAAAACGAACGCCACGATCTTCTCAACCGTGCTTATAAGGGTGCGGCAGGCGATCTCATCGCGGCATTTTTAAAGGAATCCAGCATTTCTGCCGAAGAAAAAGAACGTCTGCGTTCTTTACTCGATGATATGGAGGTTTAAAATGACAAATATATGGGGATTTTTATTGCAAAGCACATCCGTCAGCCTTGTCATTTTACTTCTGTTGCTCGTCAAACGCATCTTCGTGGATAAACTTTCCGCAAGATTTCAATATCTCATATGGAGCATCCTTGCGCTCCGTATTCTGATTCCCACAAATATCATGAAAACGACGCTGATCCCCTTTTCGCTGACGCTTGAAACCCTCAAAAGTATCACCGAAAAAGGACTTTCTTCCGTCTATTCATCCAGATTCGAGCCGATCTCGCTTTCTTCTGTCTTTCCCGTCATCAAGGAAAAGCCCGAAAGCATCACGGATATCCTCTTTTGCATCTATGCATCGGGCATCGTTCTCTATTCACTGTATTACCTGTTTTCCTATCTGCGACTGAGAATTTTGCTTTTCCGCGCGGAAAAAGCAAGCTCCGAAGAACAGGAAATGATCGATACCATAGCGAAAATCTACGGTTTGAAAAGCTGTAAAGCCGTTTATATAGACGGTATCTCCTCGGCTTTTGTCTGCGGTATCATCCGTCCGCTCCTCGTTTTGCCTGCGGATAAAGAAACCGACGAAAAAATCATTCTGCATGAGCTTTTGCACCTTAAATATAAGGATGCTTTGCAAAACGTGCTCTGGTGCTTGCTCCGCGCTTTACATTGGTGCAATCCGCTCGTACACGTCGCGGCGCACCGCATCGGAAACGATATGGAAAGTCTTTGCGATACGCGCGTATTGGAACGCTTGGAGGGTGAAGAACGCCGCGAATACGGAAAAATTCTGCTTGATATGGCAAATACGAAATATGCCCGCGCACCCTTTACTTCTTCGATCTCCAACGGCGGAAAACAAATTTCCAAAAGAATCGAGGCCATCGTGCGCTTCAAGAAATTCCCGAAAGGCATGATGATTGCCGCCATCTGTATCACCGTATTTCTCTGTTTCCCGACACTCCTCGGCACACGAGCGATCTATACGGAAGATTACTATCCTGGCGGTTATGCCGATCTTTCCGCATGGGAAGAAGAACGCACCCTTGCGCTCGTCCGTCTGAATCGATGCACGACCATTGCTGGCGCACTCGATACTTATGCCAAAGGACTTATGTATCAAAACGGCTATTATATCGCAACGGCTTCCCCGATTTCTTCTCATGAAGAAATGTCTGCGGATATACAAAATTCTGTGGAATGGTCGGACGTTTCGTTCCGCGGGAGTTATACCGTTGCCAATCTCTACGAAACCGAAAAAGATCATTATTCCGCGCTTTTGCTCTTTGATATCCAAGCTTTTAACGAAGAAACGAATACACCCTATTCCGTGTTGCTCATTCCCGTTTTTCTGCAATATGAAAACGGAGGCTTCAGCGTTACGGAAAACGGTGAACGCGTACAGTATCCCTACGGAATGACATCGTTTTATCTCTCGCAAGAAACCGATGATCCTTTCAGCTATCCGTATATCAGCCGAAAAGAATACAAAACGAAGCTCGGTACACTTATCATTGAGCAAAGAGATTCTTATACCATCAAAAATACCGTACAGCGTCATTCCATCATGACGGAGCTCTATTCTTATAATACTTCGCTGAATACAAGCGCAGAATTTCAAAACAAATGGGATAATACACTTTGGATCTATAAAGTCGATAATGACATCGAACAACCGACGGAAAATATCACCATCGTGCGAAAATATCTCAATTCTCCGACGGAAAAATATCAGTTTCACGAACAATCGATTTATACGGATGGATATCGCAGTTGGAGCATCGGATATGAGGAACAAGGAAAAAACGATCCCATCGGTCAGAATTGGGAAGGCTATATCAAGGATCAAGAATCTATATATTTTGAAGATATCGGTGACTCGTTCGCAACAAACACCGCCGTGCGCATCTATTTTGACGGCGAACTTGCCGAAGAATTTATCATAACGGAGGATGGCAATGTTACTCAGATCAAGTGAATTTTGTAAAGCACTCAAAAAGATCGGCTGGAGCTATGTTTTCATCCATATCCATTTCAAGCTCGGCACGTTTGATCTCCTTTGCGATTGGATCGGCTATCTGCTCATTCTTTCCGCCGTGGGAATCCTCACGGAAGAAGAACCGACGGCAAAACTGCTCCGTCCGTTTGCCATCGCGCTTGCCGCGGTCAGCGGTATCGAATCCGCAGTTTCGCTTTTCGGTGCTTCTATCGATATTTTTAATATCGTTACGATCTTAACAACAGTCATTTCTATCTACCTTCAATTCCAGCTTCTTACGAATATTGCCGATATGGCGAAAAGACGAAACTATCCGAATACGGGGCGCATCATAAAACTCCGCACGGTCGTTTGCGTTCTGCACGTTGCCGCCATGAGCATCCTCTATATCGATATTCTGCAAACGGATTGGCTGATGATCGCCGTTCCGATCGTTTATCTTGTCCTCATCGCATGGATATGGAGCGTTCTTATCTCCTTGCGCGTGTTTGCACAGGAAAATGAGGAGGATACGAAAAACAGCGTTTCCTAATACAAAAAAGCGGCGAGATCTGATTTGAGAAATTTCAGATAAAACAAAAAAAGAATCGTCAAATATCATGTCGATTCCGAATAAACTATTGACAATTTTTATAATTTGAGCTAAAATATAAGTGAAGGAGCTACCGATGGCGGTTGCTCCCTCATTGGTTAAAAAAGATAACTGTAGCTGTGGAAAGTAGGCGGTTATCTTTTTTTATCGTTATTTTTATAAATATCATTCAAAAAATCCCTCGGATGCATAACAACATCCGAGGGATTTTATATTCAATCGATTATGCCTTGAAGAAAGCTTCGATCGCCTTGTGCGTCATGTAAACGTCAGTTTTGGAAACAACTTCATAAGGAGCGTGCATGGAGATGACCGGAACACCGAGGTCGATAACGTCCACGTTCTGTTTTGCAATGAATTTCGCAACGGTACCGCCGCCGCCCTGGTCAACTTTACCGAGTTCAGAGGTCTGCCAGATGATACCTGCTGCATCGAGAAGATTGCGAACGTAACCTGCAAACTCAGCGGAAGCATCGTTTGTACCGGATTTACCCTTTGCGCCTGTATACTTGGTGATAACAACGCCGTTGTTCACGAAGCAAGAGTTCTTTCTTTCGTTAACTTCGGGGAAGTTGGGATCGAATGCCGCGTTAACGTCAGAGGAGAGGCATTTGGAATTTGCTCTGACAACGATATCGGAAACGCCGAGCGTCTTTGCGAGATCAGCAATGATATCGAAATAAACGATGCTCTGCATACCTGCATTGCCTTCGGAACCGACTTCCTCTTTATCTGCGAGAACTGCCATTGTGGTATGTACAGGATTCTTCACAGCCATAAGAGCGGTAAGAGAAGGATATGCGCAAACGCGGTCGTCATGACCGTAAGAACCGATAAGGCTTCTGTCGAAACCGATATCACGTGCTTTGAATGCGGGAACAGCGGAGATTTCCGCGCTGATGAAATCGCTTTCGGTAATGCCGTATTTATCATAAAGAGTCTTCATGATATTGAGCTTGATGCCTTCGGGAAGATTCTTTTCGTAAGGACGGGAACCGGAAAGGATATTGAGCTGTTCGCCGGCGATCACTTCTGCAGCGGGTTTCTTCATTTGCTGTGCCGCGAGGTGAGGAAGAAGATCGTCGATATAGAATACGGGATCGGTTTCATCTTCACCGACAACGATATCAACGGTCGTACCGTCTGCTTTCATAACGGTGCCGTGAAGTGCGAGCGGAAGTGCTGTCCACTGATATTTTTTGATACCGCCGTAGTAGTGTGTCTTGAGGAAGCCAAGACCATCTGCTTCATAAAGGGGATGTGCCTTAAGGTCAATTCTGGGAGAATCGATGTGAGAAGCTGTGAAATAAACACCGTTTGCAATGCTTTCCGTACCGATCACGAAAGCGGAAAGGCTTCTACCGCGGTTGTTGTAATAATACTTACCGCCTGCAACGACCGGCATACCGAAGCTATACGGAACGAAACCGTCTGCTTCCAGCATAGCGATACTGGTCTTCACACATTCTCTTTCGGTCTTACCTGCATCGAGGTATTTTTTGTAACCCTCCGCATAATCGTAAGCTGCATCGATCACAGCGTCCTCAAGCTCATCATAAGTGTTCTTCGTCTTATGAAAGAGCTGTTCTTTGAGGAGCTGAGCTGTTGTTTTTTCCATGTTTTCTGCCATAATATATAATTCCTTTCTTCAATATAAAAATTTTCATATATAATCTATTTTCGGTAAACCGAACAATATTCCCTGTAATATTTCATAACCGTATTGACATAATTCCGTACACCTTCATCGGGAATCTGTTCCACAAGAAGTGTGATGCCGTCATTGGAATACGACGGATCTTTCAGCCATCGCTGTACGTTGCCGATACCGCCGTTATATGCCGCGGCGATCTGTTCCTTACCGTCTAAATACCATGAAAGCCAATAAAGATAATACGTGCCGCATTTTACGTTGAATTTCCCGCTTGCAAGGTCGTCATAATCTTCTTCCAAGCCAAGATTTCCTTTGATATCATCATTGTAAGTGGAACGCAGGATCTGCATCAGACCTTTCGCGCCCGACGGAGAAAGACAAGTCGGATCAAAGGTACTTTCGGCTTTGATGATCGCCATAATGAAGCGGGAATCCACCCCATAATGCGTACCATAGAACAAAGCCCATTCACGACAGATATTTTCATGTATCTTTTTACCCTGATCGGCAATATGACCGTAAAGCTCATCATACCGTGTCTTATATTCCAATACGCGCTTAACGTATGCCCTTGTTTGTGAGATAGGGATCTGTTCCACGTCCAGAAAGCCGTATTCATCCGTATAGCCGTATTCGATCCATGTTTTGACGTTGCCGATGCCCGCGTGATATGCGGCAAGTGCTTCGGCAGCCGTACCAAAATAACGGTACCATTTCGCAAAATAAAAGATACCCGCCTGAATATTTTCTTCCGGTTCATACAGGATATCCACGTCTTCTTTGGAACCGATGCTTGCGCGGATATCATATTTATACGTATCGGGCATGACTTGCATCAGACCAATCGCACCGCGCGGAGAGAGTGCTTCGGGATCGAAACCGCTTTCCGCTTTGATGATGGCATAAATCATATTCGGCTCCGCACCGTAAAGAGAGGCATACTGTTCCACGTGTGCACGGTATTTTCGCGGATAACGGTACGTATCAAAAAGATTTTTCGCGTAAGCCGAGCTTGAACTGAAAATGACAGCGGCTGTCACGGCGAAAACGACACCGATCTGCAAAAACCGCATCATCCAATTCTTTTTTTTCGCGCGGGGCATAAAGACACCTCCGTATCATCAGTTTCTTAAAAACGAATCAAAAGTTTGCCTTCCATATCGTAGAAGGCGCGGGCAAGCTCCCCGGCATCTCCGTTATTTTCAAGGATATAATCACAATGTATGCGGAAAAATCCCGCATCATGCTGAGAAGCAAGTCTTGCACGGAGTTCCGTTTCATTTTTTCCGTCCCTTGCGGCAAGTCTCCTGACTGCCGTTTCCATATCGCAAACGACACCAACGACAGTATCGCAATGCCGTTCCAAGCCGTATTCAAAAAGGAGCGGTGCATCTAAAACGGTCGGGACCCCTTCCGCTTTTGCTTTTTCAATATGTTCCGTCACACAGGACAAAATAAAAGGAGAAACCGTTTCATTGAGCTTACGCAAAGCATTTTTATCAGCAAACACCAATGCGCCGAGCTTTTTGCGGTCAACTTTACCGTCCGCAAGATATTCATTTCCGAACGTTTCGGCAATCAGCGCCGCATAGCGCATATCTTCATAAAGAGAATGTACAAGCGCATCGCAATCGATGATACGGTATCCCGCCTTCTCAAAAAGCATGGCGACCGTACTTTTTCCCGCGCCCGAACGCCCTGTAAGTCCTATCAACATATTTCCCATCCTTTCCCGCTTTTTCTTTGCGAAAAGAAAAAGCTTGGCAAAAAGAAACGCTCTGTGGTGGCTCTGTCTTTATTGAGAGCAAACGATTTATTTTGTAGTACGATGTTTTATCTAAAAATTGACATTCCTAAAGGCTCGCCCTTTGGGAGAGCTGTCAGCGTAAGCTGACTGAGAGGGCTGAAATTGACATGAAAATACCTCTCCGTCACGGCTATAAGCCGTGCCACCTCTCCCTGAGTGAGAGGCTTTTAGAAACATTTCTTTTGTAAACTTTTAGCGCGAACAAAGCAGTAGGGACAGGCATCCCCGACTGTCCGTTTTCACAAAAAGAAACCCTCAGTAGCAGCTCCGTGTTTAAATATAAATCACCGTATAAGCCGAGGCCTTGAGCATACGGTTATAGAGCGCGAGCCCGATCCCGCTCGTTTTGCCGACGACGGCATAGATTTCCGTTACGTCGGTTTCATCAAAACGGCGCAGACAATCAAAAAGATGATGGGAATGGGCAAGTTCATCGTCCTTTGCGCCGAGTGAGTAAATATGATTGCCCGTAAGATAAGGAAGATATTCATCATAACCGAGGATTCCCACAGAGGAATTTTCTTCGAGTTTTCTGCGGAAAAACAAGATCGCTCTCTCGTCAAAATCCGACACGTCCGCTCTGCCGTTACGCACGAGATAAACTCTCGCACGGGGCGCATAATGGCGGTATTTCATACCGGGAGCCTGAGGTGCTGTTCCTTCGGGAAGTTTATCAAGGATACCGTTATCGAGAACGACATTTTCACAGACGTTTTTCAACATTTCAGGTGTGATCGCACCGGGACGGAGCAGAACGAGATGATCGCCTTCCACTTTGACAATGGTGGATTCCAGACCGACTTCGGCTTCACCGCCGTCAATAATGCAGTCAATTCTGCCGTTCAGATCGTCACGGA
Organism: Clostridia bacterium; assembly: GCA_017472285.1. Taxonomy (GTDB): domain Bacteria; phylum Bacillota; class Clostridia; order Oscillospirales; family CAG-272; genus QALR01. Next base: position 6,445 of record JAFUQQ010000029.1, on the reverse strand, counting down.
CGTGGGATGCCGCTGTGGGACTCGGTCTGCCCGAAACGTTCGCGCTGGGCGCGGCGACGGGTACACCGGCAAGTCGGATGAGTTCTCTTGCGACGGGATCACCAGGGCAACGGATGCCCACCGTCTGCAAACCGCCCGTAACGGAAAAGGGGATATTTTCTTTTTTCGGAAGCACGACCGTAAGCGGTCCGGGCATGAATGCCCTTGCAAGCTTTTCGTAAAGCTCGCTCGTATATGCGTATTTTTCCGCGTCGGCAGGACGTGCGATATGAACGATCAGCGGATTATCGCTCGGTCTGCCTTTGGCTCTGTAAATCTTACTTGCCGCACCCGCATCGAGCGCATTGCCGCCAAGTCCGTAGACGGTTTCCGTCGGAAACGCGACAAGACCGCCCTCGGAAAGTATTTTTGCGGGAAGTGTGAGTTGTTCCGCGATCGGTTTTTTAAAATCAATTTTTACAAATTCTGTTTTCATATATTACCTGATATATTATATATTCTGCGTTTCTCCTCGGCTGAGTTTTTCCGCTGTATCGGCAGAGATCAGGGCATCGACGACGGCATCGATTCTGCCGTTCATAAAAGTATCGAGGGTATAAAGCGTCAGTCCGATTCTGTGATCGGTCACACGGCCTTGAGGGAAATTATAGGTGCGAATACGTTCGCTTCGATCGCCCGTTCCGACTTGTCTGCGTCTTTCATCCGCGATCTCACTGTCGCGTTTTGTTTTTTCGATATCGTAAAGACGGGCGCGGAGAAGTTTCATGGCTTTATCTTTATTTTTGAATTGACTTCGTTCTTCCTGACATTCCACAACAATGCCACTCGGTTTATGGATGATACGGATTGCAGATTCGGTCTTATTGATATGCTGACCGCCCGCGCCGCTGGATTTACAGGTTTCAATGATAAGATCAGCGGGATTGATCGCCACTTCTACTTCCTCGACTTCGGGAAGTACCGCAACGGTTACGGTAGAAGTATGGATTCTGCCTTGCGATTCCGTTTGCGGAACACGCTGAACACGGTGAACACCGCTTTCAAATTTCAATTTGGAATATGCACTTTCACCATAAACGGAAAAAGAAACTTCCTTGAAACCACCGAGTTCGGTTTCATTGAGAGAGAGAAGTTCGGTTTTCCAACCGCAAGCGGCGGCATACATGGAATACATACGGTAAAGATCATAGGCAAAGAGTGCAGATTCTTCCCCGCCCGCGCCGCCGCGGATCTCCACAATGACGTTTTTATCATCATTCGGGTCACGGGGCAATAATAAGATCTGAAGTTCTTTTTCAGCGGAAGCAACGATTTCCTGTGCTTCGGCAAGTTCTTCTTCAGCAAGTTCACGGAGTTCTTTATCGCCGCTTTCCAAAAGTAACAATGCTTCTTCAACGGTATCTTTGGCTTTTTTATATTCTCTAAATTTTTGTACGATGGGAAGCAGTTTTTTATGTTCTTTCATCATTTCACGAAAACGATCGGCATCCCCCGTAATTTCAGGGATAGAAAAACTCACTTCGATCTGTTCAAAACGAGATTCTATTTCACGCAATTTATCAAACATAAAGGCTTTCTCCTCATCAAAATCTCATACTTTTTACATTATACTATATTTCTTTCGTAAATGCAAGGTGTTAAATTGATTTTTCACGGTAACAAAATTTACTTTTCAAATTTGCGCAACAAAAAAACTTCCTTGCCGATGCTCGTTATATTGACCATTACCCATCAAAATACAGATGTCATTTATGCAAAACCACAAACAACAAACCGCCCGATTCATCATTTTGAATAAAAATTTTTATTTTCGGCAAATGCAAAAACGAGAGAAAACAAGAGATTTTAAGAGAAAAAAAGAGATGTTGAAATCTAAATTTAAAAAAGCAAAAAAACTTTTCAAAAAGGTGTTGACAAGTGAAAAAGTTTATGTTATAATCTCTTGCGTTACTGAAAGAAGGAAACCCCGTTTTCCGAAACAAAATATATGGAGGAAGATTAATTATGTCTACTTTTATGGCAAAAAAAGAGACTCTGGAACGTAAATGGTACGTCATCGACGCAGCTAACAAGCCCCTCGGCAAAACCGCTGTCGCTGCTGCTAATATTCTCAGAGGCAAACATCGCCCTGAATTCACCCCCCACGTTGACTGCGGTGAATTCGTAATCATCATCAACGCAAGCAAGGCTGTTCTTACAGGTAAGAAGCTTGAACAGAAATACTATCGCCGTCACACAGGTTACATCGGCGGTCTCAAGGAAGTTCAGTACAAGACCCTCATGGCAACCAAGCCCGAACTCGCAATGCAGTTCGCTGTTAAGGGTATGCTCCCCCACAACAAGATCGGCGATGCAAGCATCACTCGTCTCAAAGTTTATGCAGGCGCTGAACACAAACAGCAGGCTCAGCAGCCCGTTCCCTACACTGTAGATTAAGAAAGGAAGGCTTAAAGAATTATGTATACAAGTGCAAAACCTTATTTCTACGGTACCGGTAGAAGAAAAAAATCCGTTGCTCGTGTTCGTATTTACCCCGGCACAGGTGCAATCACTATCAATAAGAGAGATATCGAAGATTACTTCGGTCTCGAAACTCTCAAGCTCATCGTTAACCAGCCCTTCGCTGTAACAGGCACAGAAGGCAAATTCGATATCGTTTGCACAGCTCAGGGCGGCGGCATCTCCGGTCAGGCTGGTGCTATCCGTCACGGCGTTGCAAAAGCTCTTCTTCAGGCTGATGAAACATACAAGCCCATGCTCAAGAAAGCTGGTCTTCTCACTCGTGACCCCAGAATGAAAGAAAGAAAGAAATACGGTCTCAAGGCTGCTCGCCGCGCACCGCAGTTCTCCAAGAGATAATTACCCATTCGGGATTATTTCGATATACAAAAAGCTCTGCTTCGGCAGAGTTTTTTGTTTTTTTACGGGAGAGGAACCCCAATGTCAAAAACTTATGACATTGCATTTCGCCTCCCGCTTTTTGCGAATTAAATTGCCGTCCTATTTACTTTTTGCCTTTTTTATGGTATAATCTAACTAATCGATAAACTTGAATTTGACGAGGTGAAAAATGAAAAAACCGAAAGAATATAAAATGAGTTCTACGCTTTTCTATGTAGCAGCCGCATTGTTCTATTTGGCAGCAATTGTATACATGGTTGGCGGAAACAATACTTCCACAGGAGTTGTATGGCTATGTTGTGGTTCGACATTTCTTTGCTTAGACTCTGCACATTCTAAAAAGTCCAAAGAAAATAAAGACCACAAAGATGAAGAATGACAAATAATTTTTACCGCTCGTTGTTTTTATACTCAATTTGCTTCTGCTCGGTTTTACAAAATCAATTCCGACAGTCATATAACAATAGATTCACAGGGAGGCATTTCGCCTCCCTTGCATTTTATGATGGAACCACCTTCACATTGGTAAATTTTGTCCTATCATTGAACTCCACCAACGGTTGATATCTCCCCATTCAACCGTCGGTATGTAGATTTTTGATATCATATCGGCTATACTGAGAGCGAAAGGAGGTGGCGTACTATGGATCAGATCAAAATCGGAAAATTCATTGCCGAATGCAGAAAAAAAGAAAAATTAACACAAATGCAATTGGCAGAAAAATTAAACATCACAGATAGAGCAGTATCCAAATGGGAAACAGGTAAAGCAATGCCTGATTCTTCGATCATGCTCGAACTATGTGACGTTCTCAAAATTACGGTAAACGATTTATTAAGTGGGGAGAAAATCAGTATGGAAAACAATAATCAGAAAAATGAACAGCTTTTGCTTGATATGGCGAAAGAATTGGAGCAAAAAAACAAAACGATCTGGACTTCTATGTGGACAATTTTGACCGTCAGCATGGTAGCCCTGTTGGCAGGCATTTTAATTGCCGCATTTTTGATACCCGAAGGAATATGGCAACTTGTTATCATTCTCGGAATTTGCATTGTATTTCTGATACCTTGCTTTTATGCATTAAAGCTTGAAATAAGCGTCGGTGCCTACAAGTGTAAAAATTGCGGTCACAAAATCGTGCCTGCTTATTCGGAAGCACTTTGGGCAATGCACAGAGGAACCACTCGTTACTTAAAGTGTCCGAAATGCAATAAACGCTCTTGGTGCAAAAAAGTATTCAAAAAATAATCAAATCAAAAAATGACAGCACTCTTTATGGGTGCTGTTTCAGTTTGTCGATAAAGTCGGTTTCAGATTTTGGCTTCGGTATTTTGCGTAAAGCTGAGGTTTTGTTAGCCTTCCTGATTTTATCGATCAACCAAAACACCGCCATTTATTTGAATGACGGTGTTTCTTTACATATAAAACTTATTCTTTTTCGATAGCGGCAGTCTGGATCATGACTTCTTTCATTTTGTCCATGACTTCATCGGAGAATTTAGGGGTACGGTCAAAATAATAGATACCGTTCTGTTCTTGTTCCACGTCATAAAGCTGTGTATAGCAAAGACCGCAGATTTTTTTGGTATTGATCAATATATCGGTAAGACCCGTATAGCGTTCCACATATTCTTCAATGGTTCTGGGCGCATTGCCATAACCCCAGCTTGTTGCGGAATTTTCAAATTCGGGTGCCCATTTGATACCGCCGTATTCGCTGATGAAATAAGGTGCACCGTTATAGCTCTGACGTTTGCCATAATTTTCAAAGGGAATACCTGTTTCATCCGTTTCCGAATAACGTCTTTGGAATGCTTCGGGACTCTGATTATAGTCATGGATATCATAAATATCGGTCACGACGTGATAGTTACCGCTCGTATCGATACAAGGACGAACAGGGTCAAACGTCTTCGTCTGGTTATAGACTGCACGCAAGATATCATCATCCTGCTGATTGCCTTTGATATCCCACGTTTCATTGAAAGGACACCAACCGATGAGGGCGGGATGGTTATAATCACGTTTCATGGCTTCCATCCATTCCGCAAGATAATATTTGAGATTTGCGGCATTGGTATGATCGTAACCCCAGTTTGCATATTCACCCCAAACGATATAGCCGAGACGGTCTGCTTCATAAAGGAAACGGCGTTCAAATACACGTTCATGGAGTCTTGCACCATTGAAACCGACACGCTGAGAAAGCTTGATATCTTTCGCAAAAGCATCATCATCGGGCGCGGTATAAACGCTGTCTTTATAATAACCCTGATCGAGTACAAGACGCTGGAATACACGTTTGCCATTGATGAGAAGGCATTGATCGTCAAGTTCAATCTTACGCATACCGAAATAAGATTTCACGGTATCTACGGTCTTTCCGTCATCCGTTTCGATCACAAGATCATAAAGGGTCGGCGTTTCGATCGACCAGAGAGAAAGCGTATCGAGCGCAACGGACATTTTCAGATTTTTCGTGGTCGTCTTTGCCGCCTTCTTACCAACTACCTTACCGTCAAGATATGCCGTGACCGTCACATTTTTCATACCGAGCGCAGAAAATGCAAGCGTCAGATCCAATTTCACGTTATCGATATCGGGATCCATACGAACACTTTCAAGATAAGAAGCGGGAACGGTTTCCATCCAGACGGGTGCCCAGATACCTGTGGAACGGGTATAATAACAACCGTAAGAATGATAACGCTCGCTCTGTTTACCGCTGGGCTGTGTGCCGTCACGAACGTCCGAAACGCAATATACCGCAAGAGAATTTTCTCCTTCGGTCAGATAATCCGTAATATCAAACGTAAACGGCGTATAACTGCCTCTGTGCTTACCGACAGATTTTCCGTTCACAAAAACTTCCGTGATATGACAAGCAGCCTCAAAATTGAGAAGAACTCTTTCATTTTCCGCATGAGGCGCGGTCACGGTCTTGCGATACCAGCAAGCAGGAATAAAATCCTTATATCCAATGCCGGACAGTTCACTTTCGGGACAAAAAGGTACATTGATCGTCTGTTCCAGACGTGTCTTTTCCTGTACTTTACGAGGTTTTCCCGATTTACCGAAATCAAATTCAAATTCCCATTCGCCGCAAAGATTCGTCCAATTTTCACGGACAAGTTCGGGACGGGGATATGCATTTCTTGTAGTCATAATAACCGATCCTTTCACGTTAAAACGTATTTTGGTACGTTTATGGTATCATAGAAAATCGGCGGTGTCAACAGATTTTTGTTTTTTTGATATTTACTTTTTCGGATATATATGGTAAAATGGTATATAATTAGACGAACATAGCTTTTTCTTTTCTTATAAAAACGGGATGTCGAGGACGTTGTCCCCTACAAAATAAAAAATTTTATCAAAATAACGGCAGAGAAACCACAGAGCGTTTCTTTTTGCCAAGCTTTTTCTTTTCGCAAAGAGCAGGCAGTGCCTGCACCCAAATAAAAAATTTTATCAAAATAACGGCAGAGGAACCACAAAGCGTTTCTTTTTGCCAAGCTTTTTCTTTTCGCAAAGAGCAGG
>JAFUQQ010000028.1 GCA_017472285.1 Clostridia bacterium | reverse complement strand
TTGCTTTGATTATGTTCAAGAACCTCACCCGTCAAGGCAAATTGCCTTGACACCCTCCCCAAAGGTGAGGGCTCTGGCGAACTCTTTCGTTTGTTTTTCTACGTAAATTTTTCAAAAATTCTTATCGAACTCACGTTATATTATAACAAAAAACCTATGTAGAAAAGAAGAAAATAAAAAGTTGCACAAAAACTCAAAAAGACAAGTCGCATAAAGGCTCGCCCTTTGGGAGAGCTCCCGACGAAAGTCGGATGAGAGGGTTAATCCAGCGAAAAAAGCCCTCTCCGTCACGCCTTGCGTGCCACCTCTCCCAGCGTGAGAGGCTTTTCAAAATCCTTGCTTTTGTTAAAAATACCTAAGCCAAATTTTGAAACCGACTTTATCGACAAACTGTAACAAAAAACACGCTCGGCAGAGCGTGTTTTTTGTTTACGGGAGTAAAACTATAATAAGGAGAAATATAAGAAGTTTGGCAAATTATAAGAAAAGGAAGATCAGCGGAATGAGAGCCGTAGAGGAGATCGCCGCCAAGATACAAGCGGTGAGTTCTCTTGCGCGGGCACATTCGCGAGCGATGGGACGGAATACGGATGCGAGTTTTTTTGCGCCCGTTACAGTCAGATCGAAAGCAAAAGCAAACGGCGCGAACAAAAAAAGAAAGAAGCGGAGAAATATTTTTTGCCAGGAGGAATCCTGTTTTTTTGTTTTCTCTGCGGATCTTTTACGTTTTTTAGGAGTCTTTGCATTCTGCGGACCTTCGACGTTATAGGAAAATACGCAGCAGCCTTCAATGATTCTTGCGTCGTAATACTTCATAAGAAACCTCCGTGATATGATAAACAATCGTTTGTTTTTATGCTCGTCCAGAGCGAACATTTATTCGTTTTTCTTTGTTGACATTAGTATACACTATTCCGCGGTAATTTGTCAAGGGGTTTTCTAAATATTTTTACCATTTTCGATAATTTTTTCATTTTCCTATTTACAAATTTAATATTTGATGGTAAAATATTACCGTAGAATATAATTGCAAAGGAGTGATATTTATATGGAATGGTTGGAACACGTCAAACAGCATAAAAAAAATCATGGTTTTACAAACGAAACCCTCGCGGAACGGTCGGGAATCTCCGTCGGTACGCTGAATAAATTGCTTTCGGGCGCGACGGCTGACCCGAAGCTTTCCACGTTGCTTGCGCTTGCCAACACCTTTCATTGCACGATAGATGAGCTGCTCGGACAGAAAAAGGAACTCGGTTTTTCCATGCCTGAGGAGCAGATGAAAAAATATGAAGAATTGGATGCGGACGGTATCGAAGCCGTTTCGTACGTGATCGGCAAAGAATATGCCCGTGTCCTAAAAGAACGCTCCTCGATGCCGTATTCGCTCGATATGCCCGCTACGCGTAAAATCAAGCTTTACGATACCCCTGCTTCCGCAGGTACGGGTTCTTATCTGTTCGGCGATCAATACAGCGAGATCACAATCTATACGAACAGCAAGACCGAGGACGCGGATTTTGCCGTCCGTGTTTACGGTGACAGTATGATGCCCCGTTTTGAAAATGGTGATATTTTGCTGATCGAAGGTGCAGACAGCGTTGAACACGGTGAACTCGGTATCTTTTCCATCAACGGCGACAGCTATTTTAAAAAATACGGCGGCGACCGTCTCATTTCCTTGAATCCGATGTATAAAGATATCAAGCTCCGTGATTCCGACCGTATCATCTGTTTCGGTAAGGTCATCGGGAAACTAAAAAAGTAAAACTTCACGATACAGAAAGGAATATCTATGACCCATCCTCAAGAAAAAGTACTCAACACATTTCACTATAACGGCATAACTGTGGATTTTGTGAAATGGAACGACACCATTTGGTGCGGAAAAATCGGCTATGCGGAAAATAATACTGACGAACCCGATGTTGAAGCGATCGCAAACAATGCCATGAAAATATTTCCAAACATAACGCCCAATCAACGCGAAAAAAATTGGGAGGTATGTATCAGCTTGAACTATCTTTCGCATGAGCGTCCGAACGGTGTAATGTTCGGATTCCTTGTAGAAACAGATGACCAACCCCATGAATATGATATTATAAAGATTGCTTCGGCAACATATATGAAAATCAACATCTGCGACGAAACGTTTCGTGCGCTCGGCGTTGAGCCTTGGACTGGAGGAATTCCTCCTTATGAATGGGTGGGAGAAATCCTCGCACCAAAATTCGGCTATACCTACGGAGAAGATACACTTCCTATCATTGAATATTATTTGCATCATGAAAAAGACGGTCATATAGAACTTTGTCATCTCTACGTACCTATAAAGCAATCACACACCATATAAATTTTTTCAATAAAATTATACTTCCATATACTACACAGCCAAATTCATCTTCTCCGCGGCGGGCAAAGTCCCGCCGCTTCCGTTTCTGCGCGTACTTCACGGCGAAGCCAGAAAACAGCGGAGAGATTGAGAACGGTCATCAGCGCAACGGTAATATCGGAAAGCTCCCAGACCGTCCCCTCACTCATGACCGCCCCCCATGCGGCGATCACGCAATAACCAATGATATAAAGAGCGGCAACAAAACGGGAGCGCGTGATATAAGAAAGTGCTTCCTTGCCGTAATACCCCCAGCAAACGACGGTCGCAAGTGCAAATAAAACAACGGAAATACTGATAATATATGCGGCTTTTTCTCCGTAATATTTGGCAAAAGACGCGATCACGAGTGCCATGCCGTTTTCTTCCGCAAAATTTCCATCGTTTGCAAGCAGAATGACAAAGCCCGTCAGCGTACAAAGCACGAGCGTATCAAAGAACACCTCGAAAATACCGAGAATACCTTGTTTTGCGGGAATTTTCGTATCTGCACCCGCATGTGCCATCGGTGCCGTGCCGCATCCCGCTTCATGTGAAAAAGACCCTTTGGCAATTCCATGCCGCATCGCATCGGAAAAGATAAAACCGAGTATCCCCCCCGATGCCGAAGAAAACGAAAAAGCATCTTTTACAATCTCTCGCATCAAAATTGGAATCCTGTCAGATTCCAACCATACGACGCGCGCCGCCATAAAAAGATAGACCGCGCTCAGAATGGGGATAACGATCGCTGTCACACGGGAAATTTTTTCATATCCGCCGAACAGTAACATCAGGCAAAATCCTGCCGCAATGACACCAAACGCAAGCGGAGGAACAAAAAAAGTTTCTGCCATTGCATCGGAAGCAGCTTTCATCTGCACAAGACTTCCCATCGAAAATGCAGAAATCACACCGAGAAGCGCAAATAAAAAGGCCAACGCTTTTCCCGGGAAACCGCCGATCCCTTTTTTCATATAATACATCGGACCGCCTGATTTTTTCCCGTTTTTGTCAATTTTATATGTTTGCGCAAGCACAATTTCCGCATATTTGAGTATCATAGAAAAGAAAGCAGATATCCACATCCAGAAAAGCGAACCTTTTCCGCCAAGCGATATTGCCACGGCAACTCCGACGATATTCCCGACACCAAGTGTCCCCGCCAAAGAAACGGAAAGCGCACGGAGCGGTGAAATACCGCCTTCTCTTTCTTTTGAAAACAAAAGCCGTAACGTCCTTGCGGGACGGATCAGATAAAATCCGCCCAGATATTTCGTAAAATAAATACCCGAAAACAAAATAACGAGCGGTAATAATATCCCCACACCGATATCCGCGGCGGTCTTTAAAAAATACATAATAAATCCTTTCGGTTTCTTTATAGCCTTCTCCTTTGGAGAAGGTGTCCCGTAAGGGACGGATGAGGAGAACATTTTTATATTGAAATCAGGTTTTACTCTCCGCATCAGTCAAATACTCTGACAAATCTCACTTCATATATATGCCCTCCACCTCAAAAATTGCGTCTTTCGTGAAAAAATCAGAAAAATTTAGCACTCACACGCAAAGAATTTATGAATTTACTGTTAATATTGAAATTTTTTTCAAAAAAGACTTGATTTTTTTTGCGTATCGTATTAAAATAGGCGTAGCAATTAGCACTCAAAGTTCGTGAGTGCCAATGTTTTCACTTTGAAAAACAAATTCTATTAAAATACAAACGGAGGAAATCCATCATGAAACTCAATCCTTTGGCAGACCGTGTTGTTGTCAAGATGGTCGAATTGGAAGAAACCACAAAGAGCGGTATCATTCTCACCGCATCTTCAAAAGAAAAAACGCAGGTTGCGGAAGTGCTCGCAGTCGGTCCCGGCGAACTCAAGGACGGCGCACGCATCCCCATGTCCGTCAAGATCGGTGATAAAGTCGTAACCAGCGAATACTGCGGCACCAAGATCAAACTCGAAGGCACAGAATACGTTATCATTTCCGAATCCGATATTCTCGCAATCGTTGAATAATTTATTTTCAGGAGGAAACAAGTCATGGCTAAAACAATTTTGCACGGCGTTGAAGCAAGAAACGCGCTTCAGCACGGCATCGATAAACTCGCAGATACCGTTAAGATCACAATGGGTCCCAAGGGCAGAAACGTGGTTCTTGACAAAAAATACGGCGCTCCCCTCATCACAAACGACGGTGTTACCATCGCAAAAGAGATCGAGCTTGAAGACGGCGCAGAAAACATGGGCGCACAGCTCGTAAAAGAAGTTGCAACCAAAACCAACGATGCAGCAGGTGACGGTACAACGACCGCTACCCTTCTCGCACAGGCTCTCATCCGCGAAGGCATGAAGAACGTAGCCGCAGGTGCAAACCCTATGGTTATCAGAAAAGGTATTGCAAAAGCAGTTGATGCTGCCGTTGCAAGCCTCGTTAAAAATTCCAAGAAGGTTTCCAGCTCTCTCGATATCGCAAGAGTCGGCGCAATTTCTGCCGGTGACGAAGAAGTCGGCAAGCTCATTGCTGATGCTATGGAAAAGGTTACTTCCGACGGCGTTATCACCGTTGAAGAATCCAAATCCGCAGAAACTTGCTGCGAAGTCGTTGACGGTATGCAGTTCGACCGCGGTTATATCTCTCCTTATATGGTAACCGATACCGATAAGATGGAAGCCGTTATCGACGATGCATTCCTTCTCATTACAGATAAGAAGATCAGCAACATTCAGGATATCCTTCCCCTTCTCGAACAGATCGTCAAATCCGGCATGAAGCTCGTCATCATCGCAGAAGACATCGAAGGCGAAGCACTCACAACCCTTATCCTCAATAAGCTCCGCGGCACATTCAACTGCGTTGCTGTCAAGGCTCCCGGCTTTGGTGACAGACGCAAAGAAATGCTCCGTGACATCGCAATCCTTACAGGCGGTCAGGTCATCACAAGCGAAATCGGTCTTGAACTCAAAGATGTTACCCTCGCAGAACTCGGTCGTGCGCGTCAGGTTAAAGTTACCAAGGATAACACTGTTATCGTTGACGGCGCAGGCGAGCCTATGGAAATCGCATCCCGTGTCGCACAGATCCGTTCCGCTATTGAAACCACCACTTCTGAATTTGACAAAGAAAAACTTCAGGAAAGACTTGCGAAGCTCGCAGGCGGTGTTGCTGTTATCAAGGTTGGCGCGGCTACTGAAATCGAAATGAAAGAAAAGAAACTCCGCATCGAAGACGCTCTCAACGCAACCAAAGCTGCTGTTGAAGAAGGTATCGTTTGCGGCGGCGGTGTTGCATTCCTCAGCACCATCAACGATGTTAAGGCTCTCCTTGATACCGTTGACGGCGATGAAAAGACCGGTGTGAAGATCGTTCTCAAGGCTCTTGAAGAACCCGTTCGTCAGATCGCGGCTAACGCAGGCTTTGAAGGTGCTGTCGTTATCGATAAGATCGTTTCCGCTGATAAGTTCGGCTATGGCTTCGATGCTTATACCGAAACATACGTAGATATGTTCGAAGTCGGTATCATCGACCCGACCAAGGTTTCCAGATGCGCACTCCAAAACGCAGCTTCCGTTGCTTCCACCGTTCTCACAACAGAAGCTCTCGTTGTTGATATCCCCGAACCCGAACCTGCTGCTCCCGCTGCAGGCGCTGGTATGGGCGGTATGTATTGATAAGTATTCTATCTGAAAAGCCCTCCCCTTTGGGTAGCGAAGCGACGAAATGGGAGTGAATGAAGACCTAAATGGTCTTTAGAGCCATTTCGTGACCGAACCGCAGTGAGAGGGTGTCAAGGCAAAAGCCTTGACGGGTGAGGTCTTGGCACAAAAGAAAGCATCTTATTTCAACTGAAGCAAGGCTCTTTATTGCCGTTTCACACCTCATCCGTCTTGCCTTATGGCAATCCACCTTCCCCAAAGGGGAAGGCTTAAGGAATCTTATCTTTAAATAGCACTCTATCATCTCCTTTATAAAATATACAAAAAACTCGCATTGGTTTTCCAATGCGAGTTTTTTGTTTATTAATCTCTATTATTGGCATATGCCACTGCATTCCTGTAAGACGATATATTTTCATCAAAGAGGATTTCAATTGTTCCATAAGGCCACGATTCTTCATGTAAATTCAAAAGAAAGCTTGCTTTCCCTGCATCATCTTGAAGAATCAATTGAACAAAATCTTTATGCGTCCTTATATGATTAATAGTGAATCGCTCATCCATGATATCTCCCGTAGTTTTATAACGAACATTAAAACCATTTTTTGTAACATTACTAATAGTTATACTTCCGTCTGTCACATAAAGTCCATCGATAGATTGGATATATTGTGACGTACCCATACCTACTAGCATCTCATCTTTGAGACTATATGTACCAGTTAAAGATGTTTTTAAAGAAAATTCATCGTATTCATCAGATGGTCCATTATAGGAGTTTCCATATCTGTCATATTGTTTAGCATTCAATCTATCTGTTCCTGATGTTCTGTTTTTCCCATATTCATCTATCCAAGCATCACTATATCTTGAATATTCAAGCGTTAAATGACTAACCAATTCACCGGAAGCATATTCACACCAATCAACAGAAGTTCTAACTTGACAATTGATCTTTGATTCATTCTTTATAATCTCAAATTTTTCTAATTTTATATCAGTATCTAAGAGTTTGGTGATAATCTTAGTAAGCTCGGCTTTATTGGGATATTTCACTACTTTGAATGCGTCGGATTCATAATCCCAATCACAATCTTCCATTCTCCAACCTTGATCATATTTAAAATATTCAACATCGGCAGCCCAATAAATTTCCGCATAACCGGATTTCGATTTTAATGTAACAAGCAAATTGGCAACATATGTTTTTTCACCACTTTCGCTCAGTTCCACTTCGAATTTAGCAATATCTGATTTTTGATAATCGGAATCATGCTGTTCAGCAAAACTTTTTTCCAAATCTTCTAAAATTTGTTTGTTCGACGGCTTTGAACCGCTGCTACTACACCCCGTGAATAAAATGCCCAAGATGGTGCATAGGATAAAGGCGACTAATGTAAATTTGATTTTTTTCATCTTGTTTTCCTCCAAAACAATAAATTTTTCTATATTATAACACCATATGGTGTTATTTGTCAACACCAAACGGTGTTTATTGTATAATATTTTTGAAAAAATATTATTAGGAGAAACACTGTATGGCAATCTATCCTCGCATCCGCGATTTTCGCGAAGACAGCGATAAGACTCAAAAAGACATCGCCGTACTCCTCAATATGCAACTCACCGTATATCAACGCTATGAGCGCGGCGAACGCGAACTACCCTTATGGGCAGCGATCAAACTCGCGGATTATTATAACGTATCGCTTGATGCGCTTGTCGGGCGAGAGTTCCCCAAAAAATAAAGACACATCTTGGAATGAACCAAAATGTGTCTTTTTTCATTGTTATAAGTCAAAACCCGCCCGAAGCAGCATTTCCCTTGCGCTTTCCACGGAATCAACTCCCGTGCAATTTTTGACAGGCGCAAATTCCTTCTCGCGCAAAATTTCAAAAGCCAAACAGGAATCCATCCGTTCCACAAGGTCTGTGGCAAGCATTTCATATTTATAGCCGTTTTCCGTTTCGGGCTTATGATATTCCCCATCATAATACGGAATTTTTTTGCGCGCTTTATGCACGGGAAGCTTTGCCGAAAGTGTCTTTGCCATCTCGGAAATACGGAAAAGATAATTCAGAATGACCCCATATTCCATGCCATCTGTTGAAACGGCATTGTCTTTTTTCAGCTTATCCAGCTCATAATATTCAATGACGGCCGGGTGACCTTCGTTTTCGCAGATCAGTCCGATCTTTTCATCGGGTGTTACTTTTCTGACGACTTTTGCACCGCAAGCGGCATTTTCCCGAAGTGTTACACCGACAAAAAGCGGATCGACTGTTTTTTGCAGGACGTTATCGATCGAAATGACGTTGAGCCATTCGGGTGCATCCTGTTTATCAAGATATCCCGTTTCTGCCAAAGCAGAAAACCAACCGCCGTTACCATCAGGTGACAGCACGAGCGAAGACGGCGATTCCTTATAAATTTTCCCCTCAAGATCGGTTGCAGGTGCCATTTTCTGTACAAAAAAATGAATTGCCGATGCTTCATAACCGAAAAAATTCTTTTCTTTCAGAAATGCTTCGATCTCCGCGCCATTATAAATACTTGTCATAATATAAATGGGAAACCATTTTTCTGCCCGTTTTGCTACCTCGCACAGATAACGGAAATGCAATGAAAAAATAGAAATTTCTTTTGTAATACCGATATTATACATACCTTTTGCGTGCGGAGAACCAAGTCTTGTTCCCTGACCGCCGCAAAGAAGTACCGCCCCGACTTTCCCCGCGTGAATCGCAGAAAGTCCGATCGTTTCCAATTCTTCTCTTTCTTTTTCCACCGTTTCTGTGGAAAAGATCGGGATCGGTGCAATATGTTCATATGTCTTTTTTTCAAGATGTGCCGCGCGTTCAAATATACTGAAATCAATTTCCATAATTTCAGTAGCCAAACGCATTTTTTCTTCTTCGGAAAGCATCTCAAAACCATCCAGCAAGTGTATCTGTCCCGCTTCCCTCAATATCTTCTCAACTTTCGGATAATCATATGTCATCATAAGAAACCTCCCGCCTTTCTTTTCGTAAAGAAAGGCTACTGTATTGCTTTAGCAATACAGTACGAAATGAAACGCTCTGCGTTTCCTCTGCCTTTATTTTGTGCAAATTTTTATAAACTCATTTCTTCCGATTCAATAAATATTTTGCAAGTTCCGTCAGAATTTCATTATTTTCATATTTTTCGATCGCCTTGATTGCGGCATCCGTTTTTTCCGAAGCATAAGCGAACGCATCTTCGATGCTCATTTCGGAAAGGAACGTGGTTTTTTCCTGTTTGATATCGGAATGTACGGGTTTTCCGAGTGTGATATTATCGCTCGTTGCATCCAGGATATCGTCAATAACCTGAAATGCAAGACCGATATTTTCCGCATAAAGTGCGGCATCTTGCATACGGGGATCATCTTCTGTCGTGATTCCCGCCGCAAAACCACCAAGAAGTGCGGAAGTACGGATCAGCGCACCCGTTTTTTTCGTGTGCATCTTGAGCAAAAGCGGGAAATCTACCTTGTTTTTCTCACCCCAAAGATCGATTTGTTGACCACCCATCATACCGTAAGCACCGGCATTTTTCAGAAGCATTGCCGTTGCGGCAAGTGCGATTTCAGGGGAAACTTCCGTATTTCTTGCGGCAATCTCATAACCGCGCGTAATGAGCGCATCCCCCGCCAGAAGTGCAATATCTTCACCGAAAACAACATGATTGGTCGGTTTCCCGCGGCGAAGATCATCGTTATCCATACAAGGCATATCGTCATGGATCAAAGAAGATGCATGAACACATTCAATGGCGCAAGCAAACGGAAGTGCCGCTTCATCCCGACCACCGAACATACGGCAAAATTCCATCACAAGAAAAGGACGAATGCGTTTTCCCTCTGCAAGTGCGCTGTAACGCATCGATTCATAAAGAAGCGAAAGATCACCATCCGTAGTTGCCAGATATTGCGGAAGAATTTCAGCAATCCTTGCGGCATTTTCTGCAAGACGTTTTTTCAGCTCTGTCATTGCGCCGCATCCTCCGTTCCGATAAAATCTTTTTCCACGAGTTTACCGTCTTCACCCTTCTGCAAAATCTTCACTTTTTGTTCCGCATCATCCAATGCTTTAGAACAAAATTGAATGAGCTTCACACCTTCTTCATAAAGAGAAAGGGATTCATCCAGCATAGCATTTCCGTTTTCCATTTTACCGACGATCTCTTCCAAACGAGCAAGAGCCACCTCGAAAGTCAATTTTTTTGTTGCTGCCATTTTTATTGTTCTCCATTCATTTTTTCTTCAATAGCCGTCACTTCGGCATGAATCTGACCATCCGTCAGCATAAAAGAAAGTGTATCACCTTCTTTTGTCTGAGAAATACTTTTGATCAACGTACCTTCTTCATTAAAGACCGCACTATATCCTCGGGTAATAACTGCCAAAGGATTCAAGGCATCCAATTTTGCCGTATCACGAACAAAAAGCGCGCGTTTTTTAGCCAAAAGCATTTCCATACGGTTCACAAGTGCTTTTTCATCCATTGCAAGCGTCATTCGTTTATCGTCGATAACATTCATCGGACTTGTCATCGCACGTGAAGAAGCAAGCCTTTTCAAACGGTCTTGATTGCTTCTAATCTTTCCCGAAACAGCAAAAGACAAGCGTTCATCCGTCTGCCGTAACCGCGTCAGCATATCATTCCGATCGGGCACGGCAATTTCAGCCGCCGCAGAAGGTGTTGGCGCGCGCATATCCGCCGCGAAATCACAAAGTGTAAAATCCGTTTCATGTCCGACAGCGGAAATGATCGGAATTTCCGACTCCGCAACCATTCGCACCAACGCTTCGTTATTGAATGCCCAAAGATCTTCGATCGAACCGCCGCCTCTGCCGATAATCAAAACGTCAACGTCTTTTTTGTGATTAAAATATTGAATACCGCGAACAAGACTTGCCGGAGCCGCCTCACCCTGTACCAAAGCGGGATAAAGCACGATTTCCGCCGCAGGAAAACGTCTGCCGGCAATATGGATCATATCCCTGATCGCCGCCCCTGTCGGAGAAGTAATGATGCCGATGCGCTTCGGCATTTTCGGCAAAGGCTTCTTGCGATAATCGGCAAAAAGTCCTTCTTTTTCCAGCTTTGCTTTCAACTGCTCGTATGCTATATAAAGCGCGCCGATCCCATCGGGCTCCATCGTTTCCGCATAGATCTGATACTGTCCGTCGCGTGGAAATACGCTGACTCTGCCCCCGATAATCACTCTCATACCGTTTTCAGGCATAAATTTCAGCTTGGATGCATTGCCTCGGAACATGACCGCACGCACCGTGCCGCCCGCATCCTTGAGCGAAAAATAAAAATGTCCCGTCTTATAATGATTGGTGAAATTGGATATCTCACCTTTGATATAAATATTCCGCAGAACCTCATCATATTCAAAAAGCATTTTGAGATATTCATTCAGTTCCGAAACCGTTATAATTCTTCTCTCCATCTTTTCTTTCCGCTTTTCTTTAGAAAAAGAAAAGCTTGGCAAAAGAAACCCTCTGTGGTTTCCCTGTCTTTATTTTATTCAGATTTTTGAATGGCTTGGCCAAAAGAAACGCTCTGTGTTTCTCTGACTTTATTTTGTATAGATTTTTGTTTTTCTTTACACTATTTTTTCAAATCCGCACTTCCGGTAATGAGCGCACTCTCAAAATATGAAATTTTGAGAGTTAGACTTTGCCTATACGCAAAGTCGTGACAACAAAATTTTCTCCGCAATAACGTGTGCGCTGTTCTCAGTTCACCACACTTCTCGCCATGCGCCTATCATTCATCTTTACAGATAGCGACTTTGCGAAAGCAAAGTCTAACGGTCAACATTTATGTTGACTGTGCGGATATGAAGCATGGTGAAACCATAAAATGCCTTGCCATAGGTCGAGGACAAAGTCCTTGTTTGCTTCTTATAACAGCCAACGCTTGCGTTGACTGTGCGTGCTTTTTCTTTCAAACAAAGAAAAAGCACATAATAAAACATAAAAAATATGATCAAAAACTCATGTTTGAGAAAGATTTTTAAAATCTTTCTCAAACCTTTCAAAACCCAAATACGCTGTTCCAACAGCGTTATCACTGGAAAGCTCCGTATCTGCAAAAAGAACGTTCGGAATTTCTCTTTTCAGCATTTTTTTTATGATCGCATTCCGCATAACACCGCCCGCATAAATGATCGGCAGATCGGGATGTACCTCTCTTGCCGCAAGGGACATTCTGACGATCGTTTTTCCAACAAATTCAATAGCAAAACGGGCAATATCTTCGGGTGATTTTCCGTCTTTTAACATCTTTGTCGCTGTATTTTCCGCACCGGAAATGTTGCAATCGCACCCCTTGACACAAATATGGGAAGGAATTTTTTTAGCCGTGCTTTGTAAAGCAAGCTTTTCTAATTCATTGCCGCAAGGAAATGTAAGACCAAGCATCACGCCCACACGATCAATGAGCTGACCCGCGGAAATATCCAGCGTGTGACCGACGATATCGGCAGAAAAACCGATTTTTTCATTCGGTTCGGCATACAGAAGCTCCGTCGTACCACCCGATGCATGAAATGCAAGAAACGGTTTCTTTCCGATATCTTCATTGCCGCAAGTCTTGACGGCTGCCATTAAATGTCCCGCCTGATGTGAAAATGCATAGATCGGAACACCGAGTGCCGCCGCAACGCTTTCCGCCGCCGCTTTTCCCGCAAGGAAACAAGGCATATAAGAACCTTCTACGTCACGCGGATATGCGCTGTATGCCACAGCATCGACATTTCCCATCGGAGCAAGCGTACGCATCATTTCGGGAAGATTGACCGTATGCAAAAAAAGCGCGTTGCTTTGTCTAAGCCCGCACTCCCCTTTTCCAACGGATAAAATTTTTCTGCTCTGACGAAAGCCGTTATCTTCTGCCAAAGCGACCGACGTTGTATAATTACTCGTATCGATTCCAAGAACTCTCATACGTTTTATATAGCATGGCATCCGAGGGCCGTAACGATCGGATGCCGAAATAACCTTTCTGAAACTTTTTCCAAGGATATTACGCCTTGTTTTTACCGATATCATTCGCAATCGCATTGAGAATGCCGTTCACGAACGAGGGTGCTTCATCATGACCGTAAAGCTTTGCGAGTTCAACAGCTTCATTCAACGCAACAGGCTGCGGAACATCTGTAAACATCAGCTCATAAGCACAAAGACGCAGAATCGCAAGTGAAACGCGAGCGACTCTTTCA
This sequence comes from Clostridia bacterium, assembly GCA_017472285.1. Taxonomy (GTDB): domain Bacteria; phylum Bacillota; class Clostridia; order Oscillospirales; family CAG-272; genus QALR01. Next base: position 8,122 of record JAFUQQ010000028.1, on the reverse strand, counting down.
ATTTTCCAACCCTTCGTATGTTCGGTGATTTTTTCATCGATTTCGCTCTTATGCTGAACAACACCCTGAAAAAGAGTGGCTGCGAAATCATTCGTCGGAATCTCTCCTTCCGCGCAAACCAAGGCGAAATACAAAACAGGATCGGTATCTTTATTAAAGTCGAAGCTGTAAAGTGCTTTCAGTGCACATTCACGTGCGGCGCGGCGTGTGATCGATGCCATAAGTTCCTCCTTTCCTCCGCATATAGCGGCGTTTAAGATTTTGAATAGACTTTCCCTTTTTTCTGAAAATTTACCGTAAATTTTCCTCTTATTTATCATCGTTTGTCCTATTTCGGTTATATTATAACGCTTTTATGCAAAAAAGTCAATACAAAGAGAAAAAACTGAATTGCTCCGTTCTTCGATTTTTCTGTTTTTCGCTTAAAATTTCGTTCATATGCCCTAAAATGACGATTCCCTCGGAAGTTCCGAGGGAATCGCAATGCATATTTATTTTTCTATTGAAATCGGCGTATAGAAGCAAGTCAATGCAACATCGCAGCTCAAACTTTTTATTTGATCTTCTGTGCCAATCATCAAAGCCTCCAAACTGTCAAAATATCGCCAAAAAGAGATCGTACCCTTAAATTCCATTTTGCCGTCTTTATACGCATCTGCACCATAATAACGGAAACCGCCGTCTACATAGCAATCATTGCCGTTTTCATCGACATAATAACCCTTGATATATTCACCTGCGGCAAAACAAATATAGTTCCTTATAAATTCTTCTCCCGGCTTCAATTCGACCGTGTCCAGTCCCAAATCGGGAAGCATATCGCCCTTTAAGTGACCGAGCGTATAGCCGTCATCGGTCTTCAGATCAAAGGAAAACTCCGTCGGTTCTGTATAATCCGAGATTTCTATGGGATCGGACAAATGAAAATAGATGGAGTGATCGGAAATATTTTTAATATAAAGATGCAGATCAATAATTCGATCTCTTGTAAAATAGGCTTTTTCTCCAAGGCTTTCACTTTCATATATTCCCGAAATAAAAACTTCCAGGCTAATATCTTCATTCTGTGCTGAAAACAGTATGTCATGGTGATATTGCTGATCTTCGGGACGGACAAAAGCAGTCGGTTGGTTTTGGATATCGGAGGATGTCGTTGTTTCGCTGGTTTCAGTTGTTTCTGAGAAGGAAGAATTTGTCGAGGATGTTTCTTCCATATCATTTGTGTGACAAGATGCAAAAGAAACGAGCATCGAGAAAAGCAAAAACATGGTAATGATTTTTTTCATTGAATTTCACCCTTTCTGAATCGGTTTTCAATCATTAGTCGGATAAACAGGAAATTTTTCTCACCGATTTTGAAAAAATTTTTAAAATTTTTAATCAAAATGCCATGCAACACCGAAATATACGTTTTGTGTAGATGGTGTTGTATTTACAATCTTAATCGTATAAGTACCTGCAACGGTCGGATAGAACTCAACAATCTCTACATTATTGGTTGTTACGGAAGAGACATATGGAGTTATGGTATTATTCGGCATATAAATTTCCAAATCCAAATTCGGAATAGAGTAAGAGGTTGGACTTGAATCTTCATGATCGCCCGTACAAGTTACAGGCACAGTAAATGCCATAGAAATACGAGTAAGAACTCCAACATTGTCGCTCGACACGTTAAATGTGTATGAATGTGCCATTTGCGATGGAGTCATCGTCGTACAACGTGTCTGACCGTTAATGGTAGTTTCAAGAGCATTTTCTGTACTTAAAAAACCGGCTCCTGCTTTCATATAATCCGTTGTAGAGGATACTCCTCGTATACTTGGTATATAATGGACATTTCCATTTGTATCTTCTTCAAAAACTTAATTTGTTTACAAATTATTAAAAAAAGAACCGCCGATGGCGGTCCTTTCCCAAACTTACTGATTATTTTCTATATATTTTGCAACGTCACCAACGGTTTTCAACGTCGTGATCACATCATCGGGAACAACGATACCGTATTCCTGTTCGATCGTCATAAGCATTTCCACAATATCCAAAGAATCCGCGCCGAGATCGTTCAAAATATCCGTATCCATATCGATCTCATCAACGTCCACTCTCAATTGATTAGAAAGAATTTCCTTCACTGCTTCAAGCATATCCATAAAAAATAGCCACCTTTCTTTTTGTTCAAAACTGTCAGCCGCCGCTGATTTTGTGTTAAAATCATTATATACGATGGCGGATATTTTTTCAAGTATCTGCATGAAATATTTTCGTTTGAAAGGTTTTTCGTGAAAGCAACCGAATTTTTGAATCAAAAACATTCAGAATGAATAAATTTATATTTCATTTCTTTTGTGTAATATTTCTCTCAGGTGACAGACCATCGCTTCATTCGGTTCAAAAACGATCTCCGCGACCCTACCGTTGAATTCAAAAAGAATCACATAAGGTGATTTGGGAGCTAACGATTGGCAATAATTATAATGAATTCCGCTTTTGCCGAAGCGCTGTGTCAGAGCGATACGTTCCTGTTTGTTTTTGGGTTTGCGTTCAATGGCAAGCATTGTGGAAAGCGCAAGATTGCAGACCATTTGCGAGCGTTTTCCCGTGCGCTTGGTAATGATAAAATCACGGTCGTCAAGCGTAACGGTATAGATATAGGTTGTGAAATAATAGCGGTTCAGAATTTCAAAGCTGAAAGCATAAACGAGCAAAGCGGTCAACTGATAAAAAAGGCGGTATCGGATATCCAGAACGGATGCGCCGACAAGCCCCACGCAAGCGATCACTAAAAAGACGATGGAAAGATGTTTTCCTTTTTTGTTTTTTTGCGGAATATGTTCCATACAAAATATGCTCCTTTCGGAAGTTTTTCGGAGAACTGTGGCAAAAGAGCGTTTTGCCGCATAGAATAAGGACGGAAGCCGCGGATTTTCCGCGACGTATGATTTTTTTATGATACGGAGGATTTCAGAAATGGAAATTACCAAAGATACGATCAACAATATGCTTTCGCTCAGTGATGAAGAATTGCAGAAAGCCTTTTGCAGCATCGGCGCAGCCCTCGGCATCAATGAACGCATCGTTGCCGCCAACAGCGGAAAATTCAAGCATATGCTTGCCTCTGCCGATCCCAAAGATCTGGAAAGATTGCTTTCTTCGATCGATCCCACGCGTGCGGCACAGATCATGAAAACGGTTGAAAACAATACGAAAAAGAAATAATGGCTGAGAGGATATCTTGTTATGAACGGAGATTTCAGCGATAAACTCAGTCAGATCCTTTCCAATCCCGCCATGATGGCGCAGATCAAATCTCTTGCGGATACAATGACGGCATCCGAAGGGATCAAAGAACAGGCGAATGAAAAAACACCCGAAGCATCGGAACAGATTCCCGTTGCCGAACGCGCGGAACGATCGAACATTCCCGCGTTTTTCACGCCTTCTCCGACGTTTGAAAAAAATATGCGAAATACCTGCGCATTACTGACCGCCCTGAAGCCGTTTCTCGATGACCGCCGATGCGATAAGATCGATAAAATGCTCTCCATGATTCATTTTGCGGAAATGGCAGGCAAACTCGGCGATTTCTTTTGAGAGGAAAACGGCGAGGTCTGATTTGCGCAATTTCCTATAAAATAAAAAAAGCAAAGAAAGGAAGGATATTTTATGTATAGCAGAAGCTACGGTTCGATCGAAACCGATCGGAAGCCCGAAGAATTTTCGATTCCACCGGATTATAACGGCAGTCTGTATCGCAGACAGCCATCCCGCGCCGAACCGCCGAAAAAAACAGAAGTGCTTCCCGAAAAAGAGGAAGCACCCATTCTGCCTCCGCCCGCACCGGCACCGCGCACAAACGGTACGCTTGGCAGTCTTCTTGAAAAATTTTCAGCGGAGGATATCATTTTATTCGTATTGGTCTTTTCTCTCCTGAAAGAAGATAACGAAGATCCCGAAACAATCCTCGCGGTCATTCTCGCGTTGCTTCTGCTTTAATTGATCTCAAACATCTTTTCACTGAAACCAAAGGCAGAATTGAGCGAAAGCGTTTCGATCACGAGAAGTGTTTTACCATCCCTGATATACTTATAAGAAGACAGAAGCCCTGTTTCTTTATAGATCTGAACTTCATCGACTGCATTTTCCTCGGGATATTCACAGGCGGCAATACAAAGCGTATCCGTTTCGGAATATTCAAAAATTTCATATTCACCCTGATAGAAGTTTTCAAAATCAGGCAAAGGCACAACATCATCGAAGAAAAAGCCGTCGGTCATCATATAATAGGAGTCCGTCAGCGTGCCAAAATCCACAAGCTGTACGCGTTCGCCGTCACAGGTCAGCATATATTCCACTTCATCCTGTTCGTTATAACGGTTGATACGGTATTGATCTCCGAAACGCCAGATCTCGTAGATACCCGAATACGGCGCACCGCCTTCCGCATGATTGACGCGCAATTTCAGATAAAAATTATCGGTAAACGGCATTTCCCTGACCAAGCGCACATAAGAGGCTGTTCCGAACGAAATGAGCGCGGCAGTGGCATCGTCTGCTTCATGGATCGGAAGCGATACGGCGGGATCGCCGGCTTTCGCTTCCGTTTCCGTATTTTCAAATGGGAAATAAACGAGATCCATTCTGTTCAGGACGGAAAGCGCGCCCGCGCAGACCAAAGAGAAAATTAGAAGAACGGAAAGCACGGATGCAAGCGTCAGAAAGCTTTTCGCTGAAAATGTTCCGTTTTTTTTCATATCCGTCCGCTCCTTTCCGCGTGTATCCAATGGTTAACGTTTTCAGATCTTGCCATTTTGCTTCACGATCTCCGCGGCAGGCTGTTCGACTTTTTTGATCTGATGAAGAAATTTTTTATCGTTTTTGAGTGCTTCCAGATATACGAGATCGACGATACAAAGACCGACCGAAAGCATTTTGTAGCGCATATAAAGAATAGACGCAAGACAAAATACAGCGGAAGCGATATAGAGAGCAAGCACGGATTGCTGCGCCGTGAAGCCGTTATCAAGAAGCTTATGATGGAGATGCTGTCTGTCCGCCTTGAAAGGACTTTGTCCTTTGAGGATGCGGCGGCAAAAAGCCTGAAGCGTGTCCATCACGGGAAGCGCAAAGATCAGCGCGGGAACGACGATGGAGAAAAGTGCCTGTGACTTGAAAAGACCGAAGACGGAAATACAAGCCATGACGTAACCGATCAGCATCGAACCGGCATCTCCCATAAAGATCGTGGCGCGTCCGGCATTATAAGGCAGAAAGCCGAGCACCGCACCGCAAAGAGCCGCGGAAGCGATACAGCAAACGGGATCGCCCATAATGAGCGAAGTCGCGAGCAAGGCAAAGGATTCCAGCGCGGAAACCCCGCTTGCGAGCCCGTCAAGACCGTCGATCAGATTGACGGCATTGATGATAAGAACGATCCATACCACCGTCACGGGAAAAGCAAAGATACCGAGATCGATGGAAAAACCGAAAAGCGTCGTGTATTCGATCGCACCGCCGAAATATACGGTAAAAGCGGCGACAGCGATCTGCGCGAAAAATTTGAAAAGGGGGCGGATATCGTACATATCGTCGAGGAGTCCGATAAAGCAGATCGCGATTCCGCCGATCAGCATTACGGAAATTTCCGTCGAAATATCACCCGTCAATAAAAACGAAAAACAGAAAACGGCGCAAATAAAGCCGAAAAGGATCGCGATTCCGCCGAAATACGGGATCGGTTCTCCGTGCATCTTCCGTTTTCCGTCGGGAATGTCAAGGCATCGGCATCTGAAAGCAAGCTTTCGCGCGAGAGGGGTTGCGAAAAAAGCGATCAGGAATGCCATCAGCAGCGCCGACAGTCCGAAAAACAACTCTGTTTTGAAAACAGTATCGATATGCGTTATAATCATTTATAAAATTCCTTTAAGGTTTTGCGAGGAATCCGATCTTGCGATAGACCTTAGAAAGTGTCTTGCGCGCAACGTAGGATGCCTGATCCGCGTTATCACGCATCAAGCCTTCGAGATAAGCCTTGTCCGCCATGAGTCTTTTGAATTCGGATTGGATTGGTGCAAGACCGTCCGCGCAAGCTTCACCGACGGCAAGCTTGAACGCGCCGTAACCGCATCCTTCAAATTCCTTTTCGATCTCCTCAAAGCTCTTGCCCGTGAAGCAGGAATAGATGGACATCAGATTGTTGATACCGTCCTTACCGTCAGCATATTTCACAACGGTATCACTGTCCGTAACGGCGCGTTTGAATTTACGGATGATATCATCCTTGGAATCGAGCATCAGTACGCAAGCATTCGGATTTTCATCGGATTTACTCATTTTTTTTGTGGGGTCTGCAAGAGAACAGATCTTCGCGCCCGTTTTCGGCATATAACATTCGGGAACGACGAAGGTATTGCCGTAAATCTGATTGAATCTTTCGGCGATATCTCTTGTCAATTCCAGATGTTGCTTCTGGTCGATACCGACGGGAACGAGGTCTGCCTGATAAAGAAGAATATCAGCCGCCATCAGCGCGGGATAGGTAAAGAGCCCCGCATTGATATTTTGTGCGTTTTTCGCGCTTTTATCCTTGAACTGAGTCATTCTGGAAAGCTCGCCGAACATCGTATAGCAATCGAGGACCCATGCAAGTTGTGTATGTGCAGGAACGTGGCTCTGTACGAAAATCAGGCTCTTTTCGGGATCGATACCCGCAGCAAGATAGATCGCAACAGTTTCCATGGTTCTGCGGCGAAGTTCCGCAGGGGTCTGACGAACCGTGATCGCATGAAGATCCGCCACACAGTACAAAAAGTTATATTCATCACACTGTTCATCCTGAAGTTTGACCCAGTTACGCAAAGCACCGAGATAATTACCGATGGTCAAATTGCCACTCGGCTGTACGCCGGAAAGTATTGTCTTTTTTGTATTTGAAAATTCCATTTTTATGTAATCCTTCTTTCTTTTTCAATCATATTTATACGCTTTTCAGAGATTTCATATCGAAAACCCCTTCCAAAATTTCACCCTTTTATATACATTATAACACCAAGAAAAAATTTTTCAAGTGGAACGAGCAAAAAACAACAAAACAAATAAAAAATTCATCCATTCGACAAGAAGCGCAAAGGAATTTCCGCCGCAGGAAAGGAGTCGGACGGGAAGACGGAAAAATTCCATTATTTTGCGTATGGCTTTTTTAACGAATATGGCTTATAATATGAATAAGATATTAACAAAACTGCTTTAATCGGATGGTGATTGATTTTGGAATTGCATTTACTTCGTGAGGATAAACTGAAAGTCCTCTTAACTCCTTTTGATATGATGAAATACGAGCTTACCTGTGAAAAACTCGATTATGATAATACGGAAACACGCAAAGCGATCTGGAATATTCTTGATTTTGCAAAACATGAAACAGGATTTGACGCGGCGATTGGAAAAATACGCATTGAAGTATATCCCGAAAAAAGCGGCGGCTGCGCCATATACATAACCAAACTGAAAAAAACTGAGCTTCCGTCCGCCGACGATATGAATGAAACAAATGAAAAACTGCCGCTTTCCGCGCCCAAAGAACATTGCGCCGTCTATAAATTTGACGATGCGGAATCGATGCTCCGTGTCTGCCGTTTTCTGAAACACCGCGCGTATTCCGGAGAATATACCGCTTATTTCGAGCCGTTATCCGAAGGCGATACCCGTTATTTTCTGAAGATCACGGAAACGCTTCCTGCTTCCCCGAAAAAATCCCGTTATCTGCGTGAAAATCTTTTCATTTCGGAATTTGGCAAACGCATCGAATCCGAAGATGCCCGCTTCTATCTTTCCGAGCACTGTTTACCTTTTCTTTGTGAAAAGGTAAGGTAAACACAAAAGAAACATCCACCTTTTCTTTACGAAAAGAATAAGAGCACCGCATTGTTAACAATGCGGTTAGCCAAAAGAAACGCTCTGTGGTCAATGTCATTCAGATAATAAATTTGAAGGCTCGCCCTACGGGAGAGCTGGCGCGGAACGCGACTGAGAGGGCATAATTTTTCCAGATAAAAGCCCTCTCCGCCTCGTAAACTCGGCACCTCTCCCAAAGTGAGAGGCTTTAAAAAATCTGTTTTTCCTT
>JAFUQQ010000027.1 GCA_017472285.1 Clostridia bacterium | reverse complement strand
ATATTCTCCGCCATCTTGCTTTAAATCTTTTGAAATCAGAAACTTCGTTCAAAGGAAGCTTGAAACTCAAAATGAAAAAGTGCGCTCTTTCTCGCGATTATTTGTTAAAAGTCTTTTCTTTTTCGTAAGCGATTGCCCTGTCATATTTCATGCTTTGCTTGACAATTGCTTGATTATATGATATAATAAACTGTTATTGTTTCCAAATATTACTTCAAAGGAGTTCTGCATTCATGAGAGTTTTAAACAGAAAAAACGCCACGTTTCTGATCTTATTGTCATGTCTGACGTATTCGACCGCTTACGTCGGCAGACTTTGTTACGGCGCGAATATCGTTGTCATCCGTGAATTTTTCGGTACGACGCAATCCGTCGCAGGTATGGTCAGCTCATTTTATTTCTTCAGTTATGCGGCAGGTCAGCTTGCCAATTCGATTCTATCCAAATATTATAATCCCAAATACGTCGTTACCGTTTCCCTGATCGTTTCATCGCTTTGTAATCTCGGTCTTGCCATCTCGCCCGATATCGCACCGATGAAATATATCTGGCTTGTCAACGGTATCGCACAAAGTACCCTTTGGTGCAATATCCTGAATATCCAATCCAAATTCCTTTCGGGTAAAGATATCAGCCGTGCGATCATCTGGAACTGTATGACGTATAGCTTCGGCAATCTCGTTTGTTACGGTGTTTCCGCCGGTATCAGTGCAATGGGGCTTTCATGGCGCATCGTATTTTATTTCGCATCCGCACTCGTATTCGTCGTTGCACTCGCGTGGTTTTTCGGTGTCCGCCGCACAGAATATGCATTCCATCACGACGGTGCCGTATTTGAAGCAGAAACACAGGTTCCCGCCGCAACACCTTCCGCGGAAAAGCCGAAAGTCAAGCTTTTCACCAAATATTTCATTTTCGTTTTCACATTTGCTTGTATCTGCGCTTGTTGTTCGGCGTTCATCCGCGACGGTGTCGTAACGTGGTTGCCTTCGATCCTGAAATCCGATTTCGGTGTTCCCGAATCCATTTCCATGATCCTTACTATGATCCTGCCCGAAATTTCAATCCTCGGCGCATTCCTTGTCAAATGGCTCAAAAAAGTGCTCAAAGGACATCTTTTCCTCGAAGCTTTGTTGTATACCGTTGCAGGTCTTTCCGTTTTCGCGATCATTTTGCTGTATCCGCAAAGAAATACGGCACTTACCGTGTTTTTCTTCGCGCTCATGTATCTGATGATCTGCGGTATCGTCAATATCACGACAAGTATCATTCCGTTCAGCATCCGTAAATATGGCAATGTCGGCGGTATTTCCGCATTCCTTGATGCTTGTTGTTACGTCGGTGCGGTATGCAGTACATACGGTTTCGGTGCAATTGCCGATAACAGCGGTTGGATGATGGTTATCAAGATCGCCGCCATCACAGCAATTGCCTCCGCAGTATTGGCTCTGATGGGTTCGATCTTCAGCAGACGCACAGAAATGACAAGAGAAATTTTATAAGCTGTAATATAAGAGCAGACTGTCTGTCATGGACGGTCTGCTTCTTTTTAGTGGGTATAAAAATTCTTTTTTCTGAATATACTTTTTATACTATAAGAAATTGCTCAAAATCGACCTCGCCGTTTTGTTTCATTTGGATGCGGAAAAATTAAAAAAGGCGAGAATTTGGGAGCGGCGACTCGCCGCTTTTTCTGAAAAGATATTCAAGGAGAATTTTTATGAAACGATCCATTTCTTTATGGCAATTCTTGGGCTTTGCCGTTACGTCACTCGGCGGAACACTTTTGCATTTTCTTTATGAATGGACGAACGGCGCGGTTTGGGTAGCACCGTTTTCGGGAGTCAATGAATCCACGTGGGAACATATGAAGCTACTCTTTTTCCCTATGTTTCTTTATGCCATCGTACAAAGCCGATTTTTTAAAGACCGTGAAAATTTCTGGTGTGTCAAACTGAAAGGTATCTTACTTGGACTCATCAGTATTCCCGTGCTTTTCTATACCTATAACGGCGCGATTGGTAAATCTCCCGATTGGTTGAATATTGCCATCTTTTTTATTGCGGCGGCAATCGTTTATATTTATGAAACACGGATTTTCAAAACCCAGACCTGTAAATCACCCAAACTTGCGTTTGCCGTGCTTTGTGCCATCGCGCTTTTATTCGTGATATTTACTTTTGCCACACCCAAGTTCCCGCTCTTTCAGGATCCCTTGACGGGTAAATACGGTATCTGATATAAAAAGGAAAGTGTTCATCCGAACACTTTCTTTTCATATACAAGATTTCATTTTCAAAAAAACATTGCAAAATATACATAGAAATGATATAATGAAAGAGTACCATTCAATATTTTTAGAAAGGAATTGAAAACCATATGAATTTCACCAGAGAAAATGCCAGAAATGCACTCGGCGCGGCTGAAAAGAAATTAGTTTCCGTTTTCGGAGATAAGATCAAAGGCGCATATGCCGCATCCTTTGCATCCGTTTCCGAGGAAACCGTTGTAGGTGCTGCGGGACTTCCCTTTTATGCTCCCGTTGTTGTCGCAATGATGAATACGGCAGACGTTGCTTGTTATCTCGAAGATTACGCGGACAAGAACAATCTTTTCACATTCGGAGAAAAGATCGTTCATGAAACCGAAGACGGCGAGATCGAGATCCCCGCAAATATTGAAACTTCTCTTAAAGCCATCTACAAAGAAGTCTGCGAGGGCGCGGGCACGCTCGCAGAAAACGGCGATCATATCATTGATCTCAAATCGGGCAAGATCGGTACGCATTTTGACGTTAACCTGCTGATCGGAAACCGTATCGGCTTCCCCTCTCCGCTTCTCACAACACCCAAGGGTGCTTTGGATTCCCTCGGCAGAGGTTCTTTCCGCGGTACTGCCGCACGTCAGGTCACTTCCACCCGTTATACCCTCACACCCGAACAGAATGGCGAACCTTGCAACCGTCAGTTCTATCTCGTGGAAAACGGTGCGCAGATCTTCTATTCCGCTGACGTTCACACCAACGTAAAATCCGCTTACTGCCGTCATTCCCAGAACTATTCCGAAATGACTTATGAAACCGAATGCGGTCTGAAGATCACAAGAACCATCTGTATTCTTCCTCAGGAAGAAGGTATGCCCGAGGCTGTGGAATCTCAGCACGTTGTCGTGGAAGATACCACAGGTAAAGACAGAAAACTCAAGATCGTTTTCACAGGTATGTTCGGTCTTGCAACGCCCGAATCCATTATGAACGATACCGTTTATGCAAGCGTAACGTGGGAAAGCAGCGTTCTCAAACGTAACGGCAAGCACGTTGCCGTTTGTCCCAGCCCCTTCCCGCAGTATCTCAAACCTCTCAAACGCTTCGCTGTCGTTCTCGCAAACGGCGAAACGATGGATGAATATACCGCAAACTATATGGATTTCATCGGCAACGGCACGCTTGAAAAGCCCCAGAACGTCGCACATCTCGCTTGCGCTCCCGTGACCAAAATCGTTCCTTTCTTCGCTGTTTCGAAAAAGATCACCGTTCCCGCAAATGGACAGGCGGCGGCTGACAGTTTCGTTGGTATGACCATCACCAAAGGCGGCGCGGACGATGTTCTTGATGATATGCTGAACCGTCTGATCGAAAAATATAAAGCCCCCGCAGAAGCGGTAGCATCCTTGCAGAAAGTCAAGGATTTCTCTGCAAGATATGCGGGCTTCCTCAAAGTCAAATCCGACAATCATGATTTCGATGCTTACGTTAACAATAATCTCCCGTTCCAAGTATATTATCAGTCCTACGTTTCCCGTTCTTTTGCCTGGACACAGAAATCCTACCGTGAGATCGGCTTCCGCGAAATTCAGGATATGTTCGCTTCTCTCTATTATATTATTGGTATGGGTGAAGACGGTCTTGCAAGAGAAATGCTCGGCAACTGGATTTCCAACGTACATGAAATGGGTTATGCAAACCATAACTTCTATCACAGCGGCAAAGAACCGGGTATGTGCTCCGATGACGGTTTGTGGCTGATTCAAGCGATCTACCGTTACGTTTCCCTCACGGGTGATACAAACTTTCTTTCCGCAGAATTCCCGATCGCAAGCTCCGACAAGACGAGAACCGTTCTTGATACCCTGCTTGCTATCGTTACCTATAGTGGTAAAATTTCCATCGGTGCGCACGGACTTCCTTTGCTTGATAAAGCAGACTGGAATGACTGCTTGAAGCTCGATGATGACTGGATCAACGGACCCACAAAGGAAGAACGCTACAAAGCACAGCTCGAAGCAGACGGCACGGAATACGGCGTACCGCTCAAGAGCGAATATTCCGAAAGCGTCATGAACGCATTCCTGCTCAAGATCGCTTATGATGAGCTCGAAACGCTCGTTTCTCTCATCGGTAAAAATGAGCTCGCCAAAGAAATGAATACCCGATCCGCTGACCTTGCGGAAAAGGTACAGACACATTGCTGGAAGGGTGATTTCTTCGCAAGAGCACTCGTCGGTGGTAAACGTGAAGGCGGTTATACTTATCTCGGCGCAGGCAAGGACGGACTTTCCACCGACCCGAATATCGACGGTTCTTACTTCCTGAACTCTTTTAGCTGGTCGATCCTCGCGGGCGTTGCAACGGATGAACAGATTCGCATTATGCTTGATGTCATTAAGAAATATCTCGTAACTGACGCGGGTATCAAGCTCTGCACACCTTGTGATCTCGGCAAACTCGCAAACGGTACGGCATCCGGTTCGTACTTCCCCGGCGACCGTGAAAACGGCGGTGTATTCAAACACGCGGCTATGATGGCAGCGGCAGCATTCTTCAAGGCTTCCAAGGTTGTGAAAGATGAAACCCTCGCCAAAGATCTCGCAGATACCGCATTCTTCGCAATGGATACCGTATATCCCTTCAAAACGATGGAACATCCTTATTTCACCAAGGGTAATCCCCGTTTCTGCACACAGTATAACAACAGTATCACAGGCGAAAACATCGGACCTATGCTTTCCGGTACGGCAAGCTGGCTGAACCTTACCTTGATGGAAATGCTCGGTATCGGTTATCAAGGTGATGATATCGCATTCTCTCCGATTCTCGAAGCCGATACGACTGATATTTCTTATACTGTTACTACAGGTAAAACCGTCATCCACGTTCATATCAAGAAGGATGCCGGTTATGCACGCGTAACCGAAAAATCCACGTTCACACTTGACGGTGTTTCGTTTGATGGCGCGATCAAACGTCCCAATGACGAGAAAGAACATTTCGTTGAGATTGTGATCTAAGAAATTTTATTATCAAAAGTCTCCCTTTGCACAAGAGAGCCTCAAAACACCATCATCAAAACAAAAAATAAAATCCCTGCAAGAACGCTTGCCGTAAACACTCCGAGAAAAAAGCTCGGGAGCGAAAACGGCGAGCGTTTTTTTCGTTTTTTTCCCGTTTTATATTCCGCAATGATACGATTGGCTTCTTTGACGATGTCCCCGCCCGATACGTCTTTCGGCAATTCCCCCTTGAGCATAATCCATGCTTCGTCAATGTAATCACTTCCGATACTTTTTAAAATCACAAGATTCTTTTTGTATTCCTTGATAAACATAAAAATCCCCCTCATTTCCGTTTTTTTAAGGATTGACGGATTTGAGGGGGATTATGCAGGTTTGTTTTGAGAGATGAGTATTATTTTATAAATTCAACGGTCATTTGCGTATCACGAATGTGATAGTGGTTATCAACAAAATCAAAAGCATGTGATTTTTCGGCTTGGTAAGAAGTATAGATATTTTTATCAGTTGAAAACGTAGAAACAAATTGTTCATAAGAAATTGTTTTACTTATAGTAAAAGTTTGCTTTCCGGATATATTTTTTGAATAATCCAGCAAAGTTTCCCTGCCCGAATAAAGTTTTACCACGCATTTGGCATCTCCGTCCGTACTCTCGACCGTAGTGGTCACGGTAATTTTTACATTTTTGAGATTACATTTTTCAGGAGCTTCGGATTCATACATCACAGAAGCATCGCACCAAAGAGATTGCTTCGTTCCTTTCCAATAAGAAATATAGTAATCTTGATCCGTATACGCTGTAAATTTACGAAGCAACCTTATTTCCTCTACGGCGGTGTACAGGTCAAGATTATTCAAAACAGAAGAATCAAAAGAAAGCTTTTTCTGAGCATCGTTCAAATTTATAAAATCTTTCATTTCGTCTGAGGATTCGCCATAATACCAGCCTTCTTCGATAGAATCCGTTTGCACGGAAGTCAAATATTCATAATAACAAGTTCTGTTTTCCGTATCACATACAAGAACGGCATAAACGTCAAAATCTGCAAATTTAATAAAACGGTAATAACCGGCGGCATTTTCTTCCGTCAAGCTAAATTCATTCTGTGTACCGTTAGCAATCGATTTAGTTACGGATTCTGTAAAAGATGTGCCAATAGAACTATTGAAAGAAGTTGTTTTGGAATTTGAAATACCTTACGATACACTGATTGAAGCAATTGAATCCTCGGAAGTGCCAATGGAATTTGTTATAGACGAGGATTTTTCAAGCGTGTCATCTATGCCTTGAGAAATGCAGATTTCTGTTGTTTTTTCCAAAAGCTGAGAAACGGATTGTTCGGAATAGATTGACAAAGTATGTACTTCAGAATTGTGTTTTTGATAATTTGAGTAATAAATCGGAACTTCATGAATTTCACCGATTTTAAAGTAGAAGTAATTATACACACCATCAAAAAATTTATCCACAACGGCATCAGCATTTTCTGACGGGTAAACGACATATGTTTTCAAATCCGATATGCGATCACATCTCACAGAAGGCGTTATCTTGTTTTCTTCTTTTTCAGATACCGAGCTATCAGTATCATTTTTTGAACTATCGGGCCATATAATTTCAATCTTACAACTTGAAAACAATAGCATCATCACCCCTATACAAACAAAAACCGCCAAAAATCGACTACATATTTTCACAAAAAGTCCTCCCTTGTTGATACGATATTGGGCATGGTTAATGAAACAGAATGTAAATATCCACAAAAACAAGAACCATTCCACCGACAATTATACAACTATTCTTCCTGTTTGTCAAGAGGTTTTAGGAAGTATAATTCCTATATAAACCACATTAGGAGGAAGAATAATGCTTATTTTTGATTTTTCAACCATAGGAAACAAACTTTTTTCATTTCGCAAGAGAATGGGAATGACACAAGCGGAAGTTGCAGAAGCCGCAGGACTTTCCGACCGCACCTATGCCGATATTGAGCGCGGAACGGTCAATATGCGTATCGAAACCATTCTGCATATCTGTGAAGCCTTGCATATTACTCCCGATGAAATTCTGACAGAAAGCGATCCTGCTTGCATTTCCAAAGAAGATGAACTTTTTGCGCGACTCAAAGCCTGTTCACCCAAAGATAAAGAAACCGCTCTCCGTTTGCTTTCCGTATATTTACAATCTTTGGATTAAATTTTTTTGAGATATAAACCAAAGTCCCCGCAAATGCAGGGACTTTGGTTATTTTAATCTTCAAAAATAAAGGAATAGAGTTGTGCGTCTTTCATATGGAATTTCAGACGAACAGTTTCACCTTTCAACGCGGAAAGAGATTTTTCAAATTCAACGGGGCGGTCAACGGTATCACCAAACATCGTATAACTCGTATAACCTTCAAGCGCGTTTCCATCCTCATCACAAAGGCTGACCAAAAGCGTACCTGCTGCAGAGGTCGCAAAATTGATATGCAACTCGTCTCCGTCAATAGTGAGAGGCTTCGTCAAGACCTCACCACCCTTAAACGGCGCATACCATGAATAGAAACCATCCATACGGAGCGTACAGCGACGGTATTGCGTACTTTTGATTCGATAATTTTCAGCAACGTAAAGGGAAATCTCATTCGGCGCGCCTTCTTCTTCCGCTTCCGTTTCGATCATACCGTATGCAGTATAACAGTTACCATACCACCAATTGTTTCGATTTTCCACGCCCGGTGTCAGAAATGCTTCATCACGGCGATTGAAAACAAAACCGTCATTCGAAGTCATCAAAAGGCAATCCGTAACGGCTGTACCTTCGCGCCCGAATACTTTTGTGATCGCTTCGTGTCTGTCGCCCATGGGCATAAAGTGAAAATTTCTCATTTCTGACGCACGATCCGTATAACGAATGGGGAAACCGATGAAGGTACTCGGATTGCGGAAATATTTCATGATTTGATTGGTATACATCTGCATATCCTCTTGTCCCTCTTCAAAGGTGATGCGTCCGTGCTGTGTCCAATTTTTGAAATCTTTACTTGTCGCAACGCGGATATCGCGGATCCAATCGGGATTTGCGCCTTTCCAATTTAATTTATCTTCGCCCTCTTTGGTGTGGAACGCACGGTAATACAGAAAATATTGTTCCGTATTTTCATCCCAAAAGGTTACGTTACAGGTATCGAACGTGCCCTCAATATCCAAGGCATACATTTCACGAAAATGATAGCCGTCCTCGCTCGCATGATAAATGAGCAAAGGCTGCTGTCCCTCTAAATGATATTCACAAAGAGCCTTGAACTTTTCATTTTTCGGACAATTGGGATTAATGTCGTAAAAAACAGAAAAATTATCGATGAAAACATCTCGTTGAAAAATGATGTTGTTATTTTTTGTACCGTTGTAATCGTATTTGCCAATATTGGGCATTTTAAAGGTAATGCCTCCATCTCGGCTTTCCGAAACACAGATCGAAACAGTTCGCGGAACGGCTCGTTTATCCAAACGATGTCGGGAAGCATCTGCACGGTAATATATACGGCAGATATCTGCTGTCTTTACAACACAAGCAAAGCCATTGTGAGGACCTTCCCATTCATGATCGCAAATGAGTGCAATGTTTTTCTTTTCAGGCTTATGCATCACGACCGAAATGTTTTCGCTTTTTTCGATCAAGCTCTCATCCCAACATAAAAATCGTTTTTTCATATCGTTCTTCTCCTTTTCGGAATAATTTCGTCAAGGCTATTATAACAGAAAGATGCGTCTTATACAATATTAAAGAACAAAAAACCTGACTTTCGTCAGGTTTTTAAAGACATATATAGAAAACCGATCGTCCTGTAAGCCGGGTTCTGTCGAGAACAATCATCTATCTTTGCTTTTTGTTACCAAAAAGCTCGTAAGGGTTTCCCCATACTGCCACCGCGCATAGACTATGCTGAAAGCATAATCGGTCGGGCAGACCAAAATCTGCGGGGTGTTGCTTCGGATAGGGTTTACATGGCACAAGCAGTTACCTGTTTGTCGGTGAGCTCTTACCTCGCCTTTCCATCCTTACCGTATAAAATACGGCGGTTTATTTCTGTTGCACTTTCCCGGGAGTCGCCTCCGGCGGACGTTATCCGTTATCCTGCCCTATGAAGCCCGGACTTTCCTCACGATAATACCTTTCGGCAACATATCGCGCGATTGTTCGGTACGGTCGGTTTTTAACAAAGTTTAAGGATTCGTGTTTTCCACGAATTTTTCGGAAAGACCTTCAGTAAGACCCGTCGGAATTTCCTTTGAGAAACCATAAAGTTCAAGTTCCACTTCGGAAGTATAGACCTGAAGCGGATAAGAGAATGCTTCTCCGTTCACATCGATCTCTTTTTCATAATACATATCGAGATAGAGATACGTGACGGCATTGCTTTCGCTTGCGTGTGCGCCCTTATAGATATAAGCGGGATCCGCCGCTTCGGGAGAAGGATATGCATTTTTAGGAGCCGTTTGTTCCTCACCAAAAAGATCGATTCCCGAGAAGGAAAGACGCTGATAATGATAAAGTGTCTTGGTATCGGAAAGATACTCATATTTTGCGTAAACATTTCCGTAATTATCACGGAGAACGAAAACGAAAGGATATTCGGAATCGGACACGTTGATTGGATCTTCTTCCAAAGATTTTGCAAGTCTTTCTTCGATCAGAGCATTGAATCTTTCGCGTTCTTCACTTGTGAGATTGGCAAGATTTGCGCGTTCATAGCCTTCGGATTTGATGACGCTATCCTCAATGGCATTTCTGCGTGCTTCGATCTGATTTTCATAATATTCTTCTGCGAGATTTTTATTGTAACGAACCGTCATCTGCAGAGTTTTTGCTGCGGGGATATAAACCACGTCATAAATACCCGAAACACCGTCTTCCGCAATGTTTTCGACAGGTTCATGGCTATAAATTTTAAGTTCATCACCATATTTTTCATATGCCGCATAAGTGTCGCTTGTCCAAAGAAGTCCCGAAATACTTTTCGGCGGTTTACCCGTACAAAGTCTGAAAAAGATCATTCCGTATACGATGACAACGAGAACCCACATAATACCTTTGACGATCGTTTTCAGCGTTCGCATACTGAAAATTTTATCGATCGTGGATTTCTCCCGATATATCAGTTCCTCTTCATAATTTTCGTCATTGTTATAATATTCCGACAAGATAGCACCTCCGCTTATATAAAATCTCTACCATATTATAAACCATCTTTCCCCGCAAGTCAAGAGCGAGAATACAAGGAATTTGAATTTTTCAAAAAGCACTTCTGCATTTTTATTGAAAACAAGGAAAAAATTGGTTTTTATCTTGACAAAATATCATATATATGTTATTATATAGATAGCAACAGTGAGTACTCAATTGTAATTTTTTTAGAAAAGGAGCAATCACCGTGAAAAAAATACTTGTTTTTTGCATAGTTATTTGTTTAGTTTCTGTTTCCCCGTTAAGCATTCTTGCGCAATCGAATGCAACTGATTATTCCGAATATGATTTGATTGAGTATGATTATGTCAATAAAACTGAACGAATTATATCCGTCGACGAAATGTATGATTATAGTGCAGTTACATCTACGACATATGAATTGAGTAATATGGCATCTTATTTAGAAAATAATGCATCCGAAGAAGCATCTACTTTTAATATCATCGATCCAAATGCATCGTTTGATAAAACTTCTCCGACAGACTCCAACGGTAATCCCGTTGCGCCTTATTCAGGTGTTATGTATCTAATGATTGGTGTCAATATGGATTTTGATTCAGACGGCATTGTTGACATGTATGTAGCAGATTATTCGCAAGGTACTGGTTTTTTAGTTGCTCCCGATGTACTGGTAACTGCGGCTCATTGTATTTGTCTTGAAGAACATGAATTGGCAAGTGTACGAGTTTATTATTATCATCATAGAGCCATTGCCCCCAGTGCTACATATAGTACAGATTATGTTTATCCTTCTCAATGGGTATATTCTACTGCGTATTCCAACAATTTCGTAACGGATAAAGCTACAGCTTCTAAGTACGATTGGTGTGTTATGAAACTTCAAGAGGACATTGTCGGTGCTTATAACTTCTCTTGTACATATAATAGTGTGCAATTAAACGATGCTGTTTCACTTTCTGGATATCCTCGTTGTGAGTTAATCGATTGTGGAAATGATTGTGGACATATTAACAACGGGTATCAAATAACATCTACAGGAACTGTAACCGAAATTGATGCATATAATTTAAAGTATACTAACAATTCTCGTTCAGGGCATAGTGGTGGACCGATTTACTATACTAATTCGAATGTTTGTGTTGCTATTCACTCCGCAACCGGAACAACTTATACTAAAGGTGTTTTGATTTCAAACTCTATATACAATGTAATTGCGGAATATATTCAAATGGAATAAAGGAGTGATTTTATGAAGCGATTGATTATCTTTCTTTTGTCCGTGACTATCTTGTTTTGCTCTTGTACCCCAGCGCAAACGGATAAATCAACAACTCCTTCCGATATGTCAACCTCCGACATAACGGCGATTGATAATACCAAAGAACAGATCGAACCGTGGCAGCCTGATTTCACGAAAAACTACAATTTTTCTCTCGTGCCGAGCAAAGATTACGGCGCATTACCCGAAGATTATGACCTCGTACTTTCTTTAGATAACGATACGTTTTCTGTTTCGAACATTCCCGAGAAAATCAATTTGACGGTCGTCAACCAAACCGAAAAAAACTTCCATATGTGTACAACCGTACATTTGGAAAAATTATACAGCGTTTCTATGGAACTCGAAGAGGAGCATATCGATATCGATTATAATATGGGAAAAGGTTGGAGCAGAGTTCCTTTCACAACCAATGAAAAAGTGAGTTGGGGAATCACCGCACGCGCCGATGTCACGTATCCGATTTCATTGGAAACAAACCTGAAAGAAAATTTTGAGCTTACCCCCGGAGAATATCGTTTCGTTCTCTATTCCGCCGTCGGTTCTCATTACGCATATTTTGAAATTACTGAATAAGCATAAAAGAGGGAGTGAAGCACTCAATGTCATTAAGATAAGAAATTTGAAGGCTCGCCCTACGGGAGAGCTGGCGCGGAACGCGACTGAGAGGGCATAATTTTTCCAGATAAAAGCCCTCTCCGCCTCGTAAACTCGGCACCTCTCCCAAAGTGAGAGGCTTTAAAAAATCTGTTTTTCCTT
>JAFUQQ010000026.1 GCA_017472285.1 Clostridia bacterium | reverse complement strand
GCGGCAGTATCGCGCCTTACCAAACGCTTGCTGCCCACGCTTGCTGTCATGACAGCCGCCGTTTTCGCACCGATGATCTTCTCTTATTTTGGCATTACGATTTTGGATAAGATTTCATTTTTGAATCTGTTTGTGAGGTAATTATGGAACTGAAACTGGAACATATTTCAAAATCATATGGAAAAAACAAAGCACTTTCGGATTTTTCCATGACGTTCACTCCGGGCATTTATGCACTTTTGGGACCCAACGGCAGCGGAAAAAGTACGCTGATGAATATCATTACGGATAATCTGAAAGCGGATGCGGGAGATATTTTCTTTGACGGGGAAAACGTGAAAAAGATGGGTGTGCGATTCCGTGAGAAGATCGGCTTTATGCCGCAATATCCCGGTTTGTATCCGAATTTTACGGCAAGGGAATTTCTTTTTTATATGGCAACGCTCAAAGATATTCCAAAAAAACAGATGAAAGATGTTGTGGAAGAGGTGCTTTCTGCTGTTGAACTTTCGGATGTGGCGAGACAGAAAATATCATCCTTTTCGGGCGGTATGAAGCAGAGGCTTGCGCTTGCCCAAGCAACGCTCGGCGACCCCGAAATCATCATTCTGGACGAGCCGACCGCAGGACTTGACCCGAAACAGCGCATTTCCGTAAGAAATTATATTTCATCCATTGCGCTAAAAAAGATCGTTATCATCGCCACACATGTGGTTTCTGATATCGAATTTATCGCCAAAGATGCGATCATTCTCAAAAAAGGTGTCGTGATCGATGATGCATCACCCGCTGTGCTAACCAAAAAGATGGAACACAAGGTTTGGAGTCTGCATTGCAGGGATAGCGAAGTACCCTTTTATGAGAGCCGATATCGTGTAACGAGCATTTCTAAAGCAGAGAATGACTTTGTAAATCTTCGCGTTTTATCAGAAACGAAGCCAACGGAAGTGGCAGAGATTCTTTCTCCGACGTTGGAGGATTATTATCTTTCAGTATTTGGGAAATTGGGAATTTGATATTAAACCAAGAATTTTCTTGACATAAACAGGAGATTTACATTTAAGAAAAGGTAAAATTAGATTATAATACATTAAAACCTGTACCACTTTTGTTATTACAGGAAAAAAGGTAAAGTAGTGTGTTTCTTGAACGAGAATAGGTATGTGATCAAAGTTCTTCGTATTATTAGAGATCTAAATGTTTCACAAGAGGAGTGGAATAGCTTTTTAAATCTATTAAAATTAAACAGAAAAAATAAAGAAGTATATATGATTGGGCGGAGATGCTCCACCAATTATATATTTATATCAAGATGTTTCCCGAAAGGGAAACGAAGGAGACAAAAATGAAATCATACGTTGTGTATCCCGATTGCTGTACGGTGTTCGGTGTGGCTGAAAAAATTGAAATAGATGGGGAGTTAAGAATTTACAATTAAAATACAAAACAAGAAAGGCGGTGTGAACAAGTGAAATTAACGACCGAACACTGTCAGCTGATGATTGAATTTTAAAATAAGTAGAAAGGACATTTATTATGAAAAACATCAAGAGAATCTTTTGTTTAAGTTTAGTAATGGCAATGATCTTCACATTGCCCGGTATGACACATATCGTCAGTGCGGCAACAAGAAAATCATCGGAAACGGACAATACGGTAACGATGACAAGGGAAAATCAAATTTCAGGACAACCGCTTGAAGCAGTCTCAGCCAATCGGGATCTGACGGCAGAATATGAGAGCGGTATTTGGAAACAATCGGCGCTTGCCAATGTTGCAGCGGAACAAGGTGTGACGCTTGCTTCCGAAACCACGGAGCAGACACCTCCCGATATGATGTATGCACTACGAAAGGTCAATCCTGTCTTTTCTGTTAAAAATAACAACAATGAAACCATTGATCTGAATACGGGCAGTCTGAACCTTTCTTATCCCTTGGCGAGTATGGCAGGGGTGAACGGGATGGATCTTTCGCTTTCGCTGAATTATTCGTCTTCGTCGGCAAATACTTTGGATAAGGGATATTCCGATCCTTCTTGGGAAATAATTGGAGATGCTATTGAATATTCAAAATATTCATCGGATACGCAAGAAACGGAATATTTCAGTATCCTTGTATCAACGGAAGAATCTGATGAATTCCTCGACTATTTGAGCAATGGACCTTATACGGAAACCAATGCGGAAGGTCAAACGGTAACGATAGAGTATCGAATATTGGGCGTAAATCCACATTATGAGTATGTTTACGAATATTATACTGCGGAAGTATCTCATTCTGTCGCTGAAAACGGCTTGGGATACGGTTGGCATTTTAATATTCCGTATATCAAAAAACTTGCATATTTTGATGAGGGAGAACTGACGGATTATTATCGGACGATTGTCCTTGACAATGGGAAAGGATTGATTCTGGAGGGTGACATCCTTTGTGATTTTATCATTACAGAAGAAAATGCATCCAATATGCCGAGCCCTACTGTTGGATATACGGATTATCAATATACTGATTCCACCGAAACGGTTGGCAATCAAAGTGCTGCAAAAGTTTTGTCTTATAAAGACGGAACAAAATATTATTTTGATGAAAACGATCTTTGTATCGGAAAAGAAGACCGTTTCGGTAATCAGATTGTTTATAATTATGCAAATGGAAAATTATCTTCGATTACGGATGGATATCATCGTCAAATTACATTGACATGGGAAACGAATGCTGTTGAGGTGACGGCATCTAATGGTTCTTCCGTTCGTATTGTTGTTGGAGAAAATGCTGTTTCTTCTATTTGCTATAATAATAATGAAACATCAAGCTTTACATATGTGACACAAAATATAAGCTTCGGTGATCAAGCGATTCAAATTCCTCATATTCTTTTGACGGAAATTACACACCCGAATCAATGTACTTCAATCTATGAATATCAAATAAGATCTTATACCAGACCAAACAGCAGTATTGAGGATTCGTTCCAAATAAAAAAACGTTATGATATGGTAAATAGCATACAGAAGAACATTATCAATTATTCGTATGGCGGCAACTATATGACGGATTATTCTTCATCTAATCAAGATTTGATTCAAAATCAAACTTCAAATAATATTTGGACACAAAACGGTATTGATTACGATGATTATGCGATCATATCCAATTATTCCACAACTGTTACGGATGGAATCTCAACCACAATCTATTCATTTAATCCTAATGGATATTGTAATAGTATCGAAGTGAAGCAAAACGGTATAACTGTTTCTGTTACAGAAAATTTATATGATTGCGATAAGCTGATTGCAACCCGTGAAACGCTTTCCGATACGAGCGGCGATACGATGTCATATTTTACAGTGTATACTTATGATACGCTTAAAAATGTTGTTTCTGTAAAGAAATTTCAAAACGGCGAATCCGTTTATTATGAAGAAACGGCGACCTACAATAATCCATATTCCTTGATTACTTCATCCTCTGTGAATGGTGTTGTCACGAATTATACATATTCATCTGACAGTAAGATCCTTTCTTCCGTAGAAATCAGGGAAGATGAAATCTTGCGTGAAAAAGCGGAATATACTTATCTTTCAAACGGTAATATCAAAACCGAAAAGGTCTATATTTTGCCGGGAAGCACAACGGTTACGACAACTTATCACTATGG
>JAFUQQ010000025.1 GCA_017472285.1 Clostridia bacterium | reverse complement strand
GCGCCGTTCATTGTCATGGCAAGGGCTGTCATGACGGAAAGCGGTGAAATCAACGTATTCTTGTATTCACTTTCCGCCGCACAGAGCTTAAAAAGTTTGGCGGCAAAATCCAATTGCGCGTCAAGGAATTTGGCATCGGCGATCTTGCTTTCGGCTTTTTTTCGTGTGAGGCCGTCCGTTAAATTTCCTGCCGAAAGATCGTTGCAACTCGTGATGTTGAACAGCATCACAAGAACGAGCATGAGCGAACATAGGGAAGTAAAGATTTTTTTCATAATATTTTCTCCTTTACGGTATTATTTCGAGCCATGGCACATATGAAATTCGATAATTTTGGCAATTTTCGTGCCGCCCCATTCGATCACGGTGAATCCGTTTCGTTCAAAGGGCAGAATTTCAGGTTCTTCGATCTCGATGGGTTCTTCCAATGGGTGATAGGTCATGAATATGCGCAAGATACTGTCAGGTTTTGGTGTGATCGTAAGAGGTGCGATATCGTCATAGTTTTTGCCTTGAAATGCGATGAGATTATACGGATTGTTTTGCATCTGCGGCAACCAATATTCAATAAAATCTGCGATTTCATGCGGTAAAAGTCCCATTTTCGTGAGAATATCTTCTAAAAACGCGGCTGTTTCGCTTCCTTTGATGACAAAACCTTTCGTCATATCGGGTGCGAATTTTGCTTTGCCCTCCCAAAAGAGATAGGGATATTCTTTGCCGTCATGGAGGTCGATGAGTGTGCTGTCTGTTTTGGCAAGGATGTTCCAACCGTCCCGATAATCAGGGATCGTTACGGTCAACTCACCTTTGAAGCCGACTTTCACGGAAACCTCGGTTTCTTCTTCGGGATAGAGATAAATGACGGGTTTATAAAATTCGAAGCTCTCAAAAAGGTGCGTGGTTGCTTCTTCGGTGGTTTCCGTTTCTTCATTTTCCGCAGGCTTTGGCTCACAGGAACAAAATAGCAAGGTAAAAAGCAATAATACGGTAACAATGCGTTTCATAAGTAAACTCCTTTCTCATAATGTCATTTCGTTAAGGAATACGTGTTACGCCCGAGATCCTTCGGCGTAGGCTCACGGTGTCATTCTTGAGTGTATACGAAGAATCTCGTGAGCCTGCGCCTCGAGGATGACACGGGCGTATGCCTTAATCTTAATGACATTGCCCTTTCTCAAGGTTCGTTTTCTTGCAGTTTTTTCATCAGCGATTCCAATTCTTCCGCAGTATTTTTATCCATAATATAAAAGGTTTTGGATTCGCCTATAAAAAATCGGAGTTCTGTTATATATAAATATTGTGTATCATCCTTGATCTGTGAGGAAGGAATAAACTTCTCTTTCTCATTTAATAAGTAGGAATAAAAGATGGAAACGCCTTGCTCGGATGAAAGATAATACGTTTTTCCTTTGCTGTTTTGCACGGTGACGGAAACGATCGCCTCTGCCGGAAAGGGATATGTGAGATCATTCTTTCCTATTTCGACAGGAAAATTTTCGATCTTGATACAATAAGTATCCATTGGGTCGTTTTCGTCTGTGATACTTTCGGCAATATTCGTACCGAAATCAAAGCGTTCATAAACGGATTCCGTTTGGTTTGCGTTTGCGGAAGCCTGCGCCGTGGTGGTAGTTTCTTTGGTGTTTTCATCGGTTTCGGCGTTGGATATGGTCGTGCCGTTGGAAGTCGGAAGATCTTCGCTTTCCGCAGATTTTCTCGGACCTGAAAAAACGGATGGCAGGGCTGTGCCGATCAATACGAACAAGCATAAGGATACCGCTGTTTTGATATATTTTCTTTTTCGTATGTGTAGGTTCCGGTCGTGGCGGGCATATATTTCCGCTAAAAATTCAGTTTCATTTTTCATAAAATACCTTCCTTTCCTATGATGGAACGAAGCAGATTTTTCGCTCGGTAAAGAAGATTATCGACTTGTTTTTTCGTCTTCTTCATGATTTTTGCCGTTTCTTCATAAGATAATTCTTCAAAATAAATCAGATGTACGGCAAGACGCATATCTTCGGGCAATTGACGCAAGGCAAGGTGAACACGTTCTTTCTGCTCGTCCGAAAAAACGGTATCTTCCGGGGAATCCGTATCCGAAATTTCATATTCGGCATCGGATAACGATACCGTTCCGAAACGTTTTTTTCGCCGGATATGGTCGATGGCGCGACTCCTTGCGAGCGTATAAAGATACGTTTTCAGAGATACTTTGAAATGATATCGATATCTATGCATCAGCACGTCTGCAAATACATCGATCGCGATATCCTCCGCAGTCATTTCATCCCCGACGATACGCTGGGTGAAAAAGATCAATCCTTCTCGGTAGGTCCGAACGATCTCCTCAAAAGCGGCTTCATCTCCATCAAGAAAACGGCGGTAGCTACTTTCACCGTTATTCATAGATGTTTTCTCCTATGTTTTTTATATAAAAGTATACCTTTCGATATAACCTATCTATTAATTATACGAATAAAAAAGGAAAAATCCTCATGTTTTTCCAAAGAAAATGAAAAAAACTTTCAAAATTCTGTTGCAAAATCAGATCATTTGTGATATTCTATTAAACGTAATTATAAAAACGCTATGAAAAAGTGGCTTTTTGCGAATATACAAGCATAAAGAGAGGTCTGTCCCCGGCTGAAAGCAGATCGCTTGGCGCAAAAATGCCTTTCACTTTGGAGCGGTCTTCGTGAAATCAAGTAGCGAAGGACGGAATTTGCACCGTTACAGGCAAGATCAGAGTGTTCCGAATCTCAAGGATTCGGGAAAATCGGGTGGTACCGCGGAAGCTTTTTGAAAGTTTTTCAAAGCGCTCCCGTCCCTTTTTGCGGACGGGGGGCTTTTTTGTTTTGCGGCGAGCCGCCGCCCCCGATTGCCGCCTATCAAAAAACAAATCACAACTGAAAGGAAATACATCATGAAAGCATTGCTTGAACAGATCAGAATCAAAGCAATTGCCGAGATCGAAGCTGCTGAAAATACAGAAGAACTTCGTATCAAATATCTCGGCAAAAAGGGTGAACTGACTGCCGTACTTCGCGGTATGGGTAAAGTTTCTCCCGAAGAAAGACCGATCATCGGCGGTCTTGTCAATGAAATCAAGGCAGAGATCGAAACAGCTCTCGCTAAAAAAGCCGAAGAACAGAAGAAAAAAGAATTGGAACGCCGTCTTCTCACAGAAAAGCTCGACGTTACCATTCCCGGTAAGGAACTGACCGTCGGTCATCGCCATCCCATCGCGCAGACCGAAGAAATGCTCCGCGAAATCTTCATCGGCATGGGCTTCTCCATTGCGGAAGGACCCGAAGTCGAATATGACTATTATAACTTTGAAGCATTGAATCTCCCCCCCAACCATCCCGCACGTGATACACAGGATACCTTCTATATTACGGATAATATCCTTCTCCGTTCCCAGACATCTCCCGTTCAGGTTCGTGTCATGGAAAATAAGAAGCCTCCGATCCGTATCATCTCTCCCGGTCGTGTTTACCGTGCCGACCCTGCAGACGCAACACACTCCCCGATCTTCCATCAGGTAGAAGGTCTTGTCGTTGACAAGGGTATCACCATGGGCGACCTCAAGGGCATCCTTGAACTTTTCGCAAAGCAGATGTTCGGTTCTGAAACCAAGCTTCGCTTCCGTCCTCACCACTTCCCGTTCACAGAACCCTCCGCAGAAGTTGACGTTTCATGCTTCGTTTGCGGCGGTAAGGGCTGCCGTCTTTGCAAGGGCGAAGGCTGGATGGAAATCCTCGGCGCAGGTATGGTCCATCCGTTCGTTCTTTCCAATTGCGGCATCGACCCCAACGAATACTCGGGCTTTGCGTTCGGTATGGGCGTGGAAAGAATCACCATGGCAAGACTCGGCATCGACGACCTGCGTCTGATGTTTGAAAACGACGTACGCTTCTTGCGTCAATTTTAATGGAAAAGGAGAGTGAATTTTTATGGTATTATCAATGAATTGGCTTTCCGATTTTGTGGATTGCAACGATATTGACATCAAAAAATATTGCGACAGAATGACCGATACCGGTTCCAAGGTCGAGGGCTATGAGCTTTGCGGCAACGAGATCGACGGTGTTCGTGTTGGTCATATTCTCAGCGTGGAACAGCATCCCGATGCGGAAAGACTCGTGATCTGTCAGGTTGACTGCGGCGAAAAAACGCTTCAGATCGTAACCGCGGCAAAGAACGTATTCCCCGGCGCTTACGTTCCCGTTTGCTATTGCCCCAAGGATGAAAAGAGAGTCGTCACTCTCGCAGGCGGCCATCAGATCAAATCCGGCAAGCTCCGCGGCGCGATCTCCGAAGGTATGTTCTGCTCCATCGAAGAGCTCGGTCTTACCCTCCACGATATGCCGAACGCTCCCACAGACGGCATCCTTATCCTCAACGCTTATCCCGAACTCACCTACAAGCCCGGCGACGATATCGTTGACGTGCTTCAGATGAGAGATAAAGCCGTTGAATTTGAAATCACGCCCAACCGCCCCGACTGTCTTTCCATCATCGGTCTGGCAAGAGAAAGCGCGGCAAGCTTTGATAAAGAAATCAAAATCCCGACTCCCGTTGTCAAGGAAGTTGGCGATGATATCAACAATTATCTCGACATCGCCATCAAGGATACAGAAAAATGCTTCCGTTACAGCGCGCGTGTCGTCAAGAACGTCAAGATCGAACCCTCTCCCCTCTGGCTCCGCATGCGCCTCCGTGCATCCGGTGTCCGTCCTATCAATAATATCGTCGATATCACCAACTACGTCATGCTCGAATACGGTCAGCCCATGCACGCTTTCGACTACACTTGTCTTGACGGCAAGCACATTGAAGTCCGCACGGCAGGCGACAAGGAAGTATTCATGACCCTTGACGATCAGGCAAGAAATCTTGAATCTGATATGCTTGTTATTGCAGACAGCAAAAAACCCGTTGCCCTCGCAGGTGTTATGGGCGGTGCAAACAGCGAGATCAAAGACGATACCACGACCGTCGTATTTGAATCCGCAATGTTCCTCGGCAGCTCCGTTCGTATCACAGCGAAAAAACTCGGTATGCGTACCGACTCCTCCGCTCGTTTTGAAAAGGGACTTGACAGCGAAAACACCATCCCCGCACTTGAAAGAGCTTGTGAACTCGTAAATCTTCTCGGTGCCGGTGAAGTCGTAAACGGCATTATTGATGTTTATCCCGCAAAGAAAGAAATCGCAACCGTTGCGTTTGAACCCGAAAGAATGAACCGCTTCCTCGGTATCGATCTTTCCGCAGAAAAGATGATCGAGATCCTTGAAAGCCTCAACTTCAAGGTTGAAAACGGCATCATTACCGTTCCGTCTTACCGTGATGACGTTCGTTGCATGAACGATATTGCGGAAGAAGTTGTTCGTATCTACGGCTACAATGAAATTCAGTCTGGCAGCATCGTTTCTTCCATGACACAGGGCGGTCTGACCAAAAAACAGGCACTCCAGAAAAATCTGCACAATGTCCTCCTCGGTTTCGGCTTGGATGAAATCTATACCTATTCTTTCATGTCCGCAAAGCTTTATGATAAAGCGGGTCTTGCGACAGACGATGTTCGCCGTACGTCCGTTGAGATCATGAATCCTTTCGGTGAAGACACCAAGACCATGCGTACAACCGCAATTCCCTCTATGCTTGAAACACTTGAACTCAACTGCAACCACGGTAATGACAACGTTGCTCTTTATGAAATGGCGAAAGTATTCCTTCCTAGACCCGAAGGCACCGTGACCAATACCCACGGTCTTGCAGGTACGCTTCCCGATGAAAGAGTCAAGATCATGATCGGTGCATACGGCAATACCGATTTCTATGCGATCAAGGGTATGTGTGAAGAAATCTTTAAGACTGCCGGTATCAAGGCAACCTTTGCCGCAAAGACGGACGACCCCACCTTCCATCCCGGCAGATGTGCAGTCATCACCGCCGCTGACGGCACTTATCTCGGCACGATGGGCGAACTTCATCCCGCCACAGCTCAGAATTACAGCTTCGATTCCCGTGTATATCTCGCGGAACTCGATTATGAAAACATCTTTGCCGTTTCGAACAGCAAGAAGTCCTATAAAGCACTTCCGAAATTCCCCGCATCCACCCGTGACTTCTCCTTCGTTTGTGATGAAGAAGTGACCGTTGGCGCAATCGAAGATGCTATGCGTCATTCCGGCGTTTCTCTCATCGAAGATATCAAGTTCTTCGATATCTATCGTGACAGTGCAAAGCTCGGTGAAAACAAAAAGAGCGTATCGTTCTCCGTTTCTCTGCGCAGCACAGATCACACCCTCACCGTTGAAGAAGCCGACAAGGCTGCCGCAAAGATTCTCCGCGGCGTAGAACGCATCCTCGGCATCACCATCCGCCAGTAACTTACTTTTTTCTTTACGAAAAGAAAAAAGTAAGCAAAAAAGAAACGCTCTGTGGGTGCCACCGATGGTATTTTGTGCAAAAAAGCGCAAAGCCAAAAGAAACGCTCTGTGATGCCTCTGAATCTATTTTGTGATAAAGAATATGAAAGCCTTCCTTATATAATAGGGAAGGCTTTATGTTTGATTTTTTGATAATGAGCGTGGGGATGTCATAAAAGCATCGCACAAAATTACCTCACGCGCCTATCAAGTGATAGTAACTTGATATGAAGCGTGACGGGATACATAAAAAGACGCATCGGGTCAAGGGTGCAACCCTTGTTTGCTTCTTTTTCGTCATTTTTCTTTCAAACAAAGAAAAATGACATTCAGGCTTTTTGTTACAAAGGAATTGTAACGAACCGCAACAAAACAAACCCACATCTTTCCTTTTTCGCGCTTTATTACAGGTGTTTCTTCCTTTATATTATATATAAGGCTGTGGAAAACGGCTTTTGCGGGAGAAATGTTACAGTTATGTTACAAAACGAGAAAAGTAATTGACTTTTTTAAAATGTTCGTGTATGATAGTACCGTAACCTATGAGCACTATGGCGTGAAATATCACAGGATTTCGTGAAATGTTACAGTTATGTTACAAAACCGCAAAACCCCTTGAAAAATTTTTCCGTTTATAGTATCATAGAACCATAACACAGCGCTCTCACGCTGTCCAAAATTTTTAGGAGGAATACTAAAATGAGAAACTTCAAAAGAACTCTTGCACTTGTTCTCGCTGTACTCGTAGTAGTCGGCACATTTGCAACAGTATCTGCTGCTGAAACTCCTTGGTATCAGCCCGGTGTAGACTACATCCAGAGCATTGGTGTAGACTCCATCAGCGCAACTAAGGCAGATCAGAAAATCACAAGAAATGACTTCGTTCTTTGGGTTGCAAAGATCGAGTCCCACCAGCTTCTTGATTCCGCTTGGAAAGATGAAGTCGCAGGCGTTGACTTCACTGACGTAACCGATGCACACCACAAGGCTGCTATCGCTTACTCCAAGCAGGCTCACTTCATCATCGGTAACGGTGACGGCACATTCGCTCCCGACAAGGCTACAACCCTTGCTGAAGCTGCTGCAGTTATCGTAAGAATGATGGGT
This sequence comes from Clostridia bacterium, assembly GCA_017472285.1. Taxonomy (GTDB): domain Bacteria; phylum Bacillota; class Clostridia; order Oscillospirales; family CAG-272; genus QALR01. Next base: position 29,318 of record JAFUQQ010000025.1, on the reverse strand, counting down.
TACGAAGACAAGGTTTACGACACATCCGATGAAAACTGGAAGTACAACTACATGCGTGTTGCTCAGATGTACTGCTACGCTTTCGACCAGGTCTTCCTTGCTAACACTGCTACATACAACTACGACTACGAACTCAGCTACGGTGAAGCTGCTTACCTTCTCGCAAGCATCATGAACTGCAGCGAAATCGTTAAGGATCGTTCCCTCACTGCTGACGGTATCGACCTTGGTGATTACTTCGTAGTTAACAACAACCTCGGTGTAACAGAAAACACCTACTACGTTGTTGACATGACCAGACTCCAGGACACCACAAACCGTGGCGGTCAGGCTTCTAACCCCCACACATTCGACACCAACCTTCTCGATACAAACAAGGCAGTTGTTCTCGCTCCCGTTAACGGTGGCGCTCTCCTCACCATCGAAGGTGAAGAATTCCTCAGACAGGTTCGTCTCGCTCTCGGTCTTCCCGAATACGTTGACTTCATGAACGAAGCTGACGAAATCGCAGTATTCGAACATGTTCAGCTCGGTACTCTTGTTAACGTTAAACTTGACAGACAGACCGGTGCTATGCTCGCATTCGACATTGCTGTAGGCGACACCAACTCCGTTGTTGTTAACACCTACGTTCAGGCAACATCTCTCGCTGCTAACAATGCTAACTTCTCCAACAAGTACCTCGGTTGGCACGCAGCTGCTGTTGGCACATCCAACAACTTCATCCCCGTTCTCCCCACTTCCTACACTGAAGCTCTTGCTACTTCTTGGACCAACATCGTTAAGAACACTGACGGCGTTATCACTTCCGCAGTTCTCAACTTCCAGGGCAAGCAGTATAAAGTAGGTCCCAACGCTGATATCGAAGTTCTCGACGGTACTGATTTCGACGTTGTTACAGGTAAGTACACAGCTCTCACAGCTGATGAAGCAGTTAACACTCTCATCAACGCTGCTCAGGGTTCTGTATACGCAGTATTCAACGATACTGACAACGACGGTGCTTATGAAACTGTTATCGTTCACAAGAGCGATGCATTCAAGATCTTCTCCGGCGTTAACAACGTAAGCGGTGCTGATGACACCAACGCTTACCCCTACATCACAGCTCTCTCCAACGGCGAAACCATCAAGCAGAAAGATGCTGAAGGCAACGTTGTAACTGAAACTGTTCCTGTTCTCGACGAAGAAGGTAACCCCGTTCTCGACGAAGAAGGCAACCCCGTAACTGTTGAAGTTCCTGTTGAAGTTAAAGAAACCGCTAAGTACAGCGCTATCGGTACTGTTCTCTTCAACTTCTCCATCAAGTATCCTAACGGTACTGGTCTCACCACCGCTTGGTCCAACCTCTGCTCCGACGCTTGGACAAACGTAGGTGAAGCTACTGGCAAACTCCAGCTCGCTATCGCTGCTGAAGACGGTCTCGGCGTTCTCGGTACTGCTGGTCAGGGCGCTTCCGCTCAGATCCACCCCATCTACAAGGTTATCGACCTTGCTGAATTCTCCACTGGTATCATCGAAGAAATCGATGCATTCGCTCTCAAAGAATACTATGTAGCTAAGATCAGAACTGTTGACGGTACTCTTAAGACTGTTTACATTCCTGTTGAAGCTAAAGCTAAGACCACATTTGACGTAACTATCGGCGGTGCTACTGCTGAATACACTCTCGATTCTTCCGCATGGTGCACATTCCTTACAGAAGCTGCTGACGCAGTTGCTGAAGGTATCGTAAGCGCTACTGCTGACGAAGTTAAGGCTATCACAGCTGCTTGGATGGCTGGTAAATACGTTAACTTCGCTGTTGACGCTGAAGGCGTTGCAATCTGCCTCCTCTCCACCGACAAGTCCACTGGTATCAGCGGTTTCGTTGTTGATGCAGAAAAGGTTGACGGCGTAGACAACATCTACAACGTTACTATCGCTCAGAGCGGCTCCAATGCTCACTCCTCTTACACATACCTCACAGAAATTCTTAAGTCTCATTTCGCTAACTCTCCTGCTCCCGGTTCCGGTATCTTCGGTTACGATCGTCCCGGTCAGTCTGGCGGTTTCTCCAACATGTTCGTTGAAGACGCTAACAACCCTGGCACATATGTAGCTAAGGGCGGTAAGACTGTAACTATCAACGGTATCACATATCCCGCAGATAGCAAGGGCAACCTCTTCATTTCCAGCAAGACCAACTCCACCAGCAACGGTGTAGCAGGTGTTGTTACCAAAGAAGTTCGTGCTTCCGCATCCTCCATGTTCGACTGGGCTAACTACGAAGTATACTCTGCTATCTTCGCAGGCGACCTTCTCGACCCCAACTATGACTACGACAAGAACGTAGCTTCCACTGACAACTGCAAAGTTAACCCCGGCACAGACCTCATCTACGTAGAAGTAATCGCTGACGGCGGTTCCAACTACCTCAAGTACGTTCCTTACACTGCTGACAGCGTTGCTGCAACAACAGGTAACGAATACTTCTTCATTAACGGCAACAGCTCCACATTCAGAAACAGATGGTACTATCCTTTGTACACTCTCGAAGCATTCACTGCTGAAAATAGCTGGAATGCAATCCAGTCCGGTCACATCATCGACATCGTTGAAAACGAAGTAATCGCTTCCGGTCTCAACGCTGCTGGTATCGTTGAAAAGACTGTTAAGTACGCTGCAGTTGTTGGTTTCGAACCCTACTACGAAAGATCCTACAACTCCAAGACTGAATCCTACGAATACACAATCAAGTATGCTACTGTTGTAATTTATGACAACGTTATCGGTACTGCTGACGGTATCGTTGACGAAAAGAGCACTTACATGGTTCCTCTCTACTACGGTGTTACTGGTAAAGAATCCGTTCAGGTTAAGGTAACTACTGAAGAAGAAGCTGCTAAATATCCGCTTCCCGAATTCTTTGTTGACGACGACGGTTACGTATTCATCATCGTTTCCAACATCGGCATCAAGTGGGAAACTGTAAAAGACGCTAACGGCAAAGAAGACTATGCTTACACAGCAATCTCCTATGACTGGGCTAACGCAGACGAACTCGCAACTATCTATGACGTAGCTCTTACAGACGTTGCTACACCTGTAAACGCTGCTATCGCTGCTCTCGACGTTAACAACGACGCAGACACAATCAACGACTTCGCAATCGCTGAAGTTAAGAACGTTGATAAGACTTACGCAACTGTTAAGTTCATCAACAAAGTTAACGGTGATGCTGGTTACTATCCTGGTGCTGCTTACGCTGTAATCGACATCGAAGATGCTGCTTACACAACTAAGCACACTGTAACTGCTAAGACTCCCGTAGTTCTCGTTACACCTTCTGCTGATGGCTTCAAGACACAGGTTTACACTGTTAAGGAACTCATCGACAGCAAGATCGAACTCTTCGTAACTGAATGGAACGCAACTGTTAAGCAGTCCGGCGATATCTCTGGTATCGCAGTTCTCGGTACTGTTTCCGGTGTTCAGCTCAGCGACGCTACTCCTTCTAATCCTGTTGTTACACCTACCAAGGATACTCAGCTCGTATACCTCAACAAGTCTGCTAAGGCTGTTATCAGAGCAGGTCATAACAACGAAAACTGGCTCGTAATCTCCGACGAATCCGCTGTTGCTCTTCCCTCCGGTGAATCCGTAGGTCAGATCTACCGCGCATACTCCACATACGAAGAAGCTAAGGCTGCTTACATCGATCTCTCTATCCAGGGTGGCAACTACTACCTCGTTGATAAGAACTGCATGATCGTTGAAGGCGACACATCTTACGCAACTGACATCAAGATCGGTAAACTCGTTTCTGAAAACGCTGCTGGTCAGACCATGGCTGACATGGGCGACGGCAAGGTTGTTGACGTATCCAATAAGGACTTCGCATGGTTCTACCGTGACGTTGAAGGCAACCTCGTTAAGGCTGGCGACAACAAGAACGTTTCCATCATCTCTGGTGCTGCTTACGAAGATCTCTTCACAAAACTCGAAGATGCTGTAAAGACAACCAAGGCTACATTCGAAGTTAAGGAAGCTGCTTGGAAGGCTGGCAAACTCTCCGACTCCAAGTATGAATACTACAAAGCTGAATACGAAGCTGCTGTTGCTGCTCTTGCTGAAGCTAGAGTTACTAACATCGACAAGTACTTCAACGGTCAGTTCTGGGGCTTTGCAAACTCTCCTTACTACACTTACGTAGCAATGGGCGCAGGTTCCTTCCAGCAGGAAGTTTCTTACCTCTGGTTCGAATACGTTGAAATCGACGGTACAATCTGCGTATTCTCTGATACTTACATGGTAACAGAACCCGCAGCTAACTAAGATTTATCTAACTCAGATAAAAAAGATGACTCCTTCGGGAGTCATCTTTTTTCCTATACGGAAAAGGCAAGGGTTTTCCACATATTTTGTGGAAAACCCTTGCCTGATTCTTTAATTTTGTCAAAAATAAGGAATGTTTTATTAAAAAAATAGGGCATATTTATGAAAGTTTACTTGATTTTTATAGGAAAATAGAGTATACTGATTAAGTATCTCTTTTTTGTTCTTTGAGAACGGCATTTTTTGCCGCAAACAGCCGATCTTTTAAGTTTTGTTTACATATTTTTGATATCCTGTTTGCATAATGAAGCCGAAATCGGTACAAAAGTCAATATTATCATAAGAAAGGAATGGTCTAACAACATGATAAAGGTTGAACACCTGACCAAACAGTACGGCGACCGTTACGCCGTAAACGACATCAGCTTTGAAGTGAAAAAAGGCGAGATCGTCGGTTTCCTCGGCCCGAACGGCGCGGGTAAATCCACGACAATGAATATTCTGACGGGTTATCTTTCTTCCACTTCGGGCAAGGCGATGGTTGATGGGCTTGATATTCTGGAACATCCTCTCGCTGTAAAGAAAAAAGTGGGATTTTTGCCCGAAACACCGCCGCTCTATCTCGAAATGACGGTCAAAGAATATCTGAATTTTATTTACGATCTCAAAAAATGTACGCTGAACCGTAAGGAACATATCCTTGAGGTTTGTAAAGTTGTGAAAATTGAAGATACGATGAACCGTATGATAAAGAACCTTTCCAAAGGTTACCGTCAGAGAGTCGGTATCGCGGGCGCGATCATCGGCAATCCCGAAGTGATTATTTTTGACGAACCGACAAACGGTCTTGACCCTAAACAGATCATTGATATCAGAAATCTCATCCGTGAACTCGGTAAGGAACGTACCATCATTCTCAGCACGCATATTCTTTCCGAGGTAAAGGCTGTTTGTGACAGAATTCTTATCATCAATGAAGGTAAGATCGTTGCGGATGAGCTTACGGAAAATATCGAAGGCGCACTCCGCGGCAACCGCAGACTTGCGATCCGTATCGAAGGACCTTCTTCTTCCGTGCTTTCTTCCATCAAGAAGATCGCGGGTGTCATTTATGCGGATATTTCCGTTGAACATGAAGACGGCAGCGCGACTTTCATCGTTGAAAGCAAAAATAATGTCGATCTTCGTAAACCCATCTTCTATATGCTCGCGAAAAATTCCTGGCCGATTCTTTCCCTTGAATTTACGGGCGCAAATCTCGAAGATATCTTTATTTCCGTCGTTGACGAAGCCGATGCGGAAGCAACCGTAGGTAAAAAATAAAGGAGGACATCAACAATGCTCGCTATTTTCAAGCGCGAAATGCGCGCCTATTTTACTTCCCCTGTGGGATATATGTTCTGCGCGATCTTCTATGCGGTCAGCGGATTTCTTTTCATGCTGAATACCGTACAGGCGGGTGAAAGCGCAAATTATGCTTCTTATTTTTCGATTCTTCTTTTCCTTTTTATCGTCATCATTCCGTTGCTTACGATGAAGCTCGTCAGTGAAGAAAGAAAAATGAAGACCGATCAGCTCATCATGACAGCACCCGTAACCCTTTTTGATATTGTTATGGGTAAATATTTGGCGGCACTTACGATGTTCGGCTCTGCTTTCCTGTCTTCTTCTATTCTTTATTATATTCCCCTTGCGATCTATGGCAAACCGAATGCAGGTCTTTATATCGGTTGTGTTATCGGTGTATTCCTCGTCGGCAGTGCGTTTATTTCCATCGGTATTTTTATTTCTTCCCTGACGGAAAATCAGTTTATTTCCGCTTTCGGTACGATCGGCGCGATCATTTTCCTGCTTTTCGTCAGCGCACTCAATAGTTTTATTAATAACGAAGCGATCCGTAATTTCCTGAACGGTCTTTCCATCACGACCAGATATACCTATTTCTCCAATGGTATCCTCCGTTATGACTCCCTTCTCTATTTCATCTCTCTTTCGGCGGTATTCCTTTTCTTTACGGTTCGCGTATTTGAAAGACGCCGTTGGTCGAAATCTTAACTCCAAAAGAAAGGAATCGTCAGAAAAATGGCAAATACAAAACAAAAAAAAGCCGCGAAAATAAGCGATAAAAGAAACCTGAAATACGGCTCTCTTTCCGTGACCGTGACTGTCGTTTTCGTTGCGCTTGTGATCATTCTGAATATCATTGCGACTTCTTTTTCTCCATATACGGATATGACCGCATCGGGCTTCTATTCCCTTTCGGATGATTTTACGGAAGAACTTGAAAAGCTTCTCGATCCCGAAACGGGCGAAGATGTTTATCTCAATATCGTTCTTCTTGCGGAAGAAGATGTTTTCCGCGGTTACAGCGAAATGACCATGATGCTTTATCAGACGTTCAAAGAACTGACTGATACTTTCGATCAGATCAATCTCGTTGCTTATAATACAACCGTACATCCCGAGCTTGCGGAAAGATATAAAACGACCGCGCTCGATACACTTGCGCTTGATGACGTTGTTTTCGAGCTTTGTGATGAAAACGGTACAGCTCTGCTCCATACACCCGCAAAAAAATATACCGCGCGTTCCTTCTTTATGATGGACTCCGATACGAATACCTATATCGGTTATAATGCGGAAACAAAAATTCTTTCCGCTGTCGCACTCCTGACAGGTAAAGCGGAAAAACCCATTGCATATTATCTTCAGGGACACAGCGAACCGACACTTGCGGAAGCTGTCGATCTTCAGGAAGTGCTTGAACTCGGCGGTTTTGAAGTTCGTGAAATCAATCTTGCGAATGAAGATTTTACAGAAACCAGCGGGGATGATATCCTTGTTATCAACTGCCCGAAATTTGACCTTGTTTCCACAACGGAGCTTTCCGAAGTGAAGAAGATCCGTGAGTTTTTGGGTACCCATTACGGCAATATGGTCGTGATCGAAGATGCTTCCGTTCCGAAGCTCCCCGCCCTCGAAGGCTTGCTTTCCGAATATGGTCTTGGCTTTGGCGGTTCCGTTACGGATAATCAGCATTCCGTTTCTTCTTCCGGCGCATCCAAATTGATTGCGGATTATACACAGACCTATAATCCCAGCCTTTCCGAACAGCCTATGAGCGGTCAGATCCTTGGCAAACTGTTCGGTAAAAAGAGCACCAACCTTCCCACGACGATCTTCACAACACCGAAGGAGGTTATCATTTACGATGCGGGTGAAGTTGTTTCGGGTGTCAATGCATCCAAATCCACCTTCGCACTTCTCAAATCCCATAATACCGCGCAGACAAGAACCGCAAGCGGTGAGATCATCAACGGTTCTGTTCCGCTTCTCGGCGTTTCCCGTATCATCTGGGAACTCAATGCGGGTGAGATCAGCTACGTCGTTGCACTCAGCTCCGCAGACTTCTTCTCTGCCGAATACGAAAGCTCCTGCGCAAACCGCAATATCATGCTGGAACTTCTTCGTCTGATGTGGGATAACACCATTTCTTACGATAATATCAGTTATAAAGAGTTTGACGATAATGCTCTGACCGATGTTTCCACAGCGGCGGCTAACACATGGACGATCCTTTGCGTTGCAGTGATTCCTGCGCTGATCGCCGTATGCGGTGTTATTGTTTACGTAAGGAGACGTCATTCATGAGAAATTTCCTGAAAAAGATCAAAGATTTATTCACAAAGAGCGATGTCGAAAAGACATCGCTCCAGAAAACAGCAAGAATTTCCATTATTTTTGCGGCAATTGCGATCGTTAGTATCATCGTATATTTTGCCGTTGTTGCGCCGATGCTGAAAGCGGATGAAGAATATATTCCTGAGCTTTTTGACGGTGAAGTATATCAGTATAATTCCATCTATATCCTTCCCCAGCGTGAACGTTCGGAGATCAAGTCCGTTGAGATCAAAAATGATGTGGAACATTATAAGCTCAATGCATATACGGCAGAAAACGGCGATGTCAATTTCGTAATCGAAGGCAGCGAATATATCTCGCTTTCTCAGGAAGCCCTCTCTGCCTTGCTCGGTGACGTGCGTGTGCTTGTCACCAATTCTCCCGCAGGTCAGGAACGTGTGACTGTGACGGCAACGGAAGCCGATCTTGCCAATTACGGTTTGGATGCGGCATCCGCTCCCGCATGGTTTGAAGTATCCCTGATCGACGGTACTTCTTATAAGATTTACGTCGGTAATCCCCTTGTGACCACTTCGGGTTATTATGTCCGTCTGGAAGGCAGAAAAAATACCGTGACCGATGAAAACGGCAATACCGCGGAATACGATATCATTTACGCTTTGCAGACAGGTCTTGCGGATACCGTTCTCAAAGGAAGCGAAACTCTCGTTGCCCTCGATCTTGCGCCTTATTACGGTAATAATATTTACAGCGCAACAGATTTTGCTGTTTTGAGAAATGACCAAGACGGCAACCGCGATGTTGTGATCCGCGTAGGCATTGTGGAAGATCAGGGCATTGCGGCATCCGCGCAAGTCTATAAGATGGTATATCCGAAATCTTACGTTATCAATGAAGATATGTATACGGAATCCGTTCTGACACCTCTTGCATACGTGCAGGCAACCGCCATCGTTGCTTACGGTGAAAAGATCCATACTCCCGAAGTCTATGAAAAATACGGTCTCGATCTCGATATGGAACGTCTTGAAAACGATACGGACAGTAACTATGCGATCGTTGTTTATAACTGTATGCCGACCGATACGGAAAATTATGCAAGTCAGGCGATCCTCCTGTATTTCAGCGAAAGATTCACGGATATTGACGGTATCGATTATTATTACGTCTATTCTCCCCGTTATGAGATCATTGGTAAAGTGCTTGCTTCCACCTATGATTTCGTGGATTGGAGCATTGCAAAATATACGAACCCTTATCTTTTCTTTGAATATTTCACAAGTGCGGAATCCATTGATATCTATAACGAACGTGAAGGTCTTGACCACCGTTTCGTGATCTCCGGTAAAGAAAGAGATCGCCGTGTCGATGTCATGCGTTCCGGCTCGGATGATGAAATCGTATACAAAGAAACAGCTGATGGTGGTATGATTCCTCTCGTTTACGAAACAAAATACAGAACGATCAGCTCCGGTATTGAATATTACGGTGATTTTGAAATTTTCCGCGATTTCTATTATGTCCTGATTACAAGATCCCTTGCGCTCTATGCGGAAGTGGATGAATCTATGACATCTGTCGGTGAAGACGTGGTTGCAACCCTTGCCGTTACGACATCGCCCAAAGACCATCCGATCAGCTATTATAAGTACGATTCCAAAGGACAGAAAGTCACAGATTCTCTCCGTGATGAAGGCGGTAATATTCTTTGTCATACCGTTGTCGTTCCGACGACACTCTCCGATGGCACAGTCAAAGAGATCACTTATGACAGAGCATATTACGATATCGAATCCGGACGTTTCTTCCTCAAAGCAGAAGATCCCTTTGATGCAAATATGAAGCCTTCCGGCTTTGATGATGCGGGGGACGGCACGGTGAAAGTCACGACCTTTCTTCCCAAGACCGCATACGGTGAATATACCGAAACCACGTATTCCTTTGAGTTCTATGATCTCTATGATGAATATGTAGACGCGGCAGGCAAAGATGTGCGTCAGCTCAATCCGACCTATATGTATCTCATTCCATCCACCACGACCAAAACTTACCGTCTTGGCTCTGATGGCGAAAAAGAACTCATCTCCGAAAATACCGACCGTGCGGAAATCGGTGTTTACATCCGTACCGCAACGATCGACAAGCTCTTCTCCGACACGCAAAAACTCCTTGACGGTGAAGCGATCGACAAGATGGGTGTGAACTGATGGTTGGGGCTTTGCCCCAAACCCCATCGGGACTTTGCCCCGAACCCCATTCAAGATGGACTTTTTGGAAAAAGTCCCCCTTGAAAATCCCCCCAAAAACTTTCTTTTGGCACTCTGATTTTATTTTGGCGAAAAAAGACTCTCCGTTTTGGAGAGTCTTTTCATTTCAAAGCAATTTTTCAATTAGTTCTGTGATGTGATCGGCGAGTTTATCGGCGGAATCCGCTTCAAAATGGATACCATCGGATTGACGGAAATCGGGATTTCCCGCGGTCAATGCATAGAGATCATTGAGGATAAAGCCATTTTCTTTGGCAAATTCACGCAAAAAAGCATTGCGTTCCAGAATGAAAGCATTTAATTTTTCATCGATGACAAAGGAATCGTCACCTTTTGGGGACATATAGGTGCTTGTTGCGATGACGATTTTAGCTTGCGATTGGTTGCGTTGAAGCATAGCAATGATATCGCGGATACCTTGCTGATAAATATCAAGAGGAATATCGGTATCATTGCAACCGCCGTGCAAGCCGTTATTGAAATGGATGATATCATAAGTATAGCCGTTCAGCGTTCCTGTTGCAAGATCAAGTTCTGCCGTCAGGATTGGGTCGCCCGCGCAACGCGAACCGCAGAGCTTATCAATGGCGATTTTACGAGGTTTATAGTATTCCTGTACACGATTGCGATAACTTCTTGTAATGGAATCTCCGATTAGAAGCACACGGCGGCAAGAAAAATTGCCTGCTTTTTCCCACCAGAAATCCGACCATTCTGCAAATTCTCTCGGAAACATGATTTTAACCTCTTTTCATTGATGTTCAGACAAGTTTGGGTTTTATCGTATTATAAAATTCCAGCGTAGTATAACTGCGGTCCATATGGCAAAGGATATATTTTTCCGCAACGGCCGCGAAATCGGAAAGTGTTTCATTGTCTTTTAACTCAAAAGAGAAGATACGTTCCGCACGGGAATAGATCGCGTGGCGCATTGCGGCAAAAACGGATGGAGATACGATGGAAATTACTTGTCCTGATTGATAAATACCGTCAGGTTCGCTTTGTCTGGAAGCGAGCTTCTCAAGTAGCAGGGAATCTGTACGGAAACATTCTTCACAACGAAAAACACCGCTTGTAATATCAAAATAATACGTTGTAAGATCGGAATTTCCGCATCCCGCGCAAGCGACGAGATTCGGCATAAATCCCGCGATCGATACCGCGCGCAATTCAAAAACCGCCTTGATCTGAGGAAGTTGTTTTTTCCCCGTCGCAATCAGGTGAAAGGAATTGAGTACAAGGCGCATAAGCTCCGTTGCGGACTGATCTTCGATCGCAATATCAGACGCTACGTCTGCGATATATCCCGCAAGTGCCGCGCCCTCGAGCGTATCGCGCATATGATAAAAGCTTTCGATCAGATCGCCCGTCCTTATATAATAAGTTGAGCCTGTTTTGTGAAGCGTCATTTCCGAATAGGAAAAAAGCTGTGTTGCCGTAAAGAGCGGACTTTTCAAGCGTTTCGCGCCTTTGGCAAATACGGAAAGTTTTCCGTATTCCGCCGTCAGCACAGTCATCATTTTATCGTAATCGCCGATGGGCGTTTCACGCAATATGATGCCTTTCAGCGTTTCCGTCATAAAATGAAGTCCTTTCTTTTGGTAATGAGATTTTTTATATTATATGCCCGCGTTATTCTTCGGATTTAAAACCGAAGTTCGCAACAGTTGCCGCGCTTTCTCTCCAATTTTCTTTGACTTTTACCCAAAGATCGAGGAAAATTTTCACGCCGAAGAATTTTTCCATATCTTCTCTTGCGCGGGAACCGATCTTTTTGAGCATTTCACCGTTTTTACCGATGATGATGGGTTTATGAGAAGGACGTTCACAGAAGATTTCCGCACGAATGGCGATCATTTCGTTTTTATCTTTGTCTTTCTTTTCTTTGAAGCTTTCAATGATAACGGCAGTACCGTGAGGGATCTCATCACCGAGAGCATTGAGGAGTTTTTCGCGGATGATTTCGGAAGCGATCGCGCGTTCGGGCTGGTCTGTAATGATATCATCAGGGAAGAACCAAGGACCTTCCATTGCGAATTTATCAAGTTCTTCCAGAATGATCTGTACGTTTTCGCCATTCTTTGCAGAGATCGGAATCACGGCATCAAACGTATGATTTTCGGAGAAACGTGCGATGGTATCACCGATCTGTCTTGCATTGGAGATATCGGTCTTATTGATGATAAGAATTGTGGGAATATGTGCACCTTCAAAACGGCGGAGAAGTTCTGTTTCCACAGCACCGACACGGTCGCCGGTTTCCACAAGCAGAAGTACAACGTCAACGTCTGCTGCCGCACCGTCTGCCACTTTCATCATATAAGAACCGAGCTTGTCTTTCGGTTTATGCACACCGGGCGTATCCAGAAAAACGTATTGTGTTTCTTCTTTGGTCAGGATACCGGTGATTTTTGTTCTTGTTGTCTGCGGTTTCGGGGAAACGATCGAAATGTGTTCACCGAGAAGCTGATTGAGAAGGGTGGATTTGCCCACGTTCGGTCTGCCGATCAGTGCCGCAAAAAGATTTTTGGTCATGTTTTTTTATGTTCCTTTTCTTTATTATTTTTATTGAGAGGATTTGCGTAAAGCCGCCGCTTTGATGGAGATTCCGTACTTTTCTTATGTAAAGAAAAATACCAAAATATACACAAGCATTCCGCTTGACCGAATGTGTGGATTTCAAAAGTTTTGTCATTCAAGTCTGCACCCCATAGTAATGAGCGCGGGAAGGGAAAGAAAATAAATCTTTGCCAAAATAAAGTGCGCGTTATACGAGTTTGTACAATGACTTCTGCCATGCGCCTATCAGGCGGAAAGTAGCCTGATATGAAGCATGGTGAATTGATAATAATTCCGCACAAGCCATCGAACTGCAAGTTCGTTTGCTTCTTTTTCGTCCTTTTTCTTTCAAACAAAGAAAAAGGACAATAAATCCCCGCACCGTCGAGGTGCTTAATATTTTTTATGTAAGCAAAGGTTTAATAACCTTTGCAAAAGCCTCCGCCATGTAATGGTAACCGAGATCATTGGGATGGCAACCATCGGAAGTGCAATCGCCGCGGATATCAGCGGGATAAAAATCTGTGAAACCGTTAATAAAGTATACGTTTTTATCCCCTTCGGCTTTTGCACGAAGATATGTATTTTCAATGATACGCATCCGTTTTTCATTGATTTCGGGACTCGAATTGTCGTTTACAAGATCCCAATCGGGCTTGGATGCCATAATAATAGGAGTCGTCGGCTGTTTTGCACGGAAACGCTTGTAACCGGCATAATGTGTTTTTTCCAGATGTTCGGCATCGGGTGCGTTGTGGTCGTAATCATAAACGAAAACGCTCATGTTCTGTTCTGCAATAAAATCAATGATCGCATCTTCACCTCTTGCGCCGCCGCCGAAACCGAGATTATATACGTTGGTATCAAGCATACGGGAAATCTGTGAGGGATAATTCATCCCCGGTCTGCCCGCGCCGATACCGTGTACGATGGAAGAACCGTAGAACAAAACGGGAGTTTCATAAGTATAACGACCGCCTTCTTCCAAATTGGAACCTTCACGTAAACCGATATAAAATTCCGAAACGGCAGCATTAATCGGGAAATACAGAATGATATCTTTCATGACGGGCTTGTCCTTCAGACGACATTCCACGTAAGTTTTGCCTTCGCCCTGTGAGGGAACGAAAGAACCTTTGAAAATATGTTTGCCGTTTTCCACGAAATGCATTTCAAAGCTGGATGTGGAAAGAATGGGCATGGAACCTGTTTTTTCATCATTGGAAAGCTCCGCATGAATGACGATATAATCGGAATCGGTACGGAAACGCACGCGTGCGCTCGGTCCCATCGTATGCAAACGAGTGACAGTTTCGCTTGTTGCCAAGGCAACGGATTCGGGGGTACGGCGGAACGGCTCATAGAAACCGTAGAGTCTGAAAGGTGCTTTGCGCGTATCGATATAAACGGGGGAACGCATCGTGGTGTCTGCAAGGACAGTTCCCATTTCTCTTGTTACTTTCATTTGTTTTTATATCCTTTTTGAAATTTTTTGAGGAAAACGATTATTCTCTTGTCAGACCGATTCTGGTGAGGACTTCTTCCTGTTTGTCGTTCATATAACGCTCGTCTTCTTCGGAGGTTTCATGATCGTAACCGAGGAGATGAAGCGTGGAATGTACGGCAAGGAAGGTAATCTCTCTTTCGAGGCTGTGACCGTATTCTTTTGCTTGTTCTCTTGCTTTTTCGGCGGAAATGATGATATCGCCGAGCATAACGGAATGACCGTCAAAAGCAGAGCCGTCCATAAGTTCTTCTTTTTCCCACATCGGAAAAGAAAGTACGTCCGTGGGTTTATCTTTATCTCTGTGTTCAAAATTTAGCTTATGGATGGCCTTATTGGTAACGAAAGCGACGGAAATTTCTGAGGAATATTGAAATTGTTCATCCTTCAGGGTTTCTCCGATTGCCTGAATGATCAGTTTATAGATATTGGCGGGCAATTTGACTTTGAATTGCTGATTGGTATAATCGATTTTTAATTTCATTTGATGTCCTTTCTGAAATTCTCTTTCTTCACGACTTTGAATTTTTCGGCTTTTTCTTTCTTTTCGCGTTCATATTTTTCATATGCGAGGATGATACGTTGAACGAGCTTATGACGGACAACGTCCCTTTCGGAAAATTCATGGATGGCAATGCCTTCGATACCGCGCAAGATCTTCATGGCTTCCACAAGACCGCTTCTTGCGCCGGAGGGAAGGTCCGTCTGCGTGATATCGCCCGTGACGACGGCTTTGGAATTGAAACCAAGACGTGTCAGGAACATTTTCATCTGTTCGGGGGTAGTGTTCTGCGCTTCGTCAAGGATGATAAAGCTATCGTCAAGGGTACGTCCGCGCATATATGCGAGAGGTGCGATTTCGATCGTACCGCGTTCGAGGTGTTTCTGATAAGCTTCCGCGCCGAGCATTTCAAAAAGTGCGTCGTGGAGCGGGCGGAGATACGGATCGATCTTCGTTTGCAAGTCACCGGGCAGAAAACCGAGTTTTTCGCCGGCTTCGACGGCGGGACGTGTCAGAATGATGCGGTTGATCTCTTTATTGCGGAGCGCTGTGGATGCGGCGGCAACGGCAAGGAAGGTTTTACCTGTGCCGGCGGGACCGATACCGAGAACGATGGTATTTTTCTTGATGGCATCGACGTATTTTTTCTGTCCGATGGTTTTGGCTTTGATGGGTTTGCCTTTGGTGGTGACGCAAATGCAGTCATCTCCGAAGCGTTCGAGTTTTTCGCCGTTTTTCACCATAGAGATCACGTAATCTACGCTCTGATCGCTGAGTTCCGTTCCCATTTCCGTCATATTTTTGAGATATTCCAGCGCAGTAAATGCACCGAGGACGTTATCGCTGTTTTCACCGCGGATGACGATGGCATCACCGAGCGTTTTTTCGGTATCACGGTTAGTAATATTGACGGCAAACGTCTTTTCAATGATATTGATATTGCGGTCAAAATTGCCGAACAGGGCGGCAGTCTGTTCCGCCGTTGCTGTGAGTAAAATTTTTTCAAGCATATTTGAACCTCCGTTTCTGTTATATTATTTAATCGGTTTCGATCTTGACTTCCTCTGCGATATTGATGATACATTCGATCTGTTGGGTCATGCAGAGCGTATTTTCATCTTCGGTGATACGGGTATGTCTGCCGAGGATTTCCGCATCGTCAAGGATATTTTCGCTTTGCGCTCGGATATCGTCATAAGCCATGCGGAGTGCTTCGGTTTGTGTCAGCGTTTTCAGCACGAGCTCATATTCGGCATATTTGGTTTCCATGATAAAGATCGGAAGCTTGATGAAGCCGAAAAGATAAATTCTTCTTTCCATCTCTATTTTATCACAAGTTGAGGGTGAAATGCTATCCTTTCCGAAAAGTTTTATTGTTTTTGAGAAAATTTTTATGGATTTTTGTGAAAAAAATTCACCCGTATAGACTTTTTCTTCGGTTTCGTAAGGAATTTGCGTCTGATACGATAGTGTCACACGCGCAAACACTTCTCCTCTTGCACGGACGAGCCGATAACCGAGTGCTTGGGAATCGATCACCCCGCTGACGAGAAGCTCTCCTTTCCGGACGATATCTCCCGGTTTTACCACCGAAACACCGCCTGTCACTTGCAATGCTTCGATCTGTCCGTCAGCCGTTGCGATCAGATTGGAGGGCGTTTGTCTGTCCTCGATCTCTGTATCCTGTTTTCGTTCGCGTACTTCCACGGAGGCAACCGTTCCGCGCAGATTGATACTGACGTAAGAAAGTCCTTCCACGTCAAGAATCATCACCTGTTCGATCGCTTCCGTATCAACGGATGGAACGAACGTGCCGAGCTTCACACCCCGTTTTTCAAGCGCATCTAAAATTACAGCTTCGGGAATTGTATCCGCACCCGTAACGGTAATATCCCATACGAAAAGGGAAGAAAAAACGATCAGAAAGATCGCGAGTACAAAACCCACGAGGATGCCTTTTCGTTTTCTGTAACGATGGAGCAATGCACGGAAACCAAGCTGTTCTCTCGTTTCTTTGCGGTATCGCCGTTCTCCGCGCAAACGGGCATATTCTTTATAATACGGCATATACAGCAATAAAGAAAACATCCCGTCTTCCGTGCGCAGATCGTGAAAAGGAATGTCGTTTGCAACGAGGATGTCTAAAAGAAATCTCGTATCGCTTTCGGAAACGGAGATGCGGTATGCGCTGCGCAAATATTCCAAAGGGCTCAATGTTTTTTTCCTCCTTTTCCCATCGGTCTGTTCTCAAAACGCATTTCTTTGAAATTTCCTCGTAAAAGCAAGCGTTTTTCGCCTGCCCAACAAAGCGTGACCGTATCTCCGCAGACTTCCACGATACCTTTACAGGTCTTGACTCTGACTTTTTCCGTATGATAATCTTCAATGCCCATCACACCCGTAATGAGCAGTTCTTTCCGTTCCAGAATTTCCAGCGTTTCTTTCGGTAAGATCGGTGCACGCGGAACGGGACAGTTATTGCGTTTTCTTTTTGTCATATAGATTCCTTTCACAAAAATAAACATTTTATAAAGCCTCTCACTCCGGTTAGCGTAGCGGCGCGAGAGTGTTGAATGACAGCCTAAATGGCTGTCAGATCTCGAGCGTGACCGAACCGCAGTAGACGGTGGCAACGTAGTTGACGGAGAGGGTATGTTCAGCATATATTACCGCCCTCTCACCTGACTTTCGTCGGGAGCTCTCCCAAAGAGCGAGCCTTTATGCTACTTATCTTTTTGAGTTTTTTGTGCAACTTTTTATTTCCATCTTTTCCACATAGCTTTTTCTACAGTCTGAGCTTTTCCCTTAGGGAAAGCTTTTCATAAATTCTGCTGTCTTTTAATACATATAGACCGATTCCATTATATGCAGGAGGTATGCATGATAGGAGAGAAAAAAGGATGTTTTTCTTCGTTGTTTCTGATGGGGATGGCGATTTCCCTGATCGGATATTCACTTTTTATGCCCGAAAAAGCTATGGAAACGGCAAGGAATGCGCTTTCTGTCTTTGCGGTTTCCGTATTGCCATCACTCGCGTTGTTTTCCGTTTGCGCGAAGATACTGATGAAATCGGGATTTACGGAAAAACTGTATAGATTAAAGCCAGTTGCTTTGCGGCTCGGAATGTCGGCGGGGGGATTTTCTGCGTTTGTTATCGGTGCGTTTGCGGGATTTCCGATGGGTGCCGCGGTTCTGGCGGAGCTTTGCGAAAGAGGCAGTATGGACAAAAAGGAAGCGGCATCCCTTTTGCCGTTTTGTAATCAGGCGGGGGCGGCATTCGTGGTCGGTACGGTCGGAACTTCTCTTTTCGGAAATAAAGATATTGGTTGTTTGCTTTTCATGGCGCAAACGGCAGCGGCATTTTTCGGAATCTGTATCACAGCAGGTAAAAGACGGGCAAATATTGATGTGTCGGATGCACCAAAAACCAAGCCACAGCCGTTCTTTTCCGTGATTACGGCATCCATTCGCGAAAGTGCGTTTGCCATGCTTTCCGTGTGTGCGTTCATCGTCTTTTTTTCGCTTGCAACGGCGGCGTTTTTTGATCTGTTTGCAATCGGTCTACCGAGCGTAATACGCATCCTGACGGGCGGTTTTTTAGAGATATCAACGGGTTTTGTTTCTCTTGCGAAAGCCGAGCTTTCATGGGAAAGCACGCTTCTTTTCAGCGGAATATTTCTCGGTACAGGAGGGATTTCCGTCTTTTTTCAGGCATTGGACCGAACGGAACATCTTTTTTATGCTCCGAAACAATATTGCTTCGGAAAAATCCTTTCCGCCGTTCTTTGTCCTGTCATGGCACTTCTGTTGTTTGAATGTTATCAATGGAAAAACAGCTTGTTTTTGTGTTTTGCGGTCTTTTTTAGCATCGTTTTTCTTACGTTTTGCATGGTTGCATTTCCGAAAAAGCCGTTTTTAAAAAAATTGTGTGCTTTGAGAAATAAAAATTAAAGTTTTTTTCAAAAAAGTGTGGAAAAATAGAACGGAATGCTGTATAATAGAAATGAGATACACTGCCCATATTGCGCCCTATCCTTTTGGCGTGGAAAAACATGGGAGAAGGGAGGTTTCTATGACAAAAAAATCAGAACGTGACGAATCCATTGAAAGAACCTGTGCTTTCTGTGAATTCGCGACACCGATCCCGCTTTCCACCGGCGAGGAGCCTGATATTATCTGCGAAAAACACGGCATCGTCGGCGCAGAACATTGTTGCAGGAGCTTCCGATACGATCTTCTGAAACGATCTCCGAAAGAAAAACGTCCTTTGCCTAAAATGACCGTCATTTCTTTGGATGATTGATAGGATATAAGCAAAAACGAAAAATATAATGATATAACAAAGAACTATGGAAAAAATAAAAAATTTCGATGGGGCGATCGTCACGCTCGAATTTGATAAGATTCGTGAAATGCTTGCCGCCGTCTGTCCCACAGAAGGTGCGAAAGCCCTCGCGAGAGCTTTGCGCCCCTCAAGAGGCATCGGAACGGTGCGCCGTATGCTTGCGGAAACGGACGCGGCCAAAACCATGCAGACAACGAAAGGTATGCCTCCTTTCGGCGGTGTTTCCGATATTATAAGCTTTGTGGAACGTGCGGATAAAGGCGCGGTCTTGCTCCCTTCGGAAATTCTCGCCGTCGGCAGAGCGTTATCCGCCGCCAGAGGTGCGAAGGATTACCGCAATGAAGACCATACGGCAGAAACCGTGCTTGACGAATATTTTGCACGGCTCGTACCCAACAAAAAATTGGAAGAAAAAATATCACGCTGCATCGCAAGTGAAGATATGATCGCGGATACGGCAAGTGATACACTCTATAACATCCGGCGTAAGATGCGTCAGGAAAATAACCGCATCCGTGATTCTCTCCAGAAATATATCACGAGCGGCTCTTACTCCAAATTCTTACAGGAACAGATTGTGACCATGCGTGACGGCAGATACGTTATCCCCGTCAAGCAGGAATATAAAAACGAGATCAAAGGTCTCGTTCACGATACTTCGGCTTCAGGCGCGACGCTTTTCGTCGAACCTCTTGCCGTCGTTGAATCCAATAACGAGCTTCGACTGCTCGAACGCAAGGAAGCCGATGAGATCGAAAGAATCCTTTCCGAACTCTCCGCCGATATCGCAGCGAACGCTTCTGCGCTCCTTGAAAATTATCGCCATTTAACGCTCCTCGCCTTTATTTTCGGCAAGAGCCAGCTTTCTTTTAAAATGGATGCCATCGCGCCCGATATCACTGCAGCAAGACAGATGTCCCTCGTGCGTGCGCGCCATCCTCTGATTTCTGCCGATACCGTCGTACCCATCACCGTTTCGCTCGGTATCGATTTCGATACGCTCGTCATTACGGGTCCGAATACAGGCGGTAAGACCGTAACTCTCAAAACACTCGGACTTTTTGCCATCATGGCGCAATCAGGCTTGCATATTCCCGCCTCGGATGGTTCGATTATGTGTATTTTTGACGATATCCTCGCTGATATCGGGGACGAGCAGAGCATCGAGCAATCTCTCTCCACGTTCTCCTCGCATATGGTGCATATCGTTGATATGCTCGCTTCCATCGAAAACCGCTGTCTTGTTCTTTTTGATGAAGTCGGCGCGGGTACGGACCCTGTCGAAGGTGCGGCACTTGCTGTTTCCATTTTAGAGGCTGTCAGAGAGAAAAAAGCACTTTGTGCCGCAACTACACACTATGCGGAGCTGAAATCTTATGCACTCGATACGGACGGCGTTTGCAACGCTTCCTGTGAATTTGACGTGAATACGCTCCGTCCCACCTATAAGCTCATCATCGGTGCGCCGGGTAAATCCAATGCGTTTGCCATCTCCCGTAAGCTCGGTCTGCCTCATTCCATCATTGAACGCGCGGAAAGTTACGTTTCGGGTGAAAACCGCCGTTTTGAACACGTCATCGAACGTCTGGAAAAAGAACGTATCGAAATGGAAAAAGCAAAAACAGAAGCGGAAATGCTTTTAGCACAGGCAAGAAGTGAAAAAGCGGAAATGGATGATTTCGTTGCCAAACGCGAAAAAGAAGCGGATAAAGAGCTTGAAAAAGCAAGAGCGACCGCCGTTCGCATGGTCGAAAGTGCAAAGCTTTCCAGCGATTATATCTTCGCGGAGCTTGAAAAAGTCAAAAAAGAACGCGAAAGTGAAAATCTTGCCAAAGCACTCGATACTGCCCGCCGTGATATCAAGCTTCATCTTAAGGCAAACAGCGATAATCTCGATCCCGTCGATCCTAAGACTGTGGAAGGCTATGAACTTCCCCGTCCTTTGAAAAAAGGCGATGAAGTCATTCTCGTTTCTATCGGTCAGAAAGGTGTTCTGGTGTCCGATCCTGATAAATCGGGCAACGTACAGGTACAGGCGGGGGTCATCAAGACCAAGACCAATATCAAAAACCTGATGCTCATTGACGGTGTTAAGGTTACGTTTACCGATAAAAACGGTAAAAAAATGCCTGCCAAGAGTGCGGGCGACCGTGTCATTTCCGCATTTGATCCCGAAATTGACTTGCGTGGTCAATATGGTGATGATGCTTGCTTCATGCTCGATAAATATATCGACGATGCCAAGCGCGCGGGTGTCAAAACCCTCCGCATCATTCACGGTAAGGGTACGGGTGCGCTCCGTAAAGCTGTGACCGATTTCCTCCGCCGTGATTCTCGTGTCGCTTCTGTCCGTATCGGCTCGATCGGTGAGGGTGATACAGGCGTTTCCATTGCGGAATTGAAATAAGACGGTGACACATATGAATGTAATCATAAACGAATACGGTAATCTTGAATATTTTAAAATCACACCGATTTTCCGAAAACTGATCGATGAAGTCATGCGTCATCTTGCGGCGGAATCCGCATATGAAAAACAGATCGTTGATGCTTACGAACACAGTGAAATCATCAGCACGGAATTTACGGGGAATGGATTTTACGTTTCTTTTTCTTCGGAAATTCCTCCCGATCCTGTTTTTTTCAAAATATTTCCGTTCGGCAACACACATGGTTCGATCGAAGAATGTCAAGTCGGTTATCTCCTCTTTTTCCGGGATGGAAAAATCAGTACGTTGGAATGCTGTTGCTATTCCGATACGGGAGAATACCCGTTTCCGCGAATGGAAGATATCCGAGAGTTTCTTTTGATAATACTGTTTGAGCTTGTGCGGTCGCCCGAGATCCTTCGGTGCTTTCTTGACGAAAGCACGCTCGAGGATGACACGGGCGAGGGCATTTACAAGACTCTCTAAATTCCCTCCGCTCTGTCATTCTGAACGATTTTTTCGCAGAAAAGAAGTGAAGAATCTAAGCGGACGGTAAAAGGATAGACTATGTATTATGTTTATATATTAACGAACAAAACAAACAAAGTTATGTATATTGGCGTTACCAATGATTTGAAACGGCGATTATATGAACATAAAAATGAACTGATTGATGGTTTTACAAAAAAATATCATATACATAAATTAGTCTACTATGAAGCTTATCAAGGTATTTATGATGCCATTTCCAGAGAAAAACAGTTAAAAGGCTGGGTGCGAATCAGAAAAAATGAGTTGGTTGAAACTATGAATCCCGAATGGAAAGATTTGACCGATAAATTATTTTCAAATTTACATCTTTCTTGATTCGCCCGAGATCCTTCGGTGCTTTCTTAACGAAAGCACACTCGAGGATGACACGGGCGAGGAAACTTCTCAGTAATATTTTGACACGCTCCCTCCGCGCTGTCATCCTGAGCTTTCTTTCGGGACGAAAGGAGCGAAGGATCCCGCGGACGGTGAAAATTTTAGAAATCCCCATCTTTAAACCCCCAAAGAATTAAATTGAAAGGAATACATAGATCATGAAAAAAATGAAAATGCTTGCCATTGACCTTGGTGCATCCAGCGGTCGTGGTATCGTCGGCACGTTCGACGGTGAAAAGATCACCCTCGAAGAAAACCATCGTTTCCCGAATGAACCCGTAATGGTTGCGGGACAGTTCACATGGGACATCATCCGCATTTGGCACGAGATCAAGACCTCGATCCGCAAATGCGCAAACAGTGATGACCGTGATATCGCTTCCGTTGGTATCGATACATGGGGCGTTGACTTCGGCTTCCTTGACAAAAAGGGTCATCTGATCGGCAACCCCGTTCACTACCGTGACACCCGTACCGTTGGTATGCCCGCTTATTCCGAAGCGACGGTTCCTTCTGATGAGGTTTACGGTATCACCGGTATTCAGGTTTTGGAACTGAACTCCCTCTATCAGCTTCTTGCGGTACAGAAGAATAATCCTGAACTCTTTGATATCGCGGCAGATATGCTCTTCGTTCCCGACCTTCTCAACTATTTCCTGACGGGTTACAAACAGACGGAATACACCATCGCTTCCACAAGCCAGCTCCTTGATGCAAAAGCAAGAGATTGGTCTTGGGAACTCATTGAAAAATTCGGACTTCCCGAAAAGCTTTTCAGCAAAGTCGTAAAACCCGGTACGGTTTGCGGCACGTTCCTTCCTTCTCTTACAGAAGAATTCGGCGGTATGGATCCCAAGGTCATCTCTGTTGCGGCTCATGATACGGGCAGTGCAGTTCTCGCAGTACCCGCAAAGAGCGAAAAATTCATCTGGCTCTCCTCTGGTACATGGTCCATCATGGGTACGGAAACAAAAGATCCCGTTATCAGCGAAAAATCCAAAGAATATAACTTTACAAATGAGGGCGGTTATGGTGATACCATCCGTTTCTCCAAGAATATTACAGGTCTTTGGGTAGAACAGGAATCCAAACGTCAGTGGGAAAGAGAAGGCGAAAAGGTATCCTTTGCCGATCTCGCTACGTGGGCAGCAGCAGCAGAACCGCTCCGTTGCTTCATTGATACGGATAATCCCAGATTTGCAACTCCCGGTAACATTCCCAAGAGAATTCAGGAATACTGCCGTGAAACCGGTCAGTACGTTCCTCAGACCAAGGGTGAAATCGTTCGTTGCATCCTCGAAAGCCTTGCCATGCGTTACCGTTACACCGTTGAATGTATCGACGAAATGTGCGGCGAAAAGATCCCCGCAATCAATATCGTCGGCGGCGGTACAAAAGAAGAACAGCTTTCTCAGTTCGCGGCTACCGCTTGTGGCAGACCCGTTTATGCAGGTCCCGTGGAAGCAACTGCTCTTGGTAACATCGCGGCTCAGCTTATCGCTCTCGGCGAGATCAAGGATATGTGGGAAGCAAGAAAGATCATCGCAAACTCCTTTGAAGTCAAAGAATATCAGCCCGAACTCGATAAGATGGCTGCTTGGGATGAAGCATACGGCAGATTTCTTAAACTCATCGGTAAATAAGCGAGCAGGTTGAAACTCTGATAATTTTGATCAAAATCGGCGCACATTTGTAGGGGCGACCCTATGTGGTCGCCCATCATCTACAATCAAATTTGTGGGCTTCAATATTTATAAACACAAAAATATAAAAATCTAAAAACAGGAGAGGATCTACTATGTCTACAAAAGCATTTGAACTTGCAAAAGAATCTTTCGCGGCTGTCGGCGTTGACGTTGAAGCAGCCATCGAAAAACTCAAAAACATCCCCGTAGCCGTACACTGCTGGCAGGGCGACGACGTTAATGGTTTCGATAATGACGGCGCGCTCACAGGCGGTATCCAGACCACAGGTAACTATCCCGGCAAAGCAACCACTCCCGAACAGCTCATGGCAGATATGGACAAAGCACTTTCCCTTTGCCCCGGCAAGAAGAAACTCAACGTTCATGCTTGCTACGCTATTTTTGAAGACGGTTTCGCTGACCGCGATAAGCTCGAACCCAAGCACTTCAAGAAATGGGTAGAATTTGCAAAAGAAAGAAACATGGGTATCGACTTCAACCCTACGTTCTTCTCTCATCCCATGCAGAAAGACGGTCTTACCCTCAGCCATCCCGATAAAGAAGTTCGTGACTTCTGGATCGCTCACGGTAAAGCTTGTATCCGTATCTCTCAGTATTTCGCTGAAGAAACAGGCGTTCCTTGCGTTATGAACATCTGGACAGGCGATGGCTTCAAGGACGTTCCCGCAGACCGTATGGGCCCCAGAATGCGTTACAAAGATTCCATTGAACAGATCCTTTCCGAACCTTTTGATTTCAATAAGGTTAAACCTTGCGTAGAATCCAAAGTATTCGGTATCGGCGTTGAAGCTTACACGGCAGGCAGCGCAGAATTTGCTCTCAGCATCGCGGCTATGAACAAAGACAAATGTTTGCCCCTTATGGATAACGGTCACTATCATCCCACAGAAGTCGTTTCCGATAAGATCCCCGCACTCCTTTGCTTCTTTGATGAGATCGCGCTCCACGTTACAAGACCTATCCGTTGGGACTCTGACCACGTTGTTCTTCTCGATGACGAAACCAAGGAGATCGCAAAAGAAATCGTTCGTTGCGATGCTCTCGACCGCACATACATCGCTCTCGACTACTTCGATGCAAGCATCAACCGTATCTCCGCTTGGGTAGTTGGTATCAGAAGTTTCCAGAAAGCACTCCTCATGGCTCTCTGCACACCCAATGCAACTCTCAAGGCTCTTCAGGACGAAAGCAATTTCACAGAACTCATGGTTATGCAGGAAGAAGCAAAGATGCTTCCTTTCGGTGCTGTCTGGGCTGAATATTGTAAGCGTTGCGGCGTTGCAGCAGACACAAGCTGGTTCACCGAAATCAAAGCTTACGAAAAAGAAGTTCTTTCCAAGAGATAATTAAAACCGAAAGCTCTTTCGTAAGACACGCTTTGCGTGTCTTACGAAGCGGAGCCGGTTCTCATAAGCAGAAACGTATCGTTAGAGACCGACGTGTTCGACGGACCATTCCGAAGATCATACGGCAGACCGTCGGAGACGCCGGTCCCTACAAGTTTGATTTGAGTTTCTCTCTTATGAGACCCGCTCCAAAACATCCCATAAAACAAAAGGAGGAATCCTTATGAATTTTGAAATGCTTCATCCGGCTGACCAGATTGTCATGCTGATGAACCGTATCTATTATCACGATATGACGACGACCTCAGGCGGCAACCTTTCCATCAAGGACTCCGAAGGTACGATCTGGATCAGCCCCAGCGGTATCGATAAAGGCAATCTCCGCCGTGAAGATATCATCCAGATCCGTTCGGACGGTTCGATCGTCGGTCTGCACAGACCTTCCGCGGAATATCCGTTCCACATCGCAATCTATAAGAAACGTCCCGATATCAAGGCGATCCTGAACGCATTCCCGCCCGCATTGCTTGCTTTCAGCTTGCTGCGCAAATTGCCCGATGTTTCCATTCTTCCCGATACGAAACGTCTTTCCGATCAGATCGCTCTCGCGCCTTACGCGCTCCCCGGCAGCTCATCCCTCGGTGACAATATCTCCAAAGAATTTGCAAAGGGTGCCAATGCCGTTCTTCTTGAAAACCGCGGTATCGTTATCGGCGGCGAAACCCTTTTCAAAGCATTCATGACCTTTGAAATGTTGGAATTCTGCGCGAGAATCCAGATGAATGCGAAAGCACTTGGCGGTACGATCAGAGGACTTTCAGGCGAACAGATGGCGCTCCATAAAAACAAAGCAACGGCAGAACTCCGTGAATTTACGCCTGCGATGCATACGAGTGAAGAACTCGGTGTCCGCCGCGATATGTGCGACTTGATTCACAGAGCGTATGCAAAACAGCTCTTTACAAGCGATCAGGGTACCTTCTCCTGTAAGCTTTCTGACGGTTCCATCGTGATTACCCCCTATATGAGGGACAGAAAATATCTGGAACCCGAAGACCTCGTTCTCGTGAAAAACGGCAAGAGAGAAGCGGGAAAGCTCCCCTCTCGCTCCATCAATCTCCATCAGAAGATCTATGCAAACGATCCCGAGATCAAGAGCATCATCGTTGCGCATCCCGCGAATATCATGGCTTTTGCTGTTACAGAAAAAGATTTCAATACCTGGCAGATTCCCGAAGCATATATTTCTTTGCGTGATGTCCGCAAATATCCTTTCGGCGCATCTTTTATGGATACCGAAAATCTTGCAAAAGGCATCACTTCCAAAAATCCGGCCGCTATCATTGAAAACGATTGTGTGATCGCGGTTGGCACATCGCTTCTCAAAACCTTTGATAAGCTGGAAATGATGGAATACAGCGCGAAAGCTCTCGTTATGACGGCAACTTCCGGCGAGGAGATCATCGGTATCGATCCCGTAGAGTTCCGTGAGCTTGAAAGCGCATTCAATCTTCAGTAATGTAATAACGCAATATAAATCACAAGACAAAAAAGAACCCGACCCGAATAAGGAGGATTTTTAAGATGGGAAACAAATATTACGGCGACCTCAGCATCATCGGCATGAAAGGCTGCGAACAATTTCTCTCCAAAGTTGACTCTTATCTTCACAAATGGCGCGAATGCGATCCCGAGATCGAACAGCCCGAATCATATCTTGTAAAAGCGGAATGCCCCCGCTTTGGTTCCGGCGAAGGCAAAGCGATCATTCACGAAACCCTGAGAGGTCACGATACTTATATTTACGCTGACGTTTTCAACTACGGTGTTACTTACAAAATGTACGGTATGAACGTCCCCATGAGTCCTGACGATCATTATCAGGATATCAAACGTATCCTTTGTGCGATCGGCGGTAAAGCGCGCCGCGTATCTCTCATTATGCCCATGCTTTATGAAGGCAGACAGCACCGCAGAACCGCCAGAGAATCTCTCGACTGCGCGATGGCTCTTCAGGAGCTTTCCAATCTCGGCGTAAATAATATCATCACTTTTGACGCGCACGACCCCAACGTACAGCAGGCGATCCCGCATGGCGGCTTTGATAACGTCCGTCCCGCATATCAGATGCTCAAGGCACTGACCAAAGAATATCCCGATATTACCTTCGATCCCGAAAAGACTATGATTATTGCTCCCGATGAAGGTGCAATGGCCCGTTCCATGTATTATTCCTCTATTCTCGGCGTTGACCTCGGTATGTTCTATAAACGCCGCAATTACAAGATCGTTATCGATGGCAGAAACCCCATCGAAGCGCATGAATTCCTCGGTAAGAGCGTTGAAGGCAAAGACCTTATCGTTGTTGACGATATGATCTCAAGCGGTGAATCGGTTCTTGACCTTGCTTATCAGCTCAAAGAAAAAGGTGCGCGCCGCGTATTCGTTTTCGCAACCTTCGGACTTTTCACTTCCGGCCCCGAAAAGATTGACAAAGCGTATGAGGAAGGTAAATTTGATAAGATATTTACGACCAACCTCAATTACCGCAGCCCTGAAATCATTGCGAAGCCTTGGTATAAAGAAGTGGATATGAGCAAATACGTTGCTTATATCATCGAAAATATGAACGGTGACGCTTCCATCAGCACACTCCTTAATCCCGTTGACCGTATCCATGATCTTGTGGATTCCGTCCGCGCAAAAAACGGTAAAGGTTAAAAATTAAAAATTTGTCAAAAAAGTTTTAAAAAACTGTTGCAATTTGATCTGTTTTCTTATATAATGTCATATAGTCTGTGTTTAATACAGGCAAATAAATTTATATAGGAGAATCAGAGAAATGGCAAATAACACAAACATCACCGAAATGTATGAAAACCTTCCGAAGATCGTTAAAGTTCTTCTTCAGATCTTCCTTGGCTCTCTCATCGGTGGCGTATACCGCATCATCCGTTTCGTTGAAACAAAGAATGTTCTTACACTTGTTGCAGGTATTTTGAACTTTGTCGGTATCGGTCTTATCTTCTGGATCGTTGACCTCGTTACCGAAATCACAAAGAACAGAATCACTTTCCTCGCAGCTTAATTACTTAACCATAAAAAACCGAGCGCATTGCTCGGTTTTTTGCCATTATTTTTTTATTACAAAGGAGGATATACATATGTTTTGTCGTCATTGCGGCAATCAGATCGCTGATGAAGCGTCTGTTTGCATCCATTGCGGTGTTCCCGTTGGCAAAGGCAAACGCTTCTGTCATCATTGCGGTGCGGAACACGCAGAAGAAGCTGTCGTTTGTGTTAAATGCGGTGTTTCTTTTGAACAGACTGCCGCTCAGAAAGAAGAAGATTTCATGGAGTCCTTGAAATCCTTCCGTTCCACGCTTGACAGCTTGCCTTGGGTTGCTGCCCTTCTTCTCGTGCTTTTTGCTGATGGTCTTTTCGGCGGTCTTTATCGCCTGACCAAAGGTGATACCACAGGTATCGTCGTCGGTATTCTTTGGTTTGTAACAGGCGGCTTTTTTGGCATCGGTATGCTTATCGACTTGATCTGCATTATCGCCAACAAAAAAATAACCTTCCTCGCCTGACTTACTTTTTTCTTTACGTCCACCTTTTCTTTACGAAAAGAAAAGGTGGAGCCAAAAGAAACGCTTTGTGGTGGCTCTGTCTTCATGGAGATAAGATTTTTATATTGATATGAAAAACAAGGATATATCTTCTCTTTGCAAAAAGAAAAGGTAGAGCCAAAAGAAACGCTTTGTGGTGGCTCTG
>JAFUQQ010000024.1 GCA_017472285.1 Clostridia bacterium | reverse complement strand
TCGGTAACTCCAAAAACTCTTTTGTTCCTCCTAATATCCTCGTATCAGGCATCCCTACGTTGGCATTATCCAAATCAGGTTCTCGGTCGAAGGTCACACCTTCCTCTCAGCCTGTATACAAGCTCCCGTTTGTTCAGTTGTGAGTATATTATACACCTTTTTGAATTATCTTTCAATAGGTTTATAAAAATATTATTTCAAAATCGTTTTTCTTTGCTTACTGCGTATCAAATTTTGAGGGCTGACCTTCCTTTTTCCCGTTCTTGCCAAATATGATGATTTCGTATCATATCCGTCAAAATACATAATCATCAAACTGCCCCTTTCTGAAGTGTCTGTTATATTTCCTTGACCGCATCCCCCAGCACGTCCTCGATCGGTTCACGGATAATCAGATCCGCGTACGTATCATAAGGTGTTTCAGACTTGTTGATAATCACAAAATGGTCACCTTGGAAATAGCGAACAAGTCCCGCCGCGGGATAGACCGTCAGCGACGTACCGCCAACGATCAACAGATCCGCGTTTGCGATCTCATTTGCAGCATCCTTGAATGCAAAACCGTCAAGACCCTCTCCGTAAAGAACAACGTCAGGACGAACGGTATGACCGCATTTTTCACAATGCGGCACATCTTCCGATGCCGTAATATAGGAGAGCGGATATGTTTGACCGCAAGAAATGCAATAATTGCGAAGTACCGAACCATGCAGTTCAATGACGTTTTTACTGCCCGCCATCTGATGCAAACCGTCAATATTCTGTGTGATCACCGCCGTCAGCTTACCCATCCGTTCCAATTTGGCAAGCGCAAGATGCGCGCCATTGGGATGGGCATTCGGATAAAGCATATTATTTTTATAATAATCGTAAAATTTTTGCGGATATTTTTTCAGATAACCGCCGCTTAAAATTTCTTCGGGTGTTGCGTCACAGGTCTGTTCTTCCGTATAAAGACCGCCGGTTCCGCGGAAATCGGGAATTCCGCTTCCTGTTGAAACGCCTGCGCCCCCGAAAAATACGATCCGTTTTGCCTCAGATATCCATTCTTTCAATTGATTCATCAATGTTCCTCCTTTGCCATACGGTAAGGTTTAAACGTCAGCATTTTGGAACCGTTATAATAAACCGCATGGACAGGATCAAGCGCAAGATTTGCGACCTGCGCATAAGGATAACCAAACGCAAGAAGTTCTTCTTTTGCCATCTCCGTTGAGATCTTATATTCAAACAAGGAAAGATCAAAATCGCCAATCGCGGAAAAATCTTGGAAGCTTTGCACAGGAAGCAGATTCAGAAGACCGCTCTTTCCCCCGTTCCAAAGTGCCGAAGTTTCCAATCCGTATGCTTGTGCGCCAAGCCAGATCAAAAAGACTTTCATTTCTGCATCTTCTTCTTTCAGAATGCCTTTCGCCTGTCCGATCAATTGAGCGATATCATTTTTATCTTCCAAAATCACAAGTTTCTTTTGCGGATCGATCGCGGAAATATATTTTTTCAAAAGCTTGAAATATACGTTTTCCGCATCAGCTAAAATAACTGTTTTATAATCCTGCATACAAGCGGAACGGAGCACGGAAGCTAAAATATCAAACATATTTTCTGCATCGCTACCTGTCAGCAAAATATTCTGATCGGCTTTTTTCCAAAGATACGTATGGAATGCGATCGATATCTGTACGGGATCGCCAAGACAAAGATTGAGAACGGCTTTATCATTATAAGTATTGGTAATATGTGTTTTCAATTCCGTATCCGAAATTTCACGTCTTGAAAGACCATCCAGAACGAAACAGAACGCATCTTCTTTGACCGTATCACATCCGTTGCAAGCAAGCTCTGTCATTTCCCGACGTTCTTCTTCCGAAACGGTAAGCAAATGGCGTTTTTCGGGAATACTATTTTCCGAAGAATACCACAAGGTGTTTTTTTCTGCATTTTTCATAGAAAGAAGCACGTTTTCATCAAGGGTATCTTCTTCCAATCCGATCGATGCCAACATTTCTGCCAGATCAAGATGCATAGCAAAACGATCGGAAATCATGGTTCTTCCAGTTTCTGTCAGAGAATAGATCGTTTCAAACGTGTCAGCACAGAAAATACCGGACAATCCGTATTTTTCATATTCCGTCAAAGCGGTTTCAAAATAATTACGCAAAACGATATTTTCTCCGAATGAACGAGCCATACACTGAAAATCATTGACAATCAGTACAACTCTCGGCATTTTATACCGTCCGCATTTCTCGCGATATTCTTCAATATTGGAAGCATTGGCATAACGGAACATCATCTCTCTGCGACCAAAAAATTTGTTCAAGAAAATCAAGAAGGATTCTGTGAAATCAGGGGCATTTTCCAAAGCAAGAAAACGAAGATGTTTTGTATGCTCGATCAGATAAGGTTTCAGGATATCTTTGCTGTAATCAATCAACCAGATTTCTGTATCATCGGGATGATATGAAGAAACAATCGATGAGATCGCAGTATGTAAAAATGCATTTTTGATGTTTTGATTCTTGGTTGCAACAAAGAGATTTTTATGTGTCGACGTTGCAAGCGTGAATTCGGTCAACGCACCTTCTTCATCCAAAAAAAGAGGCAAAGAAATACCGTTTGTGGCATCTTGATTTCCTGTTTCGGACATCCCGTTGTATTGCGTATAAGACTCAAAAACAGGTTCTTCTACTTCGGGAACAATTTCCTCAACGGGTTCTTCTGCAATTTCTTCTACTTCAGAAACGACTTCTTCAACAGGTTCTTCCGCAACTTCTTCCGCTTCGGCAACGGATTCTTCTGCAATTTCTTC
>JAFUQQ010000023.1 GCA_017472285.1 Clostridia bacterium | reverse complement strand
TGTCATTTAGTTAAGGAAAAGTGTTACGCCCGAGATCCTTCGGCGTAGGCTTACGGTGTCATTCTTGAGTATATACGAAGAATCTCGTAAGCCTACGCCTCGAGGATGACACGGGCGAATGCCTTATCTTAATGACATTGAAGCACAGCTCGCTCCTTTTATGCATTATACGGAAGGATTGATATACTTCCAATAGCCTTTGAAATAAACGATACCCGACCAGAGCGTCATGAATGCCATTGCCGCCATCGTCACGTAAGAAACGACGTGTCCGCCGAGAATCTCATAAGAGAACATCGGTTCAATGATCGCCGCAAGGATAAAGAGGATCTGTACACAAGTCTTTACCTTACCGAGCCAACCAGCAGCGATTACGATACCGTCGGTATTGTTTACGACCATACGCATGGAAGTGACGGCAAGTTCACGGAAGATAACGATCACGGTTGCCGCAAGCAGACATACACCGTAAACGGTCGCTCCTTCATCTCTGCCCGTAACGTAACAAAGAGAGATCAATGCCACGAAGACCATCAGTTTATCTGCAAGAGGATCCATAAATTTGCCGAAGTTCGTCA
Organism: Clostridia bacterium; assembly: GCA_017472285.1. GTDB lineage: Bacteria > Bacillota > Clostridia > Oscillospirales > CAG-272 > QALR01. The sequence continues at coordinate 23,902 of JAFUQQ010000023.1, read as the reverse complement.
CGAGATTCCATTTTCTCGCAAGATAACCATCAACAAAGTCCGTCAGGGAAGCAAGTCCGAAGAATGCCGCCGCAATCAGACGCGACCACATACCAAGACCAAAATCAAACGTAATGAAAACCATCAAAAAAGGAACCATCACCATTCTTGCAAGTGTGAGCTTATTGGGTAAATTCATTTTCATAGGAAAAACCTCTCTTTCATTTTTCAAATCAAACCGTAACCGTTTTGCCAATCAGATCGTAACCATCCAAACATTCATTGACTTTGACATCAACGAAAGAACCGGGAGCGATTCTCTTTTTACCGATCGCATTTTTGAAATAAATCTTCGTATCGATATCGGGCGCATCCGATTCGCTTCTGCCGAAATAAAGTTCGGCAACGGGGTCAAACGCTTCGCAAAGTACGCGGATACGTTTGCCGATGAGCTTCTCATTTTTCGCCTGCATGATATGCGATTGAAGCTGCATAATGATCTCATGACGTTTCTGCTTCGTTTCTTCGTCGATCTGATCGTCGAAATCATATGCAGGGGTATCTTCCTCACGGGAATATGTAAATGCGCCCAGACGGTCAAATTCGGTCTCTTTTACGTATTCGCAAAGTTCTTCAAAATCTTCATCCGTTTCACCGGGGAAACCGACGATGACCGTAGTTCTGATGCAAACACCGGGAATTTCGTCTTTGAATTTCTTGATAACGGATTTCACAAGTGCCGCATCGCCGTGGCGGTTCATCTTGCGAAGGATCTTATCGCTGATATGCTGAATCGGAAGGTCAATATATTTGACCACTCTGTCGTTATCACGAATTTCCGCAACAAGCTCGTCTGTGATCTTATCGGGATAGCAATAAAGCAAACGGATCCACGGAATACTCGTAGCGGCGCAAATCGCACGGATAAGCTCAACAAGCTTGTATTCGCCGTAGAGGTCCTGACCGTATCTTGTCGTGTCCTGCGCGACGATATTCAGCTCCTTAACGCCAAGTGCTTCCAGATCTTTCGCTTCAGCCACGATATCTTCAATGGGACGGCTGCGGAATTTACCTCGGATGGAAGGAATCGCACAATACGTACAGCAGTTGTTGCAACCTTCCGCAATCTTGATATAAGCGGTATAATCAGGTGTTGTCACAAGGCGTTCACCGCCGAGTGCAGACGTATTCTTATCGTCAAACGCGCTGAATTTTTCACCGCTTGCAACGGCATCCACGGCTTCTACGATGCGGTCGATACTGCCGACACCGAGAACCGCATCCACTTCGGGAATTTCATCAAAAATCTGTTTCTGATAGCGTTCCGCAAGACAGCCCGTAACGACGATACCTTTCAAATTGCGATTTTCCTTGAGCCACGCAACGTCAAGAATATTGTCAATGGCTTCCTGTTTTGCGCTTTCAATAAAAGCACAGGTATTGACGATAACGATATCCGAATCGATGTTATTATCTTCATCATTCGGAATGATCTGATAGCCCGCCGTCATCAGCTTATGCAGCATGACTTCCGTATCCATCAGATTTTTGGAACAACCGAGAGAAACGAAACCGACTTTAATCTTTTTTCTGTTCATTGGTTTTATAATCCTTTCTTTATTTTCTTATTCTTCGGGAAGGAACTTTTTGTAAAAAGTTCCTCCCCATCCCCCTCCTCAAAAACTTTTCGTAAGGGCATAAAATTATTTTTTTCCAAAAAAGCCTTTTTTCTTTTTCGTGCCGAAATCGTACGTTTCAAATTTCGTCTTAATGAAATCGGGCGCAAAACATTGGGCAAACGCTTGATTTTTTGTTTTCCCTCCGTTCGAGATATAATCCATCAGTGCTTTTATCGACCATTCTAAAACGGCAAAGGCAAGATAGATCACAAGTATCCACTTGAGGACAGCCATAAAGCCAAATTTTACGATACAGCCGATGACGATCGCCCAAAAAATAATCGTTGAGAAACATCCGAAAGAACAGCCGTCAGTGCCCACATCAATGAGCGGATCGAGAAAGAAATCAAAGAGTCCGTTTTTGAAATTATCTTTTCGATATTGCTTTTTGAGTGCTTGATGATCTCCAAGCACACGGAAAGTAACTTCAAAATAGATCGATCTTCTCGGATGTACAGCACCTCTGTTGTAGATCACGCCTTCGGGCTCATACATACTCTGTTCTTCGGCGACGATATCAAAAACATCTCCGTCCTGCACGCCGACAAATTGATAAACGGATTCCAGCATCAGATGATAATCATGATAAAATGAAAAATTCCAAAAAGAGCGTTTGGGCTTTTCCGCATAGCTTTCTTCTTTGATGCGCACGGCAAGTGTCATACCGCCGGTATCCGCACGGGAAAGCCCCTCTTCAGAATACGGCGCAACGATATGCGGTCTGCCGTCTATACAAAGATAAACGTCAAAAGCATTCGTATTTCGAAACGTGATATTCATAAATGTTCCTTTTTTATAAAACGTATCTGTAAAGCCTTCCCCTCGAGGAGCAATGTCGTCAACTTAAGGATGTTGCGAAAAAAATAAATTTTCACCAACTTTTTCAAAAAACTAATTTGAAAGCCTCTCACTTCGGGAGAGGTGGCACGGCTTATAGCCGTGACGGAGAGGGCATTTTTATCTCAATTGCAATCAGCCCTCTCAGTCAGCTTACGCTGACAGCTCTCCCATAGGGCGAGCCTTTTGGTTAGTTATCTTTCTTAAGTTGACGAAATTGCCTCAAGGAGAAGCCTTAAAAATCAATTTTTCTTAAACGTCGTTCCCTCTTTGGTATCAACGAGTGTGATACCCTGCGCCAAAAGGTCTGCACGGATGGCATCGGCAAGCGCATAATTCTTTGCTTTCTTTGCCGCCGCACGTTCCGCAATCTTGTCGAGAATCCAAAGGTCTGCTTCATCAACAACGACAGCTTCTGCCTTCACGGGTTCTTCCTTTTTCACAGGCTCACGAACGAGATTCAGAGAAAGAACGGTATCAAAATCAGAAGCGATCACACGCTTGGTCGCGCCCGAAAGAGATTTATCCTTGAGCATATCGTAAAGCACGGTAAGACCCTGTGCGGTATTCATATCCTGTTCCAGTGCTTCCGCAAATTTTGCATGATATGCCGCAACAGCATCTTTATCAACTTCACCTTCAGCAGAAAGACCTGCAATTCTCTTGATGAGCTTCGCATATGCCGCAGAAGCATTGTCAAGGTTTGCATAGCTGAACGTGAGAGGCTTTCTGTAATGGCTCTGCAAGCAGAAAAGACGGTATGCAAGCGGATCATAATTCTTGCTTTCGAGCAAGGACATCGTGAGAAATTCACCGCTGGATTTGCTCATTTTACCGCGTTCATCGTTGAGATGCTGAACGTGGAACCAATAATTACACCATTTATGACCGAGATATGCTTCACTCTGCGCGATCTCATTGGTATGATGCGGGAAGATATTATCCACACCGCCGCAATGGATATCGAGCTTATCGCCGAGATATTTGATGCAGATACCCGAACATTCGATATGCCAACCGGGATAACCGATGCCCCAAGGGCTTTCCCATTTGAGCTCCTGATCGTCAAATTTGGATTTGGTGAACCAAAGAACAAAGTCACTCTTATTACGTTTGTTGGTATCTTCGGATACGTCATCACGCACACCGACCATGAGTTCTTCTGTGCTGTGACCCGAAAGCTCATAATAATCCTTTGCCTTTGAAGTATCGAAATAGACGTTGCCTTCCGCAAAATATGCATAATCCTTTTCCAGCAAGTACGTTACCATTTCAATAAATTCCGCGATGCAACCCGTTGCGGGCTGAACGATATCGGGTGTTTTGATATTAAGTTTTGCACAATCAGCAAAGAATGCATCCTTATAAAATTCAGCAATTTCAAGAACCGTTTTCTTTTCTCTTTTTGCGCCTTTGAGCATCTTATCCTCACCCGTATCACCGTCACTTGTGAGATGACCAACGTCTGTTACATTCATAACGCGCGTAACGTCATAACCGAGGAAACGGAAGGTCTTTTCCAGAACGTCTTCCATAATGTAAGTGCGAAGATTACCGATATGCGCGAAATGATAGACCGTCGGTCCGCAGGTATACATTTTGACCTTACCTGCTTCATTCGGCACGAAATCTTCAACCGTTTTTGTAAGTGTGTTGTAAAGTTTCATAGATTCTATTTTTCAACCTTTCGTAGAAGTATACTTTTTCAAGATATTCTCTTTTTATCATATCACGAATTGAACAAAAATGGAATACTTTTTATTAAAATTCTTACCTTTTCTTTACGAAAAGAATAAGGTCACTGCATTGTTAACAATGCAGTTAGCCAAAAGAAACGACTCGTGCTACCCCTTTCTTCGCTTTGTGCAGAGCTTTTGACAATCTCCTTCTCCGCCTTTCTTTAGAAAAAGAAAGGCTTGGCGAAAGAAACCCTCTGTGCTGCCCCTTTCTTCGCTCTGTACACCCCCTTTCCCCTCTCCGACTCCGCACATAATAAACCCCTATCCACCACAAAGAAAGTTTTTGAAGGATTTTCAAGGGAACTTTTTGAAAAAAGTTCCCTTGAAGCAGGTTTGGACGGCAGTCCGAGCGGGTTTGGGCAGCCGCCCAACAAAAAACTCTCCTTAAACGGAGAGTTTTTTTCTGTATTCGGGTTCTGCGTGTTTGGAAACAACGGCACCGTTGATGATCACGGCTTCCACGTCATCCATGGAAGGTACTTCGTAGGAGATGGGGAGCATGACTTCTTCCATGATGGAGCGGAGTCCTCGTGCGCCTGTACCGCGTTCGATCGCGAGGTCAGCAATCTTTTCGATGGCATCATCGGTGAAGATGAGTTCTTTGCCGTCCAGACCGAAAAGCTTCTGATACTGTTTGATGATCGCATTTTTCGGTTCGCTGAGAATACGCGCGAGGGCGGCTTTATCAAGATTTTCAAGACCGACGATCACGGGCAGACGACCGACAAGTTCGGGAATCAAACCGTATTTGACGATATCGTGGGCGGTGACTTTCTTATAGATATTGATCTTATCTTTTTCGGCTTTGCTTTTGATCTCGCCGCCGAAACCGACGGTGGATTTACCGCTTCTCTGTTCGATCAGTTGTTCCAGACCGTCAAATGCGCCGCCGCAGATAAAGAGGATATTTTCCGTATTGACTTGGATGAAATCCTGACCGGGATGCTTGCGTCCGCCCTGAGGAGGAACATTGGAAACCGTACCTTCAAGGATTTTGAGGAGTGCTTGCTGCACGCCTTCGCCCGAAACGTCACGGGTGATGGAACGGTTTTCACTTCTGCGGGAAATTTTATCGATCTCATCGATATAGATGATACCTTTTTCTGCAAGGCTGATATCATAATCTGCCGCCTGAATCAGACGGAGGAGGATATTTTCAACGTCTTCACCGACGTAACCCGCTTCGGTAAGCGTCGTTGCGTCTGCAATGGCAAAAGGAACCTTCAGCGTTTTTGCGAGAGTCTGCGCGAGGAACGTCTTGCCGACACCTGTCGGACCGAGAAGAAGTACGTTGCTTTTCTGGATCTCAACGCCGTCCGAGGACTCGTTCTTCTTGCCTTTTGTCTTTTTCATTTCTTCCTGTTTGGAAGAAATACGCTTATAGTGATTATAGACCGCAACGGAAAGCGCGATCTTTGCCGCATCCTGACCGATGACATATTCATCGAGAACGGCTTTGATCTCCTTAGGACGCGGAAGATCTGTCAGATCGGCATCCTGTTCTTCGTTTACGGAGTCTTCATAATCTTCGATGAGCTGTGAGCAAGCGAACACACAGTTATCACAAATATACGCGCCCGTCTGCGAAGGGATCAGGTACATGACCTGTTCTTCCGTTCTGCCGCAAAACGAACAGCGATGGGTATGGCTTCTGTTGTTATCTGCCATAGGGATCACCTCATTTTCTCTTGTCCATAACCTCGTCGATCAGACCGTATTCTTTTGCTTCAAACGCGGAAAGGAAGTTATCTCTTTCGGTATCGCGTTCGATCTGCTCCACGGGTTTGCCCGTCTGCTGCGCGAGGATCTCATTGAGTGTACGGCGCATTTTGATGATTCTGTCCGCATGGATCTTGATATCGGAAGCCTGACCCTGCATACCGCCGAGAGGCTGATGGATCATGACTTCGCTATTGGGGAGGGCATAGCGTTTTCCCTTTGCGCCTGCGGCGAGAAGGAATGCACCCATGCTTGCCGCCATACCGATGCAAACGGTGGAAACGTCGCATTTGATGTAATTCATGGTATCATAGATCGCCATACCTGCGGTGATGGAGCCGCCGGGACTATTGATATAAAGTGTGATGTCCTTATCGGGATCCTGAGATTCGAGATGAAGGAGCTGGGCTACGACGAGAGAAGCGGTAACGTCATTCACTTCGTCGGAAAGGAAAATAATGCGGTCCTGAAGCAAGCGGGAATAAATATCAAAGGAACGCTCGCCTCTGCTTGTTTGTTCCACAACCATTGGTACAAGTGCCATAATATATAAGTCCTTTCAGAAATTTTAGATTTTTTGTTTTATAAAAGTAAAGCAGGTAGCTAAAAAGGTGATTCGCAGGCGAAACCGTCTGCGAATCAAAATGTCCATATAGGAAATTATTCAGCGGAGATAACTTCGGGTTCCACTTCAACGGGAGTACCGTTAACGGTTACGATTGCGTTTTCACGAACGAGAAGAGCCGCCTTACCAACGCGAACGTCAGCAGCGATCGCATCGGAAGCGATGCTTTCTTTTACCTTTTCGATTTCGATGCCGTAAGCTTCAGCGATCTTCTGGTATTCGGTTTCGATATCTTCTTCGGAAGCGTCGAGGTTTTCAACCTTAGCAACGTATTCGAGCGCAAGACGTGTCTTTACGTTCTGTTCAGCCTGAGGCATGAACTGCTTGGTAAGAGTTTCGATGGTCTGACCGGTATACTTCATGAAGGTCTGGAGGTCCATGCCCTGATAACGAAGTCTGTTTTCGTAGTCGCGAACGCAGTTTTCTGCTTCGTTTTCAAACATAACGGCGGGGATTTCGCCTTCGATGTTTTCGCAGAGAGCTTTCATGAGCTGATCGTCAACCTTGTTGTCTTCTGTTTTTTCAGCTCTTTCAACGAGTTTTGCCTTAACGGAAGCCTTGTATTCATCAACGGTATCAAATTCAGAAACGTCTTTTACGAATTCGTCATCGAGTTCGGGAAGCTCGCTCTTTTTGATTTCGTGGATAAGGCATTTGAAGGTAGCTTCTTTGCCTGCGAGTTCAGCAGCGTGATAATCTTCGGGGAAGGTTACGACAACGTCGAAGTTTTCGCCGATGTTCTTGCCGATGATCTGATCTTCAAAGCCGGGGATGAAGCTGCCGGAGCCGATGAGAAGATCGTAGTTTTCAGACTTGCCTCCTTCAAAGGCTTTGCCGTCTACGTAGCCGTCAAAGTCGAATACGACGTTGTCGCCGTTTTCGACAGCGCGGTCTGTGATTTCGATGGTGCGCGCGTTGCGCTTACGAACGGATTCGATTTCGGAATCGATTGCTTCTTCTGTGATTTCAACAGCATCCTTGGTAGCTGCGAGACCCTTGTATTCGGTAACGGTGATTTCGGGTCTTACGAATACTTTTGCGGTGATAACGATACCGGTTTCGTCGATCGCTTTGATATCGATATCGGGGTTGCTGACAACGTCAAGACCTGCTTCTTTGATCGCTTCGGGGTATGCAACGGGAAGGATCGCGTTGATCGCGTCTTCATAGAAAACGCCTGTGCCGTACATTTTTTCGATCATTTTACGGGTAGCTTTGCCCTTTCTGAAGCCGGGGATATTGAATTTGGCTACGTTTTTCTTGTAAGCCTTTTCACATTCCGCTTCAAAATTTTCATGATCGATGAAAATTTCGAGCTCTTTCTGGTTTGCGCCGATTTCGGCAGTATTTAAAAGTTTCATTGTTTCCTCCACGGTATTTTGAAATACCTTATTTTGTTTTCATACATTAATTATTGTACCATCCAAATGAAGAAAAGTCAATATTTTTCGTGTATTTTTATAGTACAAAGGGTGCTTAATTCTCAATTTTTTTGATTTTCGGCTGAATTTTCAAGGGTTCAAAGTGTAAATAATCTGCGGAGATCAAATAAAAATCGATATCGGAATAGGATATGACTTTTGCGGAATCATAACTTCCGTGGATATGTCCGAAATAACAGCGTTCCACTCCTTTCCGATAAAGCTCCAGAATGATCTCGTCACAGATATACCCCTTGAAGATCGGCGGAAAATGCAGAAACGTCAGAATTTCTTTTTCTTCACCGCGTTCTCTCGCTGCATCACGCAATTTGATACCCGCATTCAAGCTGACGGAAATTCTTTGCACTTCCCTTGCAACGATCTTTGCCGCATCTGCGCCGCGGATCGGAGCAGTCTTATCATCCGTATACCAACCGCGCGAACCGCAGATGATAAAATCATCCGTTTCATATGCGTTATTGTGTAAAAATCGGATCGTTTTGTATTCGTTCGCGGCAACGAAAGCATCGAGTTTTGCCATCGTTTGCCACCAATAATCGTGATTCCCTTTGAGAATGATCTTTTTGCCGGGTAAGGCTTCGATAAAATCAAAATCCGCTTTGGCTTCATCCATCGTCATTGCCCATGAGATATCGCCTGCCAGAACGACCGTATCCTGTTCTGTCACACGACTTTCCCATCCTTTTTTGAATTTTTCCACGTATCCCGTCCAACGCGAGCCAAATACGTCCATCGGTTTTTCTGTGGAAAGCGATAAATGTGAATCTCCGATCACAAAAAGTGCCATCCCATCACTCCTTTCTTTTTCCGGATCGAATCCGTCTTATATGTTCTCCGTTACGGATGTATAAAAATCAATTTTCCCGACAATACTATCTTACGAAAGAAAAAATCTTTCATAAATTTTTTTGATTGAAAGGATCTTTAAGCCATGAACAACAATTCCTCTGAAAAGACCTGTAAGACCTGTCATCAGAACAGCGGTGTTTCCTGTGACGTAACCAATTGCGTTTATCATGACGGCTCCAGCACCTGTACCGCCGAAAAGATCAACGTCGGTCCCAGCTATGCGACCTCCTGCACAGATACCGTTTGCGCGACTTTCAAACAGAAAAACGGTTAACTCCCCGCGCGCTGTCATACTGAGCGAAGCCCTGCTGGGATTCCACTCGCTCCGCTTCGTGCTTTTGGCTTTTGCGCCAAAAGTTCGGCAAGCGCAGAATGACGCGGCAGGGCGCAGTCGAATGTATCTCGCGCGTTAATCACTTTCCATTTTGAGCAATTAGCTGAAACCTTCTCCTTAGGGGGAAGGTTTTTTCTGTCCCGATCATCCGAAAACCGCGTTTTCAATATGCTTGATACCTTTATCGGAAAGAACGTATTCCCCGCCGATCTGTTGCAGATAGACCTCGATCACGTCGATACGCGGTTTTTTGTCGGGCTTGTATTTCCGCAGATAATCTTCCGCACAAAGACGGAGATTCTGCTGTTTTTTGTAATCCACAGCGGCAGCAGGCCTGCCGTATCTGGAAGGTCTTCCGATATCGGTACGGCTTTTCACCTCAACGAAAAGGATATGCGTTTCATTTTCACATATGATATCCGTTTCTAAATGTGAGCTTCTGTATTTGCGGTATAAAACCATATATCCTTTGGAAATGAGATACCGAGCGGCAAATTCTTCGCCTGCATCTCCGATCTTTTGATTTTTCATATCTTATTTTTATTCTTTTCTTTTTCAACAAAAGAAAGAAAACTTCTTCTATGTTCGGGGCAAGGTCCAAGTTCAATCACTTTTGCCTTATGTACTTTCGTCGGATATCCTTTATGTTTCGCGAAATCATATGCGGGATATTCTTTGTCCATTTCCAAGCATTGACGGTCCCTCGTCACCTTGGCAAGCACGGAAGCCGCCGCGATCGACATGGATTTCGCGTCTCCGCTGACGACAGTCTTTGTCGGGATCTCAAAACCGCGCGAACAATTGCCGTCAATGAGTGCAAAATCTGCTTTCACGGGCAATCCCTCCACAGCACGCTTCATCGCAAGCATCGTTGCATTCAGGATATTGAGTTCATCGATCTCCGCAGGTGTTGCCCATGCGATCGACCAGACTGTTTTTTCTTTAATAATATCAAAGAGTTTTTCTCTTTTCTTTTCGGTCAGTTTTTTGGAATCATCAAGACCCTCGATCATAAGTCCCTCGGGCATAATGACAGCCGCCGCCACGACGTTTCCCGCAAGCGGACCTCGACCCGCTTCATCCACGCCGCAGACGCTTACAAAACCTTCCGCCTTCACTTCTTTTTCATACGTATAATCCGGCATATTTCCTCCCGCTTTTCTTTACGGAAAGAAAAGCTTGGCAAAAGAAACGCTCTGTGCTTCCTCTGCCTTTATTTTGTATAAATTTTTATTTTTTGTCGGTAGGGGATGGCGCCCTCGACATCCCGTTTACAAAAGGTTTGTTTTTGAAAGCCTCTCACTTTGGGAGAGGTAGCAACGAAGTTGACAGAGAGGGCTTTCAGAGTATCAAAATCTACCCTTTCAGTCAGCTTTGTGCTTCCCCTGCCTTTATTTTGTATAAATTTTTATTTTTTGTCGGTAGGGGATGGCGCCCTCGACATCCCGTTTCTTCGAAAAAACCTATTCAGGAAAGTTCGATTTTTCTGTCCTTGTAATAATATTCCCTGTCCCTTTCACCGATCGGGCGGAGCACACGGCAAGGATTGCCGACGGCGACCACGTTTGCGGGAATATCCTTGGTTACGATACTGCCCGCACCGATGACGGTATTATCACCGATGGTCACGCCCGGCATTACGATCACGCCCGCACCCAGCCAGCAATTTCTGCCGATATGAACAGGCATATTGAATTGATAAGCCTGTTCACGCAGTTCAGGAAGAATGGGATGGCCCGCCGTTGCAATGGTGACGTTCGGACCGAACATCGTATGATCTCCAACGTAGATATGCGTATCGTCAACGAGAGTCAGATTGAAATTGGCATAGATACCTTTGCCGAAATGAACGTGGTGTCCGCCCCAATTCGAGTGAAACGGCGGCTCGATATAGCAGCCTTCCCCGATCTCCGCAAACATTTCTTTCAGCATGGCTTCTCTTTTTTCGAGTTCTGTCGGACGTGTCGCATTGAAATCGTAAAGTCTGTCAAGACAAGCAAGTTGTTCTTTCATAATTTCCGCATCACCGGGAAGATAGATCTCCCCCGTGTGCATTTTTTCTTTCATAGACATAATAAAGCCTTCTTTCTTACGGGATTTCGATGGTAATTCTGCCGATCTTACCGCCTCTGAATTCATCAAGAAGCATATTGGACGTGCGGAGGAAATCGACCTCACCGCCCGAAATCAGAAAACCACGTCTTCTGCCGATGGCTTCGGCAAGCTCAAAATCACTCGTATCTTCCAGATCCTGCGGTTTGAGTTTGTATCTTGAGATCAGCAGTTCGGGATAACGTGTGCGGAGTCTGCCCGCAAGTACACAGGCAAGCGTTTCGATATCCATGATCTCATCGCGGATCGCACCAGTTACGGCAAGGTTTTCGCCAACGGTCTGATCGTCAAATTTCGGCCAGAGAATACCCGGCATATCCAAAAGATCGATACCGAGAGAGGTCGTGATCCATTGTTTTGTCAGAGTTACACCCGGGCGGTCTTCCACTTTGGCTTTGTTGGAAGAAGAAAGACGGTTGATGAGCGAGCTTTTACCGACGTTCGGAATACCGACGATCATTGCACGGAGCTTTCTGCCGTCCATACCTTTTTCATGATAGCGTTCCAGACGTTCGGCACAGATACGGCGTGCGGCGGGCGCAATAGCGGAAATACCCTCACCCGTTTTGCAATCGTAAAAAATACATTCTCTACCGTTTTCCGCGAAATATTTTTTCCAAAGTTCTGTTGCGGCGGGATCGGCAAGAGATGATTTACTGAGAAGCGTCAGCTTCGGTTTTGCCGCAACAAGACGTGCGATCTCGGGATTTTCGGAGCTTTTAGGGATTCTTGCGTCAAGAAGTTCGATCGTAAGGTCTACGTCTTTTAAGTTTTCGGAGATCAGACGGCGCGTTTTCGCCATATGTCCCGGGAACCATTGGATTCTGTCTGATGGCATAATAATGTCCTTTCTTTCGGCAAAATGCACTGCCGAAGGTTGATATAGTAAATTGTATCGGCTGATCTCGATGTCATGAAGATAAGCAGCCCGTGTCATCCTCGAGGCACTGACACACGGGATTCTTCGTGCACATCCGTTTTTGAACGTCTGTACACTCCAGAATTACATCGTGAGTCTGCGCCGAAGGATCTCGGGCAATATCCTCCTTTTAATCCAGAGGGCCGAGAGCGGAAAACGGCGCGACACGGAATACAGCTTTTCCGATGATCTCACTTTCCTTGACAAAGCCGACGAGTTTGGAACGGCTGTCCGTCGAGCCGTTGCGGTTATCCCCCATCACAAAATAATACCCTTCGGGGACGGTAACGGTATATCCCGCAATATCATCCCTTCGCATGACTTCATAAGGATTTTTTCTGATGTACGGCTCATAAAGCTTCGTACCGTCGACGGAAACCGTCCAATTATTGAAATCAAACGTGACCGTTTCGCCGCCTTTGGCAATGACACGTTTGACAAGAAGTTCGTCTTCATAATAACCGTCTTCTTTTTGTACGACAACGATATCATAGCGTTCAGGGGTATAGAAAAGATTGGTGACGAGCAAACGGTCGCCGTTAAGGAGCGTATTGGTCATGGAATCGCCCACGACCGTTGCCATACGTCCAACAAAGGTAAAAATCAGGATGACCAGTACCGCGGCAAAGCAAGCGACCTCCAGCCAATCGTATATGCTGACGATGAGCGGTACTTTTGCTTTCGTTTGCGTTTTTGAAACTTCGGTTTCCGGATTTTGATTCATTTCATTGATTTCATCCATAGTACAGGAATCCTCTCTTTAAAATAAATTTTTGTAAAGGTATGATTATATTCTATTTTTTTAATCCAATCTCGCCGTTTCGCCTCACTCGGAAACGCAAAAAACTGCGATAGGCGAGAATTTGGGTGCAGCGGCACGCTGTTTTTTATTCCATAAAAATTTACTCAAATCCGACCTCGCCGTTTCGCCTTATTCGGAGACGCAAAAACTGCGATAGGCGAGAATTCGGGTGCAGCGACACGCTGCTATTCTACGATCTTTTCGATCTCTTTTTGCAAAGCATCGGACAAGAGCAAGCTGTGAACGATCAATACGACACCGAAAAGCAAGCGGAAAAACCAAAAAAGGCCGCAAATATCATAATCTTCGGAAAAAGGCATACCGAGCGTCAAAATGGCAGATGCGGCGGCATACACGGTTTCCAAAATATAATGGCGTTTGATCTTCTTTGCAAATTCATCCATCATCTCCGTGCGTTTCCGTTCCGAAAAAGCGTGTGCCTGCGGACAGGAAACATCCGTGATCTCGCGGGCAAGACGCAGATAAACCTTTCGTTTTTCCTTGCTGATCGCTTGGAATGCAAGCATGGAAAGCGCGAAAAGAACAAAATACGTCGCGAAAAGCGCGATATATCCGCTTTCTTTATACGGATAGATCAGCTTGCCGTAATGCCATGAAAGAAAGAATACTGCAATATATGCGGCAAAAGAGCTGATGATGAACCATACGGATTTTCTGATGATCTCTCGTTTGTTCTCCGCGAAATTCTTTGCGGCAAAAGCGGCAAAGATCATGACCGCACCGAAAAGAAATTCGGGAATCGGGAAAAAGGCAAGCACATCATAAACGGCAACGTGAAATTTTCCCGAAACGATTTTGGGAACGAGCAAGAACCAATCGATACGCAAACACATGAGAAAGGCATAAGCCGCCGTTGCAACCGTACAGAACGAAAGGGATTTACGTTTGACCCAAAGGGCTTTGTTCGGCATGATCTCTCTGTTATATTTTTCCTTCAAAACGGAAATAAATTCCCCATCTTTGCGAAAAATATTGAAATAACGGATCATACGGACAAGCCAGACGATACCAACGATTAATGCGAAAACAGCGAGCAGAATGATCAGAAGCTCACGCAAAACGGAATAATCATCAATCGGATTGGATTCGACGTAACCCGAACCCGTTTCCGCGATCGCCGTCAGCTCGGGCAGACAAGCCGCCGCCGCGCGTACAATAACAAAGATCACGCTCATCGTCCGTGCTTCTGCGGATTCATAAAAATGCGTCACTTTTTCTTTGATCTTGGAAGCAAAACCCGCGTCTGCAAGACGTACGGTTGCTTGTTTATCGGCAAAAAAGACATTTTCTTCCGCAAAGGGCATGACTTCCTCATCACCCACATCCGTAAAAACCTCAAAATATGCCGTACCACTTTCAAATTCGGTCTTATCAAAGACACCGTTATATTTTGTTCTGGCTTCAAAACGGCTCTTATGATTCGTATAACGTCCTTCGAGATAAGAAATTCCATAAAAAAGATCAATAAATCCGGGAATGAGATACATACATTCCAGAATACCAAACGTAAACGTCAGAATCAGATACCACGTGGAATCAAAGATCATGGAAGCAAAGACAAGCAGACATTTGACAAGAGAAACCCACATTGCTGCTTTGAATTTCTTTCTTGCCGAACCGATATTGCGTTCCAGATCGGAAAGCTCGGAAAGAGCCTTTAAAATAAAGAGATAGCCTATAAAATCGGGGAGAATATCAATAATATTGATAAAAGGATTAAAAAGAAAGATACATCCGACGATCATATAACCAATGTTCATAGAAATGACCTTCCTTCCGCTTATTTTTTCTTTTTGTGACGGTTTGCGCTTTTTTCTTCGGCTTTGCGAAGTTCTTCTTCCGCTTTGGCTTTATCAAAGAAATCAAACGGCGTTTTATATTTGAATTTACGATTGTCGGGCATATCTTCATCGCCTTCCAGACAGATCCACATATAACAGCCGAAGATCAGCGTTGCATTGATGAGAATACACAACATACCGAGAAGCATCTGTGCGCCCGCAAGCTTTGCCGCATCCAGTGTTACACCAATCCATGAAAAGATCGATGCAAGCGAATGTTCCGCGAAAAAGAAAAGTACGGTATAGATCGCAAGACGAATCGATTTTTTACGTAATTTTTCGACACCCGTCTGCGCAGAAATGAGATAAAGCGAATACAAAAGACAAAGCGAAAACGTAAGCTTGAAGATCGCATAACCATAACTGATAACCGTCAGCGCGGTCGGCGCAAGTTCGATGATCTCAAGCGAAGTCGAAAGCTCCGTCAGAAGATATGCAAGAGAAAGCGGAATCCCCGCAATACCTAAAATTCTGGATACTTTAAAACAGTCGCAATACTTCGATGCCACGGAAAAACCGCGCGAAAGAAGCAAAAAACCGACCACGTCAGGCGTGATATCCAGCGTCACGCCGAGGATCTCAAGATTTGTTCCCAAAAGCAGAATATAGCCGAGGAACATCCAGCCAAAGCCCATAATGATAATCCTTTCATTGTTGATTTTCGTAAGGGAGGCGTTTCGCCTCCCGACAAAACATTAAAATGCAATCAGAATAAAAACAGAGGCAGCACAGCAATGTCATTTAGTTAAAGAAAAAGAAGATTCATTCCAAAGCCTCCCACTCTAGGAGAGGTGCCGAGTTTACGAGGCGAAGAGGGCTGATATCTAAGCAAATTATGCCCTCTCAGTCAGCTTGCGCTGACAGCTCTCCCAAAGGGTGAGCCTTCAAATTTCTTATCTTAATGACATTGGGCAGCACAGAGCGTTTCTTTTGGATCCACCTTTTCTTTTTCGTAAAGAAAAGGTGGACGTTTCTTTTTGGTTACTCCTCTTGTGCGCCGGCAGGTCTGCCGCAACACTGTTTGTATTTTTTGCCGCTACCGCAAGGACAGGGATCGTTTCTGCCGATGCGTTCGGAAGCGCGTCTGACGACGGGCTTTTTCGCTTCGGACGTGTCACCGCCGACACCTGCAAGGGATGCGACCTTCTGTTTCGCAACTTCCGTACGTCTGATCTCAGCCGCAGGTTTTGCGAAAAGCACCATGCGAACGGTATCCAGACGGATCTTATCGATCATCGCATCAAACATATCACCCGCCTGAATACGATATTCCGTAAGCGGATTTCTCTGTGCGTATGCATTCAGACCGACACCGTCACGCAGATCATCCATCTCGTCAAGATGTGCGATCCACGCCGTATCAACGGAGCGGAGGAGCGCAACACGTTCCAATTCACGCATTCTTTCTCCGAAAAGTTCTTCCTGTGCCGCATAGAGCGAATGAACACGGTCAAGAAGGAGCGTTTCCAATTCCTTGGGTTCTTTTTCCAATTCATCCTGAGATGCGATCCAGAAGAACTCACGCTTTGCGATATCGGAGGAATAATTGCCGTCTTCATCCTTGCAGTAAGGCAAAACTTCGGTAATGCTCTTATCGATCATACCTTTGATCTTTTCGCTAATATCCGCACCGTCAAGCACTTCTCTGCGCTGTGTATAGATGATATTTCTCTGCTGATTCATCACGTCATCGTAATCGAGGACAGTCTTACGACGGTTGAAGTTTTCGCCTTCCAGACGTTTTTGTGCGCTTTCGATCGAGCCCGAAAGAATTTTCGCATCGATCGGCTGATCTTCCTCTAAACCCAGCTTTTCAATCATACCGATGATACGTTCACTGCCGAAAAGACGCATCAGATCATCGTCAAGAGCAAGGAAAAAACGGCTTTCACCCGGGTCACCCTGACGACCCGCACGGCCGCGGAGCTGATTATCGATACGGCGGCTTTCGTGGCGTTCCGTACCGAGAATGAAAAGTCCGCCCGCTTCGCGCACACGTTCCGCTTCGGGTGCGATCTGTTCTTTATATCTTGTCAAGGCATCATGGAAAAGCGTTCTTGCTTCACGCACGCGGTCATCGATATTTTCGGACATACCAACGGCAAGAGAGATTTCTTCGTCGTTGTAACCATTCTTTTTGAGTTCATTTTTCGCAAGGAACTCCGCGTTACCGCCGAGCATGATATCCGTACCGCGTCCCGCCATATTCGTGGAAATGGTAACGGCTCCGAGTTTACCTGCCTGTGCAACGATCTCCGCTTCGCGTTCATGATGCTTTGCGTTGAGGACGTTATGAGGAATGCCCTGTCTTTTCAGCAGAGCGGAAAGATATTCGGATTTATCAACGGAAACCGTACCGACCAGAACAGGCTGTCCTTTTTCACGGCAAGCCTTGATCTGTTCAATGATGGCACGGTATTTACCTGCCTGATTTTTATAAACAACATCGTTCTGATCTTTGCGGATCATCGGACGGTTGGTGGGTACTTCGATCACGTCAAGTCCGTAAATTTCACGGAATTCATTTTCTTCCGTCAGAGCTGTACCCGTCATACCCGAAAGTTTATCGTAAAGACGGAAGAAATTCTGGAAGGTAACCGTCGCAAGCGTCTGGTTTTCATCCTGAATTTTCACATTTTCTTTGGCTTCGATCGCCTGATGCAGACCGTTGGAAAAACGTCTGCCGGGCATAATACGACCCGTAAACGCATCGACGATCATGACTTTGCCATCCTGTGTCACAACGTAATCCACGTCTCGTTTCATGATGCCATGTGCATGGAGGGCCTGTTGGATATGATGATTGACCGTCATATTTTCGGGATCGGAAAGGTTTTCAAGAACGAAGAACGCTTCCGCTTTTGCAACGCCGTGCTGTGTCAGAACGACACGTTTTGCTTTTTCATCCACGATATAATCTTCCGCAACGTCATCGTTATCGGACTTGGTATCCATTTCCTTGACGATATGCGCGCGCAGACTTCGGACGAATTTTTCCGCAACCTGATAAAGCTCATTGGACTGCGCGCCTTTACCCGAAATGATAAGCGGCGTTCTTGCTTCATCGATGAGGATGGAGTCCACTTCGTCCACGATGGCGAAAGCGTGTCCGCGCTGTACGAGCTCTTTCTGATAAATGACCATATTATCACGCAGATAGTCAAAACCGATCTCATTGTTCGTACCGTAAGTAATATCCGAAAGATACGCTTCTTTCTTTTCCGCGCCCGTCTGACCGTGTACGATCAGACCCGTTTTGAGTCCGAGGAAACCGTATACCTTGCCCATTTCCTCACTGTCGCGGCGCGCAAGATAGTCGTTGACGGTGACGATATGAACACCCTTGCCTGCAAGCGCGTTGAGATATGCGGGCATCGTTGCAACGAGGGTCTTACCTTCACCCGTTTTCATTTCCGCAATTCTGCCCTGATGCAAAATGATACCGCCCATGAGCTGTACGCGGAAAGGACGTTTGCCAAGCACTCTGTCCGCTGCTTCTCGGCAAGCCGCAAATGCATCGGGCAAAATATCGTCGAGCGTTTCTCCCGCGGCAAGTCTTTCTTTCAAAAGAGCAGTCGTACCGCGGAGGGTTTCATCATCCATATTTTTATATTTTTCAGCGAGAGCCTCGATCTTATCAACGATGGGCTTAATTTTTTTGATCTGTCTTTCGCTGTAAGTACCAAAAAGTTTATCTGCAATAGACATGATTTTCTTCCTTTCACTAAAACAATAAGAATATTATACTATATTTCAAGCGAAATTACCACATGATTTTGTAAACAATTGGAACGTTCGCATAAATTTCTCAATTTTTCTTTTCGGAAAGCAACAGTTCCAGACGTTCGCCATCGGTCTTGAGCCCGTCAAAATGATCCTTACGCAAGGTTTCATAAACGGCGATCGCGGCACTGTTGGAAAGATTCAGACTGCGTTTTTCGGAAAGCATCGGAATACGCACGCTTTTATCAAAATGTGCGGAGGTCAGTTCTTCGGGAAGTCCTTTGGTCTCCTTGCCGAAAACGAGATAAATTTCGCCGTTTTCATCGGGAGTGGCTTCCGTATAGAGCTTGCTTGCTTTCGTCGTATAGAACCAAAGATTATCGTTTCCATGCTTTTCCATGAAATCGGCAAGCGAATCATACATATATATGTCAAGCGTATCCCAATAATCAAGACCTGCGCGTTTGAGTTTTTTATCATCGATCACAAAGCCCATCGGCTGCACGAGATGCAGCGAAGCACCCGTTGCGGAACAAGTTCTCGCAATATTGCCCGTATTCTGCGGAATTTCGGGTTCGACGAGAACGATATTGATTTTTGTCATAATGATCTCCCTTATTGATATAAATTACTTTTGCCTATCTTTTTAATTATAACGCATTTTTGATAAAAATGCAATCTTTTTACGCGATATACAGAAATTTCAGCGGTTATTTTTGAGCGATCGGCAAAAACTTGAGTTAGAAAGATCATCATGAAAGGAATTTTACCGATGAAACCATTACGGATCACGATCACGGCATTTCTAATCGCCATACTTTCCGCATTTTCTTTATCCGCAACCAGCGCACAGAGCTGGTATTGTAAACGAGAAAAAGAGCATCGCCGTCCCTGCATCGAACCCGATATGACTTATATCACGGAAGAAAACGGCTTTTTTCTCGGAAACGATCCCGAAGATAAAGTGATTTATCTGACGTTTGATGCGGGTTATGAAAACGGAAACGTCGCAAGGATATTGGATACGCTGAAAAAGCATAACGCAGAAGGCGCATTCTTTATTTTGGAAAATCTCATCAACCGCAATCCCGAACTCGTCACGAGAATGAAGGATGAAGGACATCTGATCTGCAATCATACAGCAAAACACAAAGATATGACAAAGCTTTCGGAAAGCGAGATCGAAGCCGAGCTTCACGCTTTGGAAACGCTTTACGCGGAAAGGATCGGCGGTGAGCTTGCGCCTTTTTACCGTCCGCCCGAAGGAAAATTCGACAGGAAAAGCCTTGCCACAGCGAAAAAATGCGGTTATTATACGGCATTCTGGAGCCTTGCCTATGCCGATTGGGATAACGACAAACAGCCGAACCCCGAAACAGCAAAAAAATTACTCTGCGATCATATCCATAGCGGCGCAGTCTTATTGCTCCATCCCACTTCAAAAACGAACGCGGATATTTTGGATGCATTGCTAACAACATGGGAAGCAGAGGGGTATCGTTTCGGCTCTTTGAATGAATTTATCACGGAGGATTGCCTGACAGCATCTGCTTCTGAAAAAGGATTGCCTGCTATTCGGGCAGGCAATCCCGATTCTATGAAGATCGCGCTGACCTTTGATGACGGGCCGCATCCAAAAAAGACCGACCGTTTTTTAGACCTTCTGGAAAAATACGATATCCATGCTACGTTTTTTGTGATCGGAGAGAATGTTTCTTATTATCCGAAACCGTTGAAACGCGCCGTTTCTCTCGGTCATGAGATCGGCAATCATACCTATCATCACGTTTTGCTTTCAAAGATCAGCGAAAAAGAAGCACTGGAAGAAATTCATTCGACAGAAGATATCATCCTGAAAACAACGGGATATATGCCGAAGCTTTTACGTCCTCCCGAGGGCGCATACACGGAGGGCGCGTTGCAAACTGCCTCCGATTCAGGTTATCAGGTCGTTTTATGGACGGTGGATTCACGTGATTGGGAAAATATCTCCGCGGAAAAGGTCGTGCAAAACGTAGAAAAAAATATCCACGGCGGTTCGATCCTGCTTTTTCACGATTATACGGGAAAACATTCCTTAGAAGCTTTGGAAATCCTAATTCCCCGACTCAAAGCAAAGGGTTATGAATTTGTAACCGTTTCGGAATTACTGAAATAAGGGCAGCAAAAAAGCACCCGGTGAGATGGGTGCTTTTGTTTTTATGAAGAGATTGCTATTAGTTCATAGCGTTGAGCATATTTGTGAATCTGCTCTTCTTTCTTGCAGCGTTGTTTTTGTGAAGAATACCGTGAGCAACAGCCTGGTCAATCTTCTTAACAGCCTGCTTGTATGTCTCCTGAGCAAGAGCCTTGTCGCCGGCAGCAACAGCAGCTTCGTACTTCTTAAGATCGGTCTTGAGCGCAGTCTTGAACATTTTGTTCTGAAGAGTCTTGGTTTCGATAACCTTAACGCGCTTTTTCGCGGACTTGATATTCGGCATCGTGTACACCTCCTTGTCGAATTGTTAGAATCGGAGTTCTGCCATGAGAGGTTGGCTTCCTTCTCCTTCTAATTTGCATTACTATATTATCATATCACTTATTCCGAAAAATAGCAATAGTTTTTTTGAAATTTTTTTAATTTTTTTGAAAATTTTTAATCGGCGGAAACGAACACTTCCGCATAGGAAAGCTCTATGGAAACGGAATGCGTATTGCCAT
This sequence comes from Clostridia bacterium, assembly GCA_017472285.1. Lineage (GTDB taxonomy): Bacteria > Bacillota > Clostridia > Oscillospirales > CAG-272 > QALR01. Next base: position 2,581 of record JAFUQQ010000023.1, on the reverse strand, counting down.
AGCCTCTCCCCGAAACGTACGGTTCAAACCGATAGGGAAAACTCACGATACCCGAGCGCACACACACGTTTTCTTGGGCATTCTGCCAATCGACAGGGTACAAACGCACTCTCTGCGTTTGTACTTCTCCTATCGGAAGTTCATTATATGATGGTGCTTGTGCAAAAGTCATCATATCGGTATAATACAGCTTGATGATCTGTCCGCCCTGTTCACTCTCCGCAACGTCAAACCAAAACTGTATCGCAATACAGGGTGCAAACTGCCAGGCATCAAGTTCCATGCCATTCGTCAGCGTAAATTCAAAAGCGTTTTCTTCGTTACTTTTCAGATAGAAATCCATACCCAAACTCTCACTCGCATAGCCCTGAACAGAAATATCCATTCGCATACCGTATGCATTCACACCTGTAAACGTCTTGGTTATTTTGACTTCATCCTCGGGAGATACAAAGGATTGCGGCAGAAGAATCTGCTGTTCCGTCTGCTCCGTTTCGGAGGAAGACTCCACACTCGAAGTTTCTTCCGTTTGTGGGTTTTCTTCCGTTTGCGAAGTTTCTTCCGTTTGCGAAGTCTGCTCTGTTTGTGAAGTTTCCGTTGAAGTCGATGAGGTTTCGTCGGGCTTATTTTGATTGCAGGAGCAAAGGATACCCGCGCTCAAAACAAAAACAAAAAATAGTAATAATAGTTTTTTCATAAATCTTTCACCTCATTCATTCGTATATATATTCCAAGCAACTCCCCAATAAACCGTATCTGTTGAAGCTGTTGTCTGTACAATCTTAATTACATATGTCCCAGATACTTGTGGAGTAAATTCAACAATTTCCACATTATTGAAAGTGGTATTGGAAACTATGAGCGGAGTCGTACTATTGGGAGCATATATTTCTAAATCCAAATTCGGGAATGGATTCGTTGCCGTAACACCTTCGGTATGAACGCCTACACATTCCGCAGGAATTGTATATGCCATTGAAACACGATATGTACATCCCACATTGTCAGAACTTACAACAAGATTAGAAGAATACGATTGTTGCGTGGGTGACAGAGAACTACATCTCGATTGATTATTTGATGTAACAGTCAGCGCATTTGAAGCATTTGCAAAACCTGCACCTACTTGCATATAACTCAATGCAGTCTGCGAACGCATGAACGGACCAAATCGCGGTCCATCAGCATGTACCGAAGATGTCAAAATTGCTTTTATTAATTCAGGTGAATACTCTAACATACTATTACATTCTAACATACATGCTACAATCCCCGTCACATGAGGGGTCGCATAACTTGTACCAGAGTCACCATTATAACGACCTTCAGCTACAATATCCGGTTTAGAAGCATATACATTTCCTGTATAATAAGAGGAATAATCAGCAAGTGTAAACGTATTATTATTTTGTTCCATTGCTCCGACAGTAATAATATTATATGACATACCGGGAGAGTGTACACCATTTGATGAATCGTGTCCTGATGCTTTTACAACCAAAATATAATGTGAATAAGCAATATGATCAAACCATTTAGTAAGATTGCCATATGTATTAAAATAAGCATCTGCCACATTCTCTTCCCAAGCCCATCGACTCATATTGATTAAAGTAACACCTTGATCAATCAGCCATTCTGTCCATTCAAAAAATGTAGCTGGATCTCCTTCTGTCCCACACGCAAAATAATATGTAGCGTCTGGTGCATATTGCATAATTATATTGGTTACATTCGTGCAATGTCCATTTTCATCTGTTTGGTATTGATTGTTTTCATCTTTCCAAATCCCCCCAACATTACAATCGGGAATATCCGATGCATAAGGAACCCCCATATCCAATATACCTATTTTTATACCAGAACCAGTATACGATATATAATTTTGAGATAAAACTTCATAAGACACACCCAACTCTGCAGATATCGAATCTGTTTCTTCAAATCTCGGAGTTGCTTGATAATCAATACCTTCAACACTGTCTAACTTCGACAATTCTAATATCTCTTTGCGAGTCAAATTCGCAAGAATCATCGGAGCATATCGGCTAACAAAAATAATATCTTCCTCATCAATATAATCTGCCGAAAAATCATTATTAGCAGTCAAATAAATTTCACTTACTGATGTTCTATAATTCATCTTAATCTCGTCCATACTTGCTTGTTTTGAAGACTTCATCATAGAGGTATCGGAATTTGTCTGAACCACATTTACTGCCATTTGCAAATCCTGTTGCATAACAGATATATCGGGCGAAGTTGTCCAAATAGATACAGGAATTTCAGCCGTATCATCTTCATCCATTTTTTCAAGCAATACACTCGAAATCTTACTACTTAAAGTCATATCAATATATGTCATTGAGGACAAATTCATAACCAATATAATAGCAAGAATAATTGATATCGAACATTTCGTAAATTTTTTAAACATATTTTCCTGGTATAATTAAATCATCCCCCAGCCGAAGATTCAATTACACAATCCTTTCTAAGAAGTAATGTTTGTGGTATAATAGAAATGCTTTTACTGCACCGGAGGATAAGGCAACGCTGGGGAGCGACCTGAGCGCCGATG
>JAFUQQ010000022.1 GCA_017472285.1 Clostridia bacterium | reverse complement strand
TGTCATTTAGTTAAGGAAAAGTGTTACGCCCGAGATCCTTCGGCGTAGGCTTACGGTGTCATTCTTGAGTATATACGAAGAATCTCGTAAGCCTACGCCTCGAGGATGACACGGGCGAATGCCTTATCTTAATGACATTGATAATTCATCGATTTTTGTTTTTTTACATTCGGGCAGGTGTCCGAATGGGAAATGCAATTTCATATTGTCATATTTGGTCTGGCAGATCTTGCGGAACGGCAAAAGCTCGACTTTATCCACACAGGTGTGTATTTTCACGATCTCTTTCAATCTGAGAATATTTTCCTGGTTATCGTTGACTGTTGGGATAATGACCTGACGGATGGTGACGGGGATATTTTTTTCATTCAGATAAGAGAGAAAATCCAGCGGAATCTGCATGGAACAGCCTGTATTTTCGCGGTAATCCGCATCGTTTGTATATTTGATATCGAGCAGAACGCGGTCGGTTTCGGCAAGTAATGCTTTTACGGTATCGTTTAAGATACTGCCAGACGTATCCAGACAGGTGTGGATACCGTTTTGATGGCAAAGGGAAAAAATTTCTCTTGCGAAATCGGCTTGCAGGAGCGGCTCACCGCCCGAAAGCGTGATACCGCCCTGCTTACCGAAATATTCCTTGAAACGCAATACTCTTTTCACGATGTCCTCTGCGGTATATTCCATGCCATCGTTCATATTCCACGTATCAGGATTATGACAGCATTTACAACGTAGATTGCACCCTTGAAAAAATACGACGAAGCGCACGCCGGGTCCGTCTACCGTGCCAAGACTTTGAAAAGAATGGATACGTCCCATTTTTTACATCGTTTCGTGGAAGGTACGGCTGATGACTTCTCTCTGATGCTCGCGGGAGAGCTTATTGAAGTTTACGGCATAACCCGAAACACGAATGGTCAGATTCGGATACGCTTCGGGATTTTCATAAGCTTTCATCAGTGTTTCACGGTTCAGTACGTTGACGTTGATATGATGTGCATTTTTTGAGAAATAACCGTCAAGAATCGTCACGAGGTTGTTGATGCGTTCTTCTTCGGTCTTGCCGAGCGCATCGGGCGTGATAGAGAAGGTATTGGAGATACCGTCGCGGCAATCGTCATAACTGATCTTGGCAACGGAATTGAGCGATGCGAGCGCACCGTTTTCTTCTCTGTTATGCATCGGATTGGCACCGGGGGCGAAAGGTTCACCGTTCTTTCTGCCGTCGGGGGTTGCGGCGGTATTTTTACCGTACATGACGTTAGAAGTGATGGTGAGAACGGAGAGCGTATGTTCCGCATTTCTGTATGTGGGAGTCTTGCGGAGCTCGGTGATGACCTTATGTGCCATTTCTTTTGCGATGAGGTCAACACGGTCGTCATCATTGCCATATTTCGGGAAATTGCCGACCGTTTCAAAATCGGTCACAAAGCCGTTTTCATCCTTGATGGGACGGACATTTGCGTACTTGATCGCGCTCAAAGAGTCCGCAACAACGGAAAGTCCCGCGATACCGAATGCCATGAATCTGTGTACTTCGGTATCGTGCAGAGCCATCTGTGTCTTTTCATATGCATATTTATCATGCATATAGTGGATGATATTCATGGTGTTGACGTAAAGACGGCTGAGCCATGCGACATAGATATCATAACGTGCCATGACTTCCTCAAAGTTCAGGCTGTCGCCTTCGAGAACAGGCATCTGCGGACCGATGTGCATTTTGCTGGAAGTATCGTAACCACCGTTGATGGCGATCAGAAGGAGTTTTGCGAGGTTGCAACGCGCACCGAAGAATTGCATCTGTTTGCCGACTTTCATTGCGGAAACACAACAAGCGATGGCATAATCGTCGCCATAAATGGGACGCATCAGATCGTCGTTTTCATACTGGATGGAGTCGGTATCTGCGGAAACTTTCGCACAGAATTTCTTGAAATTTTCGGGGAGATTCTGCGCCCAGAGGACTGTCAGATTGGGTTCGGGTGCTGCGCCGAGGGTATAAAGTGTATTGAGCATACGGAAACTGTTTTTGGTGACGAGCGTTCTGCCGTCTTCACCGATACCGCCGATCGCTTCCGTGATCCACATCGGGTCACCGCCGAACAGTTCGTTATATTCGGGTGTGCGGAGATGTCTTGCAATACGGAGCTTCATGACGAAATCATCCATGAGTTCCTGTGCTTCTTCTTCCGTAAGCGTACCGTTTGCGATATCGCGTTCGATATAAATATCAAAGAATGTGCTGACACGTCCGAGGGACATTGCGGCACCATTCTGTTCCTTGATGGAAGCGAGATAAGCAAAGTAAGTCCACTGAATCGCTTCTTTCGCATTTGCGGCGGGTTCGCTGATATCAAAGCCGTACATTGCCGCCATTTCTTTCATAAATCCAAGGAAGGTGATCTGCTGGAAAAGTTCTTCATCCAAGCGGACCTCGTCCGTACTGAAATTATTGAGTGCGAGAGCGGCTTTGTCTTTTTTCTTTTCCGCAATGAGTTTATCTACACCGTAGAGAGCAACGCGGCGGTAGTCACCGATGATTCTACCGCGTCCGTATGCATCGGGAAGACCTGTGATAACGTGGCATTTACGCGCCGCGCGCATTTCATCCGTATAAGCGCGGAACACGCCGTCGTTGTGCGTGGTGCGGTAACGAAATTCTGTCTGTACTTTATCACTCAGTTCATAACCGTATGCTTCGCAAGCCTGTTTTGCCATTCTCATGCCGCCGAACGGATTGACACCTCTTTTGAGAGGGCTGTCGGTCTGCATACCTACGATCAGTTCATTTTCTTTATCGATATAACCGGGTGCGTAATGCGTGAGAGAAGATACGGTTGTCGTATCGATATCCAATACGCCGCCACGCTGTCTTTCTTCAGCAAAGAGTGCTTGTACTTTTTTCATAAGGGCATCTGTACGGGGTGTTGCTTTGGCGAGAAAGTCCGCATTTCCCGTATATTCTTTGTAGTTTTGTTGGATAAAGTCGCGCACGTTGATCTCGTTCTGCCATGCGCCGCTTTTGAATCCATTCCAATGATTGTGTTCCATAATTTTTGTCCTCCTTTGACGGTAAATTGCCGAATTTTGTCCGTTTTGGGTACAAAAAAGGGCAATTCAAATTTGAAAAAATTGAATTGCCCAGACGGTCGGCTTTGATATTTCCACACTCCCCCGCGGTATCCGCGTTATCCGTCAGTCATGTGGATCCTGAGACTATTATACAATATAAATCGGATTTTGTCAAGATATCGATTGACAAGCATTCTTTGCAATGTTTTCTTGCAATTCTGGTAAAACTATGCTATACTGAAAATAACAAATTCGGAAGGAGTTTTTTTATGAAACTGAATTACAAACGCACGATCCTTGTTGGTATGGCATTCTTTCTCATTATGGCTTTCTGGCAAGCCTATGATGCGATCATTCCGCTGATACTGACCAATCATTTCGGACTTCCGCAAACGGCATCGGGTGCGATCATGTCACTGGATAATATCCTTGCTGTTTTTATGCTTCCGCTTTTCGGTTCGCTTTCCGATAAAGTCAATACGAAATACGGAAAACGCACGCCGTTTATCCTGATCGGTACGATTGCGGCTATTGTTGCGTTTATTGGTCTGACATTGATCGATAATTATCAGCTTGCGCGTGTCATTGCGGAAAAGATTCCTGAAACGGTGCAGGGAACAATGACGGATGAAGCTTATATTGAAGCCGTCCGTGAACTGACGCTTACGCTGACTTTGAAAAATCCTTTGCCTTTGATCGCTTTTATCGTAACGCTTCTGATCGTTCTCATCGCGATGGCAACCTTCCGTTCGCCTGCGGTCGCATTGATGCCCGACGTAACGATCAAACCGCTCCGGTCTAAAGCCAATGCGATTATCAATCTGACAGGTACAGCGGGCGGTATTCTTGTGCTTGTGCTCGGCATGGTCTTTGCTACGTCAAAAAATCATTATATGCAATATACAGGCTATGTTGTGGCGGTCTGCGCAATTATGCTTCTGGGATTGCTCATCTTTCTTTTTACAGTCAAAGAAAATCTTTGGGTAAAGGAAATGCGGGAAGAAAGCGTACGTTTGAGTATCGACAAGGAACAGTCGGAAGAATCATCGTCCGACCGTAAACTTTCCAAAGGGGAATTGACTTCCTTGCTTCTGATTCTTGCATCCGTTGCGCTCTGGTATATCGGTTATAACTCCATCACGAGCAAATATTCCGTTTATGCCACCAATATTCTCGGTTTTGATTTCAATTTCACATTGATTATCGCACAAGCGGCGGCGATTGTTTCTTATATCCCCGTCGGCATCATTTCTTCCAAGGTCGGCAGAAAAAAGACCATCCTTGCAGGTGTCCTGATTCTTGCCTTTGCATTTTTGATCGGTAATTTCATTACGTCCGAAACACCTGAGATCGTGATGTATCCCGTCTTTATCATGGCAGGTATCGGTTGGGCAACGATCAACGTCAACTCGTTCCCGATGGCAGTCGAGCTTGCGCGCGGCGGTGATATCGGCAAATATACGGGTTATTATTATACCGCATCCATGGCGGCGCAAATCGCGGCTCCCATCCTTTCGGGGTTCCTTTACGATTTGATCGGTATGCGTTACGTTTTCTTTGCGTTTGGTACGGTATTCGTGATGTTCTCATTCGTGACGATGTGCTTCGTCAAGCATGGCGATAATAAGCCCGCAATGAAAAAAGGATTGGAAGGTCTGGATGTGGACAATGATTGATATTTTGCTTGGTGTATTATCGGTCATTGCGGCATTATGTTTGATTTTCGCATTGATCTATCTTCTGGTCTTGATTCGTCCCTGTGCGAAAAAGCCGAAGAAAAATACGCTTCTTTGTGATTACGCGCATCGCGGATTGCATGGAAAGGAAATCCCCGAAAATTCCCTTGCGGCATTTGCGCTTGCCTGCGAAAAAGGATACGGCATTGAACTTGACGTTCAGCTTTCCCGTGATGGAACGGTGATGGTCTTTCATGATGCCACGCTTTCCCGTATGACAGGTAAGGAGAAAAAACTTTGTGAGCTTAATGCCGAAGAATTGCAAACACTTTCCCTTGCGGGAACGGCAGAGAAGATCCCGACATTTGCGGAGGTGCTTTCGCTTGTAAACGGACGAGTGCCGCTTCTTGTAGAATTGAAAGGGGAAGATTTCGATACTTCTCTTTGTGAAAAAACGGCGGCACTTCTTTCCGCTTATGGGGGGGATTTTTGTATCGAATCTTTCAATCCGCTTCTGATACGGGATATGAAAAAATATCTTCCCGATGCTTTTTATGGGATTCTTTATACGAACGTCTGCCGCGAGAAAAAGAAAAATTCGCTTCTGAATATCGCGCTCACGCTGATGGCGACCAATATTCTGGCAAGACCGGATTTTATCGCTTACGATCAGCGTGAACGCCATTCTTTCCCTGTGAAGCTGACGACAAAATTTTATCGTGCGCCAAAATTTGTTTGGACGGTCAGAACGGAAGAAATGCTTGCCGCGGCACATCAGAACGGCGAATGTGTGATTTTTGAAAAAAACGAATTTTGAACGTATGATGTTTCCGTACTTTATTGACAAACGAAAAGGAAGGCGATCAGCCTTCCTTTTTTCTTGTAGATTTGATGCTTTGTAATTGGATATATTTTTGTTTCGTCGCTTCACCGCCGCGCAAATGCCGTTCGTCTTTATTTTGTTTCAAAACAAGACTGACTTGGCGATAAAGCGCAGGATTTATTTTTTCCAAGCGTTCCGTTACGTCTTTATGTGCGGTCGGAGCAAAAGGGGACGGTGTTCTGTGATAATTATGAAAAAGCCCTTGTTCATTCCAAAAATGAATAAGGGCTTGCTTTATGCATATAATAGCGGATCAAAGTCCCATCTTCTGCAGAAGCATCTTGGAGCAATCAAGCTGATTGGGAATATTGCCGTTTTCGTCACGGACACGCCAGATATCCGGAGTGATCTCGTCTGCTACGAACATCTTGCCGGTTTCATCGTAACCAACTTCGATCTTGAAGTCGATCAGTGTGAGACCCATGGGCGCGAGTTCCTTTTTGAGAACTTCACCTACGCGGCGAACGATGTCGAGTGCTTCATCATACTGACCTTCCTTGAGAAGACCTTTCATGATGCAAAGGCGTTCGCTAATCAACGGGTCGCCCTGAATGTCGTCTTTCAAAGTAACTTCAGCGTAGGGCGGATCGAAAACGATGCCTTCGGGAAGTGTGAAACGGCGACACATACTGCCTGCTGTGAAATAACGGAGAACGAATTCGAGCTTGGGAACGGTGAGGTTACGAACCTGCATTAAGCCTTTGTCTACGTCAGCCGCGATATAATGTGTAGGAATACCGTTCTTTTCCATGAGTTCAAAGAAATACTTGGAGATTGCAAGACCGATCTTGCCTTTGCCTTCGACACTACCGCCAACAGTATTGGAGCCGGGATCGAATACGCCGTTTTCACCTGTCATGCTGTCTTTGAAAAGAAGGTGAACGATGTTTTTTTCTTCATCGAGAAGAACGTCTTTTGTTTTGCCTGTATAAAGGGTTTTCATAAAAATATACACTCCTTTTCGGGATTGGAATAAGTATGATAATTTTCTATCCCTATCGTTTTTATTATACACGATTTTTTTCAATTATCAATATCAAATCGCGAAAAAACTTCAAATTTTTTTCTTTTATTGCAGAAAAAAGTCTTATTTCGTACGCCTTCCATCTGTTCATGTTGTTTGTGTACGGTTAGAGGGAAAGGGGAGGTTATGCTTTTGTGCTTGCAAGAGAAAAGCTGCGCATTTCGTTTTGACAACATAATGTGCATTATGTTACATTTATGAAGTCCTTTACAACAAAATTATAGCACCTGCTAAATAAAAATGCAATACTTTTTATGAAGTTTTTATATAAACAAAGGCAAAAATGAGGATTTTCTCATATTTTAGGCGCAACGAAAAACCTTTCGACCGTTTTGTTGTTTGAAACGATCAAAAGGTTTTTTCGTGTTGCTTTTGAATTTGTTGAAACAATTTTTTAAGTATTCTGTTGCTGGAAATGATTTTAAAAAATACAACATAATGCACATTATGTTACATTTGTTGTTATGAAATCAGTTGCAGACGTTCCATTTTTCTTCGGTGTTCTGCGCCGGTCGTGATAATATAGATGCGTGTGGTATTGATGCTGGAATGTCCGAGAATATCGGCAAGATTCGCGATGTCTTTTTCCATTGCATAGAATGTACGGGCGAAAAGATGTCTTAAATTGTGGGGAAAGATTTTTTCCGAAAGCACATGGGCATCGCAGCCAAGTCCTTTCATTTCCCGCCAAATATTGCAACGATTTAAAGGTCTGCCGTTCTTTGTAACGAATACAGGTCCCATCTTGATGCCTTTGCTACGTACATATTTCAATAGTTTTTTCCGAAGCGCAGATACGATCAAAATTGTGCGCGTTTTTCCTTTGCAGGACACAACAGCTTCGCCGTTTTGTAAGGCTTCCACCGTAATACAGGCAAGCTCGCTGACACGAATTCCCAAACAGCAGATTGTTTGAATGACAAGAGAAAGTCTGACGCTTTTTTTCTCTGCCGCATCGATCAATCTCATATATTCCTGTTTGGTCAGCTCCTTTTCGGCTTTACAGTATGCTTTTTTCTGTACTTTGAATTGTTTCACTTTGGCATCGTGCCAACCCGCAAATTGTAAAAAAGAATTCAAGGCTGCCAACATGGAATTTGCGCTTGTAACAGCATAATTTTTCAGCAACATATTTTTATAAGCAAGTGTTAATTCTTTGGTAATATTTTGTGTTTGGGCGAATTCTGAAAACGTTCGGATGTCGTGCATATATTTTTCGATAGTGGCATTGCTTTTTTCATCATGAACCAGACTCTCTCTGTATTTGCGGATGAAAACAGGTGATAATATTCTTTTTTGCATAGATATTCTCCTTTGATTTTTTTATAGTATACCACAGTTTTTGAAAACGGATTTTTTAGTTTCATATATTAAGAAATGCAATACATAATGAATGAAAGAAAGGGAGTCGGTTCCCATGGACATGAACATAGATTTGAACGAAACCCAAATGGAAGAAAAAAACGAAAACGAACAACCGGATGAAACTCCCGAAACGGAGAATCCGAAGGAATCCCCCGAAAAACTCCGTGTTCTTTATCTGATTCTTTCCGGTGTTTTTGCGGTGGTTACCATTTTGTGTTCAATCATTATTGTCAGAGGTTGGCTCAATCCCGATGTTCCGCCCTCCGTATTCGGCGTTACACCCGCCGTCATGGGAGATATCTGCATGGAAAGTGATCGTGACGATGCGATCTCTTACGGAGATATTCTTTTCCTGAAAAAAACGGATACGCAAGCTCTCGAAACGGGAGATATCATCGCATTCTATGAGGACAGAATCGTCTATATCGGACGTATACAAACGATTTCCAAAACGGAAGACGATATTTCCTGCGTAGTGCGGGCGGACGGTCTTCCTTCGGTATATCCTCATGTATTGACAAATAAAAATTTTGTCGGTACGGTCGGCTTGCAGGTCAAAGGACTCGGCAGCTTTGCGCTTTTTGTGATTACGCCGCTCGGAACATTCCTTTGCTGTTGGATCCCTGCAATCATTTGCCTTGCGATCCTTCTCTATGAATGGTGGACGATTCGCAAGGAAGCCAAACTTACCGAAGAAGAAAATCCTGAAGACGCTCCGGAAGAAACACCGGAGGAAAACCCAGATGAAATTCATAACGGTGATTCCGAAAAGGCAGATTCGGAACCCGATGAAACAAATTAAAAAGGAGTTGACTCATATGGAAAACACAAGAAACAATGAACGCAAAACAAGCAGATCATTCCGTTTATGCTTGCTTTTGATGGCACTTGCGCTGATGACGTTCAGCCTTGCGCTCGGCACGATCGCAAGATATTCCACAAGCGGCGGTGTAACGGAATCCGCTCGCGTTGCGAAATTCGGCGTGACCATCAAAGCTTTGGACGATTCTTCATTCAAAACGGAATACAAAGCAAAAGACGGTACGATCACCGTTCAATCTTCCACAGAAGATAAGATCGTTGCTCCCGGCACAGCAGACGGCGGTATCACATTCACCGTTAAAGGCGAACCCGAAGTAAATACCCGCCTCTCCATCGCTATGACGGCAAATGAAGACATCTTCTACCGCACAGAAGACCTGGAATATCATCCCGTTATCTTCAAACTCTCCCGCAACGGCAAAGTTCTGGCAACAGGTAATATTACCGAAGTGGAAGAAGCACTCAATGATTATACCGTTGATTATAAAGCAAATGACAAGATCAGCGCAGAATATACGCTCTCTTGGGAATGGCCTTATCACGTAGATGAAAAGAGTGACGCAGTCGATACCGTTCTCGGCGACCTTGCAGTAGGATTCTTCCCCGGAAACCAGACAGACGAATATTCTCTCGACGTTGCTTACACTCTCACGATTTCCGTATATCAGGTAGTCGATTGAGGTAAATCCCGATGAGCGAAAGCAAAAAGAAAAGAACCCCTTTCAGCATTGCCTTTTCCGCGCTTTGTATTTTTTTGATTATCGTACTTTCCATCATTTTGATCGGAAACGTCACGTTTATCATTAAAGGCGCATTGAGTCCCGATGCACCGCCCACCGTTTTCGGTGTCCTGCCGCTCGTCACACTTTCCGGCAGTATGGAGGGTGATATGGAAGATTCTTTCGGCGCGGGCAGTCTTGTTGTTATGACAAAACCGACGGAAATCGAGATCGGCGATATCATCGCATTTAAAGATCCTTCTGCCAAGGAGCTTGTGATCGTTTCTCATAGAGTCGTGGATATCATAGAAGAAGACGGCGAGGTGCGCTACGTTACACAAGGCGATGCCAATAATACTCCCGATATGGATACCATCGGACAAGAAGATTTGATCGGTGAATATCTTTTCCATTTCGAAAAGCTTGGCACTTTTGCTCTCTTTTTGAGAGAGCCGATCGGTATGTTGCTTTTTATCGGTCTTCCCGTTTTGTTATTTATTGTGTACGATATTATCCGTCACAAACTCAATGACAAGAAAAAAGCATCTAAAAACGCCGAAATGGAAGCGGAATTGGAACGTCTGCGCGCGCTTGCGGCAGAAAACCAGACCGCAACACAATCCGATACTGCTGACACGGAAAATAACGTCAGCTAATATTTGATATCGCTCGTTTGGGCCATGCAAACGGCTGATATATATTAGGGGCGAGATTTGTTCGCCTGACAATCAAATACGGGCGCGAACTTCCCCGATGGGTTCATCAGGTGAAGAAATCACGTCCCTAAAATACACGAAAGGAATTTTAAAAATTATGAAAAAGACAAGAATTGTTGGTCTTCTCCTCGTTTTCGTTCTTGTAACCTCCTGCTTCGTAGGCGGTACGTTTGCTAAATATGCAAGCACTGCTTACGGTTCTGATGTTGCAACCATCGCAAAATGGTCTATTGAAGTTGAAGGTACTGATATTGCAGTTGCTGGATCTCCTGTAACCGTAGCATTCGATTTGTTTGATACTATCAACGATACTGGTAATGCTGATGATGAAACTGACGTAACTGATAATTTGATTGCTCCCGGTACCGCTGGTTCTTTCAAAATTGATATTATCAATAATGCTGAAGTTAATGCTGAATATACAATCGAATTAAGCGAAACTAATATTTACGAAGTTCCGCTTCAGTATAGTGTTGACGGTACAAATTGGGTAGATAGCATTGATGAATTGGAGATGGATGCATTGACAACCGTAGCTATTGATATGAATGGCGGTACAGATAACCAAACAGTTTACTGGCGTTGGGTATTTAATGATACAGATACTGCTGGCAGTGCACACGCTGATCAGAACAATGCTTATGATACAGGTCTCGGCGTAGCAGCAAAGGCTGATCCTATTCAGGTTATCATTAACGCAACCATCCGTGTAGAACAGGTTGACTAATCCGTTTTTCATAAAAAAACATAACTCTCGGTCATTCCGAAACCCGCTTCATGGCGGCGGGTTTCGGTTTCTCTGAATTTTTCTCATGAATCGTGTTTCCAAAGCATTGGAGGTGCGCTTGATTAGAAAAATGCGTTTTATTGATAAAGAAAGGTTTTATTATGGTAGCCAAAAAAATATTGAGAGTGATCTCTTGGATTTTGATGGCGGTTTTTGCACTCATTATCCTTTTTAACGTAACTTGTTATATCAAACGTGCCGTATTCGGTGATTCCTGTCCGACCGTTTTTGGTTTTGGCTCTGCCGTTGTCATTTCGGGCAGTATGGAACCAACGATTTCGCTCTATGATCTGATTATTATTCATGAAGAAAAAGATTATGCAGTGAATGACATTGTCATTTATGAAAGTGATACATCTTATTGCGTTACGCACCGTATCGTAAATATCCGTACTGATGAGGACGGTGACGTTTGGGTAACGACGCAAGGCGATGCCAATAATGCACCCGATAGAGAAATGTCAATTGAAAAAGTGAAGGGAAAAGTCATTATGATGATCCCGAAGGTCGGTCATCTGCAAAATTTTCTGCAAACACCGACAGGCTTTCTTCTTTTGACCGTTATCATTGGTGTTTTGATCCTCTTGCCTGAATGGGCAGAACGTATCAAAAAGCGGAAAGCTTGATGCTCCGCAATTTCCTATCATACAAAAAGAAAGGACGATGAACATTGAAATTGAATTTCGAATATGGACGTTTCGCATATGTGATTCGTCTTTGTGTTCTGTATTTCATGTTGGTTCTCTTTGTTTCCGTGCCGCTGACCCTTTCACGTTATACATCCGATGCGGCGGGAACTTCCACAGGACAAGTCGCAAAATTTGACGTGAATTACAGCATTGCGGATTCTCAAGGAGATACGCAGGAGCATATTACGCTTACCGATCTCTATCCCGGGACTAAACAGAAATATCAAATTATAATTAATAATAATAGCGATGTTTCCATTGAATATACACTGAATTTGGAAACCTTGAATGCGCTTCCGCTTGTATTTTCTTTAGACGGGGTCAATTATACATCATCTCTTTCTAAAACCAATACCATTGCGTTGGGTAGTCAAGCGGAAATATTAGATTTATATATCAAATGGGATGCAAATCAAAACGATATCAAATTTACCGAAGAAATCGACCTTTTGATCATTACGCTTCATTATGAACAGATCGATTGATAAGGAGGATAAAATGAAAAAACGGAATCAATCCCGCAAGCGAATACTTGCGGTTTGTTTGGTTGCAATTTTGCTTGCTGTGGCTTGTTTGGGAACGGTAACGCTTGCGAAATACGTTTCCGAAACGGAAAATAATAAAAATTTGGCAGAAGCGGGAGAACTGATCTTTTATGCTGCCGGTTATGAGGATGGCGGAACTTATTATATCAGCGGGGACTCTTTTACGTTTCATCTTTATAATTATACAGGAGATTTTAAGACACCTTTTGACATTCAATATGATGTTTCTGTGGATAACGGCGCACAGGTATCGCTTTCTACAGGTATCCTTTTGGGTAAAAAAGCATCCTCACAGAAAATTACGGTTGAGAATTTGAAAAGTGAAAAATTTTATTGTGTTACGGTAACAATGACTTCTCCTTATGAGAAAACCATCAGCTTTATCATCAGTACGCACCAAGATGTTGTTGCGAATCAATATGCCATTACGGATAACGGCAATTGGGTACAGCTTGATTTATATATAGGTTCAAACCCTCCCACAGATCTTACGATCTCTTACGGTGCGCTTTCTCCCGACACGCTGAATCGTTTGATGGTGGATTGGACACAAAACGAGAATGGAAACGGTTTGCTGAAGGCTGAAAATCTGCAAAAATATGCACATTATACCTTGATCTTTTTTGAAAACGAAAATAGCAGTAAACAACAATATGTTGATGTAGCGCGGACGGTGATTTCCGCTGAGAATACAACGATTATCATTCAAGAGGAGAGTGTTTCGGATTGAAAAACAGAATAAAAAAATTTTTGGCATTGCTCCTTGTTTTTGCAATGATATTGCCTTATGTGCATTTGACTCCAATATATGCGGAATCTGCATCTGACCTCAACTTGGGCGTTTCCGAAGAAACGATTTCTCATGAGGTCAATCTGGAGGAATATATTGTTCTTGACCTTGGAAAAGGAAACATTACCATCACAGCAACAGGCTATACCGGTTGGGAATGGACGAGCGGTGGTTCGCTTGTTTATGCTGAAAATAAGGCAAGCAACGGCAATAAGTATTATATCATCCAATCGACTGAAAACATTACGGCTTCCGTTGCGGATAATATATTGACCACCCCGGCTTATAAGGATATTGAGAATGTCATCAATCAAACCGATGTCGAAGGTGTGGCAACGGCTTGGGATGAGGCGGCTTTGTCTGTGGGAAGAGAATTCGTAGGACACAGAATTAAGGTTACCGCCTCAAACAGTTTGGATGTTACGGTTGTACTGGACGATGTCTGGACGACCAATCAGATCGAAGATGGTACGTATATAGCTTCTAATGATGCAAACGGTGGTTTTGTATTTGATTGCAGTGGTAACATTACAAAATCAAAAGTTACAGTAATGCTTCGCGGCGATAACCGTATGCGTAGATTCTACTATTGCAGTTATGCTAAAAAAACAGATAGCAGTGATAATAGAAATTACTTATTGTTTGATAATTTTGATGATGATATCAAATTGGGTTCTCTGACAGTTATCGGTGCACAAGATAAATTTTACAACAACGGTTCATATATTGCAAATAGCGCACCGGGCGGATCGGGCAACGTTGGTTATAATAACTGGGCAAGCGTTATGGGAGCTGATGACAGCTCGCAAGAGGCAAGAGGCTTTGTTTTCAACGGCGGTTGCATCTATGTCGGTGCGGGGAAGTATGAAAATTGCAGTGCCATCGGCGGCGGTGGTAACGGTTATGCAGATATTACAATTGCCGGAGGCATTGTAACCGCTGTTGCGCATACGACAGGTACGGCGATCGGCGGCGGTATCGGTCATAACTCTGCGGGCGGCGGTGCGACGGTTAATATCAGCGGTGGTAACGTACATGCTTACAACTTTGGCATTGCTGCAAATGGTTGGGTTAAGTCTTATGGTACGAGCAACCCTGCAATTATAGCTGCTGCTTCGCATATTCCCGGCGCGGCCATTGGTGGAGGAAGCTCTATTCATAAGAAGGGTGAGGCTGCGACAGTCAATATTTCCGGCGGTACCGTTTATGCGGAAAGTCTTGGTGGATGTGCGATCGGCGGTGGCAGTAGTATTGTTGAGTCCGGTGGCACGGGAATCGTCAATATTTCCGGCGGTATCGTAACTGCCCGAAGCACAGGTGCGGTTCTTGATTTTGAACCGACAACCGCGGTTGAAACCTTTAAAGTTTCCTCCAGCACCGCAATCGGCGGCGGTTTCAGCGCAATTCAAAGCGGCGGTTCTACAACCGTTACTGTGTCGGGCGGCACGATTGCGGCGAACGGTATCGGCGGCGGTTTTTCTGACAAATATGGTTATAATACTGGTACTGTAACGATTACAGGCGGCAGCTTGAACAGTTCTATGGCGGCAATCCCGACAGACGGCAACGAAACCGTATTTTTGACCCGTGTTTCTTTTGTTGACAGAACCGTTACCAAAACCAATGCAAAGATTAATTCGCTCGAACAACTTTCGATTGCCCGAACAAATCCCTATGGTTTAGAAGATTGCTATACAGATGAGATCGGTATGGCTTATTTTTGGTTACCATCAACGATGGGTGTTTCAACAGCAACTTTAGTTGAAGATTTCTCTAAAGTCTATACACCGATCTATGAAGATGACGGTGTCATCCATTCCAAAGAGATCGGTATGGTTTTGACCGAAGATTCGGAAAAACAATATATCGTAAATATTGCGAGTACGGAATATTATGATATGTATCGGAACTATTCCGATAAGACCCTGAAAGATATTTTTTCAGGTACGATTATCGTTCCGAAAGGCGAATTCACTTGTTATTTGGATGTTCAAAGCGGATGGTCGATGACTCCGTATCTCGAATTTACGTCTTCGGATGGCACGAAAACCTTACAGCCTGCCGATAATATTCTAACTCTTGTGGAAGGGAATATCTATAAGCTGAGTCTGAACGTATACCGTGATACGCGTGTTTGGTTTATGCTGACATCTGCTTCGGATAGTTCGGTCAAATATTTTACAGTCGATCTTACAAGCGGTGATGTAAAAGTCACACAAAATTCCAATGGATCTATTACCGTTCAGCAAGGTGATTTTGTCATATCTGATTTCAGTGGTACTTTGTATCTGACCTCGGCGGGCTATCCTACCGAAAACCAGGTAAATGTTCAGGTTGCTGAAGGCGCAACACCGCCTGAAGGCAAAACGATCGATATTTATATCAATGATATCGCCGCTGAAAGCTCCCGTCCGATTTTGAGCGTGGAAAGCGGTGACGTGAGGCTCTCCTTTGGTGAGAAAGACAATATCATGAAGTCTACTGCGAAATCAGGCGTTTCTCCTATTTACGTTGAACAGGAAGGCTCTTTGAATATCGTCATGAGCGGAAAAGAATCCGTTAAAATCGACGGCGCGGAAGGGCAATCTGCCATTTCCGGTGAAGGTTCCGTCAGCATCACAGACGGTGACGGCGGCTTCCTGAAGTTGAATGAAACAAGCAATTCAGATAAGACGGTTTCCAATCTTGCTGTCGGCGAATATATCTATTCGGGTAATAACGCGAAATATACGGCGACACTTTATGACGGTAATTATAGCTATACGATGATTGGTTATATCAGCAACGGTAAGCTGTATGATAAAAACAATATCAACTTCGATAATAAAGAAAGCTTTTCCGCAAGAGGTATTCTGGAAGCTTATAATGAAGTTTATCTTTATGAAAGCTATCAGATTACAGATGGTAATTTGGTCTTTACTTTGAAGGTCGAAAAAACCGGCGACGAAATGGGTACCATTCTCGTTCAGGATAAAAACGGAACGTCTGTTCAATTCGGGGGTGATACAACGGATGCGCAGAAAACCAAGGTTACTATCGCGGCATCCGCTTTCGAATCCGGTAACCTCAAGGTTATGGCGGCTCCGAAAGGTAAAATTCCTTATTATGCACAAGGATATTCCGGAGAATTCGATGACGGAGATCATACGATTCTTTTGGAGTTTGATACAACACTTTTTGATGTAGTTTATGGCACTACTACGATCATTGAGGATGGAAAAGAGACACCTGTATATAATTTAACCGAACCTCCGAAATATAAAGATGTGGATTTCGGTAACGACGGTACCGCTGACATAAATACGATTTATTTCAAAATTACTTTGAAGAAAGGCGTTCAGCCTGGAGAAAACGAAACCTATCAGGATGCCTTCGGTCATGTTACAATTGAAATCAAAACGGCACAGAACTATTGGGTAGAACCCTTGACGTGCAATCGGGAAATTGTTGTTGGCGGCAATCCCTCCCCCAAGGCAACTTCTGCTTGGGGCGATGTAAGCTATACATATTGGGATATGGAAGGTAACCCCGTAAATGATTTTAACAATGCCGGACAATATCGGGTGACAGCTACCGTTGAACCGGGAGACCACATGAATTACACCGATTTGACCGATACGATCCGTTTCTTTGTTTATGCAATGACGGTTTACACAGCGCAAGGCCGTCAATTGGATAAATTGACAAGTGGAAATCCAAATATTGAAATCATTAATAACGATGCATTTACCGTTTATTTTGCTTCTCCGGTCAGTGATTTTGGTTTGACGACGACGGTCAATTTGCCGATCGGGACAAAAATCACATTGATCGAAATTGAACAAAACGGAAATATTTTCTATTACTATTGTCAATTGAATAAAGCGACAAATGTATTGACTCAAGATTTTTTCATCAAAATGAGTCAGAAAGATAGCAATGATTCCGTTCTTCAGCCGAAAGAGCAGTCAACTTATCAATTCTGTTTTGATTTTTCCGAGGTGGACGAAAGTTCATTGCTTAGAAAGCTTTTTTACATAAATCTTTGGGAATATAAAGCAACGATAACACCTGCGTTTACAAACAAATCTTTGTTTGATGAATTTAAGCAAGAATCGTCCAACGATGATGCTGTATGGCTGACGATGAAACTGCAAGTGAGCGGTCCTTATCATAAGATATTATCTTTTGTTTCAACTGCAAAAGTGAATGCGGAATTATATCGAAGCGAAAACGGTACGGATACAATCATTGCACCGTCATATAGCAACGGATATGTTTTCTGCTATTCGATTGGTGATATGAGTGCAAATGGTACAATGGAATTGAAACTGAAGCTGACGAGTACGGCTGAGGTCGAAACTTCTATAACAGGTAATATTCGTTTAATCGATGCCAACGTAGATGCGCCGTATGTCATGGGGAACCCTTCGGATACCAATACGAAACGGGCGGAGATAAAAATTCCTCGTATGGCTACGACGGATGTACTTGCGGTGGAACTTGTTTCGCCGTCATCTCGTATCATCACAAATGTGTCAGGTTCGTTGGAATTTAGGACCAATATAGCTGATGGAACCCTTACTGTAATTCCGCAAAGGAAAGTAAATTCAGGTTACGAAACTTTGCTAATGACGCAAAGTCTTATTGTGCAGCAGAATACTTTTTCTGTGGATATCGATGGTTTCGGTAGCTTGGCAAACGGCATTACCGAACCTACCATCGTAAGACTTGTTTTTATGCACGGAGATTCCGTTTGCAATTATAATCTGATTCTTCTTCCTTTGGCGAAATGAAGTTGATAAAAAAAGTGGCTTTAGCCACTTTTTTTATCTGAAATTGTAAAAAAAACAACCTCGCCGATTTTTATATTTCCTCGCGAAATACGTTCAAATAGATATCGATATTTCCATCCTTGTCCACTGTGATTTCATGGATGATTTTTTTTATTTCCGCATTGGAAAGCGCGCGGATATCTGTGATCTGTTCGATATTCTGAAAAACGGCATGGAGTGCTTTTTCATAGGTTTTACTGTCGGGAGATTCCCCGCAAAGCGATTGCAATGCATTTTCAAGGCGGGAAATTTCTGTTTTGATTGGCAAAGTACGCGCTTGAAATTCTTCCAAAGAGATCAGGTCGGCTGTAAAAAGCTGTAACATTTTTTCTTTATATTTTTTCATTTCCGAAAGTTTTCTTCTGATTTCATTTGTGCTTTCTTTTTGTTCAGGATGCGCTTCATGTTCTTTCCGAAAAATTTCCATTGCGGTTTCAATATAAAATTTTTTATTTTGCAAAAGGGAAGAGAAATAATTCTGAATTTCAGAAAGAAGGATATCTTCATCAAGAACAATCATATTTTCACAAGTGCTTGTCCCATGTCCGTTTCTGCTCGAACAGACCCAACGGATATAGGTATTCCGATACGTTCTTACGGTGCGCCGAAAAGAAAAACCGCATTCCTTACACCTGATGAGCGTGGAAAAAAGATACCTGTTGCTGTGTCGGATTTTGTCTGTATGAAAAGCAGCTTGCCTTTCTTTTAAAATTTGTTCGGCTTTTTCAAAAGTTTTGTCATCAATGATACGTAGATCTTCATTCTGAACGATAATCAACGCGCTTTCATCGTTACGAATACGTTTGCTTTCGGGAAAATTCACGAGTTCTTGTTTGCCATTGATGATTTTGCCGATATAGATCGCATTGGTCAGAATTCTTGCGACGGCATTTTGTGTCCATTTGCAACCCCGTTTGGTTGGAATCCCCATTGTATTCAATTTCTGCGCGATCTTCAACGTGCCGTCACCCTTTTGCGTATACCATTCAAAAATCTGACGAACGGTATTGGCTTCGTTTTCATTGATATGCAGATGAAAATAATCGCCCTTGATTTTATCGTAGCCGAAAACAAAATTTGGCACTTTCCCTTTTTCAGCATTGAATTTTTTACTGAATTTGATGCGTTTCGAGGTATTATAGCTTTCTTCCTGCGCCATCGCGGCATATAAAGTCAAAAGAAATTCGCTGTTACCCATATTGTTCATCCGATAATTCAGAAATTGCACTTCAATGTCGAGTGCGCGCAATTTTCTGCAAGCCTCCAGAAGTACGACAGTATTTCGTGCCAATCGGGATACGTCCTTGATCAGAACCGCATCAAAAATTTTTGTTTCCGCGTCATGCATCATCTGATTGAAGGCGGCGCGGTTTTTCGTTTTTGTTCCCGAAATGCCTTGGTCGGAATAAATTTTTATGAGATTCATGCCGTTTTTGGAAGCATAGGCTTCAAAAAAATCCTTTTGTGTCTGTAAACTGTTGAGCTGATCTTTTTCATCTGTGGAAACACGACAATAAGCAACGACATTCATCATAGGCGTGATCCCGAAACGGAAAGCGGCTGTTGTTTTCTGTCGGAGATATGCTGCGGTTCATTTGCGGAAAAGTGATTTGTAATGAAAGCTTCAATATTTTTTGTGTTTGCCTGAATGACGGTATGTAAAAAAACGCTTACGGTTTCCTTTTCTTCGTTTGGGTTATGAAACCGAAAAATATAGTTTCTGTTTTTCATGTGTTCCTGGTATAATTAAATCATCCCCCAGCCGAAGATTCAATTACACAATCCTTTCTAAGAAGTAATGTTTGTGGTATAATAGAAATGCTTTTACTGCACCGGAGGATAAGGCAACGCTGGGGAGCGACCTGAGCGCCGATG
>JAFUQQ010000021.1 GCA_017472285.1 Clostridia bacterium | reverse complement strand
TTTGCAATACTTTTTTGACAGACTTTCTCGTCTGTCTTTTCGTCATGCTCTTTTATCCAAAAAATGCACTTAACTCTGCTTTTCCAGCTTTGTTAAGTGCATCTTTCTTGGGGGCATTAAATTAACTTAATGACATTGACCCCTGTGTGGGCTCCCGTTATTTTTGTAGCTGCGAACAAATAACAAGCTCATCTCCGTCAAGATCCGCATCATGCATATCCGCCCGAATGATCGCACGGTCGTCATATGTGGTATAATAATAGATCCCCTTATCCGTATTGCAACAGCACGAATAGATCGTATATTCATATTTTCCGTCCAGATGAACACAGCCTTTTTGCTGTTCCACAGAGCCTAAAATATGAAAAAATTGTGATACGTTTGCTTTTTCCGTATTCCCTTTCAGCATATGTGATTTTGTGAAAACCGCACGGACAAAACGGGACGTTGACGAAAGATCACCGGGAAGTCCCAAAGCACCCATCCCTCTGCTGAACGCTTTGAACGGTATCTCATCGGAAAAACGGTTTTCGATAGGGTCGGCGGAAAGTCCCATAAATAAATTCAAATATTGCATCTGAAAATCAAAATTCGGACTATTTGTCAGCACACCAACAGGATTTTCATAAAGAAGCAATCCCTTTTCCGTCGGTTCGGCGGTGAGGGATTCTTTTTTGTCGGAAATCAGAAAATGGAGCGGTGTCAAGGGCAGCTCCGCGCTGAACGGATGATTCCAAAGATTCAGCGTTTCCAAGAGCTGCTTTGCTTCACTTACGTTTTGGCATTTACCAAGGATATACGGTATCAGCTCCGCAGGAGAGATATTCCGTTTATCCTTCTTTTTTTCGTGATAAACTGCCTCATGCGGAAACGCGAGTGATGCCATCGCAAGTCCTTTTTCATTGATACCGTCATAATAAAGCGGATATCCATCCGCAACGTATGCCATGCCGATCATTGCATAATGAGAACGTAATTCTTCTCCATCGGCAAAAAAGAACGGATAATTTCTCGGCGTGATCGCGACGCTTTCTTCATAAGAATATTCAAGATCAAGATTGCGCCCAAAATAATGATCGCCCGAAAGATAAGAAATCGCTGTACACATAAAAGCTCCTTTCAGAATCTATCTTTTACAAACAGTTTCTCAAAAAAATCAGCGATTTATCCGCAAAACCTTTGAAATTTATGAAAATCCTGTTGCACTGTTCATTATTTTGTTGTATAATATATTGTGAATCATTATATATATCAATGCGCTTTTCAAGGCGCAAAGAAACGGAGCTCTATCAAAAAAATGGACAAGTTAAAACAAAATATCGCCGAGGCGATTTCCTCGGCAAGCGCGGAAATCTGGGGCGAAGCGCTGAGGATTCCTGCCGATAATATCCCCGACGCTTTGGAATATCCGCCCGATACCGCGATGGGCGACCTTGCATTCCCTTGCTTCAAACTCAGCCGTACACTCCGTATGGCTCCTCCCAAAATCGCGGCAAGCCTTCATGCAAAGCTTTCTGAAACACTTCCCACAGGTATCAGCGAAGTGCGTATCGCGGGCGGCTATCTCAATTTCGTGATCGCTGACAGTTATCTTTCCGATAAAACACGTGAGATCGCAGAAAAAGGCAGAGATTTCGGCGCGCATGATTTCGGCAAAGGAAAGACCGTCGTTCTCGACTATTCCTCTCCCAACGTCGCAAAACCCTTCCATATCGGCCATCTCGGTACGACCGTCATCGGTCATTCTCTGAAAATGCTTCATAAATATGCGGGTTATGATTGTATCGGTATCAATCATCTTGGTGACTGGGGTACACAGTTCGGTAAGCTCATCGTTGCTTATCATAAATGGGGCAGCAAAGAAGCCATCGAACAGAACGGTGTGGACGAGCTTGTTTCCCTTTACGTCCGTATCAATAACGAGATCAAAGCGGAAGAAGAAGCAGGCATCAAGACTCTTGCCGATGAATCCCGCGCAGAATTCACCAAGCTCGAACAGGGTGACGAAGAAAATCTCGCACTTTGGAAATGGTTCAAGGATATCAGCCTTGCCGAATACGAAAAGACCTACAAACAGCTCGGTATCACCTTCGACAGCTATAACGGCGAAGCATTCTATACCGATAAGATGCCCGAACAGGTACAGATCCTCAAAGATAAAAATCTCATGAAGATCGATGCGGGCGCATCCATCGTTGACCTCGAAGCATATAATATGCCTCCCTGTCTGATCCTCAAATCCGACGGTTCCACACTGTATCCGACCCGTGATATTGCCGCTGCCGTTTACCGCAAACGCAATTATGATTTCGATAAATGTATCTACGTGACCTCCGCAGGTCAATCCCTCCACTTTGCACAATGGTTCAAGGTCGTTGACCTGATGGGTTACGACTGGGCAGACAAGCTCTATCACGTTCCTTACGGTACCGTCAGCATCGGCGGCGAAAAGCTTGCGACGAGAACAGGTAACGTCATTCTTCTCCGTGATCTTTTCGCAACCGCGATCGATAAATGCCGCGCCATCATCGAAGAAAAGAATCCTAACATTGAAAACAAAGAAGAGACCGCGGAAGCTGTCGGTGTCGGTGCAGTCATTTTCTATTATCTCTACGGCAACCGTATGAGAGATATCAATTTCATCATGAATGACGCGCTTGATTTCAACGGCAACACAGGTCCTTACGCACAATATACTTACGCAAGAACCAACAGTATTCTCGAAAAGGCGGGTACGATCGGTGAAATGCCTGATGTTTCCGATATGACCGCAACGGAAAGAGAACTTGTCAAAACCCTTTCCCTTTTCCCGAACAAAACGGAATCCGCCATCGCGGAAATGGAACCTTCCATCATTACCCGTTATGCCATCGATATCTGTAACGCTTTCAACCGTTTCTATCAGGAATGTCCCATCATGACCTGTGAAGACGAAGGCAGACGCGCATTCCGTCTGACACTCACAAAGGGTGTCCGTGATATCCTCGGCCGTGCGCTTGAGCTCGTTTGCATCAAGCATCCCGATAAAATCTAAGCGGGCAACGCCCGCCGGAAATTGCTCGCCTTTTTGTAATTTTTCTGCATTTAAATACAGCAAAACGGCGAGGTCGGTTTCTCACACATATACTAATATTTGAAGATAGAAAGAAAGGAATTTTCATCATGTCCGGACATAGCAAATGGAAAAATATTATGCACAAAAAAGAGAAGACTGACGCACAGAAAGCCAAAGTCTTCACAAAGATCGGTAAAGAGATCGCAATCGCCGTAAAAGAAGGCGGTGCCGATCCGAGCGTAAACGCAAAGCTCCGCGATCTCATTCAGAAAGCAAAATCCAATAACGTACCCAACGATAATATCGACCGTATCATCAAAAAAGCATCCGGTGCCGATGCCGTTGCATACGAAGAAATCACTTATGAAGGCTACGGTCCTTCCGGTGTTGCCGTCATCGTGGAAGCTGCGACAGACAACCGCAACCGTACCGCAGGTGACGTTCGCCATTATTTCGATAAATTCGGCGGCAATCTCGGTCAGGTAGGCTGCGTATCTTTCCTTTTTGAAAAGAAAGGTGTCATTGCCATCTCCGCTCTTGACGAATGGGGCGACCGTGTCGTTGACAGCGATAAACTGATGGAAGAAGCACTCGAAGCAGGTGCGACTGACTTCATCGAAGAAGAAGACGTATTTGAAATCTATTGCGAACCCGATGATCTTTCTGCCGTTGCAGAAGAACTCAGCGCAAAGGGTTATACTTTCATGTCTTCTGAAGTTGAAAAAGTACCTTCCACTTACGTTACCCTCGAAAACGAAGACGATATCAAATTCATGAATCTCCTCCTCGAAAACCTCGAAGAAAACGAAGATATCGTAAACGTTTGGCATAACTGGGAAGAATAAGCGCGGCGTGTCGCCGCCCCCAATGGGTTCCCCTGTCGTAGTTTTTTCGCATCGATTCATCCACCCTCCGAAAATTTTTTAGAAAGGTAGTTTTTGCCATGATCCATAATCCTAATTACTCCCTCGCATTTTGCAGTATGTTCCGTGAATATGACATTCGCGGCAGAGTTTCCGAAGAAGAACTCAATCCCGAAAACGTGCATAAGATCGTAAAAGCATACGCACAGTATCTCCAGAGAAAAAACATCAACCGCGCCGTTGTCGGTTATGACAGCCGCGACTGTTCTCCGTCCTTTGCGGAAGCTGCGATCAAAGCACTCCGTGAAGAAGGTATCGACGTTTATTTTATCGGTCTTGCACTTTCTCCTCTGACATATTTCGCGCAGTATCATCTCAAATGCGAAGGTGCTGTTATGATTACAGCGAGCCACAATCCTAACGGTTGGTCCGGCTTCAAATTCGCAAACGGTTATTCCAAGACCCTTGAACCCCATGATATCATCGAAGTTGCGGAACTTCTTGATAAGCCCACACAGAGCAAACGTGTCGGCGCATTTGAAGAAGTTGACGTTCGTGACGCATATATCAATGATATCGTTTCCAGAATCCATATGGGTCCCAAGAAGATCCGTGTTGCGCTTGATGCGGCAAACGGCGGCGCAGGTCTTTTCATTTATGAAGTATTCCAGCGTCTCGGCTGCATGACCTTCCAGCTCAACTGCGATCCCGATACCACCTTCCCCCACTACTTCCCGAACCCCTCCGAGCTGGAATGCAGAGAACGTCTGCGTTATATACTCCGCCATCCTTACGTTCATGCAGATATCGGTCTTTCCTTCGACGGTGACGGCGACCGTATCGGTGTGATCGACGAAAAAGGTCAGGACGTATGGAGCGATATCGTTCTTGCACTCCTTGCAAAACAGCTTCTCGAAAAAAAACCCGGCGCAAAAGTTATTTATGACGTAAAATGCTCCAAAGCACTTGAAGACGTTGTCAATGCAAACGGCGGTACACCTGTGATGTGGAAAACAGGTCACTCTTATATCAAATCCAAACTTCATGAGCTGGGTGCCGAACTCGCAGGCGAACGCAGCGGTCATATCTTCGTTTCCGGCGATGACTGGTACGGCTTTGACGATGCTATTTTCGTTGCAGCTAAACTCGTTGAATATCTTTCCAACAGAGAAGAAACCGTTTCCGAAATCATCGAAACCTTCCCACATTATGTGGTTTCTCCCGAAATCAAAGCACATTGCGCAGATACCGTTAAATATGGTATTGTTGATGATATCACCAAGAAGATGAAAGCCGCTTATCCCGGTAAGGTTTGTGATATCAACGGTGCGAGAGTACAGTTTGAACACGGTTGGGGACTTGTCAGAGCTTCCTCCAATATGCCTGAACTCGTTCTTATTTTTGAAGCTGACACCATGGAACACTTGATGGAAATTCGTGCAATCTTCAAGACTTATACCAGAGAATATGAAGAAATCTCTGATAACTGGAAGAACGACGTTGCTGAAGCATAAGCATAAAATTACATTAAAATAATTTTCTAAAAATAAAAGAGATGTGATACAATTTTCACATCTCTTTTTTAATTATGTCCGATAAAACGGTGAATAGATTCATGGAGTTTTTCAACATCATTACGGATTTGCCTCACCAGATCGTTTTGCTCCTGATCGGAAAACGCATTGTAATCCGTTCTGCCGACGAGATAATCGATGGAAACCTTAAAATAATCCGCAAGCTTGATGAGCGCGAAGCTATCCGGATAAGTTTTTCCCGTTTCATAATTGGAGATCGTTCGCTGATCGATACCGACCGCATTGGCAAGATCGATCTGACGCATATCAGCATCCTCTCGTAAATCCTTAATTCTGTTTTTCATATCATACCCCAATACATTTTTTATAAATTTTACCATAATTTTAGTAAAATAATATTGACATACCAAAAATAATCGTATATAATCATTATATACCAATATAATAGTATATTATATAATTTTTAGAAAATAATTGTAGAAAAAGGACGGAAAATGATATGTCAGAATTACAGACGCATAAACAAGGTCCTGCATGGGACTATTTGCAGAAATGGGGGTATCTTAATAAACGAATCGCACACAGTTTGTCTGGATATGCAGGTATTATGTACGATGGAACAGGTCGCTCTTTTGGAGGTTTTTTAAAAAAAATTAACGATTGGAATCATTTAAAAGAGATTGCTTGTACCACCACGGGTGCAGTAGGCTTGCTTAACGATGGAAGCGTTGTCTACACAGATATGTTAGCTTTCAAAAATTGTGATGGCGGAACACCAATCGAAGATTGGCCTTCCAATATTAAGACCATTTCTGCCGCAAAATGTAGCCAAGTCGACCATATACTCGGTTTAACGGAAGATGGACAAGTATTTGCTTATGGTCCGAAGTCGAGAGGACAATGCGATGTCGGTGGTTGGTGCAATATCGTTGAAATCCTTGCCGGAGGTGATTGCTCCATCGGACTTCGCAAGGATGGCACAGTTTTAGTTTGCGGATGTGATAAACTTGCAGAAATGGTTTCCTCTTGGCAAAATGTTGAACATATCTATTGTAACAGAGAACCAAATATGATTACGCACACGATCGTTGGTCTGCAATCCGACGGAAAAGTTTTAGTAGCTTCCGTATTAGATATTTTCTATGCCTCTCATTGGAGAGATATTATCGATATTTCATGTAGCAATCACATAATTGCAGGCATTAAAGGAAACGGCGATGTCTGCCTGACGGGAGATATTCCTCTGGAATTAAAACGTGACGGTCTCAAAGAGATGCTTTCAATCAATGTTGAATACGACCACATTAATGCTCATTCAATGCATGGTATTGTGTATTCCGGAAAACCTAATAATATCAGAAGAGCAGCTGAAAACATTTTATCTGTTTATACCATTCCTAAAACTACGGATGCCTATCCTTCTTATAATATGCTGTTAGACTATGCCGGAAAAATTGTATTATTAAAAGATGGCGTAGAAACTGAAAAATGTAGCGATTGGCAACTCTTTACCGAGCCTTTCGATCGCTCGGCATATGCTCCTGCGCAAACGATTCCCGATTCTCATACGCCGCCTACTCCACCTCCCCCTATCGGCGATCCGCCCGCTCCCCCCGCACCCCAGAACAATGACAAAAATACATATCTCATCTTAGCAATCGTATTTCTCTTTATTTTCTGGCCTGTGTCCATTTATTTCTTCTATAAATACAGCAAATGTTAAAAAGAAAGGATAAAAAACTATGAAAAACACAAACGAAAACAAAAAAGAAATCACCGTCGTAAAGCTCGTCCCCGGCTCTTTCTCCAAATGTTATTACTGTGACGTAGACAACGATCTTTGCACAAAATACAATATTTCCCGATACGGTTACATCAACGGCATCGGTGAATATACTTGGGAAAATTACTGCTTGAAAAACGGTGGCTGTGACAGATAAGCATGGTCGAAATCCAAAAAGCCGTTTATGACGATATCTGTCA
Organism: Clostridia bacterium; assembly: GCA_017472285.1. Taxonomy (GTDB): domain Bacteria; phylum Bacillota; class Clostridia; order Oscillospirales; family CAG-272; genus QALR01. The sequence continues at coordinate 22,097 of JAFUQQ010000021.1, read as the reverse complement.
AACGCTTGGCGAAAAAGAAGCCGAATGCGGTGGAATTTTGGGTGCGCGTATGGGTGAGCCGATCTCAAAATTTTATTTCGATCATTCAGGCATTTCCACCCCCGATGCCTATACCCCCGATTATGAAACAATCAATGAAATTCTCGAAGAATGGGCAGAGGATGGCATGCAGATGGTCGGCATAATACATAGTCACGGAAATGAGGGCAACTTCCCATCTTGCTGTGATCTTTACTATTGTGAACAGATTTTAAGAAATAATCCCTCTTTGAAGGAATTTTTGCTCCCTATCGTTACACTTGCGCCATTTTCTATCCACGTATACCGCGTTAGTTTTTTTCAAAAATTACGCATTTCAAAAGATAATCTCCTAATCATATAAAAGTCAAAAGAGCTGTGAAATTTTTGTTTCACAGCTCTTTTTTGGGCGTTACTTATTATATCGCGTTTTGCAAAACGTGCGCAAAGGTTTCGATCTCCGCGGGATTATTCATTGCGGAAAAGCTGATGCGAAGCGCATCGCCACCCGTACCGAGCGCGGTATGCGCCAAAGGTGCACAATGCAATCCCGCACGGACACAAATACCTTGTTCGGCAAGTCTTTCCGCAACTTTGGAAGGCGCGATTCCATCAAAACCGAGCAAAAGCAAAGAACCTTTTTCTGCTTCGGGTAAATACAGTCTGACATGCGGGATCGTTTCCAACCTCTTTTTCGCAAGGAGATATAATTTATTTTCATATTCTTCCAACCGTTCCCGTCTGCGTATCCGCACGAAACGCAAGCCTTCTCCAAGACCGACGATCGCAGGTGTTGCAACCGTTCCTGCTTCAAAGGAATCGGGCGGTTCATTACCCATTGTAAGTTCCGCTGAATTTTTACCGTTTCCACCGAATAAAGACGGTGTAAACCGTGAAAAATCAAAATCATCGGCAAATGCGGCAAATCCGCTACCTTGCGGTCCGTAAAGTGCTTTATGTCCGGGCGCACAAAGAATCGAGATTCCGTCGCGCATGATATTAATATCATAAAGTCCCGCGCTTTGTGCCGCGTCCACGATATAAAGCAGTTTTTTTCTTCGGCAAAACGCGCCGATCTTTGCAATGGGAAGAATACGCGGACAAATATTGGATGCGTGTGTCGCAATGATCGCCCTCGTATACGGACGGCATTTTTTCTCGATCTCCGCAAGCATCATTTCATCATTTTCCAATGCATGAAAAATATCATACGTCATTCCCTGTTCCCGACAAAGACCCGCAACCGTGCGTAAAACGCTATTATGCTCAAGATCAGAAATCAGAAAATGATCGCCCCTTTTGGCAATACCGCGGATGGCAAGATTCAACGCCGCCGTACAATTCTGCGTGAAAACGATATTTTCCGCTTTTTTAATTCCGAAAAAATCCGCAAGTGATTCCCGAACGTGAAAAACAGCTTCTGCCGCCGCCATGGAAAGACGGTGTCCGCTTCTTCCCGGATTGCCGCCGTATTCCGTCATACAACGCATCATTTCCCGCATGACACCTGTCGGTTTGGGAAAGGTCGTTGCCGCATTATCAAAATATATCATGCTTCATGATCGCCTTTCTGTTTTTTATATGGTCATCATTTATCCGTTGATGATCTCTCCAAAAGGAATCCCTTCTTCTTTTAGATAATACAAGATATATGAAAACAATCGCTCATCTGCCTGTAAGCCGAAGCTGCATCCTCTCGGTGTCAATTTCGGACTTGGTCGCACGATCCGAACGGAGATCCCCTTTTGTTCAAGCACCCGTTTCGCCTTTATTGCAAGTGTTTGAGAAGTCATCGTCAGAATTTTCTCCATAAAGGGAAACCGCCTTTCTTTGTTTTTTTGAAGCGGAGATTCTATCCGCTCATTTCTATGGTATGTATACAGACTTTAGTTTGTGAATTAAAATGTAAAAATTCCCACTTATAAATTCCGTATCAAAAACCATAATAACAACAGAACGCAAACGCGTTCACAATCGATTCAAAAAAACAATTCAGAAAGGAATCTTATTATGTCTAATAATAAAACTCTCGTTCCCGAAGCAAAGGAAGCTCTCGATAAATTTAAAATGGAAGCAGCCGCTGAGGTTGGCGTTAATCTCAAGCAGGGCTATAACGGTAATCTTACCTCTAAGGAAGCCGGTTCCGTCGGCGGTCAGATGGTAAAGAAGATGGTTGAATCTTACGAAAATTCCGTAAAGGGTAACAGCAACTCTTAAACGGTAATATCGTTTTTAAAGAAAAAATCCCGATGAAAATCGGGGTTTTTTCTTCCTGAAGAAAATAATCTGCAACAAGTCAGCGTCTTTTTTTAATGATACGTTTTATAGTATAGAGTATCGTATGAACAAGAAGGATAAGCGCGACAACCACAAGGATGCAAAATAATCCAATTCCTCTGATATCGTATGGGAGAAATAAAAAAGCAGAAATTTCAATCAGCCAACCGCAAAGCAGATAACACAATTTCTTATCACGGATCAGCATGAAAAGCAGACCAAGGATTGCTAAAACGATCATCCATTCGACAAGAAATGTTCCCCATAGCTTATGCGACAAGGATTCATATATACCGCTTAAAATATAAAGAGAAAAAGCGCAAACGAAACCGAAAATGAAAACGATGAAACCCAAGATTTTTGATTGTTTCAATATATGAATCAGCTTTTCCGGTTTATTTTGATGTATAGGAGAGGTGACTTCTGTTTGAATTCCTTTGATCAGATAATCCGTCGTTACGCAAAAAATTTCACTCATACGCACGATATTTTCAAGATCGGGAATACTTGCGCCCGTTTCCCATTTTGAGATCGCTTGTCTGGAAACGAAAAGTTCTTCCGCAAGATCGCCCTGTGACATCCGATGCTCTGCGCGAAGCCTGCTGATTCTTTCTCCGATGTTTTTCATGTTTTATCACCTTTCTTATCTTTTTCTGTTTGCCTTACATGGTATTTTGATTATAGCGTATATGGACAAAAAATGCAATCAAGCGCACTTGTATTTTTAGCAACCGCCGGTTGCACCTTGCTATTCAAGAAAAAATCCCGATTTCGGCGGGGCTTCGTAAAACAATTAAACCGACCTATAGTTACGATCATAGGTCGGTTTTTTGTAATGTGTATCGGTTTCAGAAAGGCTCCCTTGTGTAAAGGGAGCTGTCAGCGCAGCTGACTGAGGCCCCTCAGCCCCTGCGGGGCACCTCCCCTTACACAGGGGAGGCTTTGGTGCGGTGAAAAACCGCACATATCGCACTGCACCGAACGGTGTATAGAAGTGCGCCATTATGTCTGTTCGACAAATTGGAATTTGTCAAATTGTTCTTATCGGAAAAAGCATATAATTCTTTCCGTTCGATGGGCAAGTAAAGTCATGGACAGCACCTACCAAGGCAACGCCGTTTGCATTCATATACTCTATCACATCCGAAAAAGTGCTTTCACTTTCGACCTCTGCGCAAAGATACTCATAGCCTGGAATTGTCCATTTTGTCCATCCATCTGGTACCTGTGCATCATCAGTGCATTCAATACCAGCAAGGTATAATCCCTTGCTGAAATTATCTTCCCAAGGCTTGAAGGAACGAGTGCAATCGGACATCGCACCCCAAATACCAACCAAATTGCCATTTTCATCTTTCTTGGCCAATGACTGGACTTCGTTGAAATGAGAATTTGCATCCTCCCACAATTTTTGAATAAAGCCTTGGCCATCCAAGGTTGAGCCTTCTTTTCCAATTACTGAGAACGAAGACTTAATGCGTTTTTCGATTTTCATATGGTACCTCGTCAAATTCAAGTTTATCTAACTGTTTGATCTATTCTATCATGTAGCTGCAATATATACAAGAACAGTCCGGCAGAACATGCTGCCGGGACTGCAACTGTTTTATGATGCCCTGCCATTACATCGGGATTTTTCTTTTGTTATGATTATTTTACATTTGCAATTGCGTTATTGTAAGCAGTCTTTGCTTCGTCTGCGGTGAGCGCGCCTTCATAGATTTTGGCATCTACCATAACCATTGCGGGACAAAGGAAATCGCCAGCAGAACCGTCTTTTTTCACGTCTGCACCAAGACAGAACATATTGAATGCCTTTTCTGCGCCGACACCGAAGCCGTTCTGAATGGTCTGTGTGCTTTCGAGAACACCGTTGATATAGATCATCTGTTTTTTATTCTCGAAATCATAGACGGCAACAACGTGAACGAGTTCTTCTGTGGAAGCCGTTGCTTTGGCATAAGAACCTGTATTGTATTTACCGCCGGTAATACCTGTGATGAAATAAGGTTTGCCTTCTTTATCTTCGGCAACACCCCAGCCGCCTGCTTCTGTTCCGCAAACAACACCCTGTACGGAACCTTTTTGACCCATCACGTAAAATGCTTCTACGGAGAAGCCTCCTTCCGCAAATACAGCCATCTGATCGGCGTTTGTGAGCTTATTGAACGTACAAGTTACGTTCTGATCGCTGTTTTTGATCACGAGCGCGTCAACAGTCGCAGTTTTGCCGCCGACTTTGACTTCTGTTTTTGTAACGGTCGCATTGTTCTGAATGGTCACGTTACCTTTGGTATCAGTGATCGTACCGTTTGTGAAATCAATATCCACGTAAACGGATGCGGGCTTGGTTTCAATAGTTTCGCCTGTGATGGAGAACGTAATGGATTTGGTTTCGCTTTCAGCACCCCAGGAGTCGTATGCCACAAGAGTTGCTTCATATTCGATGCCGGGGCTGAGAAGACCGGCATTCTGGGAATACGTTTCTTTCATATCTGCAGTCTTTGCATGGAGATAGAAGTCCGCAAGGAATTTGAACGATTTGACGGTCGTGCCATCGGTCTTGTTCTTGAGTGTCAGAACGTAGTGATGTGCGAATTCATCATCTTCCGCTTTGGTAAATTCAAGAGTAACCTGCTGTTTACCGGTCTTGTTGACCTTACCCATAACAGCTCTCAATTCAGAAAGCACGGGAGCTGTGTTATCATCTGCTCTGTCTTTGCCGTAGTATGTAAGGTGAGAGCCATCAGCCGCGGGAGCGGGGATTTCCCAAGGTGTTTCAATGGTGTCTTCATTATGGAAGTCCATACGTGTGAAACGCATATTACCGTTTTCATCAACCTGACAGATCAGACCCTGAGAATATTGAGAGCTATCTCTCATAACGGTTGCGGAGGACATATTTTCATAGCCGCCGTTTTCAATTGCCATATAAGTAACGGATGCACAACCGAGAGAAGTGAATGCGGTCTGCATGATGCTTCTGGGATCGTTGAGCGGGAAGTGAACGTGTCCACCGAAGGTAACGACCTGATTGTATTTTTCAAGGATGGAAGTCAAGTCTTTGGTAAACCACTGATGGTCGCTAACGACAAGTGTACTACCGTACGTGGTATCGTAGATCATCGGATGGGTATTGACAAATACGTACTGATCGGGATTTTCTTCGGTGATTGCAGCAAGGGTTTCATCAAGCCAAGCTTTGACTTCGTCGGTATAGAATGTACCCATATCACCGACAGCAATGTAAGAAGAATTGATCGGATTGAGGCAAAGGAAATGGTAACCGTTGACGATGGTATGTGTGCAACCGAGTTCGACTCTGCTCGTTTCCTTGTCATAAGCGCGGTAGGACATACCGAAAATCTCATAGAATTTATCCGTTGTGAGATCTTCAACTGTGTAGCTTGCGCATTTTACATCGTGGTTGCCAAGAGAGAAAATAAGAGGTGTTTCAACAGGGTCAATCACAGCTTCATAGGCAGTCTTGAATTCTCTGACTTCCTGAGATTTTGCGGACTGAACAAGGTCACCGACGAAGAATACAGCGTCAAGACCGTCTGCGGTTTCATTTGCATAATCCTTGAGCTGTTTCAATGCGGTTCTGAGTTTGGCAAGAGTATCAATACCGCTGTATTTATGCTGGGTATCGGAGATCGCCGCAAAGGTAAGAACGATCTTGGTTTCATCAAACGCGGGTGTTACGGGCGTTTCGGGGATTTGAGTTTCCGTAGTGGTTTCCTCCTCTTTTGTGGTTTCGGTGGTTGTGGTTTCAGCAGTTGTGGTTTGCGTGGTAGTTTCGGATGTGGAAGATTCCGTGGTATCGGAAGTTTCCGAGGTGTCCGAAGTGCCGAGAGTCTGGTCGGGCTGTGTGGTCGTACAAGCAACGAGGCTGACGATCATGATCGCCGCAAGAAGAAATGCAAGAAGCTTTTTCATGATGATTCCTTTCCGTTTACATCGGTAAACGTATATGATTTTTTTACCGTTTTATCAAAAAACAGTTATCTTTTAAAATTATACCAATTTTTAGGAAATCCATCAAGGGCTTTATATAGAAAACTTTCTCCCTGTTTTTTGGTGCTTTTGAACAAAGCGGGCAGTATCCGCCCCCTTCCGAACTGCATTGGCATTTCGGAATTGACTATAATTTCAAAAACGGGAGGCAGAATGCCTCCCATTGAAACAAAAACAATATCAATTAACCTTTTTCGCCTCTGAGCATTCTCTGTTTCATATCCCAAAGCTTCTGAGAAAGGTCAACGTAATAGATATGCGGATTTTCAAAACGCTTGACTTCATCCCAAAGCAAAGCAATCTGACCTTGACAATATTCACGGATTTCTTCTGTGGAAGGAGATTCGTAAACACATTCACCGTTTTTGAAAATCGGAACAAGGAGCTCACGGAGATGGAAATTCGTCAGAGTCTTGCGTTTCCAAGTATGCTGAGGATGGAAGATTTCGATCGGTTCACTGCCGTCAAAGACTTCATCGTGTACACAAAGCAAGTCGGCAACCGCTTCCCCGCTGTCATTATCATAAATTCTGTAAATCTTCTTGAAATGCGGATTTGTGATCTTTTCGGGGTTTTCGCTGATCTTGATCTTCGGAATGATCTCACCGTTTCTTTCAACGGCAACCAATTTATAAACACCGCCGAAAACAGGATTGCTCTTTGCCGTGATGAGTCGTTCACCGACACCGAAACCGTCTACTTCCGCACCTTGGTTGATGATTGCACGGATAATATGTTCATCCAGCGAGTTGGAAACGATGATCTTACATTCGGGAAGACCTTCTTCAATGAGTTTGGCACGGATCTTTTTCGTAAGATACGCGATATCACCAGAGTCCAGACGAACGGCAAAATTATGGATGCCCTGCGGAATCAAAACTTCTTTGAATGCACGGATGGCATTGGGAAGACCGCTTTTCATGACGTTATAAGTATCGATCAGCAAAGTAGCGTTATAGGGATAAATACGGCAATAGGTTTCAAACGCCTCGTATTCCGTATCAAACATCTGCACCCAAGCGTGTGCCATCGTACCCGATGCTTTTACGCCGAAATCACGGTCGGCAATGGTATTGGAGGTAGAATGACAACCGCCGATATAAGCCGCTCTCGCACCATAGATCGAAGATTCCGCGCCTTGCGCACGTCTTGCACCAAATTCGGAAACAACTCTGCCTTTTGCCGCACGGACGATACGGCTTGCTTTTGTCGCGATCAAAGACTGGTGATTGAGCGCAAGAAGGATAAAGGTTTCAATGAGCTGTGCTTCCATCGAAGGCGCACGGACGACCATCATCGGTTCACGGGGGAAGATCGGTGTGCCTTCGGGAACGGCATAAATATCGCCTGTAAATTTGAAGTTCAGGAGATATTCGAGAAATTCTTCGCTGAAAAGATTTTTTTCACGCAGATAAGCGATATCTTCTTCCGTAAATTTCAGATTTTTAACGTAATCAATGACTTCTTCCAAGCCTGCCGCGATCGCATAACCGCCGCCATCGGGAATATCACGGAAAAATACGTCAAAATATGCAATCTCATCTTTTTTACCGGAAGCAAAATAACCGTTTGCCATCGTCAGTTCATAAAAGTCAAGAAGCATGGTATAGTTTGCGTGTTGCAACATATGTATCTCCAATCTGCCACAAGCGGCATATTTTTATAGTACTTTTTCATTATATAATATTTTCCTCAAAAACGCAAGGTTTTTATATACAAAACCTCATTTTTTCTTGACAGCATAAGGCTTTTTTGCTATAATTTTCTCATCATTCAATTTTATTTTTTGACTTTTCCAGAATCTATTTTCAAAATATCAAATCAGAAAGGGATATTCTTATGAAACGTCTGGTGAAACGCTATCTCATTGATGCCATGGGTTCGATGGCACTCGGTCTTTTCGCTTCTCTCTTAATCGGTACGATCTTCGGCGCGATCGGTATGATCCCCCATCTTGAAATTTTTGCGACCATCGGTAATTTTGCAAAAGCCATGGCAGGTCCCGCAATGGGTGTCGCGATTGCATATTCTCTCGGCGCGCATCCGCTCGTTATGTTTTCCGCGGCGGCGGTCGGTTATGCGGCAAATGCAGAGGGCGGTGCAGGCGGTCCTTTTGCGGTTTTTCTCATCGCGATCATTGCCGTTGAAATCGGTATGCTCGTTTCCAAAAAAACAAAGATCGATATCATCGTAACCCCTTTTGTTACGATCTTCGTTGGCGGAATTCTTTCCGTTTTTATCGCACCTTATATCGGTATCGGTGTCGGTTATATCAGTAAATTTATTGGTTGGGCAGCTATGCAAGCACCGTTCGTAACAGGTGTTATCGTTTCCGTCGTCATCGGTATGGTGCTGACACTTCCCATTTCCAGCGCGGCGATCTGTCATGGACTTGCCCTGACGGGCAGTATTGCCGTTGCGGGCAGCTCCGAAGGTCTTGCCATCGCTGGCGCGGCGGCTGTCGCTGGCTGTTGCGCACAAATGGTCGGTTTTGCCGTAATCAGTTTCCGTGAAAACAAATGGGGCGGTCTGCTCTCTCAAGGCATCGGTACAAGTATGCTCCAAGTGCCGAATATCGTCAAAAATCCTTGCATCTGGCTTGCGCCTACGCTCGCTTCCGCGATCACAGGTCCGCTTGCCGTTTGCGTATTCGATCTGAAAATGTACGGCATCGCGATCAATTCGGGGATGGGTACTTGCGGACTTCTCGGCCCGATCGGTATGATCCTCGGTTGGTATGACAAGACAAACGGTTATACGGGGGATGTCACCGCGCTCCATTGGATCGGACTTATCCTCGTTTGTTTCATTCTTCCCGCCGTGCTTTCCCTCGCATTTGACTGGATCTTCAGAAAACTGAAGCTCGTCAAGGACGGCGATATGAAACTCGAACTTTAATACATAAAGGGGAGGTGCTTTTTAAGCGGCAAGTTGCCGCCTCCCTTTTCCGCCTATTTATAATTTGTACGTATGGGAATTCAGCAAAACGGCGGGGCTTTTATTTTGGATAACAACAGGAGTGCATTTCTGCACTCCTTGATTTTTTTAAAATATCATCTTTACGTTTCTTCTCTTTTTTCGGTCAATACCTGAGAAATATATCGCAACGGCACATCGGAAATACACCAAACTTCATTCTCGGAAACGCCGAACATATAGCCATCGTTTGCCATTTTTTCTGCGTTGATCTTCAAAACGATTGGATAAGAGGTATGCCAACGGGTTGCAGATTGCCAAGCTTTGCTTTCATCCGCCGTCATATGAACGGCATGACGGTTCATTTTGCTGATATATCCCGCATTTTTGATTTTTTCATAAGCGAACGCCGTCGTTCCGTGATACAGATATTCTGGCGGTACGGAATATCTGAGTTCCGGTTCCACCCAAGGAATCGAATGACCCTGACACGCTTTGATCTTCGTTCCATCTTCATTAAAACGATACCGTCCTTTATTATCTTTCGCAACGATCTCCTCCAACCCTACTCTTGTGATCGTATATTTCCCGCTTTGATTGATGCCGTTCAGCAGTTCTTCCACCAAGATCCAACCGTGCGTATCCATCATAAGTCCGATATCATCGGGCTTATGGCGCAATAAAAAGCTCAAATAAACAGAAATATCTTTTTCCTTTTTCATCAACCGAGTCACTCCTTTCGATAAATTTAAACGGGCACAATTCTGTACCCGTTTCGCTTTATAATCAGGAAATTTCGTTAGCGATCTGATAAAGACGTTTCATATCGCCAAGCACTTTTTCGCAACGTGCTTCCATCCATGCTTTGTCTTCATCGGAAAGCGCATCGTATTCATGTTCGGTCATTTTCTTTTTGAACATACGGTCAACCTTGAGAGCTTCCTGAATGTTCTTATAACCGATCTTACCGTCAACCTTGCAGATAACGATATCGGACATACCTTCAAAGAGGTAATCAATTGCCGCAACACCCATTTCGGAAGCAAGAAGTCTGTCCTTCAAGGTCGGTGTACCGCCGCGCTGAACGTGTGCAAGTCTTGCGAATTTGGTTTCAACCCAATATTTCGGACCGAGCGCTTTGGTTCTTGCATCAATAGTCTTTGCAAGCTGTTCCGCATAACCGGGAAGACCTTCGGAAACGACAACGATAAAGGAACGCTTGCCATTCTTTCTTTCTTCGATGATCTTCTGAATGGTCGCTTCTTCATCAAAAGGAATTTCGGGAATCGCAACTGCAGCCGCGCCGCTTGCGATACCGACACGGAGAGCGATATGACCTGCCCAGCGACCCATAACTTCAATGACGTTGCAACGTGCATGAGATTCACAGGTATCACGAAGATTATCGATCATCGTCATCGCCGTATTCATTGCGGTATCAAAACCGATGGTTTCATCGGTGGAAGTTACGTCGTTATCGATCGTGCCGGGGATACCGATGGTGGGAATACCGTGGTTGGAAAGGTCTGTTGCGCCGCGGAACGTACCGTCGCCGCCGATCGCGATAATACCGTCGATCTGATTGTCAACACAAGTCTGAATGGCTTTTGCCATACCTTCGGGTTCTTTGAATTCATCGCAACGAGCAGTATAAAGATACGTACCGCTTCGATTGATGATGTTGCGGAGTTCGCTGGGGTTGGTATAGAGCTGCATATCACCGTCGATAAGTCCCTGATAACCGTTGCGGATACCGTAAACTTCAACACCGCGCGCGATTGCTGCTCTTGCGGCTGCTCTGATCGCCGCGTTCATGCCGGGCGCGTCGCCGCCCGACGTTAAAATGCCAATACGTCTGAATTTTTTCATAATATTCGTATCATCCTTTTTATTTTGAAATAATATATAATTTTACATAAATATATGGTATGAGAAGTATGCACTCCAATCAACCAAGAGAAACACATAGAAAATTTTTGAAAGATTTTCAAGAAAACTTTTTATAAAAAGTTTTCTTGAACAGGGTTTGGGACAGCGTCCCAACTACGACCGCGTATTCTTACCGCCCGAGAGAAAAGCGAGTGCACGAGGGATCGCATCTTTGGCGTTGTACCAAGGTTCGTTGTCGTAGCGGTAATCGAATTTTTTGCAGAACCATGAAATATCGCCGCCAAGCTCGGAGATATAATTCTTTTCAATTTCACGCGCGGTCTTGAAAAATTCGGAGAAATCTTTTTTGGAAAGACCGTTTCTCGCATATTCAAGAAGCGTTCTGTAATGAGGCAGACAGAAATATTTCTGATTTTTGAATTTTTCGCGGAAATCTTCTTCGGTTTCCCAAAGATAGATCGCGTTATCAAACATCTTCATCAGGGAATCGTTCATGCGGTCGCAAACGTAACAGGTGTCGTCAAGCGTTTTGAGCTTTGCCTGTTCTTTTTCACCTTTGCCATCAAAAAGCGTTCCTCCCTCAAAGATCTTCTTTTCAATTTCAGCCAGATGGCTTTCGAGAACGAGCGCGAGTCCGAGGCGGTTGCCGTTTTCATAAAGACGGTCGAAATGATGCTTGCAGAACCCTTTTTTGTTCGTCTGAATACGAACGTCGGGTTCCATCATGGAAGCACCCATAATCAGTTCAAGCTCATTATTTTCGAGCATCTCGTGAAGCAAGCAGAAAGGACAATCGCAAGGCTCGTTGGAAATCGCTTTGTCAAAGGCTTCGTTGATCGGTATGGTATAGATCTGTTCTCTCACAGCACTTATCCTTCCGCTTCGTCAAGAAGTTCGACGTTTGCAATATAAGGCTTATGGTCGGAGAGGGGAAGCGCGGGAATTTCAACAGATTCCACCTTGAAATGCTTGCTGAAAAGAATATAGTCGATGCGTTCGCATTTTGCGGGATCGGCTTTCATGAGTTCCGGATCGCAAGGCCATGTGTAATCATCCTGATTCGGATAATATTTGAAAGAATCTTCCAGCATGGAAAGAAGCGGCTGCATCATGAGATTATCCTGCTTCATATTGAAATCACCCATAACGATAACGGGATTGGTGCAATAACCGACGAGTGTGGTGATCGTCTGTGCCGCATTCTTCTTTTCTTCATCGGAAAGACCGACATGGGTTACGAAAACGTCAACGTCTCTGCCGCTGAAATCAACGATGGCATGGAGAATGACACGGGGTTCATAAGATTTTGCTTCTGTTGTCAGTTCGGGATTGGGAATGGGATAAATTTCAACGTCTTTGATGGGATGCTTGGAAAGGAAACCGTTGCCGTACGTACCGATGCCCCATTTGTTCGTCCATGTAACAGCGGGCGCAAATGCGCTTTCATAACCGGCAGCATCACCAATCATTTTTGCCATTTTGACACGTGCGCTTCTGGGAAGACGGTAGTCCACTTCGTTCAGACCGCAGATATCGGGAGCGAGTTCTTTGATCTTGTCGGCATACTGCAATTCCGCATGGATGATCGGGCGGTAATCGGGACCTTTTTCAAAGCTTCTGCCTGCCGCGATATTATAGGTCATAATTCTGAGTTTCATAAGAAAATTTCCTCCTTTATATGATAATTATTCTGCATCGGGAAGTTCAACGTAAGCGATATAAGGCTTATGATCGGAAAGCAATTTATTCGGAATCTCAACGGATTCCACCTTGAAATGCTTGCTTACGAAAATATAATCGATCTTGCCGTAATGCTCGGGAACCTTTGTGACGATGGAATCGGAAGGATACGTGTAAACATCCTTATCAGGATAAACAGCGAAGGTATCCTGAAGCATTTCAAAGAACGGCGCGAGAATGGGATCATCCATTTTCAGATTGAAGTCGCCCATCAGAACAACCGGATTTTCACATCTCTTGATGAGTTCCACGAGTGTATCTGCAGCATTCTGTGCTTCCGCTCTGGCAAGACCGAAATGCGTAATAAAGAAATCAATGTCTTTGCCTTTGATATCCACAACGGTATGAAGAATCACGCGGGTTTCATAATATTTATCTTCTGTTTTTGCGGGCGGATCGGGAATCGGATAAACTTCAATATCCTTAATCGGATATTTGGAAATAAAGCCATTGCCATACGTACCGAGTCCCCAAGTGACAGCAGGCGCGAACGCGCTTTCATAACCGAGCGCATCACCGAGGAATTTCGCCATCTTCACACAGCAGCTTCTCGGCAGCTTATAGTCCACTTCATTCAGACCGCAAACATCGGGTGCGAGTTCCTGCATCGCCTTTGCATAAAGGTCAAGGTCGCGCGTAACGGGGCGGAAATCGGGGCCGAGCTTATAGTTACGGCAAGAAGCAATATTATAAGTCATGATCTTCAGTTTCATTGTATAATCCCTCTGCTTTCTTTATGTAATGTTAATTGTTATTCTCTAATGTGTGTTGAGCAACCGTATGATTGGCGTACGTGTTCCATGTCGGTTCATAATCTTCTGTTGCCTGATTACCCCACATATCCCATCCTTCGCGATCACCTCTTGCGAAAAGTTCCAGATACGGCGCGCTCGAGCAGCTTTCGATCAATGGAATAAATTCATCGGGTTTTCTGGAATGCTCGCGTTTCATGGAACGAATCAGATTGACTTGTGAACGTCCTGCATCCAATGTGCGATTCTTATCACCTTTGATACCGAAAAGCAGAAGCTCGGTTACGTTTCTAAAATAAAACCCGACACCTCTGCCGTCAGGCATCCCGTCTTTTCTGACTTTTTCCCAAACGATATTGGTTTTATATTCAAAACCCCATGCTTTCATGACTTCCAATCCTTCGGGAAGCAACGCATTCGGTACCCATAAATAAAGGTGGCTTTTTTCATCCGCGACATCACCTACGGGAAGCTGTTTGATTTCATCGAGCTTCATTGTGCCGTAGCGAGTCAGTCTTTTATGTTCGGGCGCAACCTCGCCCGTTCTGTTTTGAAACGGCCACGGCGGATCTGCGTAAATCGTTTTGTATTTTTTTCCTTGCGTAAATTCTCTGAAGTTCTCTACTGTCAGTTCAAATTCCGTTTTGGACATTTCAATATCCCTCCACACAAGCTTTTTTGATACCGATTGCCAAAATGGGACAGCCGCCGTTTCTGCGGGATTTCAGCCTGTATTCCAATTTGCCGAGCCAAGTTGTGCTTGCGCCGTATTTTGAAATTAAAGCTTTTCCGTTTTTATCGGTTAATTCTTTAAATATATCATTCAATTCTTTGGATCTGGTAACAATCACACCGACTTCGATCAACCCGCAATCAAAATAGGTTCTCATTGCGAGCAAATCGCGGTCAAAAGTCTGGTCTTTGCTGTTCCACTCCAAGTCAAAAGCAACTTTATCTTTAATAAAATCTATATTATGCCCGTCAATATATCCTTCAATCATCGTCCTCTTTCTCTGTATCTTCAATAGAAACAACCTTAACGGGAATCCCTTTCTGAATACAAGTCGCAACGGTATATGCCGTACCGTGAGAACTGCCATCCCAGACCGCAAGCACGTATTGCGCGTAACTTACGATCTCATCGTTGCGGACAAGCGGCGCACGTTTTCCGTAACGCGCATAATCGGGTTTGAAAATTTTCGTCGGCAAACCGTTTTGTTTCGCATAAATTTCCGCGAGCGTATCGATACCGACGGCACCGCCGCTGACGATCTCCGTCGCATTGGCGGGAATATAACGGCAAAGAAGCGCATATGCTCTTTCTTTCATTTTATCATATTCGATATTTCGGGAACCGATAATGGCAACACGCATAAGCACTTCTTCCCTCCTGTTCCTTTGGAATCTCTTTACTTCTTATTATATTTTAACAAATTATCATCCTATTTTCAATATCTTATTGAAAGTTTTTTTCAACTATCGGAAATTCACGCGAAAAAATTGCTATACATAAAAAATCAAAGATGAAACAAATTAAAGACGAGCGCAAAAAATCGCGTGAAAGTATTTTTGGAAGAAAGGAACGATATGAAAAAGAAAATCAGAATATATCTTGCGGTCGTATTGACCGTGCTGATGGCAATCAGTTTTCCATTGGGCATTACTGCGGGAAACGTAAAAGAACTCATCGTTGCGGGGATTCCGTTCGGTGTCAGATTTCATACGGATGGCGTGATCGTGATCGGTATTCCGAGTGGAAAAGGACCAGCGGCGGAAGCGGGAATCCGACGAGGTGATATCATTACGGCAATTGACGGCGCGCCTGTCGTATCTGCGGAAGAATTTGCCGAAAAGATCAGAAACGCCGGTGAAACCGAGCTAACTGTGGATTTTAAAAGCGGCGAACTTTCCCATACGGCACATATCACACCAAAAGCAGATGAAAGCGGAGAATATAAGATCGGAGTTTGGGTCAAGGACAGTGCGGCAGGAATTGGAACGGTGACGTTCATTGAACCGAAAACCATGTCTTTTGCAGGACTCGGACACGGTATCTGTGATGCGGAAAGCGGTGAACCGTTACCGCTTGCTTTCGGAAGTGCGGAAAGTGTAACACTTTCAGGCATCGTGATCGGAAAAGCAGGCGCACCCGGCGAACTACGGGGATCTTTTGCCGGTCATAAAATGGGTAAACTCCTGAAAAATGATATCACAGGTGTTTACGGTGTTCTTGCGGAAATTCCCGAAGAATTGAAAAATGAAAAATATCCCGTTTGTAAAACCAAGGATATCAAAGAAGGAAAAGCCTATATTTTCGCAACCGTGGATAATGACGGCAGACAGCAATATGAAATTGAAATTTTTGATATCGTCAAAGATGGAAAAGACAGAAATTTCTCTGTGCGTGTGACGGATGAAGCACTTCTTTCCAAAACGGGCGGTATCGTACAAGGAATGAGCGGTTCTCCGATTATTCAGGATGGTAAAATTATCGGCGCGGTCACGCACGTCCTCGTCAATGATCCCGCAAGAGGTTACGGTATTTTTATCGAAAATATGCTGGATGCGGTGGGATAATTTAAAAGCCAAAGCAATCATGCTTTGGCTTTCAAAATTTTATGCCCATTTAAAATTTTTTGGTTTGAAATTCGGTTGCAGGAGCGTTCGCAAAGCTTCTTTTTCCCCATCCGAAAGCGAAGATAGATCTGCGATATATGCCGAGCGTTGCGCGATAAAAATATAAAGATCATTTCCTTTTTTATAAATCTTTGTCGGCATCGTGTATTGTATCGTTGAATTTTCTTCAAATAATGCATTGCTGCTATACATATGAAAACATTCTTCCTCAAAGGAGAACCGCACTTGTGCATTCAGATTTTTGGCTTTGTTCACAGAAATACGAGGATAGATTACATAATTAAAAATATAAACGGCATCGATCAGAAACAGCAGCAACAAACCTCTCAGAAGCAAAGAAAAATCACCCCAAAGGATTCCGTTGCACAAAGAAACGCCAAGCGCGAAGACTTCCATAACGGCAAGGATAATCCAGAATGCTTTTCTGCGGGAAATAAAATATTTTTGATAACGCAATAAACATTCTTTTGTATAAACAGTCGTAACTTCAATCGGCATCCATAAATCCTCCTTTTAAAGAATGGGTTCAAAGAGTTTTTCATCCCCCGTATAACGATAAAGACGGATATAGGAATCATATTCACCATTTTCACCGTGATCTTCAGATATATAAAATCTGCCGTCACCGAGAGAAGCGATACCCGTTGAACCGTAAGGGAAATAGGAACCGTATATATTTTTTTCGCAAATACCGACGTTTTTCAGCGTAAACATCATACCTTCTTCCCCATTCAGACCGCGAAGAACGCTCTTTTTCGGTGCAATACTGCTATCGATGGCAAACATTTTGAAATTCGGGAATTTTTCTTTTTTGCCTTTATAGACTGCCATGAAAATATTGCCCGTATATGCATCGTATTCCAAATTCTGTACGCCGAAATTCGTATTTCCCGTATAAACGAAATAGCGTTCTGTACAAGCACCGGGACCATTTTCATGGATATTTTCAGCGGTTAGGGTGGTTTCATAAGGTGCAAGCGTTTCGGGACGGTAAGAAAGCAAGATCTGATGGTCATTGTCTTCACGGGTGATATCGCCATAAACACCGTATGCGACAAGCAGACGCATTTCATCCCCGATCGGTGCAAATGTGATGCCGTCAATACCTGAACAACCGTAGCGATGGCCTTCATATAAATAATCTTCTGTCGGTTCACGAAGCCATACGGTCGTCATGATTCCGTCTGTTTCAGCATTCATATCGGGGCGGTCAATTTTATCAACGTCAAAGATTGCAACGTAAAACGCATTTTTGATCTCATTGCGAATACCGAGTGTACGCAGAATACCTCTGCCGATCACGTCATTTTTATATTCCAGCGAAGCATAGACCCGTCCGTCTGCTTCGTTATACGCAAGACAGCCGAGATGTCCCGTGAAGCCTTTGACAGAACCGATGAGATTTCCTTGCATATCAAGTTTTACAAATTCTGTCGTGAATGAACAATAAATATATTTTCTTTCTTTATCAATGGCAATGCCTTGGATATGACCACCGCGCCATTTTCCCGTATAGATCACGGATGGAAGATTTTTCATATAAAATTCCTTTCTGTCTAAACAATAATATCACAAACAGTAACGCGCACCGCTTTCTGTAAAACAGAAAGTGGCATTTCAACCTGATAACCAATCTTCCCCGCGCTGAAAAGTATGGTTTCAAACTGTTCCGCTGTGCTATGGATGGTCGTGCGGAAAAATTTCTTCATACCGATCGGAGAGCAACCGCCATGAATATATCCCGTCAGCGGTAAAAGTTCCTTGGATTTGATCATTTCAATGGATTTTTCACCGACGGCAGCCGCCGCTTTTTTCAGATGCAATTCTTCCGCCGCGGGAACCATAAAAACATAATGATTTCCCGATTTGCCGACGGTAACAAGTGTTTTGAAAACATGGGCGGGATCTTCCCCGAGTGCCTTCGCAAGATCAACGGCAGAAACCGCGCCTGAAGTCAAATAACAATGGCTCTCATACGGAATCTTTTTCTGATCGAGTATCCGCATGACGTTCGTTTTTTCAATGGATTTTTCAGAAGACATAGGTTCACCTGCTTTGTTCAAATATCACGAAAATTTTCGATTCTGTGGAACGTGGAATAATTGGCATCATGGAAATTATTCGCATCGTTGATCGCCGTGCGGCATAGATAAAGGATATCATCTCCTTCAAAGAAAAAGTCAACGTATTGCAGACCGACTTTTTTATGATCTCTGTCACGGAAATCATAAAGATCTTGCAAAATGTGCCAATGCAAAAGATCATCGGATGCCATCAGCGAAAGCAGATTTCTCGCAGAAGATTTTTCTCTGTCGTAAACACGGGAAGCGATGGAATAATATTTTTTTGAAATTTCATCATACTGAATCATGAATTTGGAATAGTTAGCGGGGAAATCAATGCAATGAGAATAGGTAAGCGGAGCTTCATGATCTTCCGTATCGACCGCATAAGCAAGCACTTTTCCGTATTTGCCAAAACGCATGATATTATAAAGTTTGCCATCGGGTGCGGCTGTCAGCGTTCCTTCGATCGTCATGGTACAATCGGGAAGCTCGGCAATTTCCGGCGCAAACTGTGAGAATTTGCGCGGTTCGGTAAAGCTCCAGTTTTCCGGATTTAAAAGATCAGCGTTTTCATCACAGGACATGACCATAGCGGCATGACAATATTCTTTATTTGCCCATGAACCCCATTCGAGTGTTTCATAGATTCTGCCGTTATAATACAGGATGTTCTGCGGATTTTTATGTACACCGCTGCTGCCATTCTTGCCGTTCGCACCGCGCAGAAGCGTAACAGGTGCAGAAAACGTCTTGCCGCCGTCCGTGGATTTTCCGATCAGAAGATCGCCGTATTCCGTGGAACAGGAGAGCATATAAAGCTCGCCTTTATGAATAAACAGTTTTCCCCAGAAACAAGGCATCAGCTCACTCACATAATGCCAAGTCTTGCCATCATCATCGGAACGGAAAATCAGCGTGAGATTTTGCGGATGATTTGCCGCAAATACGTCCATGGATGCAAGCAAAAATCCATCAGGATGACGCACAAGTGACGGCGAACAAAGATAATGTCCCGAGAAAGCATATGCTTCATCTTTCGGATGCAGATAATTCACGACCGTACCGATGGATTCACCGCATCGCGCAAGACGCACACGGCTCTTTTTTTCACCCGTCTGCACGAAAAATTCATAATCTGTTTCACTTTCAAGCTTTTCAATGTCGAATTCATTTTCGTTGGTTTCACCTGCAAAAATAAATTCGCCTTCATCTTTTTTGCGGTAATAAACGTGATAGTTCAAGCCGCCTTCCGCAAGCCATTCAAAATGTATCTTATTTTCATACGGAACGATACGGCAAATATAAACATCGCCGACTTCCGTGAGAAACGGTCTGTACGGTTGATAACTCCAAGTATTTTGTCCTTTCATCATATTCTCCTTTCCGCTGAAACGGGGTTCGGGGTGGTAAACCCCGCGACGTTCTCCAGATAATCCGTCGCCAGCTTCATCTGTTTCATACAATCCCGTGCATAATCGGCAAGTTCTTCGCTTGTTCGATTGCGCGCGATATTTTCCGTCGGAATCCCGCAAAGATTCATATGATATTTTGCCGTCAAGGGATAGGGAAGTCCGACCTCGGTGAAGCCGAACGTACCGATAAACGATTGGAGCAGTTCTGCTTTTTCGGGTTCTTTTGCAAAGTTTTCGCCGAGCCATGCATAAAGACGGGGATGGAAATTGCACATAATTCCGCAATAACCGTCCGCGCCGTCACGCATGGATTGCAGAAGTGTCTGACAATTGGCGTTCAAAAGTTTAAAAGAAGTGCCTGCAAGCTGCTCACAGCGTTCTTTGATAATTGCCGCATCGCAACAGGTATCTTTCATATAATAGAATTTACCTGTGGAAAGGCAGAAATCCAAAATTTTGGGTGTTACAAGGCGTTTATAGGGATACGGACATTCGTATAAGCCGAGCTTCACATCTTCGGGGAGTGCAGACAGCAATTTTTTACAATTTTCAATCCAAACGTCATCACCTTCATTATCGATATCCAAGCGGTTGGTAATCAGAATCAGCGCATCCGTGCCTGATTCCCAGATCGCATTCAATTCTGCCGCCTGTTCTTCAAACGTGTTGCCAACGTGACCGGAAGAAACGACCGTAAAGGGTTTCCCATATGTTTTTTCCAATTCTTTGGCGCGTGTATAAACAAGATGGTTGAGTTTTACTCTTTCTTCAAGGGAAAGATAAAAAATTTCACTCGATTGACAGACCGCAAAAATGCCGCCCAAGCCGTTTTCAAAATAAAAATCAACGTATTTCAATGCGGTTTCGTAATCAACATTACCGTTTTTATCGTAAGGGGTAATCATCGTTGTAAAAATTTCCATAAAAATTTTCCGTCCTTTCGGATTTGATGTTTTTAGCATAGCATATTTTTTTGAAAATTGCAAGTGGACATTTTGCAGAATACAGGGTTTTTGAAGAAAAGCAAGGCTTGTAATCTGAAACGATTTATGTTATAATAAAAATGAAATTTCTGAAGGATGAGAAGAAAGGAAACATTGTTATGTCTTGGAAAACGATCATTCATGAGAATTATACTGCGGAGATCGAAGAACCGACCGTTTACGTGGATAATGAGACCCGCCGCAGAAGCGGTCATATGTCACACGCGATGGCAGAATTTAAAAAAGGCTGTTTTATTGACTTCAATTCCAATTGTTCCGCCGTACTATGGAACGGTCATATGCCTTATGGGTGGGTGGAATACCGTATTTCGGAAGATTGCGGCAAAACGTATTCCGATATTCAGACACTTCCATATTCCATGAATGAATTTCTGGATGGTGTGACAATGATCTCCGTTGAAAAAGCTGTTTCTTGTGATAACGGAACAATCGTTGCCCTTTGTCTGCGCAATGACGGTACACATAAATACCGTTGTGAGCCTTGGAATACACCAACCTTTATCACAAGTACCGACGAAGGTAAAACGTGGTCTGAACCGAAGGTATATTCCGAATACAGAGGTAGAACGTATGATGCGTTTTATCATGACGGTGTGATCTACGTATTACATCTTTGTAACGAACATTTCACAGGCACGTTGCCCGAACACGTTTACCGTCTTTATAAGAGTTATGATAACGGCAAAACCTTTGAAGAAGCATCGGTGATTCCGATTGATCCCATAGGTCGCGGCTACGGCTCGATCTTAATGGATGATAAAAAGGTTCTTCATGCATATGCGTATAACGTCAATGCAGAAGAACATATGGATCATGCGGTCAGCTATGATTTCGGTCAGACATGGACGTTGCTTGCGCCTTGTTATCTTGCAAAAGGTATCCGTAATCCGCAAACGGCGCTGATCGATGGTGTTTATGTTCTCCACGGCAGAGCGGGTGGACTGAAAGGTTTCGTTCTTTATACTTCCGAAAACGGTTCGGACTGGGACGAAGGCTGTATGCTCGTGGAAAAAGAGGGCGTTTCCGCCTATTATTCCAATAATCTCAATCTGACGGATGAAAACGGTAATTTCCTTTTGATTCAATATTCCGAAAGCTATGACGGCAATCGCGTCAACGTCATGCACGCCAACCTGAGAATAAAAAAGCGGAGAGGGCTGTTTTGAGCAATTTTCCATGTAATAAAAATTGGCACAACTGAAATCCGCCCCGAATATTCGGGGCGGGCAGACTGTCGAAAAAGCTATGTAGAAAAATTGAAAATAAAAAGTTGCACAAAAAACTCAAAAAGATACCTATTATAAAGGCTCGCCCTTTGGGAGAGCTCCCGACGAAAGTCGGGTGAGAGGGCGGTAATATATGCTGAAA